>JAICXB010000044.1 GCA_025980765.1 Terriglobales bacterium
ACCTCTGGTGTTCCAGTTGTCATGCCAATGGCACGGCTGGGTAGCCAAGTTCGGTTGTGATAAACGCTGAATGCATATAAGCGTGAAGCACTCCACAAGATGAGATCTCCCAACCCAAAAGGGTGAAGAAGGGCACTGGAAGACCACCAGTTTGATAGGTTTGAAGTATAAGGCCAGCAATGGTTTCAGCTTACAAATACTAATCGCCCGTTCGGCTTGACCATAAAATTTATTCAGCGCATGGCGGCGCTCGCGCCGCCAGTAATCAGTATTCAGTTCTCAGTATTCAGAAAAACAGCTAACGCTGAGGACTGACTGGCTTCGAGGCTGCGCAGCTTCGAAGCTTCCCAAAATCGATTCAGTTGTGAGAAATCAGTTATCAGTATTTGGTCATCAGTACTCAGCTTTTGCTGACGACTGAAAACTGAGTACTGATGACTTCGCAGATTTCGCGCCTGTCAGGGGCAAGAAACCGGACAGCCTGTCAGCAGGGATGGTGCTGATAGTCGCGAACCGAAGTCGGTGATCATACCGCGGGGGTCACACCCGTTCCCATCCCGAACACGGAAGTTAAGCCCCGCCGGGCCGATTGTACTGCACGGGAAACTGTGTGGGAGAGTAGGTCATCGCCGGCATAAATAAAGGTCGCACTCAGAAATGAATGCGGCCTTTTCCTTTTCTCGGCCGAAAATCAAGAGCAACATCTCACGCGGATAACACGGATAGAAGCACGGATCACACGGATTCACAGAATGCTAGAAACGTAGCACGCCACAAATAACGAGCAACCGATAGCCTCCTATCTAAAATCGCCCGCCTCCGGGCGAAAACTGATGATGAAGTGAAGACCGAGCGTGAGTTGCCGGTCTGAGCGTCTCGGTTGTACTATGTCTCGACTTTCGCGAACAAATCCTGAACCTGCGGAGGATGAGAAATCACGGACCTAAACACAGGAATTGACGGATTACGTGCTCTTAGAGCAGCTCTCGATCAATATTGCTCACAGTACCGGCCCAGCGGGTTCCGATTAGAAATGAGCGGCCTCTATAGCTTGTTTCCTGAGGAGGGTACGGGATCAATACCCGTTGAGCGAAGCTGGCCAGACACATGGCCTTACAATGAGCGTCAGGGTGTCTACGTAATTTTCGGACAAGATTGCAGCGAGCCGTTATACATTGGGAAGGCTTCGATGAACAATTTTTTGGGTGACAGACTTTCTGATTATTTTGGCTACGACAAGCCTGCACGCCGATGCCGGATTAAAGATATCAATTGGAGCGAGAGGCCAATGTATATTGTGACGGTGCCAGTCCCGATGGGCATGGCATTTGAAGCGGCCGCGCTAGAGGAATACCTGATTGGTCGATTCCAACCTGCCGATAACAAGCGGGGCAAATCCCTGGCGGCGGGAGCGTAGGAAATTAGAATTCCTGTTCGCAAATCTACGGTCATGAAATACGCAGATCGCATCACCTTTGATCCCGAGCAGTGCGGTGGACGGCCTTGTATTCGGCACTACCGCATCCGAGTGAAGGACATACTCGACATGCTCGCGGCTGGCGTGTCGGAAGATGAAATTCTCAAGGATTATGCCTTTCTTGAAAACGAGGATATTCGCGCCTGCCTGGAGTTTGCCGCAGACCAAGTCAACTACCCCGTCCTGACAAACTCTTGAATCTGTGCGCTTCCTGCTCGATACGCAGTTGCCGGCTGGCTTGGCCAAGTGGTTGTGTCAACACGATCATTTTGCGGAGCACGTTCTTGATATCGATCTTGCGCGAAGCAGCGATGGAGCAGTTTGGCATTATGCAGTGAAGGCAGGGGCAGTGATCATCAGTAAGGACGAGGATTTTGCCGAGTGGGTTCGGCGCGGCCGTCTTGGTCCGGCGATCGTGTGGCTTCGCATCGGTAACTGCTCCAATCGTGCCCTGCAGACGTGGTTGGAGCCTTTGCTGCCCCTCATCGTTAGAAAGCTTTCGGAAGGCGAGCGGCTAATCGAAGTGCGTTAAATTTTCAAGTCCAAAAGCGAGTCAGAAGTATAGTCTCGGACATGGACAAAGTAGTCCAGGTGTTTTCCAGCTTCCGCGAACACGACACGGCCAGTGCCCGTTTCGATATGAGCTTGACACCTGCCGAGCGCATTCAGATCGTGATCGAGCTCCGCGACCGCTACCACCCCGAAGCGGCTGAGCGAGGAATGGAGCGAGTCTGTCGGATCATTAAACTTGACCACAGTTGATTGGTGGGGAATCGGCAGAAATCCTTGTTTTCGGACTGCCCTCATGGGCACTCTTCAAATCACGGGCAAGTGGTACAGTTTTCGTGGAGACTCGCTTGAAAGTTCTCGCACTTTTTCTTGCCATGGCTTCTGCTTGCGCCTTTGCGCAAGCTCCGCATCATCACGCGACGGAAGCCGTGCGCATCGACTTGGCCAAGCTGCCGGCGCCACAGCACCTTGACGGCATTGGACATACTCATCTCGCCATTACCACCAAGTCTCCCGAGGCGCAGCAGTGGTTTGATCAGGGGCTTGCGTTACTGCACTGCTTCTGGGATTACGAGGCGCTGCGCGCGTTCGAGCAGGCAGTGCGCTTGGATCCCGACTGCGCGATTTGTCATTGGGGAATTGCCCAGGCGCTGACCTCGCTGACAGCCAAAGACCAGGCCGAAGCCGAGATGAAGAAGGCGGAGGAACTTGCGCCGAAAGCCTCCGATCACGAGCAGCGCTACATCCGCGCGTATGCCAAATCAAATGATGATAAGTCTGATGACGCCGATAAGGAATTTGCGAAGGAGATGGAAGCGCTCATCGATCACTATCCTGACGATCTCGATGCCCGGCTTTTATACGCGCTCTCGTTGAATCACGGCTATGACGATGACGGCTCGCCGCGCACCGGCTCTGTCTATGGACAGGAGATGCTACGCGAGTTACTAGCGCAACATCCCGACAATGCCGCCGCGAACCATTATTGGATCCACGCCGTTGAATCCAGCCACCCAGAGTGGGCGATTGCATCGGCCGAGCGGCTTGGACCGCTTGCACCTGCCTCCGGACATATGGTGCATATGCCCGGACACATCTTCTATCGCGTTGGCGACTACGAGCGGGCGCGCCAGATCTTCCTGAATTCCATGCGCGTCGACCGCGACTACATGGAGCGCCAGCACGTGAGCCCAGCGAACGACTGGAACTACGCGCACAACATCAGCTATCTCATCGCCGATTGCGCGGAAGAAGGCCGCTACCAGGAAGCGCAGGAACACGCAAAGCAGCTCGCGGGTCTCTACGACGATCCAGACCATTCCGGGAATCCGAATTTCTATGTTCTGCAGGTGGGCAGCACCGAGGAGAGGCTGGCGATCCGCTTCGGTGATTGGGACACCGCCGTTGCGCATCCTCTTGATTTCGGAGTACCCGATAGCAAGCTCAGCGTCTGGGCCCGTGGATATCGGGATGGGCTGCTCGCCTACGCGCGGGGTATGAAGGCTGCGCAGAGCGGCCAGCCCGCAGAGGCGGAGCAACAATCCGGCATGCTGGACGCGCTGTTGTGGCGGCTCTCCAAGGAAGACGTGGATGAGGAGAAC
The DNA here is from genome assembly GCA_025980765.1 of Terriglobales bacterium. Taxonomy (GTDB): domain Bacteria; phylum Acidobacteriota; class Terriglobia; order Terriglobales; family Acidobacteriaceae; genus Gp1-AA112. The sequence goes on from JAICXB010000044.1 coordinate 3,589, forward strand.
AAACATTCCCGCGATCGCGTCGTCAAGCTATTAGGCACGGCTTCGCTGGAGCTGCGCGGACAGATCAGCGCTGCGAAGGGTGACCTCGACACTGCACGCAAGCTGCTCGAGCGCGCCGGCAAAGACGAGACTGAGCTCGGATACTCGGAGCCTCCGCAGTACTCGCGCCCACCGCTCGAAGTGCTCGGGGAAGTTCTCATTCAGGCCGGGAAGTTCGCTGAAGCACGTGATGCTTACACCAAGGACTTGGTCGAGCGTCCGCATTCCGGTTTCGCGCTGTATGGGATTGCGAATGCGTGGGAGAAGGAAGGCAAGCGCGATCAGGCAGCGAAAGCCTATCGCGACTTCCTCGCGGCATGGTCGCATGCCGATCCGGATCTCACGCAGGTAAAGACCGCGCAAGCGTACCTGTCAACGCAAACGGTGGCGCAGGCTCGGCATTAGAGTTCACTTCCATTGTGAAAAGTCGGGCTTCATTCGAACTGTGCTTTCAGTGCCGTGAACTGCTGTTGAAGATTACGTAGTTCTCTCCGAAGTTCCGCAATCTCTATTTCCAGCGCGGCAATTTTTTCGCCGCTGCCTGGTTCAGTCGTTCCTATTTCTTGATTCTGCTCAGGAGCGTGAACTGGCTCAGTGTCTCCCGACAGCAGATGCATGTAGCGCGGCTCTTTGGTTCCGGGTTGGCGGGCCAGGATTCTCGCGAGCGGCGGGTCGCGTTCGATCAGGTGCTGTAACGTGGACTGTACATCCGAGAGCTCTTCGAAGTGGAACATGCGCTCGCTTCGTCCGCGCAACTCGCCCGCAGTTTGGGGCCCGCGCAGCAGCAGCACGCACAGAACCGCGATTTCCCGGCGGTTGCAATTGAAGACTTCCTGAAGGCGGTGCTCATATTTCGTCACTCGGCTGTCGGCGCTGTTGACTGGGCTGGCCAGACGCTTTGCCTGAAGTGCACTCAACGCTGAGCGCACCGCGGCTTCGTCCAGGTTCATCACCGGCTCGCGGTTATTTTTCTGATTGCAAGCATTGATGAGCGCATTCAGTGACAATGGATAGTAGTCAGGCGTGGTGATCTCTTTTTCAATCAGCGCGCCCAAAACCCTCGCTTCGATGCTGCTTAGAATAATTTCCATCGATGGTTCTTGTAGTGGACTGTCGGACGCGATCGACCTACCGGGCAGAGTCGAGCATCGCTCCGTTATTTCTCTTTCCCTCGAGTCTTGATCCAAATTGGGCTGCCCTCAAATCCAAACGCTTTGCGAATCTGGTTCTCTAAAAAGCGCTGATAGGCAAAGTGCAGCTTCCCCGGACGGTTTGTAAACACCACAAATGTTGGCGGCGCCACTGCAGCTTGCGTCATGTATTGGATCCTCAAGTCGCCGCCGGGTGATGAGGCGCGTTCGAAATCGACGTTTTTCAGGAAGCGATTCATCTCGCCCGTGCTGATTCGCTTGCGCCGTTCTTCCCCAACTCGCTGCACAATTGCAAAGAGGCGATCGACATTCTTGCCGCTCAACGCTGAGATGAAGACAACGGGGGCATAGTTCAGATACTTCACAGAGTCGCGAAGTTGCTGCTCGAATGCAGTCTGGTCTGCCGACCGCTTGCCGTCGTTGCGAGCCGGTCCGACCAGGTCCCATTTGTTGACCACGATGACCACCGAGCGTCCGCTCTCGTGCGCATATCCGCCGATAGTGGCGTCGAGTGCGGTGATTCCTTCGGTGGCATCGATTACCAGCAGCGCGACATCGGCGGCTTCGAGGTGTTTGCGCGCCATTACAACCGAAAGCTTTTCAGCCATCAACTTCGTCTTGCCCTTGCGGCGAATGCCGGCAGTATCGATGAAGCGGTACGATTTCCCGCTGCGCTCAACTACTTCATCGACCGCGTCGCGGGTGGTACCGGCCACGGGAGAGACAATCGCTCGCGAACTTCCAGTGAGCTGGTTGAGCAGAGTCGATTTGCCCACATTAGGCCGCCCGATGATTGCGATCTTAGTCTCCCGGATTGCAGGCACAGCTTCCACCGAAGCTTCACTGCTCTCCTTATGGTTGACAAGGGGCGGCTCTGAACCCGGCACCTCCGGCATCAGGTGGAGGGCCGCATCGAGCAGCTCGCCGATACCATTGCCATGCTCTGCCGAAATGGCAAATAAGTCGCGAATGCCCAGGCGGCGATATTCTTCCGCTGTTGACTCCAGTTTGGGAGAATCGATTTTGTTCACTGCCAGCATCACTGGCTTGCCGCTGCGAATGAGTAAGCGGGCAAGCTCGATATCGGGAGCTGTCAATTCCGCTCGACCGTCAACAACGAGTGCCACCACATCGGCCTCATCGAGCGCGACCCGCGCCTGCCGATAGATTTCGGCGGGGATCAGTTCTTTGTCGTTGGGAATGATTCCGCCGGTATCCACAACCTGGATCTCGCGTCCGTTCCATCGGGCTGTGCCGTACAAACGATCGCGAGTAATGCCGGGTTCATCTCCAACAATAGACCGGCGGCTCTTGATCAAGCGATTGAAGAGCGTGCTCTTGCCGACGTTCGGACGTCCGACAATGGCAAGTGTCCCGGTTTTGATTGAGGCAGGCGTAAACACGTCACAGGAGCGGCCGCCCTCGGGCCGGATTTTGATTTCTATGAAACAGTTCACAAACGAAAGTCCGGCCGAGGGCGGCCGGGCTCCTGTTTTCCAGCGTGCTTTCGAAAACCTCTTTTATTATAGAGATTCGCGCCACACTTGCGCCTTTTCAGCCCTTGGCTCCGGTCACCCAAAACGCGACTGCCACTCAACCTGCGCGACCGACTGGCTCGCTGCACTCGTTTTTTGCGCCGGGGGGAACCCTGTCAGGTTCCCATCCGGCTTATGAGTTTCGTCGAGGACAGCTGCAGATGGCCGAAGCGGTCGAGCAGGCGCTGAAAGACAAACGCCATCTGCTGGTCGAAGCCGGCACCGGCACGGGCAAGACTTTGGCTTACCTATTGCCGGCAATCCGCTCGGGACAGCGGGTGATCGTCTCCACCGGCACCAAGAACCTGCAGGAGCAGCTCTTCCATAAGGACATTCCTTTTTTGGAACAGGTGCTGTTTCCGAACGGAGAAGGCAAGTTGCGGGTCTGCTACATGAAGGGACGGAACAATTATCTGTGCCGGCAGAAGCTGTACGACCTCAAAGGTCAGCCGATCCTGAGTGGGCTCGAGGAAATTGAGCAGTATCGCTCGATTGCAGAATGGGAAGAGCACACGGAAACCGGAGATCGCGCCGAAGTTGCTGGTTTGCCCGAGTCCAGCGGGCTCTGGCACAAGATCGACGCGCGCGCGGATGCGTGTACCGGGCAGAAATGCTCACAATTTCAGCGCTGCTTCATCACCGAGATGCGCCGTCGCGCGCTTGAGAGCGACATCATCATCGTCAACCATCACCTGTTCTTTGCTGACTTGGCGATCAAGCGTCAGGCTGACGGCGCCCCCGACGCCGGGGTACTGCCGGAGGCGGGCCTTGTCATCTTCGACGAAGCCCATGAACTGGAAGAAGTCGCAAGCAGCTATTTCGGAATTTCCGTCGGCAACCTTCGCTTTGAGGAACTCGCGCGCGATGTCGAGAGCACGCTGCGGTTGCGCAAGACGCTGCCTGCGACGGTCCTGCAGGCATGTGCCAACCTGCGCGAGCGCGCACAGTTCTTTTTCGGCTTGATTCCTCCCGGCGAAGGCCGCTTCGCCTTCAACAATCGCCAGGATTTCCTCGAAGAGAATGGAGACGAGTATGTCTCGCTCATGCGGGCCATCACGCGCCTGGCTTCGGAGCTGGAGGGAATCAAAGAGAAACCGGAGGAAGTTGCCCAATTTACTCGCCGGATCGAAGAGCTGAAAGTCCAGCTTTCATTCATTCTCGAGTCGCAAGACCGCAACACGGTGTACTGGATCGAGCGGCGCGGCGCCCTGGGCGGCGGACGAGGCCGTTCCGGCTCTCGCTTTGTCTTTCTGCAAGCGACACCGATCGATGTGTCGCAATTGCTGCGGCAAACGCTTTTTGAGAACCTCGATACCGCAATCCTGACCTCGGCGACACTCGCCGTAAGTGGCGGCTTCGAGTACATTCAGCGCCGACTCGGTCTCGATCATGCGCGCACGCTGGTGGTGCCTTCGCATTTCGATTACTCGCGGCAGGCGATCCTGTATGTTCCTGACGACTTGCCCGATCCGCGCAGCGACCAGTTCGCCGGTCGAGCAGCCCAGGTCATGCGGCGGGTTCTTGAAACTACACAGGGCCGGGCCTTCTGCCTGTTTACCAGCTACTCGCAAATGCACGACATCTACGAGCGTCTGCTCGGGGAGCTTGAATATCCTATGTTGCTGCAGGGCAGCGCCCCGCGCAACGCCCTGCTGGAAGAATTCCGGACTACGCCAAACTCGGTGTTATTTGCCACCGCATCATTCTGGCAAGGAGTCGACGTGCAAGGCGAGCAGCTCAGTTGCGTGATCATCGATCGCCTGCCTTTCGCGGTCCCCAACGATCCCGTAGTCGCTGCCCGTGTGGCGGCGATTCTAGCCGATGGCGGCAATGCTTTTATGGAGTACCAGGTACCGAGTGCAGTCATCACCCTCAAGCAAGGCTTTGGCCGTCTGATCCGCTCCCTCAATGATCGCGGGGCCCTGGTGCTGCTGGATAACCGTATTTCGCGGCAGAGGTATGGACGAGTGTTTTTAGAGAGCCTTCCACCCTACCGGCGGGCGCAGAGCTTAAGCGATGTCGAGAAGTTTTTCGCCAATAGCAAGGCGTAAAATCTTGAGCATGGGTCAGTCGCCCTCTCCACTTCCGTCGCTGGAAAGCATTGGCGGCAAGCGCGATGAGTCGCGTCCGCCACTGGGCCCCATCGTCATCGGCGCCGCTGCGGTAGTGGTCGCGATTGTCGTCATCATCATCTTCACCCGCGGAGGACAAACCAATTCGGCACCCGCAACCGTCGATCCTTACGCTGCGAGTTTGGCGGTTTCCGATGTCGCCATGAGCACGGCAGACAACTTTGCCGGCCAGCAAGTCACCTACATCGAAGGCAAGATCACCAACAACGGCGACAAGACTGTGAGTGGCGCGACCATGCAGGTCCTCTTCCACGACAGTTTGGGCCAGGTCGCGCAAAAAGAGAGTCAACGACTGATGGTGATCACTACGCGCCAGCCATATGTCGATACGGCTCCACTGAGCAGCGCTCCACTGAAACCGGGTGAAACCAAGGATTTCCGCCTGACCTTCGAGCACGTGAGCGCAGATTGGAATATGCAGGTCCCGGAACTCACGATCACCAGGGTCTCCACCCAATAGCCCGGCGTTATGTGCTGCGTGCTTTGCGCGGATCGGGCACGTGAGCGTGCGAGTAATACATATCTTCGATGACGCTCTGGACCCTGTGCGCCAGCGCGTCCATGTCGCGCAGCGTGTAGTTTTCCGATGAGATTGGCTCACCGATCAGCAACTGCAGGGATCTCGGCTGTATGTGATAGGTGTTCATGGGCAGGGTCTCGAACGTCCCGACAATCGCCATCGGTACTACTGGGACTCGCGCTTTGATGGCTGCATAGAAGGCGCCTCCCATAAAGGGAGTGATGTGGCCGTCGGCCGCGCGTCCTCCCTCGGGAAAGATCATCAGCGGCATACCTGCCTTCAGGTTTTCGATTGCCTTCTCCAGGCTTCGCATCGAAGCGCGAGCATTTGTTTCATCAATGGGAAATTGCCCTGACCGTTTGAGATGGCCGCCTATGAAGGGATAGCGGAACAATTCTCTTTTCGCGAGAATGCGAAATTGAAATGGCAGGTTTGCATAGAGCACTGGAATATCCAGCGCCGAAATGTGATTGGCCGCATAGATTGCGGGTAGCGAATGATCGATGTGTTCGAGTCCCACAACCGTGACCGGCGACATCGCGGTAGCAAGTATCCAGCGTGACCACGTGCGTGCCAACGCGTGCTGCTTTCGCCCGTTCTTATCGAAGAAGGAAACGAAGAACGAGGCGCTACCCAGAAGGAATGTATAGAAGAAGATCAGCGGGCCGAGGATGAAGTAAGAGCGCAGCCGGCTGAAGAAGGTGCGCAGGCCAGAAGGGGACGGAGTCGACTCGGCGGTGCTCGGCCGAGCTGCGATGTCGATCAGACTGGAGCCGCGGTCCTCCACTGTCACATTCTAACGTTTGCGGGGCAAATGAAGCGCTCTGCTATTTGCCTGGGACGCGAAGCGTAGGCAGAACAGCGCACAGATTGCGGACCATGTGCAGGCTCTGGTCGTCGATAGAGATAAATTCGAAGCCGTAGAAATCCTGACGACGATGCCGCACCAGGGCGTGGGCGGAGATGTCGGCAGGGGCATTCGGAATTGGGAAAGTAACCTTGACCATCTCTCCGGGAATCAGTTGCGACTTCAACTTACCGCCAATGCCACGTTCGCTCAGGTCCTCTGATGTGCCGTGGAGCCGGGAAATGACTCCGGAGCGAAGCACCTCGACCATAAAGGGAACTTTTACCGCATGGCGTGAATATGTGCGGGTGGTAATCAGTTTCGACTGCTGGTTATCCAGCGCGCGCTCGACAGCTGCGATCAGTTTGCTGTGCGGCTCACGCGCATACACGAACGCATCGACCAAAGAACGCAGCGATTCATGCGCCTGCGGATGCGATGACAGTAAAACAATCTTCACCCGGCTCGCGCTTCTGCGCACAGTGATGAGCAGTTCAGAGGTATCGAGGCGCTGCAAAGGATGCGTGAGGATGAGTGCGTCATACTCTTCCTTCTGCAGATCTTCAATAATGGCTACGGTGGGAGCGACGATTTTGAACTCGTAGCCAAACGCCTGCAGCACCGGCCGGCGAGCTTCAATGGATTCCTGGCTCTCATCAGCATAGAGGACGCGCGTAGCGCCATCCTTGTCACTCTCCAGTCGCTCGATCCCTATCTGGTTCCCGCTGCGGTTGCCGTTGCTCTCTCGCCAGACCACTTTGAAACGGCCGCGGCGGCTCCCATTCTGGATGCCGACGATCTCGCCGGCTTCCATTACACGATGCAGGCCGGTGACGCAGGCTCCGGAAGGGGAGACATCGAGTGTCAAGCCATTCTGGACGTGGATCTTGTCTTGATCGAGACTCCACACGGAGACGTCGTGCACCGAGGTCGTTCGATCTTCGCGGCGGTAATCCACAAATACATGCTAGTAAAGAAGACCGCAAAGACCACCATTACAAAAGTAATTTGGACATGGCGAGGGTGGTGCGAGATATCAGACTGATTCTGCTGCCAGCTTGAGGGCTAAGTGGGTACCGGGGGCTTCTTGGAGCGGGCCGATCGCTACCGGAGCGGATTCTCCTGTAGCAGTTGCAGCGCCGCTCCTACCAGGTACACCGAGCCGGTGATCACGGTCGTCTTGCTGCGCTGCCGGGCAAGTGCCAGCGCCCGCGATAGGTCGGCTTCAGAAACGACCGCCACGCCGGCGTGCTCCGCTGCCGCCCGAATCTGCTCGGGTGTGGCGGCGCGCGGGCTGTTCACTTTAGTGGCGATCACCTCATCTGCAAGCGGGAAGAGAATCTCGGCCATCTCGGAGATGGCCTTATCGCGCATGGCGCCAAAGATGATCGTCAGCGGCTGGCCTTCGTAGCGCGATGACAACGTGGAGCGCAGCGCCCAGGCGCCGGCGGGGTTATGAGCAACATCGAGCACGATCTCAGGGGACGCGGAAATGATCTGGAAGCGTCCGGGCCAGCGCGTGTTGGCCACGCCGGCTGCGATATCGGTTGCGGATACCTTATATCCGAAGCTCTGCTTCAGTTCGACAGCCGCGGCAATGGCCAGGGCTGTATTGCGCAGTTGATGGCGACCCACAAGTGGCGAGCTGATCTCAACTTCGTATCCCATGACTTCCAATTGGTAGCGATTGAGTGGTTGCTCGCCTGCGCCAGACTCCAGCGGTTCAGCCGCTGGAGTGATCGAAGGCATGTATGCCGTTGCGTTCACCGCTCGCACATCGAGCTCGCGGGCAACTCCGCCGATTGCTTCGTTCACTTCCGGATGTTGCGGGATGCTGACCAGCGTTCCCTTCCGTCGCAGAATTCCCGCTTTTTCGCGGGCGATCTCGGAGAGCGTGTTGCCCAGCCATTCGGTGTGGTCGAGTGAGATGTCGGTAATCACCGAGAGCAGTGGGTCTGCGATGTTGGTGGCATCTAGTCTTCCGCCGATGCCGACTTCCAGGACCGCAATGTCAATTCCCGCACTGGCAAAGTATTCAAAGGCCATAGCAGTGAGCATCTCGAAAAAGCTGGGATGCTGATCGAGTTTGCCTGCCGCGAGCAGTCGCTGCGAAGCGGCTTCGATGCGCTCGTGCATCTCGGTAAATTCAGGATCGCTGATGAGCTCGCCGTCAATCGTGATGCGCTCGTTCACGCGCACGAGATGAGGCGAAGTATAGAGTCCAGGGCGATAGCCGGCCTCCGTGAGGATGCTTGCCAGCATCGCTGAGGTCGATCCCTTCCCGTTCGTGCCGGCAACGATGATGCTCGGGAATCGCCGCTCCGGATGCCCAAGCGCTTCGGCTAACACTCGCATGTGCTCGAGATCGAACTTGCGCCGCGGCTTTTGCCCGGGTTGGGTCCACAATTCAGGCGCAAGCGCGAACAGGCTGTCGACGGCGGATTGGTAGGAAGAAGACATTTCGGAGAACCGTTTCACCACGGAGACACGGAGAACACGGAGGAAAGCACCAAGAGGCAAAAATTTGTGAGGCCGAACAGCAGGTTCCTCGCGCAAACCCGGCGCTCGGAATGAGAAATTAACAACTGAAGCCTTCTCCGTGTTCTCTGTGTCTCCGTGGTGAAGATGGTTTAAGCCGCCATGAAACCCAACGCACGCGAGAGATAACCCTTCATCTCTTTGCGATGAACGACCGCATCGAGCATTCCATGTTCGAGCAGAAATTCACTGCGCTGAAATCCTTCCGGGAGTTTCTGGCGGATGGTTTGCTCGATGACCCGCGGGCCGGCGAAACCGATCAGCGCTCCGGGTTCCGCAATGTTCAGATCGCCTAGCATGGCGTAGGACGCCGTGACGCCGCCGGTGGTGGGATCCGTGAGCACCGAGATGTAGGGCAGCCCGCTGTCGTCGAGCCGCGCCAGACCTGCGGAGATCTTTGCCATCTGCATCAGCGACCCAACCCCTTCCATCATGCGCGCTCCTCCGGAGGCGGACACCACGATCAGCGGTTTACGCCGTTCAATCGCCCGTTCGATCGCCCGAGTAATGGCTTCCCCTACTACCGCGCCCATGCTGCCGCCGATAAACCTGTATTCCATGGCACTGATAATTACGGGCTTACCGTCGAGCGTGCCTTCAGCATTTACGATCGCGTCTTTAAATCCTATTTCGGTTTGGGCCTTTGCGAGCCTGTCTCGATAAGCTTTCACATCCACGAACTGCAGCGGATCGGTAGAGCTGAGGTTGGTTTCAGTTTCTTCCCATTCGCTGTTGTCGAGCAGGAGTGCGAGGCGGCTGCGGGCATCCAGGCGAAAATGGCGGTTGCACTTGGGACAGACATTCAGGTTCGCGTCCAGGTCCTTCTTCCAGATAATCTGGCGGCAGCCTTCGCACTTTTCCCAAAGACCCTCTGTGCGAACGCGCTTTTCGCCTGAAGATTCGACTTCGGAACTCTCTCGCTTAAACCAGGTCATTAGTACTCGATCCCTCGCTGCGCCTCAATGCCGGACTCGTATGCATGCTTTACTTGTCGCATCTCTGTGACAGTATCCGCAACTTCAACGATTTTCGGATGCGCGTTGCGCCCGGTCAAGATCACATGCACCATCTCTGGTTTTTGCTTCATGGTCTCGACTACTTTATCCGCGTCCAACATGCCATAACTGATCGCGTAGTTGATCTCGTCCAGGATCACAATATCCCAGCGCCCCGAGAGGATCGCCTCGCGGCTCTCCTGCCACGCCGCTTCGACCATGCGGATGTCTTCGGGATCGGTTTCAGCGCCGCCGACCTTCACGAAGCCGCGGCCGAGCTGCTTCATGATGAAGTTCTCACCGAACGCCTTCACTGCGTCGAGTTCCCCATAATGCCAGGAGCCCTTCAGGAACTGAAGCATCAGGACTTTCATCCCATTTCCGACGGCGCGCAGGGCCGTGCCCATGGCAGCAGTGGTCTTGCCCTTGCCCGGGCCGGTGTTCACGATGATAAGACCGCGTCGTATATCTGGCATTAGGCTGCAGTTTTCTCAAAACAGCTTGTTTTACGGCAAGAGCAATCTCGACTGCCTCTTCTCCATCGCGTTCCGCTATATCCCTAATCCATATCCCTAATCCCGGGATATCTTGAACCGATATACATACGGTTCACCAGATCGCACCTGGTCTGCAATGCAAGCAGCTCAGGAAAAAATGGCAAGCAGATACTGAGCAACCCAGGCAAATCGTGGGTCTTAGGAATCGCGATTAGTTGTGCAGCCAGGCAGCCCTTAAGGTATTTCTCAATGGCCTGATGCGCATGAAAAAGTACGATGTCCCAATGCGGATCGCGTGGCTCGATGTTCCTCTGAATCGTAGTAGCAGCAAAAAGATCGCCATCGGCTTTCTTAAACCACGTGGCCGACGCATTAGGCTGGTTGCTCATAGAGCACCCTCGCCTCACCCTCAATCATTTGAGGAAGCGTTCCCCAAATCTTCCGCTCCTGCGCTAATTCCTCAGGCGTGTAGACCAGCAAGTCCAGTGCCCAGTCGCGGGGAAGAAATAATGCTCCGACATCGCCAGTGCGTTCCCAAAAGGACTTATGGCTCTCCATTTCAACGATAAGATCCAGATCGCTGTCAGATCGATGTTCGCCACGAGCGTAGCTTCCGAATGCAATGATCCGTTTCGGATGGAATCGCTCTACGATCCTGTTTGTTATCTCTCGAACCAATTCGTCAGTGATGGGGCGCATCATCAATGTCCACAGTGATACGGGTGTCGTTTGATTATTGTAAATGCCCGGTAAATCTGTTCGAGCATTACGATTCGCGCCAGTTCGTGGGGCAGAGTCATCTTGCCCAGCGACAGCATCTTTGCTGCCATATGCCGGATCGTTTCGCTGAACCCGTTCGCCGGTCCAACAGCGAAGATCAATTGCTGCACGTCCCTCGATTGTTGCGCTTCGATAAACGCGGCAAACTCTTCGGAACTCAGCTCACTGCCACGCGCGTCCAGCAGGACCAGCATGGGTGTGGTCCGCCGACCAGAGCGCTCCAGCAATTGGAGCAAGGCTGCTTCACTCGCCACATCGGAAGCCTCAATTTGCTGGTATTTCGAAATGCGGCTCACATATTCGCGAGTGAGTGTGTCATAGCATGCTTCCTTGCTGCGTGATTTCGGCGCGATCCAGACTACGCGCAGCCTCATGCGAGCTGTCCGAAGTACATCCTGACTTGATATTCCAGATCGACTCTTCCCTGACTCTGGTGCTGCTCAAACAATTTATGCAGATCGCGAATCATGGGTTCGCGTCGAGGATGATCTCCGGCAGGCACATAGGACGAAGAGAGCAAACGCCCCCTCAGGCCGTCAAAATCTACAATCTGATGATTTTCAAAGAATGCTTGCTGATACCGTCCAAAAAAGAACTTTTCGACGTCCGCATAAGAATTCTCGTGGCGCACTTCCCTGTAGTCGGTGCCGTAATCCAGCAACAGCGATTCGTAATCGCGCAGAAATGCCGTGGAGTCGGTCCGGCGCTCATTCCAAATCAGGACGACCCAACCTGCCGGCCGAAGAATGCGTTGGAATTCTACGCGCGCGCGCGGCCATTCAAACCAGTGAAAGGCCTGGGCGGCAGTCACAAAATCAACGCAGTCGTCGTCAAGGTGCGTCTCTTCGGCTGTACCTTCAACGCTGTGATAGCCAGAAAAGCCGCCCAGCAGCTGCTGTCCTGCATCTCGCATCCCGGCGTTCGGCTCTATGGCGAAGACCACGTTCCCGTTCTCGCAGAAGAGTCGCGCCAGATTGCCGGGACCCGATCCAACATCCGCAATTACCGATTTGGGATCCAGCGCGCATTGAGCGCGTAAGGTGTCAAGCACTTGCGGCGGATATCCCGGCCGGTACTTCACGTATTCCGTGACCCGGTCAGAAAAGCGTGTGAGAACGTTCTTGGTTGCGGTCATTTGGACTTGCGAGCTCGGCGGAGGGTCTTAGCAGCGACTTTCTTTCTTGCTCCAGCGCGGGAGCTGCCGGCGATGGATTGCGTCTTCTTTATGCGCGCGACCGGCTTCTTCAGGTCCTCGACGGTAACCCGACGCGCCGACTTCCAGAGCCGCTCCAGATCGTAGAACTTTCGCGTGGCCTCGGCGAAGATATGCACCACGAAATCCACGAAGTCGATCAGCACCCAGTCGGCCTGGTTGTAGCCCTCTACCTGGTTGGCGGCGTTGCCGGACTTCTTCAGCCGAAGCGTGACTTCGTCGGCGATGGCTTGAATCTGTCGGGGATTCTTTCCGCTGCAAATCACGAAGTAGTCGGTGAATGCGGAGGAGTCCTTGTCCATCTCCAGGATGCTGATCTCTTCACCTTTCTTTTCCTCGCACGCCTGGACGGCAGAGAGGACCTGGCTTCGCACTTGAGCGTTCATTCGTTGGTTTTGATTCTTCTCCGGTTGCGGGTGTTTGCCACCGTCCAATTCTAGTCTGAGTTGGCGAGCGCCGTCTTGCGATGGCGTTCAGGCCCAGAAATTGTGAAGTGAATCGCGCACCGGCTTCTTTGAAATGTGCATCACAAATGAACATGCAGGAAGGCGCATCAGCAGAACCGCCCGCGATAGCGGAGGTCGCATTCGGATAGCAGGCGCCCCGCGGAGGAACATCATGAAAAGTTTGATTGGCACTTTCGTATTGGCCCTATGCGTGACAATGTTCGCGCAGAGCAAGCCGGATCAGGCGCCGTCGGGAACTGTCGCCGACCAGCAGCATCCCAATGAAGTGCAGCCGGCGCCGGAGAAGATTCGCGTCACCCCAGACGTAGTTCGCGCCGCCCAGCAGAAGCTTGACGACAACGGGTACAAGGCCGGCACGCCCGATGGCAAAGTTGGACCCCGCACTCGCGCCGCAGTGCGCAAGTTTCAGGCCGATAACAATCTCGAAAAAACTGGCAAGCTCGACGAGAGCACGCTCTCCCATCTCAATGTAGGTGCGGGCAAAACCATGGCATCCGCACCAGGAGACATTGGACGCGGGGCCAAAGCCGCCGGCCACGACATCGCCAAAGGACATCCGGTAGCCGCAGCCAAAGCCATCGGCACCGGCGTAGGGCGAGCTGGCAAAGCGGTAGGCGAAGGGACGAAGTCAGGCGTCATGGGCACGAAAGACAAGATCGCCAGCCACAAGAAGTCGCGCGATAACGCAACCACACCGCCGCGGTAGGGATTCTTGAACCTGTAACGGCTCCGGCTGCCTTCGATCATCGGAGTAGCCGGTGCTTTCACATGCGACTTTGTGCCTCGGCGTAGCATCAGATGCGCCATGCGATCTCAATGCACGCATCTGGATCAAATCAAGATCACCAGCACGCACACGCACGTTTGTGAAGACTGCGTAAAGACCGGGGACAGGTGGGTGCATCTTCGTCTCTGCCTTACCTGCGGACACGTCGGCTGCTGTGATTCATCAAAGAACAAGCACGCCACCCGGCATTTTCACGAGGTGGCGCATCCCCTGATTCGCTCCATCGAGCCTGGAGAGAGCTGGACCTGGTGTTATGTGGATCAGATTGAAGGAGAGCTGGGGAAAAGCGGCAATAAGCGATAGGCGATAGGCAATAAGCGAAAGCACGCATCAGTCTTTCCCGCTTTTAAGCTTATCGCTTATTGCTTATCGCCTATTGCTCGGTTCACCCATGGTCTACATCAATCCAACATTTGGTTCTCCTGAACGGCGCGAGCAGATGTTCCCCAAGCTCAACGCCGAGCAGATTGCGCGGGTAGCGGCGCATGGCACAAGCCGCCAGACTGCCCCCGGAGACTTGCTGTTCGAGCAGGGCAGCCTTAGGGCCAATTTTTTTCTGGTGGTCTCGGGCGTGATCGAGGTGGTGCGCGAAGACGCAGCATCACAGCAGGTCATCGTCGCACACGGACCCGGAGAGTTTCTGGGCGAGGTCAACTTGCTGTCTGGGCGGCGAAGCTTCGTAAGTGCGCGCGTGGGCCAGGCGGGCGAAGTAATAGAACTCGACCGCGAGGCCCTGCAGCGCCTCATCGAGACGGATAGCGAGCTGAGCGAAATCTTCATGCGAGCCTTCATCCTGCGCCGCATGACCCTGATCAGCCAGGGGCTGGGCGACGTTGTCGTGCTGGGCTCCCAGCATTCCGCCGGCACACTGCGGGTGAAAGAGTTCCTCACCCGCAATGGACATCCGTACACCTATCTTGATCTCGAACGGGACAGTGGAGTTCAGGAGTTGCTCGATCGTTTCCACGTCACCGTCGATGACATTCCGGTGCTGATCTGCAGAGGGCGAGACGTTCTCCGCAACCCCAACAACGCGCAGATTGCCGATTGTCTGGGATTCAATGAAGGCATTCAGCAGGACCAGGTGCGAGACGTCATGGTCGTTGGCGCGGGACCATCGGGGCTGGCGGCGGCTGTCTACGCGGCTTCGGAAGGATTGGACGTGCTGGTGATCGAGACCAATGCGCCCGGTGGGCAAGCGGGGTCGAGCTCGAAGATCGAGAACTATCTTGGCTTCCCCACTGGCATCTCCGGACAAGAACTGGCGGGCCGGGCCTACACCCAGGCTCAGAAATTTGGCGCCAGGATGATGATCGCGCGCAGCGCCTTGCGCCTTACTTGCGATCGCAAGCCATATGCCATCGAGGTGGACGGCGGAACCCGCCTCTCCGCCCGCTCTGTCGTCATCGCCACGGGTGCGCAATACCGCCGGCTGGAGCTCGAGAACCTCGCGTCTTTTGAGGGAAACGGTATTTATTACGGCGCCACCTTTGTGGAGGCGCAGTTATGTGGGGGCGAAGAAGTGATCGTAGTCGGCGGTGGTAACTCCGCCGGACAGGCCGCTGTTTTCCTCGCCCAAACCTCCCGACACGTCCACGTCCTGGTGCGCTCCGACGGGCTTACCGACACGATGTCTCGCTACCTGATCGCCCGGATCGAGGAACATCCTAAGATCACGCTGCATCCGCACACGGAAGTCACGGCCCTCGAAGGCCACGGCCGCCTGGAGCGCGTGCTCTGGCGCAATAACCAGTCCGGCAAGTCGGAGTCGCACGAAATTCGACATGTATTTGTGATGACCGGAGCGAGTCCCAATACGGGATGGCTCGACGGCTGTGTTGTCCTCGATGACAAAGGCTTCATCAAGACCGGACGCGATTTGCAGCCGGAAGAACTGGCGCATGCCCATTGGCCGCTGACTCGCCCACCCTACCTGCTGGAAACCAGCTTGCCCGGTGTCTTCGCGGTAGGCGATGTGCGCGCTGGAAACGTGAAGCGCGTGGCCTCTGCGGTGGGCGAGGGCTCGATTTCAATTCACCTGGTGCATCAGTCATTGGCGGAGTGAACAGCTCAGCGTCTACTCTTGACCTGTCATCCTGAGGCCGAAAGGCCGAAGGACCTCCGGCGTATGTGTGCGGGACGACGCTGCGATTAAGGCTCCTCGGCCGATAGACGTGAGGCGCCGGTTTCTGGTTGAAGAGCCGCACGACTGGGGTTGAGTCCGAAAGTTTCGCAGCAGGTCCTTCGGCCTTTCGGCCTCAGGATGACACGTCAAAAAAACCTAGCGCCTTATCTCTTGCCTGCGTTTCAAATGCAGGCCCGACACGATCACCGCGATCACCACCACAAATCCCAGCAGCACCCACCACAGATGCCGCGCCATAACTGCGGTCACCAGGCTCACGATGTTTGGTCCGAACTTCACTACCAGAAATCCGAGTACCAGGAACCGGATCACGCGGCCGGCGAAGATCGACAGCATGAAGAGATAAGGACGCATCTCGAACACGCCGGCTGAGATCACGAACAGCTTGAACGGAGTGGGTGGAGGCAGCATGGCGGGAATCATCATCGCCAGGAATTCCTGATTCTCGAAGCGGTCCCGCATGCGCTCGAAGCGCGCGCGATCGATGCGCTTGAGCAGCAGCAGCTCTCCCCCGGCACGCCCGATCGCATAGGGAATCAGGCTGCCCAGCGCCGACCCGGCGGCGGCCATGAACACGTAAAGCCAGATCTTCAGCGGGTGCGCATAGACATATCCGCCAACCACGGGATCGAGCGGAATGCCCAAAAAGGACGAATCGATAAATGCGATTCCAAAAATCCCCCACGAACCTAGGGGCTTGAGTACCGACCAGATGAATTGCGAGTAGCGCGACAGGAGATGAGTGACGGTCTTCAATGGGGAGGGAATTTATTTAGAAAACTTCCTGAGTTGGTGGGAGCCCCCTGCTTTAGCAGGGGCAAGCAGTGCTTTAGCGCTGCGGGAATTCGCGGTGCTATCCATGTCTTCTTTTTTGCGCTTTAGCGCTGGTTTCAACGCCAGCCTAAAGCCTGCGTTGAAATTCTCTCCCGTCATCTTTCGCGAGGCTAAAGCGTTGCTCCCCCCATAAATGCGGGGGCTCCCACCGGAGGAATCCACGCTCATTGTATCGTCCACATGGGCGTCAGACCGAGTGTTCCGTTTTTCCCGCCAGCAGGTCGAGTGCGTGGGGAATCAGGTGCAGCACGGAGCGCAGGGATTGTTCTGCGCCGTCGGGATTCCCCGGGAGGTTGAGCACAATCGCGGCGCCGATGGTGCCGCACAATCCGCGCGAGAGGGCGGCGAAGCGGGTATGCTTCGCACCTTCGGCGCGCATCAACTCAGACACTCCGTCGAGCAGGCGCGAGCAAACTTTGCGCGTCGCCTCGGGCGTGACGTCGCGCTGCGCGATGCCGGTTCCGCCGGTGGTAACGATGAAGCGGATGTTTTGCGCCAGATATCGCAGTGACTGCGCAATCGCTGGCTCTTCATCGGGCAGGATGCGCTTTTCAACTACTTCAAAATTGTTTTCGCTCAACAAGCGGCTAAGCCGCGGGCCGGAAAGGTCCTGGCGCTGGCCGCGATGGCAGGAGTCGCTGATGGTGAGAACGGCGGCGGTGAGTTTCAAGCTTCGAGCACGTTCGATTCGGCGTCGCGATTGGATTCATCCAGCAGGCGCAGGCCTTCCATCAGCAGCCCCTGCGTCGAGCGGGTGATGGTCTGCTCCGGACTGGAGCCGCTGAAGTCGATCTCAAAATGGCCATCCGTCCATGTAAGCACCTTGTAAACCGCTTCGTCGCCGCGCAGGCTCCCATATTGGGAATGGTTGATCTGGCCGTCGCTGAAGTACATGTCGCAGCGCTCCCCGTTGTTGCTGAGCGACAGCCGGCAGGTTTTATGCCCCAATTCGAGCGATTGAAACAGGTCCATGGTGTTCATCTGCTGGAGATTGCCGCGGACAATGGATTCTCCGGGCGCCTCGCGCGCCATCTTTTCCAACGAAATCTTGTCTACCACGCGCTTGATTCGAGCCGCGGCCTCTTTGATGAAGAAAGGCTTCTCTATGAAATCTTCGACTCCATCCTGCATGGAACGCAGTTGTTCGTTGATGTCACTGCGCGTGGCCACCAGAATGACCGGCAGCTTGGCGGTAGCGGCGCGCGAACGGATCTTCTCCACCAGTTGCTTGCCATTGAGGCCAGGCATGGCGAAGTCGGAGATCACCAGATCGGGCGCCTCCTCCACCGCCCGCAGCAAGGCGTCGGCGGCATTGGAGAACCCCTCGACGGCAGCAAAAGGCGCAATTGCCTGGCCCAGCAGCGCGAGAATCATCGGATTGTCGTCCACCAGCAGGACGCGAATGTTTGCAGCCATATGGAAGCTACTAGCTACTAGCTGCTAGCTTTGATCTCGTAGGTCTTGAGAGTCGCACAACTGTCGGTTTCCATTGAACGAATGCGGCGTCCGCTTATTTCGGGTCCCAGCCAGCAGCCAGCCTCCTAATGTCACTCGACGCTTCGGAACCCACCTGTTCCCGGCTTTGCCAACAGCCAGTAGCTAGCAGCTATGAGCTACCCTTCCGAGCGTACCTTCCGCTTTTGCCGCCAGTCTTGCTTTCGAGCTGCACCTGTTCGATGCTGATGCTCTTGTCTAAAGCCTTGCACATATCGTAAACCGTGAGCGCGGCGACGCTGGCCGCAACCAGCGCCTCCATCTCTACGCCAGTATTGGCTGTGGTAGTTACTCTGGAGACAATAGCGACGCCATTTTCGCATAGGCGAGTATGCACATCAATGAAAGAGAGCGGGAGGGGATGACACATGGGTATCAGCTCCGACGTGCGCTTGGCGGCGGAGATGCCGGCAAATCGGGCGATCTCCAGAGGATCGCCCTTCGGATTCTGCGGCAACGCGCGAAGTACCGCCTTAGACATTCGCACGAAGGCCGAAGCTTCCGCTTCGCGCGCGGTAGGCTGCTTGCCGGAGACGTCCACCATCGTGGCGCGCCCCTTGCGATCGTAATGAGAAAGTTTCGCCATTTTCAGCAAAGAGGTATCACGCACATCATCTCGCCGGCGGCAAATTCTTCGCGGTCCGGCGGGACCACCAGCAGGCAGTCTGCTTTCGCGAATGCGGCCAGGTCTCCTGACCCTTGCCACCTAACTGGTTCCACCTGCGGCGAATTCCATTCGCCAGCCAGTCGCGCGGGCAGAAATCGGGTAAGGCCGCTCTTGACGCGCACAGGGGCTACCAATCGCGCGCCAGGTGCGTGCAGCGGTAAAGCGCAAGCTCCTGCTACCGCGCGCACCAGCATCTTCGCAAACAGCTCAAATGTGACCATGGTCGAGATTGGATTGCCGGGCAGGCCGAAGAAGTAGGTGAAGCGCTCCGGCAGCCCAGGTTTCGGGACGCGCCCGAAGATTAGCGGCTTGCCGGGTTGAATTTGCACGCCGGTGAAAAGGAACTCAGCGTGAATTTCGCGGAGAACGCCTTCCACATAGTCAAATTCTCCCGCAGAGACGCCGCCGCTCAGCAGCAGCAGGTCGGCTTCAAGTCCTTCGAGGATCAACTCGCGCAGCCGCTGAGGTTCATCGGGAGCAATCGACAGTTGCAATGGCTCACCGCCTGCGAGCGCCACCTGTGCCGCCAGAGAGAAGCTGTTGGAGTTCCTGATTTGATTCTGTGCCGGCTGCTGCGTGATTGCAACGACCTCGTCCCCCGTTGGGAGGATCGCAATCCTGGGTTTGCGAAACACCGCAACCGATGCAGCCCCCGCGGCTGCCGCCAGCCCGACCTGAGGGTAAGAAACAATCGTGCCACGCTCGATGAGCGTTGCTCCCGATTTGGCCTCGCTGCCGCGCGGAACTACATTTTCGCCGGCGCTGACGCGGCGCAGGGCGCGCATCCGATTGCCGGCCCTTTCGCTGTGCTCGACCATCAGCACCGCGTCGGCTCCTGCGGGCACCGCGGCGCCGGTCATGATCGAAAACGTTTGCCCGCTCGCAAGGGAACCGAAATCGGACGGCAGCGTGCCCCCGGCGCGAATCTGGCCGACAACTTCCAACTCGGCGGGAAGGCGTTCCAAATCGGAACTGCGGAGGGCGTAACCGTCGCGGGTCGCGCGCGGAAATGGCGGCAGATCGCGGTCGGCGCGGACGGCTTCCGCAAGAACTCGCCCCACCGCGTGCAGCAGTGGCACGCTCTCCACAGCCGGAACCAGTTTCCCCGCCCGCTCGCAATGTTCTGAGACGAGCTCGCGCGCCTGCTCAAAGGGAAGGATTGTTTCGGCGGTCACGGTTGCGCTAGTCATCCTATGAATTTTCTCTGACCCGTAGAAGTGTCATCCTGACGACGAGTGATCAACTCCGCGCAGCGGAGTTGATCCAGGAGGAGGAAGGATCTCTGCCGGATGCCGAGGTCGCCTGTGCAGATTGCAGTTTCTTGGCCAATGATCGCGGTTGAGAAGCCCCGCATCCGGCAAGTTTGTTAGACGCATCTCAGGAGGTCCTTCGGCCGCTAGGCGGCACTTGATTACATAACCACGACGGCTCCAGACGCCGAGTAGACTGAGGTTGCTTTAAAGACCAAGTCGCTCGGGCGAAAGGAGCCAGTCATGTGGATTATAGGCTGTGATTTTCATCCGAGTGGTCAACAAGTGTACGC
>JAICXB010000079.1 GCA_025980765.1 Terriglobales bacterium
ACGAAGAATGTTCCAGGAGCGCTCTTCAAGGCGCTCAGCGCGCTAGCTCTGCGCGATCTGAACCTGGTGAAAATCGAATCGCGGCCGCTTCGGGGTAAGCCTTGGGAGTACCTGTTCTATTTGGATCTCTTGGGGCGGCGTGAGGACACAGCCGTGAACAACGCCCTGGCCCACTTGGGCGAGCTGGCGGATTTCCTGAGAGTACTAGGAAGCTATCGGGCCGCGAGCTGATTTCAGGCACCCCGCGTTTCTTTAGCGGAACAATCCGGACTTTTAGCGGAAAAGGCCGAGTAGATAGGCGATCAGGAGAATCACCAGTATCGTTCCCAGTCCTATGCCAGCCCCGCCACCGGCTCCCCAGCGCGTGTGGCCGTAGTAGCCTCCGCCGCCACCCAAAATCAAAATCAAAATAATGATGAGTATGATCATGGTCGTTCCTCGTTTCGTTTGAATTTGATCCGCAGGGCGGACCCGTCAAGCTCAACTTCTCAGCCCGATCTCGATTTGACTCAGCATCTTTAAGGCCATTGCTCGGAATAGCTTTTCCGGTGAAACTGGCGGGGACAAACGACGTCGTGACCAATTGTGGTCAGATTGCGTGCCTGCTAGCGAGCATTCTTCAAAGCCGCGGCTTTCTCGGCTTCTTCCGCTGGGCTGGTGCCACCCCGATCTAAGCCGAACTGCGGATCCTGAGTGCTGCCCACGATTTTGATGTGCAGGAACGTGCCGGCGCCGCGCTTGGAAAAAAATGGGTCTATCGGCTTCAGCACCCAACGTTTCCAGCCGCTCTGCGTCTCGGAAATCTTGGCGTCCAGCATGAGTGCGCCGTGGAAATCGAGCATACCCGCGTCCATGTCGACCGAACCACCGATGTTAACGGCGGCCCCCGGGATCGCAAAAGCCAGCGAGCGGAAGGTGATGGATTGATCGGCCATCTTGAAGTCTCCGCTCATGCGATTGACGGCTTGATCGACTTCTTCATCGCTGGTCTTACCCTGACCGCGATGCGAGAGCGCATTGATTTTTGTCTGTATCGTGGAGCGAAGAAACTTACCGTTGGTTATCGCAAAGGTCCCATCGAGTAAGAGCTTCTCCTTCACGGTCTGTTCAAGCGGGGGGATGCTGATTTTAGTATTCAGCCGCAGGGTTCCTGACATGATCGGCGATCCCTTCATGGCTAGAAGCAGCACATCCCGCAAGTTTGCGGCCGGCATGGAGGCCGTGAGCGAAATCGTTTTGCGCGTGTCTCCATGATGTTTAATAAGGACTCCGGTGGTGGTGAAATGGCTGGAGCCCAGGGTCGCGATTACCGGCTTCAATTCCGTATTCCCGTTGGTCCCATCGACGAGTACTTCGAAGCGCGTGGTAAGAGGTACTGGATTGCCAGCCCGTTTCAAACGGAAATCCGGAACGGTGGCCTCTCCGCGCGCAGTGATCGATGAGAGCGTGCCTTCGAAGGTGCCGGTCGACCGCAGAATCCCTGCGATCCCCTTGAAAATGCCCAAATCGGCATTCTCAAACAGGTAGTCGCCATTGAGCGGGGTATCGCCCGGTTCATCGGCGGCCCAGGGTCCAAAGACGCCCGTCGAGTGAATTTCTCCCGGCGGTTTGGGATTGGTCAAGACGGCGGTATATTTCATCGCAACATCTTTTCCCGCAGACTCCAGCCGTAGGTCGTGAATGTCGAAGTGGAGTGGAACCTTCGTTCGGTCCCTGGGAAGAATCACCAAACGGGCGTTTCGGATGAGGACCTCCTCAATGACCACGCGGCTGGAACCGGGATTGGGCGGCTGCGGTTCTTGCGGGGATTTCTGCGATACCAAGCTTGGCCTTTCCCCTTTGGGCGGGATCTGGATATCGAGGCCGTCGAGCGTCACCCGGTTCACGGTTTTAGGTGTATCGAGCAATTCTCCAAGGTCGACCTCGAATGAAAAGTGCTTGATCGCGAGGATAGGAGGCGTATCCGCTCGGCCGTGCAAACGCAATGCTAAATCGGTTCCTTCCACTTCGGCCACAGCGCCTCGCCCGCGATGGAATAGCAAATGGAACGGCAAGGCGGGTGGTAGGTGCACTCGCAAACGAGCCAATTCGACGTCGCTATTGAAGCGCTCGCGCAGGTATTGGATCGCTTGATCGCGGATATATGGCTCGACGCGTTTGGCCAGAATCAACGCGGCCGTGAAGATTCCCCCGACAACGACCGCGAACATTAGAATTCCGGCGATCAGCCATTTTGTTTTCCGCTGAGTCATATTCCTATTTGATTGGGTCTTTTCGCGCTCTAGCGTTTAACGGGGCTTGAGGATTTTTCCTTGCACGAACTTTGCCATTGGTCAATACATGTGCGGCCATGCTGTTTGGCCCTCTAATTGCCCGTGGAAAAGACGGAATAGCACTTTCAAATCAACAAGGAGAAAACGAACATGCTCTGGACCATATTTGTAGTCCTGCTGGTGCTTTGGGCGCTGGGCTTGGTTACGGCATACACCGCGGGCGGATTAATTCATGTGTTGCTGGTGATCGCGCTGGTGGTGCTGGCTATTCAGCTAATTCAAGGACGCAGGGCGGTCTAGCGAGATCGGGAGAAGGCGGCATCTGCCAAGGGGGAATTACTATGAGATTCATCCATCTGACGCGTGTCGCCGGCCTCGTTTTGTATTTAGGGGCGAGCCTTGCAATAAATGCACAGCAGGATGGCGACAAGCAGGACAAAGGCAAGGGCCAACGGGTTCAGCCGCCGGAACAGCAGAAGCAAGCGCCTCCGCCACGCGCCCAGCAACCCCAAGAGCAGCAGCGGCCGCAACGCGCCCAACAACCTCAAGAGCAGCGGCCGCAACGCGCTCAGCAACCTCAAGAGCAGCGGCCCCAACGCTCTCCGCAGCCGCAACAGACGCCGCAGCGTGCCGAGCAGCCCAGGCAACAGCAACCGCAATCGGGCGTTCATCCACCGGCACAACAACAGGCGCCCGCACCGCGCGCCCAGCAGCCTCCAAAACAGCCGCAACGTGCGGAGCAGCCTCAGCCGAGGCAGCAGCAACCGCAATCGGGGGCACCACAGCAGCAGTCGCCCCAACGCGCGCAGCAGCCGCAAAATCAGCAGCGGCCCCAACGCGCGCAGCAGCCTCAGCAACAGCAGCCTCAGCGGGCTCAACAGCCTCAGCAACAGCAGCAACAACCGCGCGGTCAGCGGAATTATCAACCGCCGGTGGAACGTTCGCAGCAACAGGCGCGATCATGGCAGCAACAGAAGGGTTGGGTAAGGCAGGGCGCCTGGCAGGGGGCCAGTAGCTGGCAACAGGACCGCGCCCGCAACTGGGCGTCCGATCATCGGACATGGGCGCAACGCGGCGGGTATGGCGGATTCTACATCCCGCAGGCCAGTTTCGGCCTCTACTTCGGCTCACAGCACTACTTCCGGCTCCGCACGCGCCCGGTTATTTACATGGGTTACCCGCGTTTCGACTACGGCGGGTATTCGTGGCTGCTATTGGATCCGTGGCCGGAGTACTGGTCTGATAACTGGTATGATGCCGACGATCTGTATATCGACTTCGACAATTACGACGGTGGATACTACCTCTACAATCGCCGGTATCCGGACATCAGACTTGCGGTGGCGCCATTAGCGTAGGAAGATCGTCTTCTATTTCTGATCGCTGGACCCCGCGATGCTCGATGCCAGGTAGTTGATGACTTTGGCCTCGTCGCGGGCAACCTCATAATACGCAGCCTTGAGCAACTGATCCTTTCGATTGAGCAGTGTCTCGCGGATGGTTTGCTGGACGGCGGGATCATCCAAAACGCGCTGACCGGCTGGCTCGCGCGTGATTACTTTGAGGATGCGGTAGCCCTCCGGGGTGCGCTCCACCGGCGTCACTTCCCCTGGTTGCAGCGCCATGATGGCCTTACGCAGATCGGTATTGGCCTGTTCGAGCGCCGATTCGCGAACGAAGCCGACATCGCCGCCGGCCTGGGCCGAATCGGGATCTTCGGAATAATTCTGCGCGAGCATGGCGAAGTCTTCGCCCTGCTTGACGCGCGCGTAGAGGCTGTCGATCTTCTTGCGCGCCTCCGCCTCGTTTTGCGCCTTGTCGCTTCGCAGATTGCGAACGTTGGGGTTCGGCGTAGGCGTCACCAGGATTTGGGCCAGGTGAATCTGGGGCTCGGGCAGATTGAAGTTGGCCTTGTTGGTGTTGTAGAAGTCGGCGATGTCTTTGTCGGAAATGCTGATGCGCGAAGTGGTTTCCTTGTTGAGTAGCTTTTGGACGCTGAGGTCGCGGCGCAGTTGGGCCTTCAGATCCTCGACCGTCATTTTGCGTTCATTGAGCTGCTTCTGAAATTCTTCCTGCGTGTAGGGCGCTTTCAACTCGGCGAATTTCGCGTCCACCTCCGAGTCGGTAGCCATAGAGCCTCGCTGCTCGGCGCGTTGCAACATGATTTCGTTGTCGATCAGCGTGCGCAGGACCTCCAGGCGCTGGATGGCGACCTGGTCATCGCTGGGATGCTCGGATTGCCCGAATTGGGAATATTGATATTGCTTATCGAGCTCGGCGAAGGTGATGGCGCGTCCATTCACGGTCGCGGCCACGCCGGCGGGCGCGGAGCGGTTGCATGCAGAGAGCACCAGCAACAGGAGAGGTGCGATAAGGACGCGGGGCATGGGACGGAAGTCTCATTCTAACAGGCTCGTGTAGATTGCCATATAATGGCTGAGCGCAGAGAGAAAGGTGGCTCCATGAAGCTACTCTTGTCTATGGCAATCTGCGTCCTTTCTATTGCTGATGTACTCCGGCTCCGGGCACGAAAGCGTCCGGATCGTCCTCTGCGCGCTTGGGGCGGATATAATCGATACATGCGTTACCTCGTTGTAGTCGTGGCGGGACTGGCGGCCTTCGCCCTGGCATCGCAGGCGGATGTTGTCACGATCGAGCAGATTATCGCCAAGGTGAATGGAGACATCATCACCAACATCGATCTCGATCACGACCGGGCAGATCTCGAAAAGCAGTTGCGCACCAATGGCTACAGCGGCAAGCGGCTGGAAGACGCCGTCAAGGAAGAGACTCCCAATCTTCTTCGCAATAAGATCGATAACCTTCTGCTGGTCC
>JAICXB010000041.1 GCA_025980765.1 Terriglobales bacterium
CAAAACCAATGACAACCCCTTCCTAATAAGGGAAAAGCACGGCGCACAAACATCCTCGCCGCTGCTCACAGGAATGGTGTCGCCAGCGCTCAACAAAACCAGATCTTGACAGAGCCGTCGTGGTTATAGACAGGATGACAGCTCTGGGCCGTTCCGGCCGAAGTTCCCCGGGCTTATCCTCGCTATCCCGCGGTTGCCGCGGCTGCGCTGCGCTCGAGCAGGTCGTAGATTTCCTGGCTCACGCAGACCTCATAGTATTTCCGTGAAGTCCAATCTTTGAGGGCGGCGGTTTCAGCATCGATGTGAGGAATTGTGCCTTCGCGCACGACGATTTTGTGAAAGACGCCGGAGTCCACTGAAACCACTCCGCTGAACAAGCGCACTGCTTCTCCCGGCCAGATGGTCGGCAGTTTTGCGCGATATTCCTTTAACGAGATTTCCTGCGCGAGCTTCTGAAAGGCCGCAGGACTAATCAGCACTCCGCCGATGTTGTAGCGCATGAGAAACTCGTCGGGATTTCCGGTGGTGTCTTTGTCGTCGACGGTCTGAAAACTGAAGACGCTGAATGGAGTCTTCTTGTCGCCCACGAACTTGCGCGCCGCTTTGCTGCAGGAGGAAAGCCGGTCACTCTCATTGAGGGCTTTCGAGATCATGATCCGCTGCGCGCCGTACATCAGATACATCGGCGCCGAGTCCTGAAAAGAGATGCCGATGCCCAGTTCCAGCGCCGGCAAACCTTGCCTCTGCGACTGCTCGTTGTAAGCGCGAACGATGGCGATCATTTCCTTGGCAAGGATGCAGGTGCGGCCAACTCCAAAACCAGGCTCGCCCTCTTTCTCAAATAGCGCCAGGATCACTGCGTCGCCTTCGATGAAGACCGTGGACGCGTCATATTTCGGCAGCAACTTGTTGATCGGCTCGTAGAAATTCAAGCTGAAATACGAAGCGGGATTCAATCCACGTTCGTACAAAGTTCGCGTCAGCGTAGTGGAGTCACGAATGTCCGCCTTCAGGATTACGTGGTGAACAACTTTCTCTTCTCCGGTCTTCTGCTCGTCCGGTAACAGGAACTCATACAACGTATTGTTGATTTGCGAAAGTTCCTTGAGCTTCTCACTCAAGATGACGTTGACAGCGTCCATCGCGGAATTCAGAGCTTCCAGGCGGCGCAGGTCGCGGTGATAGCGAAGGAAGTCGCCGAAAAAGCGCGCGCCTAGCTTGGCGCGTTCGGCGCCTCGGCAGGACTCGATTCTCTTTACCGCGGCATTCAGGTTATCGGGAGAGATCTTGCCGTGCTCCTCCAGCAACGTGAGTACGCGGGTGCGCTCGGTGCGCGAGATCAGCGCGTTCTTGAGCTGCTGTGGATTGATCGGAGGCGAATACTGCGAGAGCAGCGGCACAGCTTCGTAAGAAGCGATTACATGCTCGATGACGCCTTCCTTCTCCAGCATGCTCACCCAACCATTGAGCAACGCGCGCTGTGCCTTGCCTTTGGGCTGACTATCAAGCGGGGCGCCTCCGGCGAAGAGTTCCTGCGCGTTGTCGGGCACATTGAGCAGCGCGTCCAGAGCGGATTCCTGATTCTCGGCATCGGAACTTTGCAGAGTGCGCAGGAAATCGCAGCCAATCGCCTGCAGGGTTTCGAAGCGGTCGGGGTCGCGCTCATAGTTGCCGAGCATCACGTACTGCTCGGCATTCAGAAAATCGTCGCGTCCATCCTCCGTAAACAGCAGGCGATTGAGAAACAGATCGTAAGTGGCGCTTTCCTGCTCTCCGAACAACGAACGTCGCATGCGCGCCAGCGACTCTTTTTCGATTTCGCGGATGGTAGCGAACAGGTCCTGGCCCACCCGCCGCAGCACGGATTTCTTGCTGATCTGGAATTTCGCAAAGCGCTCGCGCATCTCCAGCGATTTGGCGGCAAAACCCTGTCGCGGCCCGTCGTACGTCTTTAATTTCGCCCGGCAGCGTTCGAGCGCCTGGGCAAATTGCGCGGACATTTCTGCGCGCTGAAATTTCAGCGCCGCCAGGCGGGCGAGAAGATCGATGGAGATGTTGTTTTCGATTTTTGCGCGATTCAGCGCGGCGACGTGCAAATCCAGCAGCGAGCGCTTGAAGTCACAGGTTTCAGGAGGACGGCTGCCGGTCTTCGGCGCCTGCATTAAACGGGTCGGCGGGAGCTTTGGCGATGCGTCTTCCTCGATCAATCCCCCGAGCTCCCCATACTTGGAGATCAAGCGAAAGATATGCTGGCGCGCCGTCTCGGTGAAGCGCGCGCTCAGGGAAACATCGTGGCGAAGATTATCGACGCCGGTAAGCAGCCCTTCGAGTTGAATTACTGGTTGATAAGACGAGAGCTCAATTTGGCGCGCGTGCTCGCCGAGCTTCCCGCGTTGGAGAAAGCCAAATGCCATTCGTCGCCGTCTCCATCCGGAGCGTTTGAAGAGCGTGACCCGGTCTGCAGACGCGGGTAGAACACCCCGAAATTTCAGGTGAGACGAAGAAGTGTAACCCGCTGTTCGGGCAGCCCGCACGGGGTTTTCACCCTAACGAAGTGGTTACTATGGTTCGGCGCCCGGTGCACGAGATCGTCCGCGGACCGCGGACTAGTTCTTTGCGCTTCAACCAGCTTTGAATTCGGCAACTTCCTCGCCTGGCTTAAAAAACGAGAACTGCTGTTGGGCGGGATTGGTCATCGAGAGCTTGAGGTTGATTTCCTCCACCTCCGCGCGCAACCATCCCACGCTGCTCACCTCAATCTCAGCGGAACGATTTACCAAATAGACCGTGGGAACGTTGGTGAGTTTGTAATTGTTGGAGGCAATATAGCGCTGCGGGTCGTCCAGAGCGACAGGAAATGTGAGGCCAAACTGCTTGATGAACTTCTCCGTGTCAGCCTTGCTGTCTTGCGAAATTCCGAGAACAGTGCAGGGCTCCGTCTTATGGATCTGCCACAGTCGTTCAAAATAAGGGGCTGTAAACTGGCAGACTGGGCAGCTTATCTTGAAGAAGAAAAGCACTGCGGGGCCGCGGGTAAGAACCTCGGAAAGAATAAATTGCTTGCCATTCGTGCTGGTCAGAGCAAAGTCGGGCGCGGTCTGGCCGCAGGAAAGTGCCATCTTTGATCTCCTTGTAATAACCCATTGTGCATTACTGCATATTGGATGATTCGCCGCTTCGATTCTATGCAAGCAAGTTCGTGCGACGCAAAATCTTGCGCGTTAGCCCCGTAAGGGGCAGCCGTGCAAGCTGCGACAGGGGAACCCATGTCTCGCCGGAGCTTACAGAAGCCCGGCAGGTGTACACGTTGATGCTCCAATCGGTGCTGGTGATGGAGTGCTTCAACCTGAGCTGCGGCTGACGGCGGATTCCGCGCGCGTACTCCGGCAGTTCCCACATACCTGGCATGAGCTGAGCCGAAGTCGGCCTTTGCCTTAACAAAATTTTCCCGTTCCGCATCACCAGCTTCAGCGATGCCGATTTGCGCAGTCGCTGTGCGCCAGGCGTTCTGGCGACCAGCTTCTGCCCGCGCGAGCAGCACGCGCTCTTTACCGGACAGCGATGACATTCCGGAACGCCGGGCAGACAAATCGTCGCGCCAAGCTCCATCATGGCCTGGTTGAAATCACCGGGGCGAGCGGGATCGAGAAGATTTTGAGCCGTGGTCCAGAGCTCCGACTGAGCTATGGGCACTTCAGACATTCTGGCGAGCACGCGTTCAACGTTGCCGTCCACCACGGCAACCGGCTCGGCAAAGGCAATGCTGGCAATTGCGTTGGCCGTGTAACGGCCAATTCCGGGCAGATTGCGCAGGGCTTCAGCAGAATCCGGAATTTGCCCGGCGTATTCGTGCGCCACCTTCTTCGCCGCCGCATGCAGCATGCGCGCGCGCCGGTAATAACCCAAACCACTCCATGCCGCCAGGACAGCGGATTCCTGTGCCTGCGCCAACGCTTGCACCGACGGAAACTGCTTCAGGAAGCGACGATAGTGATCGAGGACGGCTGCAACGCGCGTCTGCTGCAGCATGATCTCGGAGACCCAGATGCGGTACGGGTCGCGAGTCTCTCGCCAGGGCAGCGCGCGTCCATTTACGCCATACCAGGCCAGAAGCTTCTGGCGAAAGCGACTGCGCGCCCTTGCACTCTTGAAGTTCGAAGCAGCAGCCATGGATTCACATTGTATCTGCGCGGCTGTGCTGATTTCCGAACCCAGAGGCTATTGCGGGGTGTAGTCCTGGTGGTAGCCGACATTATCCACATCTTGGAATCGTGGCGTCCCGGGTGGCAAATTCGCCGGATCCAGGAAATTCGCATCAAACGAGTAGTTTCTACTCGGCGCTCCATATACAGTTGTGCAACATTTGAATACTCCGACTGCTTGATGTGAGTAGTACAAACTTACCATTGAGCCTTCGTAGAACGAATTAACTCCACCCCAGTTCTCAAGATAGCGGAGGAAGTTGTGCACTCCACCATCGGTTCCGTAGTCTGAAGCCGCTGCCCAGCCCTGTGGTTGCGGGAAGTTGATGTTCTTCCCGCCCGCAATTGCCAGGCGAAAGTACGTCTGGCCAGCAGGCCGGCTATTTAGTTGGGTGGGAAACTGAAGACTGCGCAAGTCGGTGTATTGAGTGGAAAGCAGGGTTACTGCATCTGCAATTACGGCTGCCGGGACTTCCCCTGCCGTACCAAATCCTGCAGCATTGGCATTGTAATTTCCTTGTACATAGACTGGATTCTCGCTGGCGACCGTGACACCTCCACCAGTTGGAGAAACCGGCAAATTCCCTAAGCTGCCATTGATTAATTTGATCGCATGCCTCGGGCCGGTAACCTGGTTCACACGAGCAATCGCCGCGCAGTTGCTGATGCGAGCGCTGGTGTAGGGATTGACGTTCGCGCCCGGCAGTGCAAACCCATTTCCCATCTTTGCCGCGCCATAAGTCTCCAGCACGCCGTTGCCGTTGACGTCTTCTCCGGCATCGAGATTGCCGTTCGGCTGCCCGCTTGCGTCAGCTGGATTGATGACGTCTTCAAATCCGTATTCGCCGTTCAGTTCGTTGGCCGGGGGGGCGATCTGGGTGTCGAGTTGCATGCCTCTGCGATCGGAAAAATAAATTACGTAACCATTCTGACTAATGCTCTCCACTTGCGCGCCGCTGGCTCCGATGTTGCCCGCTAACCAACGCTGCAGGTTGCGCATGTCAAGTTCAATTACGTTCATCACTCCCGCGACGGCGCAGCTGGCTCCCTGAGCTGCAACCACGTCGCGCACTTCGCCCTCTCGAGGGTCATACAGATTGATGGGGTAGTAATCGTAGGGAGCGGTTGGCCCATTGATTTTGTCCGCCGGGAACTGGAAATCCAGAATTGCATTGGGGTGAATGTTATTGGCGATTCCCGATTCGGAATCCGGGACCTGTGCTCCACGAGCAAATCCTAAGCTCAACCATTCTTGAGTAACCTCCTGATAGGCGCCGTCATTCTGCCTGTATTCCACTCGCAAGTAGCCGGAGATCAGAGGCCAGGGTTTATTCAGAGCTCCATTTTGCTGCGTGGGGCCGTTCACCCAATTGGGATCCCAGCCGGAGCAATTGTTCTTTTTTATGCATCCATTGGCGCCAGTAGCTACCTGCTTCTGTATTGCCTCGGCGAAATACGAATTTCCCACGCCGATTACATTGATCGGCTGATTGAGCGCGCCCAGGTTCACATCCGTTGCTCTCCCTCCGCCGGGCATGTCCGCATCGTTATCGTTCAGCAGAATCCTCACCTGCGCCTGGTTATAAAGACGCGAGCCGCCGATGGGACCGGCCGGGTTTTCCGCATTGGGGGGACGCCGAATGATTTCATACGGCGTCACGCCGGCCCCTACGAACGACAGCGTCAATGGGCGGGTCCCGGTTTTCCCGTTCTGGAGATTAGAAATTCCATAGGTTTTGGTTGAAATATCAATCCAGCCATTATTGGGAATGCCTGGGGTACCGGGATAGTTCTGCGGCAGGGGACTACTACTCCCTTCGCTCATTCCCAGAGGCCGACACGCAGGCGCTGGTCCTGGACAACCGTTGGCTACCGTCGGAATATTCACCGGCTCGGTTCGCGATGCGCTGGTATTCAGGCCATTGGGCAAGGATTCGCGAACGATGTCCCCCACCGCGGCTACTTTAGAGTAGAGAGTCAAGGGGCCGCTCTGCGCATTCATATACAGATTCCCGTTCGTGAACACGCGTCCATTGAAATCAAATTTCGGACCAGGAAAGAAACTCAGGTCGGAGTCTGAAAATATCCCAAACTGGAATACCGGGATGAGCGCCACCTCGACGTTACGGACCATCCTGACCTGCTCTCCCAATCCGGAATTGGCCGTCACCTGCAAAGTCAACGGAATGATTTGCGCGATAAGCCCAGCATTCGGTCCAGAGCTTATGTTCTGCACAACCGAGGCCGGAAGTGTGGGGTTAGCCGGGCTCGGGGGCACTATGATCTTGTACTCGGAGTAAAGTTCTCCAGCAATGTTCGGCTGGTTTGCCGGAGCCGCCACCGCTTGAATCTGAGCGACCGTCGGCGACTTTTGCTGGCTGTAAAGCGTACCCAGATCGGCAGTCAATTTTTCCATGCCCGCCTCGGCTCCGTAGAAGGAAGAGTTCTTCCTCGAGTCGCTGCCGCTGTTGGCTCTTTCGGCGGTGGTGCTATAAATCACGCCCGCCAGGACGGCGACCACGATCACCATCATGATCAGCACGCCGATCAAGACAAAGCCGTTTTGGGATGAGTGGCGCAAGCGCCTGTGAATTCTCGCCATTGCGTTGTTCCTCTCAGTTGTAGCGATCTTTGAAGCTGAGGTCTCGAGGGCTCACCGCAGTATTAATGGTGTAAGCCTCGTTTTTTCCCTGACCGGCTGCCGGAGATTGCAAGGTGAGACTGATATTGATCTTTCGAATTTCGCTGGCGTTCCCAACCTGGGCTCCATCCAGCGCCGCCTGATAGGTGCTGCTCAGGCTGTTGTAGATGTCGTACGTTACCTGCATTGCGCTGGCATAGTCCACCAGCGGAATCGCGTTCTGCGCGTTGAGCTGCCGCATCAGTACGGGATAGTCGTCGGCAGTTCCGAGAGCGCCATCCGGACCTGGATTGGTTTGAATGAAGTAAGTCACAACATTGATTCGGACCGCCGACGTTGTGGGATAGATCTGAGGCCCATCCGGAAACGGATTCGGCGCATTTCTCAAAGCGGACACGTTGCCGGCGGTAGCCGTAGGCTGATTTAAGTTCAGCGGATCGCCGGCGGCCATGGAGAGTACACCGCCGGCTGCCACTCCGGTAACCGTCGCGACGGAGTAACCGTGCGTGTTGAAGATCATCATCACGTCACCGGGTTTAGACCCGTATACGGGATCGTCATAAGCATGGCCGGCTGGAGGAGGCGCCGGATTTCCGCTGGAATCGAACGTGCCGGTGTTGACCGTTATCGCGGAGCCATTTTGCGCTACATCGGTAAGCGTTTTATTCGTATCCGGCCATGAATTGTCAACGTACACCACAGTAATGGCATCGCTATTGTTGGCCCCTTGCGCGGCGAACGGCACGACCGGCGCCAACAGGTTATTCGGGTAAGTCCCATTCTGGAGATAGCATTGTGTCGGTCCGCAGGCAGCCAGGGCCGCGCCTGTACCTCCAGTTGGGAGCGCAATGCCAGACTGAGGTATGCCGATGGAAGCTTGCGAGATATCTCGCGTGATGATGGCCAGGGTCCCGCGGGCATTTTGCTGCATGTCCGACCGCGAAAAGGCGAGCTGAGTCATGTTGGTGGCGCTGCGAAAAATTGCTACGCCGGCGCCGACTACAATCAGCCCGAGCGCCATCGCCACCAACAGTTCGATCAGGCTGTAGCCATTCGCGAATTGTTTTCGGGGGAGTTTCATAGAGTTAGTTCAGCGATAGCTGGAAATGTAAGTGACTTCCTGGTACGTGCGTTTCTGATTCCCGCTTCCGTACTCAATGGTGATCGCCACCTGGCGCATATTCGGATCGACAATAGGTGGTGGCCCAGGCAAGAAGAAGGGCGTAAATTCGATTTTTCGCTGCAACGTGAGCGTCTTGCCATTCGGACCGATCTCCAGGTCTGCAAGATCATCAGCCGTATTCATCAGTCCGTCCGGCCCAGCCTGATTTGCAGGCTGCATTCCGTCTTTGAAAAGTCCGTTCACCGGATCCTGGGAAACGTTCTGAAAATTATCGAAGTTCAGGGACGCGGTATTTCTGGCGGCGTAGATCCCCTCGATGAACTGTTGAGCTTCCTGGCGAGCGATTGCGTCTTCTCGCGACTGGTTCAAAGTGGCCACGCTGGCTGCGAATGCCGCCAGCAGCCCGATGACTCCCACGGTGAGCACCACAATCGAGATGATCACTTCGAGCAGACTAAATCCCTCATCAGCTCTGTTCTTGGCCACTCGACAAGCGCGCTTCATCGCCATTGTGCGACTCCTGCATTCATCTGCAGCTTCCAGGCCTTCACCCTGCCGGTTGCGCCCCAAACGCTTACCGCGCGCGCGCTGGCGAGATCTCCGGGATGAGCGATGTAAACCACCCCATTATTGGGTCCGCCGGTTGCGTTCAGGACTGTGCCATCCGGGTAGAAGTAAAGGACGTTGGAACCGCCGCCATTCGCCTGGTCGAAGTCGATCGCGGAAGCGCCGCTGCCGAAGCCGTCCGGAGTTTTGGGGCTAGTTGGAAATCCCGGGACGAGAACGAACTGCTCGTCGGGCGGAAGATTCACACTCCCGGAATTCAGGAGCGAGCCGTTGCGAAAGTACTGAATCGCGATCGCGCCCGGTGAGGTGAAGGTCAGCACATATTCGGTGCGGTCGTCCATCGCCTTCTCGTGAGTTTTGCGCAGCTGGTTCTCGACGAGTTGGACGGCATCGTTCGCGTGCGCCTCTTTCATCGCGCTGGCCAGCTGCACCGACGCAAAACTCGCTACCACGGAACCAACCACGACAACCATGAGGAGCTCCACCATGGTGAAGCCCTTGGCATTTATGCAGGACCCGCTTTTGGTCTTTACCGTTCTCATTGCACTCCCTCGCCCGTCGGAGCCAAAGCTGAACTCCGGCAGAAGGACTCTGAGCTACACCTGAAATCGTACGGTAGAGATGAAAATTTAAAATGGGAAAGTAGAGATTGCGGTGAACGTAGGTAGCAGCAGTGTCCGATCGGGAAAAAGAGCGTCTTACTGTACTTTGGTAATCGGTAGGAAAACTTCAGGAATGAAACTTATTTGAAACATTCGTGATGCCAAAGCAGATCGCGCGAGAAGCTGGTGGGTGGGTGCGAGACAGAATTCTCATGACCCATGAAATAAATATCGAAGTTGACCAGGGCCCAGCGGTCCTGCGGGGGGCGACCGGTGTTCCACGAGCGGCAGAAATAGCGTCCGTAGTAGAGACGATAGCCGCTGCTTTCGGAAAGCGACAGGTTCATCAGATACTTTCTCCAGCGCTCGTTTTTGTATTGATCGGCGATGCTCGCAGGCTGAGCGAAACTGACCGGCTTGTCCGGATCAAGCACATTGACTGTCGAGCCGTCGCGCAGATGTCCTTCGATTACGTACCACCCATCGTAGGTCAACGGGAACGGCGAAAACATGTCCCAGCGTTGGTCGAGACCGAAGGTCAGGCCGAATTTCTCCGCGCTTGGTTTGAACCCAGCATGTGTAACTGAACTCAGGTTCCAGAGAAACACATAAAAGATTGTGAACGCTACGAAGAGATTCACGTACCACGGGCTGCGCAGCCGGGTAGGACGAAAATCAATCCATGCAGTGAAGTGAGTGAGCTGTGGGCGGCGCGCGCGGATTAGCCGATAGCAATTGTGTCCAATGCCAGAAATCGGTCCCCATGCCGCGAGTTTGTCCATGCAACTGAAGAGAGGCGAATGGGAGAGCAGGCATACAAGCGCGTCCCATTCGTAATGGCGACGGCCGGAGGGAGCAACGACGATCCAACTATTGCGGGTGCGCATTTCCTCGCGCGTCTGCGCCGAGTCTTGTGCGGGAATGAGTTCGGCAGCAGGAATCATCAAAAACGCGCGCAGAATGTATACGCACTTGCGGCAGAACGGGCACTCGCCGTCATAGTACAGCCGCAATCGTTCGCCCGCTCGCGGCCAATCGCGGCGGTCAGCTAATCGTTCCCAGAACCAGGAAGGGAGCAGCGGCAGTGCGGCCATGGCTGCAATCCAGGGAAAATGCCCCAGGCGTATGGTGATTCCCAAAGCGAAGTGCAGCGCGAAGATCAGCAGCACCCCGAGCGTGCGTACCGGCCCGAAAAACAGGGGGAAAAGAATCAAAACGGGAATTGAGCCTTCGTGCAGCAGCGTTAGACGAGTGAGCCACGGAAGCAGTTTGGGGAAATGCAGCAGGAAGTGTCCCACGGGCGTGGACATCTGTTGGATGCTCAACGCGTAGTAAACAGCGCTGGCTTCGCCACGCCATGCAGAGCCGGTCTTAAGCAGAACGGAAAAGGTATAGACGAACGCAATCTGCAGCATCAACGCAACGCCCGGAACCGAGAAATGACGGGATGGTGGGGCGGCGGTTCTTGCGGCTTTTTCAGCCGGAACCAGAGCGCTGTCAACCGAGTACACGGCGCTGATGGGCAGGAAAATCGCCCAGAATGCCAGCAAACGCAGATAGACGTCGCCTCCTTGCAAGATCTCAGGATTGCGATTCTGCAGAGAAACCACCATAAGCCAACTCGCAACAGCAGCGAATCGGGTTCTAGCGCCGAACAACAGCATGACCGCGAAAACGCCTGCGATGAGGAACAACGCAGCCTGAAATATCGGTTGTCCGCTGA
Organism: Terriglobales bacterium; assembly: GCA_025980765.1. Lineage (GTDB taxonomy): Bacteria > Acidobacteriota > Terriglobia > Terriglobales > Acidobacteriaceae > Gp1-AA112. Next base: position 10,859 of record JAICXB010000041.1, read on the forward strand.
GCAGGTGGACGGAAAAACGATCTGCCGGAGAAAACTTCTCCAGTAGCGCGGCCCGCGGCAGTACTCCCCAATCAGTGTAAAAAGCGGTGAGGTCGAAGGAGCGGAAGAAAAGGTCGCCTAACAGTACTAGCGCCAATCCAATGCGGAACAATGCCAGGGAACGCAGGTCGAGACTGTAGGCATTCCGCAGGTAGTCAAGCAATCGCCTGAGAAGAGAGGCGGGTGGCGCAGCAGGGCGTAGCTTTGCCGCCTTCGCAGGGGCCGCTGCTACTCCGGCCGGGGGTTCCATAACTGGCATGTGGGGGGTCCGGTGCGCCAATGTTAAGACAACTTGTTGCAACGGCTACGACCAATTCCAAAGGGGGACACACTAAAGTAATACTGCACTTAGGCAGCCCGGGAACCAGAAGATCGCGCGATTTGCAAGGTATTCCTGAGCTTTGGCCCCCTCCACCGAACAGCTTCCCGCCTTCTTTACTTTGGTAACGTTGTTGACCCTCTGCATGTTCACTAGTATTCCGACGTGACTCGAAATCCAATGGTCTGCGATGCCTAAACCGAGTGAAATGAAGTTTCAAAAGAGATCTCGATCGATGCGGCGAGGCCAATCGGCAGCCTTGAACCGGCCTGCTTGCGGTGTGTCGATCGGCAAAGGCGGCTTACGCTCCGAGCACGGATTTTCGCTCATGGAGTTGATGATCGTACTCGGAATTGTGCTGATACTGGCAGGCATCACCGCGCCAACAATGCGCCGAATGATTCAGGCTGAGCGGCTGCGGACCACTGCAGAAGCTTATGCCTCTTTCCTGCAGCAGTGCCGTTATCGGGCGACTCAGGACAGCATTTGGTACGAAATTCTTATCGACAACACCGGGCCGACTCCAATTGCTTATTTGGATACCGCAGGAAATGGAGTGCGGCAGCAAGGCGCTCCCGCGGTGGAGATCCCGCTCCCGTTACAGATTAACGACGCAGGCGTACCGGCAGGATTCACTGCGCAGCCTACACCCCTGGGAACCCTGCCGTTGAACCTGGAAACTCTGCCCGCGAATATTGACCACGATGGAACCGCTCGCGCCGGTCTGGCTTTCAACGAACGAGGACTACCCTGCCAGAGTTCGGCCGTGAATACGGCTTGCACCAATAACACGACGATCGCTACCCCCAAAGGCAACCAGGTGACGGCCGTCGCCTGGATCACCTATTTCCAGTATCCAATTCAGAATGGCGGGATCCTATACGCGGCGGTCACGGTGACGCCAGCCGGCCGAGTAAAGGTCTGGAACTACCAGGCAGCCGCGGGTGGTGGAGGAAATTGGCAATGAGCACACTCTTGAGTTCCGGGACCTTGCGGTTGCGCCGGAAGAGAAACCAACGTGGCTTCGGTCTGATCGAATTGCTGATCGCGATGTTGGTCCTGACCATCGGTCTGTTGGGCGGGATGGTGATTTTGACAGTAGCGGTCGCGAGCAATGCCCAGGCCAAATTCGACACCAGCGCGGTGTCACTGGCGCAGAGCACGATGGACAAGATCCTGGCCCTATCCGCCGTCGCGGCCGCTCCGACCACGAGCGTTACCGATTGCAACGGCGTAGTCCACACCGTGAACTCTGCAGTCGCCGCGAATGCCCCGACCGGAGCTCCAACTACTACGATCAACGGCATCGCTAACGGAACGCAAGTGATTGACTTCACCGCGGCGCCCGTTGCGAACTACTCCATGCAGTACACCATGTGCGCTGCCGGAGGCGCCGGCTACGTCGGACAGCCTCAAGTTTACGATGTGCGCTGGAACATCAGCCCTGGACCTACCCCTTCGACGCAACTGATTTTGGTGGCGGCCAAGAATATTTCCGAATCGGGAAATGGTGGTAGCCAGAGCCGCTATTTCGCGGTGCCCATTACCTTGCGCGCACTGCGCGGAGATTGAGGACTCGGATGACGCAAGAAACCAGAAAACGCAATCATAAAGGATTCAGCCTGATCGAAGTAATGATCAGCATCCTCGTACTCGTAATTGTCATGGGCGCGGTCTTTGCACAGGTCAACCGGGTAACCCAAACCGCCAAGCGCGAGTCGGTTTCCCTGGATCTGGTGGGAGAGGACCGGGACTTTGTCGATCTCTTCGTGCGTGACATTCACATGGCGGGATATCCGGTGAATCTGATGTACGCGGCCCCGGCAGCTCCCGCGCCGGCCTGTCCGGCCGGAGTTCCAATCCAGGACTGCAGTCGCAGCGTCGCCGTAGGCATTGTTTCAGTGTCACCGACTCAGCTTCGGCTGGAGGGCGACATCTACGGGGACGGCAATGTGTACGACGTTCTCTACACCTATTATCAGGTGGATCCTAATAACCCGCCCGATCCCAACTGTCCATGTTTGCGGCGGAGCGCGGTGCAGAAAATCGATGGCGATCCCATTGTGGGACAGGCCGCACCGCTTTACTACACAGAAGTGCAAAACGTGATCGACCCCACCGGTATGGTGCAGCCGATCTTCACTTATTTCAACGCTCTTGGACAACAGATCAACGTGGGAGCGGGAATGGATTTTGAGAACAACACTGCCGTGATTCAGCAAATCGACGCGGTCAAAGTGAACCTTAACGTGCGCAGCGTGAACATCGACTCGCAAACCGGCCACGCTGCGGTCAATTCGATGAGTTCGATCGCAGAATTGGAGAACTGAGCCATGAAACGCAAAAAAATTCGTTCAGAGCGAGGAATTGCGCTGCTGGTAGCTTTGTTTGCGCTGATCCTCGTTGCCGCCGTGGGATTGGGAATGATGTTTTCCACCAACGGCGAATTGGGCGTAAACAGCAGCTTCCGTCAGGGCCATCTATCCTATTTTGCGGCACGTTCCGGCCTGGAGGAGGCGCGCGATCGTATGCGTTACGCAAGCACGGACCCAGGCGGTACCGGGATCTCCGATTTTCTGCCGGTAACCGGCATCGGTCAAGCCAAAAGCGTTCTCTATATCACCAACGGCGCGATTGATCCTACAAGTCTCGCCAATGCCAACGCCCAGTATTTCGACGACGAGCTCTGCCATGAGATCAACAACCCTGTGGTGATTCCCAATAGCCCCGGCACTTTCAATATCAAATGCCCGCACGATGTGAAGAGCCAGCCGCAGGTTGGCAATTGGGCGGTGATAAAGGCGGCCAAACCAATCGCCGGTGGTGGCACCATTCCCTATGCGTGGACGCGAATCAATCTGAAAATGCAGGAAACCACCAGTCCCTGGTGCGTTCTGGGATTTGGCAACTGCAATCCCCAGCCTGCCGGGGGACCGGCCGCCGACCAGGTGTGCTACGACGGAAGTCGCGAGTTCGTATTGGCGGATGCAGAAAACGGTGATGGGACCAGTGGCACCGGAACCACCGGAACCGTCAACGCCAAAGTTTCTCCTGACTCTTCTGAAGGCAGTGGAGGCATAAGCCTTGCTTCTCAAGTTGCGATGGGAGGGATGGGGATGTACTTCAGCAGCGCCGCTGGCAAAGGAAGCTCGGGCCACAGTTCGACTACCTCGGGCTCGTCTACCGGAACCACCACAGGCACAACTACCGGCACAACTACCGGATCGACGTGTCCCGGAACATACGTGCCGCCGCCGCCGCCATCGATATTTGCCGCGAATTCCTGCTACGACGTCTCCGCACAACCTGTGTACACGCTTACCTCTCTAGCGATCACTCCTGGTAAAGCCCGGCGAATGTTGCAGTATGAGATTGCACGTCTGATGATTCCGCCGGTACCCGGCGCCTTGACGATGGTGGGACCGAATCCGGTCCTTGGCACACCAAATTCCGCTAATTTCGGAATCAGCGGAAACGATATCGATACCAACGGAACTTGCTCAAAGACAACTCCTCCTACATTGGGTGCGCCTCCGGTCGATCCACAGAACAAACCGGCCATCGGAACCACAACTGATGTTGGCATTGGTGGAGAATCTGCCTCGCAGGTAGCTACCGATTCCGCTAACACGATTGCCGGCGCTTTGTTCCGTCCCGATCTTTACAAGGGCACCGATGCTTGCGCCGCCACTGCTCCAGATGTGCAAAACGTGATCGGAGTTCAGCCCGAGTACAACACAGTGGACGGGTTGAATTCGGTTGTGCAGGCAGTGACTGCAGCGGCAGACCATGTCTTTGGCACCAATCCAACTACCACTCCCCATGACTGGGGAACCGACACGACACCCCCTACGCCAAAGATCATCGTGATCGACGGCGACCTGAGCACGGATCCGCCACCCGGCGCCTCGGGAATCTTGCTGATCACCGGAAACGCGAACGTGAGTGGGTCGTTCAGCTATAACGGCACTGTTCTAGTGATTGGAAAAGGATTCTTCAGCGCAAACGGCGGCGGTAGCGGGCAGATCAATGGCGCGTTGCTGGTCGCAAACATTGGCAACGCCAGCTATTCCACGAATCCCACCAATGCTAACCTGCTGCCGGCAGTCGGCTCACCGACGTTTAACTGGAACGGTGGCGGAACCAACTTCTTGCAGTTCGATAGCTGCGCGCTCGACGTCGGGTCGCAACACGCATCGTTCAAGGTGCTGGCGCGGCGCGAGGTCGTTTACTAAGGCGCGCGGCAGGCACTTTGCAGGCTGTCTTGTCGTTATAAAAATATGGGGCATGCCCGCGGGCATGCCTCATCTGTTGTTCGAATTGGCGAATCAAGAACCTATGTGCTTTCCCAGCGCTCTGGGTTGTGGAAATCTGGGCGCTTTCCTGTTCCTATCCTGTTAATTTGAAGCCAGCTACTAGCCGCGAGCATCTACCTGCTTGCAAATCAAAGATTTACGAGCAACATTGGAGCCTTCCCTGTTCTTTTCCTGTTCCTTTCCTCAGCAAATTGCGGAAACCGCGAATTTTGGGCAGAATCTGAGGATTCAGGCGTCTGCCGGACAAATTTCCCTGCTATTTTTCCCTGTTCTGAGGAAAGCCACAGACAAAATCTGCTTTCAGCCCGCTTCACCCGCGGGAACTTCGCTGTGGGCGATCGCGATCCAGCCCTTCTTCACCTGTTGCCAGACCGTGGTCATGTAATACTTCTGCTCTGCTCCGCTCTTGGTTTGCAGGCTGGCGGTGTAGCTTACGACCATGTCCGCTCCCTCGGGGCTCACCTGTAGATCGCCGATCACCACGTCAGAAAGATTCAACCCGCGAAAATAATCGAGCGCGCGATCGCGGCCTGCGATACCGGAGCGCGTGGTAAGGGTGTAAATCGGCGCCAGATGGCGTTCGACCTGCTTGAAATCTCCGTCCTGGATCGACTTCCACATCAGCCGTTCGTATGCTTCGGCGCCAGTGGCTGTGCTCCATGCTTGCGACTGCGGCGGCTTGCCTTCGGTACACGCGAGGGTGAATACAGCTAAAAACAAAGTGAGAAGGACCGCGAGTTTCGGCATTTGCGGAATTCTACATCGCCCTGGTGGGATATAAGGCCGCGCAGTATGTTGGACAAGACATCGTTGCTGGTCATGCGGCATTGCGAACGGGATAGATTCCAACCAGCTTTTTCAGAGCCAGCGCATTCTGCGCGGCGTATCCGGCTTGATCGTTGTCGAAGTAAACGTAGATTCTCCTCAGCCCCCGCCAGTCTGCAATGCGCTTTGCCCAGCCTCGCAGGGCCGCGTCGCTGTAACTACCCTGATATTTGCCGCCCGGACCGTGTAGCCGGATGTACGCCCAGTCTGCCGTGATCTCAATGGGCGAATGAAATCCTGCGAGTTCATAGATACAAAAGGCGGCATTATGCTTTTGCAGCAGGTCATAAACCGGCTGCACCAGCCAGCTTGGCTCGCGGAACTCGAAGGTGTAGCGATGATATGTCGGCAGCGCCTCCAGAAATTCCTCGAGCCGATCAAGATTCAATCGCCACTTCGGAGGAAGCTGGAACAGAATTGGGCCTAGTTTTTCGCCCAGAGCTTCTGCACGCGGCAAAAAATTATTCAGCGCGTGTTCCGGTTCCTTCAATTTCTTGTTGTGTGTAAGGAATCTGCTGGCCTTGATAGCAAATTCAAAGCTGGGCGGCGTGCAATCGCGCCAGCTTTTCAAGGTTTCGATCTTCGGCAGCATGTAAAAGCTGTTGTTGATCTCAACCGTGTCGAAGCTCTCGTAGTAGTGGGCCAGCATCTTCGAGCAAGCAAGCTTCTCCGGATAGAACGCGCCCAGCCAGTGCTTGTAATGCCACCCGGAGGTGCCAATGCGGATTGCAGCAGACATGGTGAGAACTGAGACGCGGCTGAAGCAGCCAGACGATGCCCTCGGGGGGAAATGCGTTTCGAGTTTCAGGTTTCAAGTTTCGGGTTTGTGTCGTCAAGCATTACCTGCGATTGCCTGGAGCCGAGACCTGAAACTCGAAACCTGAAACTCGAAACCTGAAACGCCTTTCCCTAGTCGTGGTTTCCCACAAAGCACTGATGGACGAACTTCGGTGTGAAGCGCCGCACTACCGATTCGGGAATATCTCTCTCATCCACCTCCTTGAAGTCGAAGCGCATGTCTCCATTTCTGGCCACAGTTGCCAGCAAATAACCATAGACATTGGTCTTCGCAATCTTCGCGTCTGCTGAGTGCGCCGGCAGCTTGTAGCGATGCGCTCCGGCGGTCCCAACGATCCAGCCGGGAAGTACGCCTCCGTGATTTCGCCAATACTCGGTGTTGAAGATGCCATCCATGAAGAAATGGGAATGGCTGGCCAGTACATACACGTGTTTGCCTTGAGTCTGGAGACGAAGCAGGTCGGCATAGAGCTGATGCCCACTGCGGCGGCCACTCTCATAATTACTCATGCTGTGATTGATAGCGATGCTGTCCGGAAGAGCTTCGTGCATAGCAGCGACAATGGTCTTTATGCCGGGATCATGCTCATCTCGCGCGAGCACTCCTTCCACCCAGCGCATCTGCGCCGGATCGAACTGATCGGTAGTCGCGTTATCTAGATAGAGAAGTCAACGCCGCGCTCCTTCCAGTGATAGTAAGTTGACCAAGCGGGCGCTGGATCGTCGGATGCGCGCTGCCTTGCCAAGGTCGGCTGCTCCAGCCAGCGGGAGAATGCGCGCATAAAGCCATCTCTGTTCTTCGGAGTAATGACCTCGTGGTTTCCAATACCGATAAAAATGGGCATTTCCCCAAACGGGACAATTTGGGATGCAATGAAATCCTGCCAGGTGTTCCGTTCGTAATTGTTGAGCAGCACCAGATCGTTTTTTGTCTCGGCCCGGTGTTCCGGCTCGTGGACGTAGTCTTCATCAGGAAAATCGATGGCACGCAGATCGCCGAGGTGCCAATAAAATGCCGCGCCATCCCGCTTTGCGCCGGCGGCAATCGCGGGCATGACGACATCGCCACAGTTGCGCGAGTCGCCGGAGATGGCGAAACGCCATGCACTCGAGGGTTGGCATTGCACTCGTGGTGACAGCAGGAGAGAAAGCAATACCTCCGCAAGAGCTATGTATCGATGCATCTGATTGTCTTTAATTTTACGGTAACGCCTCAGTTTGAAATCGCAGCCAACAGCCTTCTGTAATAATGGTTAGTTTCTTCAGGAGCCCGGAGATGCTGAAGAGCACGCTCGTTCTAATTGCGGCCATGGCCACACTCATGCAAGCGGAAACAACACCGCCCGCCAGTACTCATGCGAAGCCCTCAACCAGCGCCAGCATTCCCCACGCGGCGCAACTGAGGTCCATGATCGCTCGACTGGCGCCGACCCGATTGGACGTGAATATCCGCACGCTGTCGGCCGGCGACAAGCAGGCACTGGCGAAGCTGATCGAAGCCAGCCGCCTCATCAACGACATCTTCATGCAGCAGCTCTGGTCGGGCAATCGCGCAGAACTCGCCAAACTGGAGAAAGACTCTTCAGCGCTTGGGCGCGAGCGTCTCCGCTATTTCTGGATCAACAAGAGCCCATGGTCAGACCTCGACGGGCACACCGCCTTTATTCCTGGTGTCCCCGCGAAGAAACTTCCGGGCGCGAACTTCTATCCGCCCGATATGACCAAAGAGGAGTTCGAGTCCTGGGCAACAGCGCTGCCCAAAGAACAACGGGAGCAGGCTGAAGGTTTTTTCACTGTCGTTCGTCGTGATGGCTCGAAGAAACTGACTCTGGTTCCATACAGTCAGGAGTATCGCGCAGACCTGGAGCGCGCATCATCGCTGTTGAAGCAGGCGGCGGCGCTTACTGGAAATGCGTCGCTCAAAAACTTTCTCAAAACGCGGGCGGCAGCCTTCCTCTCCAACGACTACTACGAGAGCGACCTCGCCTGGATGGATCTGGATGCGCCGCTCGACATCACCATCGGTCCATACGAGACCTACAATGACGAACTATTCGGCTACAAAGCCGCTTACGAAGCCTATGTCAACATTCGCGATGAACAGGAGACGGCCAAGCTGGCGTCCTTCTCCCAGCATCTGCAGGACATCGAAAACAATCTGCCGGAAGATCCGCAATACCGAAACGGGAAACTTGGCGCCCTGTCCCCGATCCGAGTGGTGAATGAGGTATTCGCCGCAGGAGACGGCGCGCACGGCGTTCAAACCGCCGCCTATAACCTGCCGAATGACGATCGCGTTATCCAGCAGAAGGGCAGCAAGCGGGTGATGCTGAAGAACGTGCAGGAGGCTAAGTTCCGCACCATTCTGGTCCCAACCGCCGCGGAAGTGCTCGCGCCGGCAGACCGCCAATACGTGGATTTCGAGTCCTTCTTCACCCACATCCTTGCCCATGAATTGACGCACGGCCTGGGCCCGCACCAGATCAGCATTCAAGGCCGCGCCACCAATCCACGCCAGGAATTGAAGGAACTCTACAGCGCGATCGAAGAAGCCAAGGCCGATGTCACGGGATTGTTCGCGTTGCAATTCCTTATGGACCAGAGCAGCCCCAGTGTGCCGCACGGCGCGGCCGCCGAGCGCAAACTGTACACCACGTTTTTGGCCTCTTCGTTTCGCACTCTGCGCTTCGGGTTGAAAGAGGCGCATGCCAAAGGGATGGCGGTGCAATTCAATTACCTGCTCGACAAAGGTGGATTCAGAGTCGATCCCGACGGCACCTTCTCAGTCGACTTCGACAAGATCAAGTCGGCGGTGCGCGATCTCGATCATGACCTGCTGACGCTTGAAGCGCACGGTGATTACGAGGGAGCGAGAAAGATGCTGAACTCGCTCGGAGTGATTCGCCCGGAAGTGCAGCGCGCGCTGGATCGACTCAGCCACATTCCCATCGATATCGAACCCATTTTCGTCACAGCCGACGAGGTGGCGCCGCCGGCTGCTGGTGAGCCTGGCGCTGAACCTGCAGCGCTGCGCCGTTGAACGTGATCAAGCAAATCACCATCGTCGGCACGGGCCTGATCGGCGGATCACTGGCTCTAGCGCTGCGCCATCGCGGCGTTCGCGTGATCGGCTGCGACAAGCCGAAGGTCCTCTCCGCGGCCAGGCAGATGGGGGCCATCGACGATGCAATCGAGAATCCCGCGCGTGCATGCGTTGGCAGTGACGTCGTAGTGCTGGCCACGACGGTTGGAGGCATCATCAACTCCATCGAGAATCTCGGACCAACGCTCCCGCGCAATGTACTCCTCACTGATGTAGGCAGTACCAAAATCGAAATCCTGAAGCGAGCCCAGCAAGTATTCGGCGCGGCCAGCGCCAGCCGCTTTCTCGGCGGACATCCAATGGCAGGGAAGGAGCATTCCGGCATCGAGAACGCGGACGCATCCTTATTTCACGGCGCCGCCTGGATTTTTACTCCGGTAATGGCGGAGCCGACCGATATCGCTCATGCGTACATTGGCCTGATTGCATCCTTGGGGGCGCACGTCATCCATCTTTCTCCGCAGCAGCATGATCGGCTGGTGGCCTGGACGAGTCATCTTCCGCAAATGCTTTCCACCGCGTTTGCCGCCGTGCTGCAGGATGAAGCGGAGAAGGAAGACAGTCTCTCCATCAGCCGAGATCAAATGCGCCAGGTTGGCGGACGTGCGATGCGGGAGATGACGCGCATTGCCTCCAGTCCATATTCAGTCTGGCGGGACATCGTTCTGACCAATGCGGCCGCAATCGAAGAAGCCTTGCTGAAACTCGAACAACGGCTGACTCACATCCGCGAGAACCTGCGCACCCCGGAGCTGCGGACGGAGTTCGAACGCGCCGCGAGGTTTAAGACTGATTAACCACGGAGACACGGAGGCACGGAGAAGTGGATTTGAGAATGCGATGACTCGGAGACATTTCGTGGTTTCACTTTTTGCTCAGTTAACGTTTTCCAATTGCCCGATTTTCGAGACTACACAATTACCGAATTTCTTCTCCGTGACTCCGTGTCTCCGTGGTGAAAAGGTTTTTTGTTATCCTCTCAAGTTCTATGAAAAAGGTTTTCGCCAACGCCGACGAGGCCATCTTCGATATCCAGGACGGCGCCACCATCATGTTTGGCGGCTTCGGACTCTGCGGCATCCCGGAAAACCTTCTCGCCGCTATTGTCCGCAAAGGCGTTCGCGGGCTCACCACCATCAGCAACAATGTTGGGGTCGATCATTACGGATTGGGACTGTTGCTTGAAGCCGGACAGATCGTCAAGCACATCGGTACTTACGTTGGCGAGAACAAGTTTCTCGAAGATCTGGTGCTCACCAGAAAGATCGATTTGGAACTGGTGCCCCAGGGTACATTTGCGGAGCGCATTCGCGCCGGCGGCGCCGGCATTCCCGCGTTCTATACGCCAACGGGTGTGGGCACAATCGTCGCCGAAAACAAAGAGACGCGCGAGTTCAACGGCCGCCAGTACGTGATGGAGCGCGGGCTTAAGGCTGACTTTGCGCTGATCAAAGCCTGGAAGGGCGACAGGTGGGGCAATCTGGTTTTCCGCAAGACGGCGAGAAATTTTTCGCCGGTGATGGCCACCGCGGCGAAGGTCACGATCGTGGAAGTGGAGCACCTGGTGGAAATCGGAGAGATCGAGCCCGACCAGGTGATGACCCCGAGCGTTTATGTGAAGCGGATCTTTCAGGGGAGCAACTACGAGAAGCGCATCGAGAGAAGGACCGTGCGAAGAGCTTCGGCCTGAGCCCTAGCCGCATTTCCCGTGCGCGATGAACAGCAAAACGGCGTTGAACAATATTCCCAGCGGTATAAAGACGTAGGTTGCGGTAACCAGGACTTTGTCGTTGGCGCTGCTGGGAGCCCAGCGTCGAATCGTCAAAAGCGCGAGTTGGACCAGGCACAGCGCAACCGCGGGACGTTGGAAACGGCAGTAAAGTTCGACAGGTGGAAGTAGGGTCAGGGAGAAAAAGAACAGAACAACCGCAGCGCCGAGCAGAAGGAAGCTAACGAACTGTGAGTTCCGCATTGATTCGATTGTAAAGCGCATCGCCCTGAGGCGTTGCTGAGTACGCGCCATACTTCGAAGATCATCAATGGCCATTGCAAGCAAAGACGTCGAAAAAAGAGAGCGAATCGTGCGGCGCATCGCGCAAGAGCTGCGCGACGGTTTTTACGTGAACCTTGGGATTGGCATGCCCACGCTGGTGGCCAATCACGTTCCCGCGGGAATGCAGGTTGTGCTGCAGAGCGAAAATGGAATGCTCGGTGTGGGACCGTATCCAATCGAGGGCACCGAAGATCCCGACCTGATCAATGCGGGGAAGGAAACGGTTACGGAAATTCCCGGAACCGCTTATTTTTCCAGCGCCGATTCCTTTGCCATGATCCGCGGCGGCCACATCGACCTGAGCGTGCTTGGGGCAATGGAGGTCGATGAGGAAGGCAACATCGCCAACTGGATGATTCCCGGCAAAATGGTCAAAGGCATGGGTGGCGCCATGGACCTGGTTGCCGGCGCCCGCCGGGTTGTAGTCGCGATGGAGCACACTACGCGCGACGGTGCGGCCAAGATTCTGAAGAAGTGCACGCTGCCGCTCACGGGACTCAAAGTAGTGGACACCATCGTCACTGAAATGGCCTACATAAAAGTGACGCCGCAAGGGCTCCTTCTCGAGGAAATTGCGCCCGGACTCACCACTGAGGATGTCCAGAAAGCTACTGACGCCAGACTGACGATCTCTCCTACTCTCAAGCAGATGCGCTGCTAACCAGTCTTTACAATGTTCTTTCGTTGACCTGGGCTGGAATTCCCATATCGAGTTTCCGAGCAACTCTCGCCACTCCCACAGGGTTCCAATATCAAAGCACTTGCGTCATTCACCATTCGTCAGCTTGTGGCCGGACGAGTTCAGGCTTAATACCCGATTGTCGAGTCCAAAGGCGGCGCTGGATCGCCACAAGTAACTTTGGGTTTTTGGGTTGCGAACGGACAATCGACAAGGCACCATGGCTTTTTATCGTGCGACTCGGCTTCTTCTGTGCTCAGCAATGCTGCTGAGTTGGCCGGGATGGTGCGCGAGCGCTTCTGACGACGATCCCCCTCTCAGTGCCATTCCTGTCTCAGCGCTCTCGCCGAGCGAGAATTGCGATCGAATCGCCGCAATCGAGGAAGAACTCCTGGGCCGGTTCACCGCCCGCGATTTGCAGCGCATTGAAGGTCCTGAGCAACATCTCCCGTTGACTCCATCCGGGAAGTTTCGCCTGGCCGTGGCCAATTTCTCTGATCCCTTTACGATCGCTACCACCGCCGTTGACGCGGAAATCTCGAATGCTACGAGCAAATCGACTTCCGCTTTTGGGAATGGTGCTTCAGGTTTCGGCCGCCGTTTCGGAATGTCTATGGCCGATGATGCGTCCAGCGAGTTCTTTGAAACGTTTCTAGTCTCCAGCCTCTTTCACCAGGACCCGCATTACCATCGCGATCCGGGCGCGAGCACTGGTAAGCGTATCGGGTATGCCCTCTCGCGAGTGGCGATTTCGCGCTCCGATTTCGGCCAGCCGATGTTCAACTATGCCGAGTTTCTAGGAACAGCCGCTGCTTCGATCTTCGTAGATAGCTATCACTTCGAACGTGACCAGGGCCCGGGAGCGACTTCGCAGCGCATATTCGTCAGCATCGGTTCGGATGCCGCCTGGAACCTGCTCACCGAGTTCCTGCCGGATGTGGCTAAACATGTGAACCCGCGCTTCATCCTGCTGCGCCGGCTGGCAGAGCGCGCTGCAGAGCAGCATTAAGGCCTTATGTCCCAAACCTACGTACTTTGAGACCATCCTGTCTGAGGCGCAGATTCAATCGGAGAACCCCCCTCTTTTCTTCTACTTGGCTGGATTCCGTTTACTGTCCTGATTTGCCGTTCACTGACTCGTAACCCCCATTCGGCGTTTCCCTGTAGAGAACGCCTGCAACTGCTTCTAATATGAGCTGTTGCATTGTATGCAATGGGGTTAACTGTAGTGGTTCCCCCAATTTCTGGCGCCGCCCCCAAGCCCAGCGCCGTACCCGGGCACCAGTGGAATTGATCCGCTGAAAAGGTAGGCGAGGAGAAAATACCGAGATGCCCAAAGCTATCAAGTATGTCGAGAAGGCAGTTACCGTTGCCGCGAATGGCGCGTGGTTGGCTTTCGACAAGCTGAACAGCATTGCCCCCAACGCATCATTCACCCCGAAATGGTCCGACAAGCCTCTGCTCAAGTCCTACGAGAAGCAGAAACCGCCTCTGGGCTGGCCCCGTACCACTGACTCGCTGTGCCCGCGTTGCGTGCCGGAAATCCGGCAGCAGATTCTCGATGGCAAGCTTCCCCACGAGGTCCTGCTCAATGAGAAGATCGGCGAGATCAAGGCCCAGATCATCGAGCGGGATGGCAAGATCCTGATGGTGAAGGACTGCCCCATTCACGGTCATTTCGAAGACGTGATGGCCATTGATACCAAGTTTTTCCGGCATCTCGAAGAAGTCTTTCCCGGCCGCGACATTCGCGCGCACAACGACGAGAAGCTGCACAATCACGGCACTTCCACGATTAAGCATGGCCGCGGCTCGGTGCTGACCATCGACCTGACCAATCGCTGCAACATGATGTGCGATCCCTGTTTTATGGACGCCAACCAGGTCGGCTTCGTCCACGAGCTGCAGTGGGACGAGATCAAGACGATGTTGGATAACGCGATCTCGATCAAGCCGCGACGGCAGATGTCAGTCCAGTTTTCCGGTGGCGAGCCGACGCTCTCCCCCTACTTCCTCGACGCATGTTCGTACGCCCGCAAGGTGGGATACAACTCCGTGCAGGCGGCCAGCAACGGCATCGAGTTTGCCAAGAGCGAAGAATTTTGCCGCCAGGCCGCCGAAGCCGGCTTGCGCTATGTCTATCTGCAGTTCGACGGCATCGGCAATGCCGCCAATTCCCATCGCAAAGTTGGCAACCTCTTCGACGTAAAGCTCAAGGCCATCCACAACCTGCACAACGCAGGCGTGGAGATCGTTCCGGTCACGACCATCGTGAACGGCATCAATAACGAGCAAGTCGGCCGCATCATTCAGTTCGCTCTCGACAATCCCAAGACCATCAGCTTTCTCAGCTTCCAGCCGGTATCATTTACCGGACGCGACGAGGAAGTCACTGATGAGCGTCGTGCCGCGCAGCGCTATACGTTGTCGCATCTGGCCCATGACGTAAAGAATCAGGTGGGATTGGGCGAGCCGGCGCGTGATTGGTTCCCCATCTCCTTCATGAGCACGTTCTCCGACTGGGCCGATCTGATCCATGGGCCCAACGCCGATTGGGGACAGTTGTCTTGCGGATGCCATCCCAATTGCGGCATCGGAACCGCAATGATGATCGACAAAGAGACGAAGGAAGCTGTTCCGGTTCCGGCGTTTCTCAAGATGGAACAGTTTGCCAAAGACGTCGCCAGGATCAACGATGCCGGCCGCGGACGCTTTCTCTCAGTATTGGGAATGGCACTGGCGCTGATGCGCAACTACGACCCATTCAAGTCTCCAACCCACTTCAGGATGAAGGATCTGATGCTGAAGTTCGACAAGTCCTTCGGAGCCAGCAAGAATGCCGACAAGAAATACGGCAGCGTAAAAGGGGACCGCACCCTGGAAGACATCGAGAGGCGTCGCAAAGATCGCTGGAACTTCCTGTTTGTCGCCGGCATGTGGTTCCAGGACCTGTTCAACTACGATTTCCGGCGCACGGAGCAGTGCATAATTCCCTACGCTACCCAGGAAGGCGAGATCTCGTTCTGCGCCTACAACACCGGGGTGGGCTGGCGGAACATCATCGAGAAGATGCACATGACCGCTACTCTGACCAAGTGGTACGACGAGCACGGACGCCACGAAATTTTCGCCGGCGGAAAGAACGTCGGCCTGGAAGACACCGCTCACAAGCTCAAACTGGTGCAGGAGCACGTGAACGCACATGCGAATACCACGCTCGACGAGCTTGGAATCGCGAAGAACGCGCGTGAAGAGAAAATTCGCGCCCGCGATGCCAAGCTGAAGCAAGATGCCGAAAACGCGCGCATGGCCGCCCTGTATCGCAAGGAGATACTCAAAGAATCGGTTCCGGAAAATGGTTTCGTACCTCTGGGCAATCTGGTTGCTCCAGCGCGTCGCGCAGAAGAGACCAAAGAAGCCGCGGAACCGGTGTTGGGAGATTAGCCTAAGCTCTTTCCTCTGACGTAGTCCTCAATTTTGGCCGTCCTTCGGGACGGCCTTTTTGTATCTCTAATGCGACCGCGCAGGCGAAAAAAGAAATCATTTTGCAAAGAACAGGGAAATCTGCAGGGAATTTCACCGATTAACTCCACAGTTATCGAATTTCGGGGAAAAATCGCATACTTCCTTCTGGAACAGGGAATTAGCAGGGAATTTGTGGAAAACTCGGGAAACCAGCTTGAACACTGGCCTTCAGCCACTTTCCTGAAGGATTCAAAAATCAGCAGGGAATTTAGCAGGGAATTTTCTTGCCGCGAAGCGCCCACTGGCGCGACCTCAAGGCGGCGAAAATTTCAGTTCAAGTACGCCGCGCGATGGCCATCATCTCGAAGCGAGCTCCAAACAGCAGGGGGCCCGAACCGAGAAAGGCCCGAGCCGGCATCTCTCCGCCGAAGTACTGACGATAGATGGCGTTGAAGGTCTCAAACAGCGAAACGTCCGGACAGAAGATTTGCACATAAACCAGATCGTTCATGGTCATCTGCGCGGATTCGAGGACTGCGCGGATGCCGTCGAGAAGATAGCGCGCTTCCTCCGCCGGATCTTGCGGCACTTCCGTTGTCCCTGGACGAAAGCCGATGCGCCCGGAGATGTACAGCGAATCGCCCGCCAGCACGGCATCGCTGAATGGAAGATTTCCGCGCCGGCCGGGCAGATTGATATAGCGTTTTTGTGCTGTCACCTCTGGATCCTCAGTAGTTCAGGTTGAAGTTGATCATGTGCCAGCGCACCGCCAGGAAGACGAAGATCACACAGGCCAAGGCGATTGCCGTCTCGAAAATTCTGGTCCAAACCCAGCGCCCCTCCGCCCAGCAGCGCACAGCGTAATACACGACGATCAGCACGCCGGCGGCGGCAATCACACCCAGTATTTCCCACAGCAGAATCCAGATGTCGGTCTTATCGCTGAAAAATGAGGGATTGTCCGCGAACGACAGTCCGACAAACAGCACGGCAAAGAAGAGGATTTGCAACACGCACACCACCCGCGCGAGCAGCCGCAGCCGGTGATGGTCGCGGGCCAGCGCCAGGCCTATGCCGTAATGCTTGCGGGCAATGGCTGCTACAGGCCAGGTCAGCAGCGCCAAGGCCAGGACCACGATCATGAAGCCAATCAATATCTGATTGGCAATCTTCGTCGTTAAGCCGTGCACTTCCTGGAACGCAATCGCCGGGAATGAGATTGCCAGCTCCCAATTGCTGTTGGCATCTTTCTTGAACGCAACTTTGTCCTGACCATCAATTTCGCGGAATAGCATGGGGCCGATTTCGCGCCACTTCTTCACTTCGCCGTTGAAGCCCTTGAATCCTTCAATAGTGATGCTTCCATCGTCGTTGGGAACGACTTTGGTCTGATCGATCGCATTCCCAAAGTCGAGAAAGTCGGTTTGCGAGCGCCGTGAACTCATGTAATAGCCAGCCAGGCTGCTCGCGTCCTGCTTAGCGGTCGCGGGTTCCGGAATCGTCGGCGGCTGATAAGGGAAGTAACGATCGAGGAACTTGTACCAAAGCGCCGATCGCGGACTGATCTGGCCCTTGCCTGCACTGTTGTAGGAAACGAAGAAGCCGAGGTTTGCGTCCTGGATCAGGTGCAGGTCGCTGTGGAAGTAAACGGTATCGCCGCCATGCCCGATAATCCGATGCCCATTGCGCGATTCCTCGTAAAAACCGAGGCACATGCCATCGAGAGCGTCAGACAGACCAAATGCGCGCGAGTGCATCAGCTTCACCGTCTCCGGCTTTAAGATTTGCGCGTTGCCGTATTTTCCGTCGCTCAGGTGCGCCATCATGAAATGCGAAATGTCAGCGGCCGTTGAAGAAAGCGAACCCGCGGGCGCGTACGCCGGCGCTAGAAACTCGAAGGGCTTGGCTTTACCGCTGCCCTCTTCATAGCCGCTGGACATCAGCGGTTTCAAATCCGCAGGCAACGGCTGGGTGAAAGTCGAGTGATTCATGTCCAGCGGCTTGAAGATGTGATCGCGAATGTAGTCGTCGAATTTTTCTCCCGAGACCCGCTGCACGATGTATCCCGCCAGTGCGGCGCCGTAGTTGGAGTATGCAGGAGTGGTGCCCGGCGGAAAGATTTGTGCTGGCATGTGGTCGCGCAGATACTGTCCTACAGGCTCGGAGGCGAGCTGTTCTCCTGAGAGCAGGTCCTTCTCGGTCTCCTGGAACCCCGGCGTGTGCGTCATCAGATTGCGTACTGTGACTGGCTTGCCGAAAGTGTCCGGGATTTTGAAGTCGATGTACTCGTTGACGGGATGGTCGAGATCCACTTTCCCCTGCTCTACAAGCTGCATGACCGCGGTCCAGGTAAACAGCTTCGAGATCGATCCCGGACGGAAGAGCGTAGCATCCACCGTCACCGGCTTTTTGCTCTTGACGTCTGCATAGCCGTAGCCCTTCGCGAACAAGACTTGATTGTTCTTCACGATCAGCACCACTGCGCCCGCGATGTTCTCGCGCTCGAGCTGCATGGGCATGAAGCCGTCGAGAAAGGCTTCGACGTCGGCCGGCGTCATCTCGTGCGCAGCGGTTTGCGGCGCGACTGCCTGCTTGGGAGCAGCTGCCGCTTGCGCCTTCGGCGAAGTTTCCTTTTTGGTTTGAGCAGCGCAGACAGAAGTCAACAGGAGGGCGAATAGAAAGATGGACCGCATGCGAAGTTTGTTCATTGGCTCCTCAGGAAGGAAATAAATGGAAGCAGCGAGAATCGCACGAAGGGCGTGAACCTGACAAGAGCGGCAGCACCCGCTGAATAATTGCGGTCTCCGCGCCTTGATCTCGCGCCTCCGGGGCCCTTCCTACACTGCAGCAAGACCGCGCCTTCCATGGGCTTGACGGGCCGCGCTGGAGCTGAATCCGAACGGCGCGCTGGAGCACCAGCGGTTTGCCGAATACTGGATGACCACAGGACATTCCCTGAGGCTTTGGCCGAGATTACACAGGCGCAGAAACTTGATCCCGTCTCGCCGATGATCGCGACCTAGGTGGAATGGGCCTACTACTTCACTGATTGCTCTAAAACGTGAATGCCAGGCCGCCGCGGACTGCGCGGGCGGATTGGACCAGGTACAGCGTGCGGCCATCGGGGCTAAAGAATGGGCGATAGCCTTGGGCCAGCAGGTTGCGTACATCGACCAGCGCTTCGATGTGTCCGGGCAGGAACGATCCGCCGGGAATTGGCTGCCGGATAACGATGCTGAAATACGGATCTGCCTGGCCGGGGGAGGCGTTGAAGAGATCGACCGGCGTGACCGCATTGGAGCTGGTCCACTTATAAGAAGCCACCCAGCGCATTCCCGTACTGGGAATCAATCCATTCAGCTTGGCGGTCACCTGGTGGGCGTTTTCCACCTGCAGGCGATCGCGGAGATCGCTCCAGGACGCAGGGGAGTCCCAGTCGGGGGCGGCGACTGCTCCGCCG
>JAICXB010000087.1 GCA_025980765.1 Terriglobales bacterium
CTTGCCGCGTTCGCCCCTGATCCGCCAGTCAACCCTGCTCCAGGATGCGTGCCTGATCCACATAAATAAAGGTTCTGAATCGGGGTCTTATACCGTGCCCAGTCGAGCAGAGGCCGCATCGTGAAAAACTGGTCGAGAGCCAACTCACCGTGGAAAATATGTCCGCCGGTCAAACCATATTTGTCTTCCAGGTCTTTTGGAGTAATGATTTGCGCATCTTCTATCAGGTCCGCGAAATTCGGCGCATATTCGGTTAACGTTTTTACCACGGTATTGCCCAGGGCATCGCGCTGACTGTCCCAATCGCTGGACTTGAGTTTGAAGGGCGCGAACTGAACATAAACCGACATCACATGCTTACTCGCTGGCGCTAATGAGCTATCTGTCAGAGACGGGATCGTCGCTTCAAGATAAGGATGCGGCGAGAAGTTGCCGTACTTCGATTCATCAAACGCGCGCTCCAGGTAGTCGATCTCCGGACCAACGTGAATTCTTCCTTGCAGTGCCGCATCACCGGTTTCGCTGAGCACTGTGAATTTTGGCAGCGCAGATAGCGCAAAATTCACCTTGGCCACAGTTCCGGGCATGCGGTAGTTCTGCAACTTCATCACAAAATCGGGCGTCAGATGCGTGGGATCAACCAGCTTGAGCAGCGTGCGCCGGGGGTCGGCGTTGGAGATGATGGCTTTTGCGCTAATCTCTTCGCCACTCGTCAGAACCACCGCCGTCGCCACGCCATCTTTCACGCGGATTTCTTTTACATCCGCGTTTGTACGAATCTCAGCGCCCGCTCCTTGCGCAGTGGCCACCATGGCTTGAGTGATCGCGCCGATTCCGCCAATCGCGAAGAACGCCGAGCCTGCCGGATGAGAATCGCCAGCAGCCCGAATCAACAGCACTAAACTGCTGCCGGCAGACCATGGTCCCAGCGCGGTGCCAAATATTCCTCGCGCTGCAACCACTGCACGCAACAGCTCAGTCTCAAAGAACTCTGCTACCAAGTCAGCCACGGCCATCGGTCCCCAGCGCAGCAGGCGATACATATCTTTCTTGCCCAGCTTGCGTAGGTTTCGTCCGGTCTGCAGCATGGCCCAGAGATCAGCCCGGTTCGGATCATCAATGTCAGGCGGAGTAAGTTTGAGGATTTCGGCAATCACGCGCCCAATTTTGCTGAGCGATTCCTGCAGCACCGGGTATCGCGCCGCATCTTTTTGCGAGAGCTTAGAGATCTCCTGGGCTGCAAACCGCGTATCGTTGTACAGGCGCAGAGCTTGTCCATCGGGTGAGAGCGCGGTCACCCCGATTTCCGGCGTCACAATCTTTAGACCATGACGCTCCAATTGCATGTCGCGGACAATCTCCGGCAGCAGCGGGCCAGCCGAGTGAGCCAGAGTAGAACAGCGAAATCCCGGAGAGAATTCCTCCGTTACAGCAGCGCCCCCAACCTGCAGACGCCGTTCCAGCACCAGCGGCTTAAAGCCGGCTTTGGCCAGGTAAAATGCGGTCACAAGCCCGTTGTGGCCGCCGCCAATGATGACGACGTCGCGAGTCTCAGCCATCTGCTAGCTGACCTCCTGCGCTTTCGCCATGGATTGTTTCGCAGTATGAGAAGAAGCTCCCACGTCTTTCAAGATCTCAAGCGCCGCCAGCCGACCGGGAGCGCCCATGATGCCGCCGCCGGGATGTGTCGCCGATCCACACATGTAGAGGTTCTTGATGGGCGTGCGAAACTGCGCATATCCAGGCACAGGCCGCAGGAAGAAAAGCTGTTCCAGCGAGAGTTCGCCCTGAAAGATATTGCCCTCGCTCAGTCCGAATTCGCGCTCCAAGTCGAGCGGGGTAAGCACCTGCTTATTAATGATGATGTTCTTCAAATTCGGCGCGTATTCTGAAATCGTGTCGATCACATTATTGCCGAAGGCTTCGCGCTGTTCGTCCCAATTCAGTCCCGGACGCAGCTTGTACGGAGCGTACTGCACAAAGCACGACATCACGTGCTTGCCCGGCGGCGCGACTGAGGGGTCCGTGAGCGACGGAATCACCATATCTATATAAGGACGGCGTGAGTAGTTGCCGTATTTGGCGTCGTCGTAGGCTCGCTCCATGTATTCAACGCTGGGCGAAATCGAGAGTGCGCCGCGCAGATGCGCACCGGGACCGGGCAGGCACTTGAAGTCGGGCAGCGCATCCAGGGCGATATTGACCTTGCCCGATGAACCGCGGAATTTATAGCGGCGAACATCTTCCAGAAATTCGCCGGGTAGCTGGTTCTCTTCAATGAACTTGATGAAAGTCAGCCTTGGGTCGACGCTGGAAGAGATCACATCGGCATAAAACTCGTCGCCATTCTGTAACGCAACGCCTATCGCTCGCCCATTCTTCACAATGATCTTTGCAATCGGTGACTGCGTGCGTATCTCAGCGCCAAGTTCGCGCGCGGCTTCGGCAATCGCATTAGAAATAGCGCCAGTGCCGCCGCGAGCAAAGCCCCACGAGCGAAATGCACCGTCAATCTCCCCCATGTAGTGGTGCAGCAACACGTAGGCCGTTCCCGGTGAGCGCACACCGAGAAATGTTCCAATAATCCCGGAAGCGGACATCGTGGCTTTGAGTACGTCGGTCTCAAACCACTGGTCCAGAAAATCGATGGCGCTCATGGTCATCAACTGCACCTGGTTGTACTTGTCCTCACTCGCCAGCCCCTGAAAGCGCTTGCCAATGAAGAGCAGCTTCATCAGCTCACGGGGGTTGAGAGTCGAGGGATCAGGCGGCACCATGCTCAGGATCGGCTTCACAAAGCGGCACATGGCCTGCATCGCCTTGCCGAACTCTTCGTAAGCCTCGGCATCGAGCTTGGAATGGCGGGCGATCTCACGCCGTGTCTTTCCGTGGTCATTCACGCGCCAGAGATAGTCACCATTCGGCATGGGCGTGAAGGTCCCATCCAGCGGTAGGATCTCTAGGCCGTGACGCGGAAGATCAAGATCGCGAATGATCTCTGGCCGGAGAAGAGAGACCACATACGAGCACACGGAGAATTTGAAGCCGGGAAACACTTCCTCCGTCACAGCAGCGCCACCCAGCACATGCCGACGCTCCAGTACGAGGACTTTTTTGCCCGCGCGCGCCAGATACGCGGCATTGGTGAGGCCGTTATGCCCGCCGCCGATCACGATCACGTCGTATTTATTCGAAGCCACTAGCATCTAGCTCCTGGCTTCTGGCTCAATCAGGACAGAAGCGAAATGAAATCGAGGAGGATGTAATTAGAAAAAACCGTGCACGCATATTCTGCCGGGAGGCTTTAGAGGCCACTTAAGAGGACTCCCCATTGGATCAGGCGGCGCATGTAGATAAATGATTCTAACACCCGCACGCAAGCTGTGAGTTGGCGGCCTTACCAACAACAAAAATTAACCTTAAGTCATGGTTCTTTGCGAATCCAGCTACTCTGGTCGTGCAACAATGCTCCCGTCAGAAATATTTCATGAGGGCCAGTAAAGATGATCAGAGCAATTTTTTCAGGGGCACAACGGATCCACTTTCACGCAGCTTTCTTTTTCTCAGCGTTTTTTAGGATAGCAGTGATTGTCGCGGCAATTGCTACGATCATAGGCTGCGGTTCGGGAATGCAAAGTTCCAGCACGACACAATTCTCAGGCACCACCGAGGTCATCGTGCAGGCAGCAAGCGCCTCCAACGGCCACTTTTCGTCGTTCGTGATTCCCTTCCAGAGCATTACGCTCACCAGCAACACAGGAGAGAACGTGACCTTGCTGGATACGCCGCAGACCACTGAATTCAGCCACTTGAACGGTAACCCGGCGGTCCTGGCAAAGGCCACGGTGCCACAGGGAATCTACACTTCCGGCGCTGTCACCTTCTCGAACCCTTCTTTTACCTACATTCTGCCTACTTCGACCGGCGCACTCGGCACGAATACCGACGAGGACGGCCGCCCAACTCAGGCAGCGCTGAAGCTGGCCGCCCCGATCACCATCACAGGACAAGCCATGGGGCTGCTGCTGGAACTCGACGAGGCGCAGTCCGTAACGTGTACTTGCACCGGAAGTGTTCCAGAAAC
>JAICXB010000037.1 GCA_025980765.1 Terriglobales bacterium
CTTGTTGACCACTCGGATGAAAATCACAGCCTATAATCCACATGACTGGCTCCTTTCGCCCGAGCGACTTGGTCTTTAAAGCAACCTCAGTCTACTCGGCGTCTGGAGCCGTCGTGGTTATGTAATCAAGCGAGGGCGAACGCCCGAGTCGAAGGACCCCTACAATCTATCTCGCCAGAAGTGCCGATCTAAGTTTCGTGAAGAAATCGGACTCGCTATGCTGACTGCCCGCCAAACGCGTGAAGGGCGTACAAGCGTTAACATCCTTGGGGTCCTTCGATTCGGGCGTTCGCCCTCACTCAGGATGACAGGAAATTGAAAAGAATCGCAGCAACTCTGATCAAGGCATCATTTTTGAAACATGCCCTAGAGATCCTCCGCCAACCCGACGCCGCTTCTCCCGGCGCGACTCATCCTTTGCGCTAAATCAAGAATCCGATCCGCCGCTTCCACGGCAGTTACGCCACGTGCGTGAATATTCGAGACAAGGTTTCGATCTGCATCGGTGTGCTTCGCTCCGGGTCCATAAGCCATGTAAGCAGACAGGCTTTCGGCTGTGGCCAATCCCGGGCGCTCGCCGATCAGCAACACCAGCACTCGGGGCCGAAGCAGTTCGCCGACTTCATTCATGATGCCGACGCGGCAGTGACGAACAACGAAAGGCTGTCCGAGACTCCAGCCACGCGCTTCAGCTCTTTCCGCCAGAACGGGTAATAAGGATGGAACCTGCGCAGCCACTGCGGTAACCGACAATCCGTCGCCGATAACGATCTGAAAATCGGGGCTTGCACTGCAGCGGGCACAGACTTCCGCCCGCGACTGCTCGTTGAATCGGCGCCCGAGATCGGGACGCAACAGATATTCGTCTTTCGAGCGCGCTTGCGAACAGACTTCGAACAATCCAAATCGCACGCCGAGTTTTAGACCGATATGGGACTGCAGATCGAGTTCTGCGCGGACTGCGTCGCGGGCTGCGGCGTGCGCTGTGCGCAGCTGGAGCTGAGTTTCTGTGCGATAGGCGGCGCCGGAGCGCCCGCTAAGCAGCCGCGCCGGCGTGCGCAGGCGAATTTGCTCGAAAAGTTTTGGCAGCTCAGGCATCGCTCACGAACCGATCAGGGCTTCAGCTTTGCCCATCAATGCATTGCGTGTGGCCGGCTCGAGGGCCGCCGGCTCATCGTCGCGATAAATGCCTCGACTCTGCAGCCAGGCAAGGAACTCCGGCGCCGGTTTGAGCTGGAACAAACGCCGCATGCCCAGTGCATCGTGGTAGCTGGTGGATTGATAGTTCAACATCACGTCATCGGAGCAGGGTACGCCCATGAAATAGTTGCATCCGGCGGCAGTGAGCAGCACCATCAGATTATCGGCTGAGTTCTGGTCGGCCTCAGCGTGATTGGTGTAACACACGTCGCATCCCATCGGCAGTCCCAGCAGCTTGCCCATGAAGTGGTCTTCGAGGCCGGCGCGGATGATTTGGCGCTCGTCATACAGGTATTCCGGCCCAATAAATCCGACCACGCTGTTCACCAGAAACGGATCAAATGTTCGGGCTACTCCATAGGCCCGCGCCTCCAGCGTGAGCTGATCGATTCCATGGTGCGCCTCTGCGGACAGCGCGCTTCCCTGTCCGGTTTCGAAGTACATAACCTGATCGCCCAGCCAGTTCACGTCTCTTCTATTGCGATGATGTTCGAGAGTGCGTTCGCGCGCTTCGGCTAGCAGGGAAAGAGAAAGGCCGAAGCTGCGGTTCGCGTCTTCGGTTCCGGCAATGGATTGGAACATCAGATCGACAGGCGCGCCTCGCTCCATCGCGGCGAGTTGTGTGGTGATGTGGCCGAGACAACAAGTTTGCGTCGGAATCTCATAGGCGCTGACCAATCGCTGCAGCGCGTGCAGAATCGCACTCACAGTCGCCACAGAGTCGTTCGCGGGATTCACGCCGATCACCGCGTCTCCGCAACCGTAGAGCAGGCCCTCGAAGGCTGCCAGCAGGATGCCGCCAATATCATCCGCCGGGTGGTTGGGTTGGGTGCGGATTGCCAGCACGCCGCGCTCGCCCAGGGTATTGCGGCATCGCGTCACGTTGCGGATCTTTGACGCGGCGAGCACCAGGTCTTTGTTGCTCATGATCTTGGCAACCGCCGCTGCCATTTCGGGAAGAATGCCGGGCCGCAGCCGCCGCAGGTCCGCTTCCGTAGCCAGGTCACCGAGAACGTATTCGCGAAACTCGCCGACCGTCATGCTGCGAATGGGCGCAAATGCCTGTTCGTCGAAGTGGTCCCAGATCAGGCGAGTGACATCATCTTCGAGCAGCGGGCGAGCCAGGATTTCGGAAAGCGGCAGGTCGGCGAGCTGGCATTTGGCCGCCACCCGCTCCTTCTCGGAGCGCGCGGCAATTCCGGCAAGCTGGTCGCCGGACTTGATGTCGTTGGCTCGGGCAAAGAGTTCGCGCAAATCGGAAGAGGCAGACATGGCGATAGCCCTACATTATGGCCCTGCGACTGATCGCAGGTAGATCCTCAACGGCGGCGGACCGATCAATTTGGGGAGATCTGGGTCATGTCCAGGGCTGTCCAATTAGCGGATGAGAGGCCTGCCTAGCGGTAACCGACTGGGGCTGTGGAAATCTCGCGGCTTTCCTGTTCGTTTCCTGTTCGTTTCCTGATAATTTCTTGAATTTTCCAGGAACTTCCCTGTAAGGCTCAGATTCGGAATGTCTTACGGCTATTTTGCGGCCTTTCCTGCTCCTATCCTGTTCGTTTCCTCAGCAAAACGCAGAAATCGCGATTTTTGGGCAGAATTTGAAGGTTCAGCAAGCTGCGGACAAATTTCCCGGGTATTTTCCCCTGTTCTCAGGAAAGGCCGGCAATATGGGACGGGCAAGAACCGTTCATCCGCCCTTGCCAAAGGCAACGCCCTTTGCTTCCGGGCCGAGAGCGACGACTATGCACGCGGCGATGAGAACGGTGGCTGCGACCACCGACATTGCGGTCGAATATGTAAGTTGCTTCGCCAACACCGCTTCCATGTATGGGGCGCGCGCGGCGAAGAGCACGCCCAACTGGTAGGCAAACCCGGGAAAGAATCCGCGCAGGGCTCCGGGAGAGAGCTCGTTGATGTGCGCCGGAATCACTCCCCAGGCGCCCTGCACCATGAACTGCATGACAAATGCTCCCAGAGTGATCAGGCCCGTCGTGGGCGCGAGAATCCATAGTGGGACACTGGCTGCTCCGAGCAGCGCCGCAGTAATCATGGCGCGCTTGCGCCCCTTGTGGTCGGAGTAAAAGCCGAAGGCCAGCCCTCCAGAAATGGCGCCCAGCATGGAAATAATGGTGATGATGGCGGTCAGGTGCGGCGAGAAATGTCGCTGCTGCTGCAGGAAGGTGGGATACATGTCCTGCGTGCCGTGAGACATCAGGTTCATCACGGTCATCAGGACCACCAGATAGACAAATCGCTTCCAGTTTTGCGCGATGAGGCGGCGGTAGTTTTTCCAGTCAGTGCGCGACTCGTGCCACGACTCCGGCTCTTTCACCTTGGCGCGAATGAATAGCGACAGCAGCGCCGGCAGGCCGCCGACAAAGAACAAAGCTCGCCATCCCCAGCGCGGATAGATGGTGTAATAAGCAATCGCCGCCAGCAGGTATCCCAGCGCGTAGCCTTCCTGCAACAATCCAGAAAGTAGTCCGCGCCAGCGCGGCGGCACCGATTCCATGGTGAGCGAAGCGCCGACACCCCACTCGCCGCCCATGCCAATGCCATAAAGAAGCCGCAGAACAAAAAACGCGGTGTAGCTGGGCGCGAAGCCGGAGAGCACTTCAATGACGGAATAGAAAATGATGTCGAGCATCAGCGGCAGTCGCCGGCCGTAGCGGTCGGCCAGAAGGCCGAAGATCAGCGCGCCAACTGGACGTGTCGCCAGACTGGCAACGATGGTGGCGGCAATTTTCGGAATATCGCGATGAAAATCTCGGGCTACATCGGCGAGAACAAAAGTGAGGACAAAGAAATCAAACGCATCGAGCGTCCAGCCAAGGAATCCGGCGAGAAGCGCGTTGCGCTGGTTGGAGCTGTCACCGGACGTCATGGACTTTGTGGACGTAGTGGACATCGTTCGGTTGAGTCACCAAGTCCACTCTGTCCACTGAGAGAAGTCAAACGGCGACGGTCGCCATGGGAAGCGTGATCTCTACTTGAAAGCCGCCGTCTTTCACATTGGTCGCAGTAATTTTTCCGTTGTGCAGTTTGATGGCGCGCTCGGCGATGGCCAGTCCCAGTCCGACTCCTCCGGTGCGCCGCTCGCGCGAGGTATCTACGCGGTAGAAAGGCTTGAAAACATTTTCCAGTTCGGCTTGCGGAACGCCCGGGCCGTGGTCCTGGACCAGAACTTTTACCTGCGCTGGCTCCGATGAATTGCAATCCGCGCTGACTTGTACAGTCGTGCCCGGCTCGGTGTAACGGATGGCATTGCGAACGACGTTCTCGAACGCGCTCCGCAATAATTCAGGATCGCCTTCGATCCAGCAGTCCGGCATGGGGCTCAGCTCCACCGAACAACTGCGGGATTGGGCCTCGATCTGCACATCGGCAACGATCTCGGCCAGCAATTCGGGAAGCTGAACCGCGCTGCTCTCCTTGGGGCCCTCTCCTGCTTCCAGGCGCGAC
The DNA here is from genome assembly GCA_025980765.1 of Terriglobales bacterium. GTDB lineage: Bacteria > Acidobacteriota > Terriglobia > Terriglobales > Acidobacteriaceae > Gp1-AA112. The sequence goes on from JAICXB010000037.1 coordinate 4,666, forward strand.
AGCGTCAACAACATGCCTACCAAACTGCTCAGGCGTTCAGTCTCGCGCTCGATGCGATTCAGAGTTGGCGCGAGTTCTTCACCGGCATCGCTGCGGGTGAGGTCGAGCGCAAGCTTCAGTCGGGTCAATGGCGAGCGCAACTCATGGGACACATCACTGATAAGGCGCTGCTGCGCGCCGATCAAAATCTCGAGACGCTCCGCCATGAAATCGAAGTCTTTAACTAATTGACCGACTTCATCATGCTGCTCCGCCAAGCCGCCGCCTGCGCGTGCGGTGAATTCGCCCGTCGCAATCTTCTGCGCCGCCGCGCGCAGTCGGGTTATCGGACGAGTGAGATAACGCGCCAGAAACGCCGAAATCAGACCGGAGATGATGATGGCCAGCAGCAAGCGCTTAAAAATCGGACCGCGGACTAGCGGAGGCTCGTAGCGACGCAACTCCAGCAATCCGAGATAATCGCTCTTTCCATGCAGCACGCCGGTTACCGCGAAGTGTTCCTTCCCGATTGTGCGAAAGTCGACGGAACCCGGCTCCGGCAATGGCCCAATGTTGAAGTGTTTCACTTTGGCATCGCACAGGACCGTCCCATTCGGATCCAATAATTGCAGCGGCATGCGGCCAGGCTCAACCGACTTTTCTCCCGCTTGCAGCGCAGGGCACCCGCCGGAATCGTATGCCTTGATAAGAATCTCAGCATTGGAAAGCACCGCCGGGGTCAGTCCGCGGTGTACGGCGGAGTGAATATCGGAATTAGTGGGACGTTGCGCCGTGGCCATGAACACACCAACGATGAGCGCAGTCGAAATCCAGAACGAGGCGAAGATCTTGAAAAACAGGCTTCTCATTTACGCCTTCATCTGCTTCTCTTTGACGCTCACCGAAGCTGCGGCCACATACATGTATCCAGTATTGCGGATGGTCTTAATGCGCTCTCGTCCATTGGGAAGCGTTCCCAATTTCTTGCGCAACTTGCTGATGTGAACATCGATGCTGCGATCGAATGGGCTCAACTCCCGTCCCAAAACGGAGGTTGCGATGTCATCCCGAGTGACCACGCTGCCGGCAGAGCGCAGCAGGACTTCGAGCAGGTTGAATTCTACCGTGGTCACATCCAGCACGTGCGCGTTGAGAAGAACGGTGCGCGATCCTGGATCGAGCTCGACATCGCCTACGGTGACGGGCTGCTTCCCGCTGCTCCCGCGATCTCGAGAATTGCGGCGGCTAATGGCGCGAATGCGGGCCAGCAACTCGCGGGCGTTGAACGGCTTTGATAAATAATCATCCGCCCCAATCTCCAGGCCGACGATGCGGTCCATTTCGTCGCCGCGCGCGGTGAGCAACACAACCGGAACATCGGACGAAGTTCGCAGCTCGCGCAGCAGGTCAAAACCGTTCATCCCGGGAAGCATCACATCCAGCACAATCAACTGCGGTCCGCCAGTGCGCGCCCGGTCCAATCCGCGCACCCCGTGCTGAACCGTTTCCACCTCGAAACCCTCTTTGTGCAGGTATTCCGATAGCATTTCGCAGAGTTCCGCGTCATCGTCGATAATCAGGATCTTTTCCAACATGCCCTTAGCAGCATTGTGGCACGTCTGCAGCGGCGGCATCGTCATCCTTTACCTTTTTTTACACCCGCACAGCACCTTTTAAGGATTATCGAGCGCTGCAAATGGTCTTATTAGCTGAACACTAGCCGTCCATGAGAGCCGCGGGATCCGGGACAAAGTTTTGTGGTCTCTCCTGGTCGTCCTCGACGACGTGAGCGGAGGCGATGGCCTGATCGTCTCCGCTCGTTTTCACGCTCCGTGCCCTCAGGAGGTGCGCCGTGCAATCTGGAACCTGGGAAATAATCGCCGATACCCTTTACTGGATCCAGCTAGTCTGGGTGCTTTCCGGCTTTGTACTCATGGCTTACCTCGCACTACGAGTGTTCCCGTGGCGGAATGAGACGCAAGATGCGCCGCCTTCGAGGCGCGTGCTCGGCTGGCAAACCGAACAACAACTTCCATCGGCAAATGTTGTTTCTCCACTCGGCCGGATCGGCAAACAGACAATTACGGCGGGTAGCTACCGATTTGACTGGAACTATGCTCGCCCTGCAGACCGAGATATCTGAGACATTGAGACACGTCACGCGAATCTCTATGCGAACGTGGCACGCGCCCTCGTCTGTGTTCGGCATTGTCACAGCCGAGCGGGTGTAACACACGCGATGCGAGATCGGACATGGCAGTCTATCCCCCACTTCAATTTCGGCACACAACTTCATGCGGGCGCAACGTTTCCACTTGGAGCGGCCTCTCAATGAAGAGACGCGTTGCGTCTGAACCGTGACCCAGTTCGTATTGAATTCGTTATCTCGGAGGAATCTCGTGAGAAAGCTATCGGGGTTGTGGGCGTTGTGTTTCGCTGTCCTGATGACATCGGCCTTGCATGCGCAGCGGGCCGACGCGGAATTCGGGCTCAATGCCATTCATTCCACATCGGTCAATAACTTCGATTTCACGCAGACCGACCATTCGCCGCAATCGCTCTCCGGCGGCATTTATCCCAGCATCGGTGCCGATTTCATCGTTTGGCACAATCTCGGGGTCGGCGGCGAGGTAAGCTGGAAGGGGGGCCGCGGACTCTACCAGAATACCGCCCCATATCGTCCCATTCTGTATGACATCAACGCGGTGTACAGTCGCAAGATCAGCCGTTTCGGCTTCGCCGCCATGGCCGGCATCGGCGCCGAGAGCATTCGCTTCTACCAGAATTTCTTCAACTGCAACGGCTTCGGACAATGCACGAACTATGTCAGCAGCAACCATTTTCTCGGACACATCGGCGGCGAGCTGCGCTATTACGTCTTTGGCCCCGTCTTCGTAGCTCCTGAAGCGCACGTCTACTTCATACGCAATAACCTGGAGTTTACTTCGGGAACGGCAACGCGCTACGGCGTGAACATCGGGTTTACGTTCGGAAGATAGCCGTTCGCGAAATTTCACCACGGAGACACAGAGGACACGGAGAATTTTCAGGTGGGCTGGCCTTGTGATCAAAGGCCTGCTTTTTTTTTTACCAGTCTCAACCGTTCACGCAGTCAGAAGTTTCCTTTCCTCCGTGATCTCCGTGACTCCGTGGTGAAAAGGATCTTTTTCTCCGCCTCACTTCTGCGTCGATAACCACGCATCCAAATCCGCCTGCTGTTCGCGTTTGAAATCGATGCAGGCGTTCATTCGCTCTATGCTTTGCTTTACCGCGCGTTCAGCGCCCGGCGCCTTGTGGTCGGAGAAGAACTGCTGTACGTCGTCGCGCATGTCTGGGGAACACGAATTCCCCAAAGCGGAAACGGCACCCGCGCCGCCGAACGAAGTCACCTTCTGTTCCAGGTCGTCCCAATGTAATTTCAAGTATGTCCAAGCCGCATCGCGCGCCGCGGGATTCGCGAGCAGGGCGCCGAAAAATCTGGGATAGTCCTGCTGCCGCACTCTCCCGCTCGCCACCAAATTCAATGTTCGCTGGGCAAGCTGGGGCTCCCGGAAATCGGTCAATGCGAACAGGTAGTGATAGTACTCATCCTGCGATTTTGCATTTTCGAGATCCTGCAGCAATCGCTGATAAAGATCAGGTCCTCCATTCTCAGCTGCTGCCGGAAACGCGAAACCTACCAGCGTTTCGTCGACTGATCCCGGCTTTTTCACATATTGCTCCACCAAATCATTCGCGGTTCGCACCGCTTCGGGATCGCCGGCACTGCCGAGAATTTCCAGCAGAGTCGCGCGCAAGCCCTTCTGCTCTTCGCTATCATTTGCGCGCGGCTGCCAGCCAAGCTGTTGCGCCAGCGGCCCGAATTCCGATCGAATGAATTGCCAGTACTTCTGCCGCTGAGCTGGTTCAACCAGAGACGCCTCAATGTAATTGAGATGTCCGGAGATAAGGCCGACCACGGTGCGGTTATCTTCACCGTGCAGCGATTCGATCAGCTTCAGGAATCCGCTCACGCGCTCCCTTCTCGCGCGTGTCATCGCCCAGGTGTCCTCCACCAGCGCAATGCGTTCGGGCGGATTCAGGTTCGCCTCTGCCGAATCCGCGATCTTGGCGAGGTCATCCGGCGGATACGCCACCCGGTAATACCCTTTGGCATCGCGATTCCCAAACAGCCATTGCGGACAGCTTGCCAGCTGCGCAGTTCGTGTCTTCTGCGTCACCAGTTCGCACGAGTTCTGCCCATTGGAGCCGGATTTGAAGCAAACCGGAATCTGCCACAGCTCTCCCGATTCGGGATCAGAACCTGACGCGGTTCCTTCTTTTGGAGGCACGAGGAAGAACCGCTGCTGCGAAACACTCACCGACGCTCCGCTGCCAGAACACGAAGTCGCCAGATCGAGCATCGGCACGCCCGGCTGCATGACAAACGTCGGCATGATCTTGTCCACCGGCTTGCCTGAGACTTGCGCCTCAGCCTGCCAGAAGTCCGCCGAAGTGGCATTGCCGTTCATGTGGGCGCGCAAATACGCGTTCACGCCTTTGCGGAAGACCTCTGGCCCGAGATAGGACTCGAGCATGCGCAACACCGCACCACCCTTCTGGTAGGTAATGCCGTCGAACATCTCCTTGATCTCCGACGGGGTGCTGGGATTGCCGTGAATCGCGCGCGCCGACGCCAGCGAATCCACTCCAATGATCTGCTGCGCCTCAGCCGCGGCATCGTCTTCGAGATGCCATTCCGGATGCCAGGCTTCGATCGGCTTACGCTCCATCCAGGTGGCAAAGCCCTCGTTCAGCCAGATGTCGTCCCACCACGCAGCCGTCACCAGGTCGCCGAACCACTGGTGCGCGATCTCGTGCGCGATCACCGTCGATTGTCCGCGCTTGCGGAAGACCGAGGCATTGGCCTCATCGAGCAGCAGCGCCGTATCGCGATAAAAAATGGACGCTGTGTTCTCCATGCCGCCCCACTCGTAATCGGGGATGGCGAGCATGTCCAACTTCCCAAATGGATACTTGATCCCATACCACTGGTCGTAGAACTGAATGGAGTCAGCGGCCACGTCGAGCGCAAACGCGGTTTCGTCCTTCTTCTCGGGAACGGCGCAGACCCGAATGGGGACGCCATCGACGGTGCGCCCGCGGCACTGCCAATCGCCAATCGCCAGCGCCACCAGGTACGTGGACATCCTCTGAGAAGTCGAAAACACGATCTGGTGGCGATTGCCGCTGAGCGGAGAATCCTTGATGATGCGGCCGTTGGAAATGGCCGTGTCGCCTTTGTCCGCATTCACAGTAAGGTCGAATGTGGCCTTGAATGCCGGCTCGTCAAAACAGGGAAACATCATGCGCGCGTAGGTGCCTTCGAACTGTGTGACCGCATACTCGCGTCGCGCAGTCTTGCTGAGATAAAGGCCACGCAGCCCTTCGGTAAGCTTGCCGGAAAATTTCAGATGGATCTTCGCCGCGCCAGCGGGAACAGCATTGGGGACGGTGAAGCGCACCATCTCATCCGGCTTGTCATAAGTTACGTTTGCTTTTTGCGTTTTCCCAGAAGCGGAAATCTCCGCTGTCGAGATGCCGAGATCGAGCGAGTTCAGCACGATCTCTTTCGCGGGCTGGGCGAGGATGACGTCGATTGTCTCTTCGCCGGAAAAGCTCTTTTGTTCAATGCTGGGATCGAGAAAAAGCTTGTAGTGGTTTGGCGTGACGTTCTTGGGAAGCCGCTGCGCGACGAGCGGTAACGCAGCAAGGAAGAGAATAAGAGCGAGGGAGATCCGTTTCATCGCTGAACATCTTAATGCGGGGTAACACGAAGGTCACGAAGGAAAAAGAAAAGGTCAGCAGGAATCATGTTTTCTCCGTGACCTTCTGTGTTGCCTTCGTGTCCTTCGTGTTAGCCCAGGGCCTACTTCGTCACCACTTTCGCCGCCGACATATTGTCAAAGCGGTCCCACACGCGCACCACCACCACATGCTCTCCGGGATTTACCACCTGCGCCTGATCGCCTTGCGGCAAATCTGACTCGCTGCCGCCGTCGCGATTGCGTGTGGGTTTTGCCGATCTCCTGTCGGTTTCGGCAGGAACGACAGACGCTTCGCCCTGGGGCAGCAACGCATTGAAATCATATTCTTCGGTTTTGAAATCGGAGATTTGCCCGACTGGCTCGATGTAGTGCCAATCGCCGGCATCGATGGAATACTCGGCGCGCTTGATTGGCGAAAAGCTGTCGGCTGCGCGGAATGTGATGTGCATCTCGTTGGCTTCCACTTTGGCCTGCAGCGCCTGCACCTCCGGTGGCGTGCTGTCCACCTCGAAGCGCGAACTGATTTTTTCGTCGGTGAGCGCCTCGTCAGGCGAGTGCGATGGCAAATCGGAAGCTACGATCTTCACCGTGTATCCGCCATCGGGCAGCAGGCTGGAATCCCACGAGTAATACTTCTCCGTGAGGTTGTCCTTCAGCAGCTTCCAGTCGTTCTCGTTGTCGCCCTTGTAGTAGATCGCATATACCATGTCGTCGTCGTTATCGTCATGCGCCGCCCAGCGCACCGCGATGGAATCGCGATCGCGCACCGCCGAAGGCGGCACGTCGAAATGCATCGTTGGCGCTGTTGTCCCTGTCGGATTGCCCACAGGAATGGTGATGCTTTCATTCGTCGATTTCTGCTGCGGAAGCGCGGTGAAGCGCGCGCCTACCTGCACCGAGATGTCTTCGATTACGGGAGCGATGTTCTTGGGTAGATAGTTCAGAGCGACGCTCTGGATCGTCGAACCCCCAACGCTGGGCCGCAGTGAGACCTTCCACTGCACGAAGCGGGCAGGAGGAATGGGAATGCGCTGGTCCTGTTTCAAATCGACTTTAGTCCACGGACTCCAGTTGCGATCGGGATTATCGACATTGCCGCTGCGGGCAAAGAAATCGAAATCGCCGGTGCCGCGCACCTCAGGTCGCCCCCACTGGGAAAAGCTGCGGGCATCGAAGACATCGCTCTCGTAAGTGCCCTCAGCCTGGTGGCCGGGCCCGATCACGAATAGTTTTCCTAAATTGGCGCTACTGGCATAAATCGCGCCATTGCCGCTATGCGCAAACGAAGTGATCTGATTGGCGCTCAGCTTGAGCAAGTCGCGATAAATTCCCGCCTTCGAGCCCGGACTAATGGCATAAATGTGTCCGCGATTGCCGGTGCCGGCGAGCAGCCGGCCATCGGGAGCGAAAGTCAGCGCGTACACCAGGTCTTCCTTCGAGCTCCAGATCCGGCTCGGCGATCCATCTGACGAGATCATGTAGATCTCCGAACCGCCATTGATCTGCGGCGCTACCACCGGAGCCGGCTGCTGGCCGGGGGGCGCGTTGGCAGGAGCTGGGGGTGCCAAACTGGGAAAATTGCTTCCAGCGTGCTTCTCGCCGACGCCTGCGGCATAGATGTTCCCCGCGCCGTCCACCGCCAGGGCGGTGATTTCCTTTTTGGGAGCGCTGTATAACACGAAGGCTTCGCCTTGCGGTGAAATGCGATAGATCAGGCCGCTGCCGTCGGAACCTGCAATCACCGTGCTCAGCGCCGGCGGAGCTTCGTTTTTCTTGTTCTTACGTTTGGTATCGACTGGCGGCGCCGGCGGCTTCACCAGGGCGAGCGAGCGAATGTGAGCTTCGTCGCTTTTGAAGAACAACGACCCTTCTCCGTTGCGCTCGACTTTATAGATTTCACCGTGGTCTCCGGTGGCCACGTACAGCGGCCCTGCCGGATCCAGTTCGATGTCCCAGATATATTTCGTTTTGGGATCGAAAAACACGGACGAACGGTAGGTAGTCTCAACCGGACTGGCCGCAGCCGCCAGCATTGCTTCGCTCGATTCTTCGTTCTTGCTCGACTTCTGCTTGCCTTTTTTCTCAGGCACTGGCGTGTTTGGCTCAAGTTTGTACACGCGACCATCGGGAGAGGTTGCGGCATAGATCGCGCCAGCGGCGTCGATCGCGAGTGCCTGGACCTGCAGCTCTTTGGCCTGGAAGATGATGTTCGATTTGCCGTCGGGAGCCACCCGATAGACGCGTGCCGGCGACCCCGCCGCTACATACGCATTCCCCTGCGGATCGCTTACGACTGCCCAGATGTAGGTGGAGGGCGAGACGTAGAGCTGTTTGAGGGCGGGCGCCAGCTCCAGGCGTCCGTCGCTGGAAATGGCTACGCCGTTGGTCGTTCCCTTCTCAAATTCTTCAAATTTGGATTGCTGCCAGAGCTGGGTGCCCTCCGCCCATAATGCGGAGGAGAGGAGTAGAAGGCCGCAAGCCTTCACGAAACTGCGGAAAGACATACAAAAAGTGTACTGCAAAGCGGAATTCAGGAAGTTGCTAGCTGCCGGTTTCCGGCTGATATCGGTTGAACCCCGATCATTGCAGAGAAGGCCACTTGGAACCTGCCGTGACTGTCTTTCCTGAGAACAGGGAAAAAATACAGGAAAAAATGTGCGCGGCGTCGCGAAACCTCGAATTCTGCCCAAAACTCGCGATTTTCGCTCTAAGCTGAGGAAAGGAACAGGAAAAGAACAGGAAACGCAGGTTTTTCGGCGTAAGTCTTTGATTTGCCAGCGGCTAGGAGCTAGCAGCTAGTAGCTTTCCTTAAAATAACAGGAAACGAACAGGGTACGAAGCGACCTCGAAAATTAGGACAGCGGCAAGATTTCATCGGCCCGCATAGGTTTGCCACATCCGATTTCCGAACCATGCACAAGTCTCCACAGCGACTGCCCCGATAAGCGGCGTTGCTTTGGAGCGAGTTCGCGCCTAAGGTCGAAGGCTCCGAGCTTTCCTGGCGAGGAGGCTCCCGGTATCGAGATCGGTAATCCACAGGTTATTGCGAACATGGATGCGGCTTTCCCAGCCAGAAAAGTTTCGGCGATGTCTGAAAGCGAAGGAGTTAAAGACAAACGCAGGGTGCCGATACGCGGTACAATATATAGGGCAAGCCTATTGACAGGCCCCATATACGGGAGTACATTGCCATTCCACCGGCTTTCGGTCTCCCAAGTCCAAGTCGGCTCGCAATCGCTGGAAGACTCGTGAGCACAGCATGCGGCACAGTTCCAAATCTCGAAATAACAAAATCGCGAAATCAAAAATCGGCAAACGAGTGAAGGCTTAAGCCATCCCAAACAGGAGCTCCCCATGGCGGAAGTGAGCAACAAAACGCAGGTTGAAGTCAGCGCAACAGCCCAGCAGTCAACCGTGCCGGCGAGCAAGAAGACGCCAGGTCTGCAGTTCCGCCGCTTTTTTACCAAGCCGGGGACATCGCCCTACGACCAGTTCCAGTGGGAGCGGCGTACGGCGGCGATCACCGACGCGCAGGGCAAGACCATCTTCGAGCAGAAGGACGTAGAAGTGCCGAAAGACTGGTCGATGACCGCAACCAACATCGTAGCCAGCAAGTACCTGCACGGGACGCTCGGCACTCCGCAGCGCGAGAGTGGTGTGCGCGCGCTGGTTGGACGGGTAGCGGAAAGCATCCGCGATTGGGGAATCAATGGCGGATATTTCGCCAGCCGCAGCGACGCCGAGACCTTCCACGACGAACTGGTGCACATCCTGCTCGACCAAAAGGCGGCGTTCAACTCGCCGGTATGGTTCAACGTAGGATGCGACCGGCTGGATCCTGAATCCGATGCGCAGAACTGGCACTGGAACTCCGAATCGGCAACCGTTCAGTTCGGCGTTACCGGATATCGCAATCCGCAGTGCTCCGCCTGCTTCATCAACTCGATCAAGGATTCGCTCGATTCCATCCTCACGCTGGCCAAGACCGAGGGCATGCTCTTCAAGTGGGGATCGGGAACCGGGACCAACCTTTCGCCACTGCGTTCCTCGACCGAGCAGCTTTCCGGCGGCGGAACCGCCTCGGGTCCATTGAGCTTCATGCGTGGATTCGATGCCTTTGCCGGCGTAATCAAGTCGGGTGGCAAGACGCGCCGTGCGGCCAAGATGGTAATCCTCAACATCGATCATCCTGACATCGAGCAGTTCATAGCGTGCAAGATGACCGAAGAGCGCAAAGCCTGGACGCTGATGCAGGCCGGCTATGACGGCTCCTCCCCCGATTCGGAAGCCTACTCGTCGATCTTTTTCCAGAATGCCAACAACTCGGTACGCGTGACCGACGAGTTCATGGAAGCGGTTGAGCGTGACGCGGAATTCACGACCTACGCCATTCGCGACCACCGTCCGATGAATACCTTCCAGGCCCGCGACCTGCTGCACAAGATTGCCGAGGCCACGTATTACTGCGGCGATCCCGGCATGCAGTACGACACGACCATCAACAAATGGCATACGTCGAAGAACACTGCCCGCATCAACGCATCGAATCCATGCTCGGAATACATGTTCCTCGACGATTCGGCCTGCAATCTGGCCAGTTTGAACCTGCTGAAGTTTTACGTAAATGGAACGTTCGATATCGAGGCCTACAAGTTTGCCTGTGATGTGCTGATCACCGCCCAGGAGATTCTGGTGGACAGCTCGGGATATCCCACCGAAGCCATCGCGCGTAATTCGCATGACTATCGCCCGCTGGGACTCGGCTATGCCAATCTCGGCGGACTCCTCATGGCCGCCGGTCTACCCTACGATTCCGACGCGGGGCGCGATTACGCTGCCTGTCTCACGGCAATCATGTGCGGCGAAGCGTATCTGCAGTCGTCGCGGATCGCCGAGCTCTGCCCGCCACTGGCCGCAGCAACTTCGCGCACGCGGCAGACCGAAATTGCCGGGGGAGCCTGCCCCGGCTTCTACGTCAACCGTGAGCCATTCCTCGACGTGATTCGCATGCATCGCGCCTCGGTGAACAATATCGGTTCCAATTCGGGACAGCCAGCAGTCGTGAGCGACAGGCAAATGCCAAAGCTCATCGAGGCCAGCAAAGAAGTTTGGGACGCGGCGCTGGCATCGGGCGAGAAATTTGGCTATCGCAACTCGCAGGTGACGGTACTCGCCCCGACCGGAACCATCGGCTTCATGATGGACTGCGATACCACCGGCATCGAACCCGATCTCGCGCTGGTGAAATACAAAAAGCTGGTCGGCGGCGGCATGATCAAGATTGTCAACAACACCGTGCCGACGGCGCTCTTCAAGTTGGGCTACTCCAGCGAGCAGGCCAGCACGATTGTCAGCTACATCGACGCCACCGGCACTATCGAAGGCGCTCCGGCGCTCAATCCCGATCACCTCCCGGTCTTCGATTGCAGCTTCAAGCCGGCGAAAGGCACGCGCTCCATCCACTACATGGGTCACATCAAAATGATGGCGGCGACGCAGCCTTTCATCTCCGGCGCCATCTCCAAGACGGTGAACCTGCCCAATGACGCCACCATCGAAGAGATCGCCGAAGCCTATCTCGAATCCTGGCGACAGGGCCTGAAGGCGGTTGCAATCTATCGCGACGGCTCGAAAGGTTCGCAGCCGCTGAATGTGTCGGACGGGAATAAGGCAAAGGACATTGCGGCTGCCGGCAACCGGCTACTGCCTTCCGGCAATGAGCAGCTAGCAGCCAGCAGCCAGTAGCTGCCCCCGAGGTGCAGGACCAAAATGGGCCTCCACGCGCCGTACGTCACCGCCTGCCGGAAGAGCGCGCCTCGGTCACGCACAAATTCAACATCGCCGGACACGAGGGCTACATCACCGTTGGCCTCTATCCCAACCGGCAGCCGGGCGAGATCTTCATCAAGATGGCCAAGGAAGGCTCGACCGTTTCGGGACTGATGGATGCCTTCGCTACGTCGATCTCTTTGGCGCTGCAACACGGGGTTCCGCTGAAGGTGCTGTGCGAGAAGTTCATGCACACCCGCTTCGAACCCGCAGGCATCACGCCGAACCCGCGCGTGCGCTTCGCCAAGTCCGTAATGGACTACATTTTCCAGTGGCTGCACTACCGCTTCGTAGAACCTGAGCAGGGCGATTTGTTCGAAGGCATGCTGCAGCCTAACGGAGCTGTCGTGCCTGCAGCTCCCGCTGCTGATTTGCCTGCCAGCCGAAAGCTGGAAGCTGGAAGCTTTCACCCCGCCGACGCCATGCGCGAGATCGTTGACCTCGGCGACGCTCCGTCATGCCACGTCTGCGGCTCGATCATGACGCGCAACGGAAGCTGCTACCGCTGCATGAGTTGCGGCAGCACATCAGGATGTTCGTAAGGGAAAGCAATAAGCGATAAGCAATAGGCGAAAAGGACGTCGAAACAGTACCCACTGCGATAGCGGCGGGGTAATTCGGATAATCACTCCGGTAGAGGCGCAGCAGGCTGCGTGTCTACCACCAGCAACAAGCGAAAGGAGATTCTCCCTTGCAAACGTCCACGCAGGAATTGCAATTCTCCGTTGCAGAACTGGAATATCAACCTGCGCCCGAAACCGTCGCCGGCTTCATTCAGATCATGGCCGAGAAAGTGAATGAGCTCTTATCGGCAGCGCAGTGGGAGCCATGCTCGCCTGGGGGTTAACACGAAGGGCACCAAGGCTGAAAATCAAGTACACGGAGAGCCTTTCACATGCGCTCGTGACCTTATCTGTGCCTTCGTGACCTCCGTGTTAACCCCGGATGTTATACTCCTGCGCCAATGCTCTTCCGCACTCTCAGCGCTGCTGTTTATGGAATTGATGCCAACCTCATCGACGTAGAAGTCGATGCCGGCGGCATGCTGAGCGAAAAAGACAACTTCATGACAGTCGGCCTGCCGGATGCGGCAGTGCGCGAGAGCCGCGAGAGAATCCGCGCGGCGCTGAAGAATTGCGGCTACGATATTCCGTCCACCAAGATTGTCGTCAATCTTGCTCCCGCCGACTTGAAGAAAGAAGGCTCCGGCTTCGACCTGCCGATGGCCATGGGAATTCTTGGCGCCTATAACTCACTCATTAAGCGAGAGCTGCCGGAATTTGTTTTCGTTGGCGAACTCGGCCTCGATGGCGGAGTTCGCGGGATTCGCGGTGCGCTGCCGATTGCCATTGCCGCACGCGAGCGCAAGATTCCCAATTTGATCGTTCCCGAATCCAACGCTCGTGAGGCTGCGGTGGTCAGCGGGATCAAAGTCTATCCGGTGCGGTCGCTGATTCAGGTCGTGCAGCTCATCAACAACGGTAACGGCGTAAGTCCCATCCAGGTGGACACCGCCGAATTGCTGGACAAAGCGCAGCAGTTCACCGTGGACTTCAAAGACGTTCGCGGGCAGCAGTCGGCCAAGCGCGCGCTGGAAGTCGCCAGCGCCGGCGGACACAACATCCTGATGATTGGGCCTCCCGGATCGGGAAAGACGATGCTGGCCAAACGCATGCCGACGATCCTGCCGCCCCTGACCTTCGAAGAGGCGTTGGAGACCACCAAGATTCACAGCGTTGCCGGCGTGCTCGAACCCGGAGCCGGGCTGGTGGGAGTGCGGCCGTTTCGCGCGCCGCATCACACCATTTCTGATGCAGGACTGATCGGCGGCGGGATGATTCCTCGCCCGGGTGAAGTTTCCCTGGCCCATAATGGGCTTTTGTTTCTCGACGAGCTGCCCGAGTTCCCGCGCAACGTCCTTGAGGTCATGCGGCAGCCGCTCGAAGATGGCAATGTCTCGATCGCCCGCGCCGCGATGTCTCTGACATTTCCTGCGAGGTTCATGCTGGCGGCCGCGATGAATCCTTGTCCCTGCGGATATTTCAACGATCGCAGCCGCGAGTGTCCGTGTACGCCGGAGATGATCCAGCGTTACGTCTCAAAAATCTCCGGACCGCTGATGGACCGCATCGACATCCACATCGATGTGCCGGCAGTGAACTACAAAGAACTGCGCAGCAACTCCAGTCCCGAAGATTCGGCGGCGATTCGCGAGCGAGTGCTGCAAGCGAGAGAGGTTCAGCTCAACCGCTTCGCTGCCGCCGCAGAGAGGATTTTCTGCAATGCGCAAATGGGACCGCGCCAGATTCGCACCTATTGCGAACTCTCCAGCGACTGCGAGCGCCTGCTGGAGCGGGCCATGCAGCAGCAGGGCCTGAGTGCCCGCGCCCACGACCGCATCCTCAAAGTCGCGCGCACGATTGCCGACCTGGACGGCACGCCCGAGATCCAGTCGAAACATATCGCCGAAGCGATTCAGTATCGGACGCTGGATCGAACTTACTGGGCCTGACAACTTACGTGTAGTCGCCCAACCAGGCAACCGCCGCTGCTAAAGATTGCCAGCCCACATCTCTCATTCACAACGCAGGGCCAACATCGGGTCAACGCGCGTGGCGCGGTGTGTGGGTACTGCAATGGCAACAATAGCAACCAGCATCATCAGCAACGGCGCCGCGATCAGGGTTTGGACATCAATGGGACGAACGCCCCAAAGGAGACTGGCAACAAGGCGGCTCAATCCAATCGCCGCTGGAATTCCAATCACGATACCGATTGCCACCACCAGCAGGCCTTCGCGTAGAACCATCGCGCGCAGCGATTGCCGGTCAGCGCCGAGCGCGACGCGAATGCCGATCTCTCGTGTTCGGCGCGAGACCGAATACGCCATCGTCCCATACAGGCCGACGCAGGCCAGCGCCAGCGCCAGCGCCCCAAATGTGCTGGTGAGATCGGCAAACAGGATTTCCTGGCTCAGTGAGAGATCGATCTGCTCGACCTGCGTCCGCAAATCACGGATGGGAAGCTGCGGATCCACCTGCGCCACTGCGCGACGAACGCCGGCTACGACCGCGTGCGGGTCGATCCGCGTGCGCACCACAAAACTTGGTCCCCGAAGAAGAACTTCCTGCGCCTGCGCGTATGGCAAGAAATACGTATTGACGTCGCTCTTCACATCGGCGTACTTGGCGTCTGCGACTACGCCGATGATCTGGAGATCCCTTTTGTACTTGGCGACGTGCACGTCCTTGTGCAGCGTATGGCCGATGGGCGATTCTTTGCCGAAGAGTTTGCCTGCCAGTCTCTTGCTGATTACCGCCACGGGCGTGGAGCTAAGCGTGTCCTGCGGCCCGAAGTTGCGTCCGGCCAAAAGCTTCATGCGCATGGTCTGGAAGTAATCGGTTCCGACTACGTTGTACATGGCCTCAGCTTCGTCATTCGCGTGGCCGGGCAGATCGCCGCCCACATCGCCTCCGCTCATGTTGTCGCTGATCGGAGTAACGTGCGCAAAAGCTACCGAGCGTACTCCGGGCACCAGTTGAAGTTGCGCAGTGATTTCATCCAGCAGGGACCTAAGCTTTTGTCCGTGGTAGCCGCTCAGGGTGGGATCCAAACCGAAGAGCAGAAGATTGCTGCGGTCGAATCCCAAATTGGTATTGCGCAGGTTGTTCAACGTGCGGACGAACAGTCCGGCTCCAACCAGCAACAGGATCGAAAGCGATACCTGCGAGATTACGAGCGCTTTGCTTAATTTTGCTTCGCGCGGGGCCAGCGTGGCCGATCCGGAAGACTTCAGCGCGGAGGTGAGCTCCACCTGTCCGGAACGGAATGCCGGCACAACGCCGAAGACCGCGGAAGTTATGATGGCGACAAGAGCGGTAAACGCGATCACCACGCCGTCGACATGCGCCGAGAGCACATAGCCGACCTGCGGCGGAGCCAGCAGGGTCAGCAACAGACGGCTGGTCCAAACCGCGAAGACCAAGCCCAGCGCGGCGCCCATCCCCGCGAGCAACAGGCTCTCGGTGAGCAGTTGGCGCACGATGCGAGCGCGTCGCGCTCCGAGCGAAAGGCGCACCGCGATTTCGCGGGTGCGAGTTGTTCCCCGGACCAGAAGAAGATTCGCAACATTCCCGCAGGCGATGAGCAGGACCAGGCCGACGATGCAGGAAAGAACCAGCAGCGGCTGCGAGAAGTCTTCCTTCAACTCATCGAGGCCGCGTCTGCCGGGATGGACCTCTACACGCGGGCCGCGCGCGGGATCGACATTCTTGATTCCCAGAATTGCGAGCTGCTGGAGCATGAGTCCATTCAGTTCCGCTTGTGCCTGCTCGGGCTTAACTCCCGGAGCCAGGCGGCCCATGACTTCCACCCACCAGAGGTTTGGCCGCAAGCAATAGGCCGGTTCGCCAGGCTTTGGCGCGGGCTCTCCCATGGTGTTTAGCTCGGCTTCCATATGCAGTGGCGCGTACACATCGACTGAAGTCCGGGGATGAACACCGAAAAATCCTTGCGGCGCAACGCCGATGATGGTCAGCGGATGAGTATTCACAAGCAATTTGTGGCCAACGATCTTTGCGTCAGAAGAAAAATGATCGCGCCAGAATTCGTAACTGATCACTGCCACAGGATCCGACTGGAGAAGGTCATCCTTGTCGATGAAGAGCCGGCCGGCTGCAGGCTGTACGCCCAGTGCGCTGAAGAAATTGCCGGAAACAAGTTGGGCGTTCACCATAGCGCCATCGGCGTTTACATCGGCGGGATAGCCGAAGCCAAAGACCTCGGAGAACGATTTCGCATGGGTGCGAAAGTCATGGAACACGTCCAAAGAGAAGGAATTGTCGACGTAACGGCCATTGCCAGTCCGGCCGCCCCAGCCGTAGTTGTCCATCTGCAGGGACTCGGGCCAGTTCCACTTCTGATCGCGGGACCAGTTCACCACGTGCAGCTTCGCCGGATCTGCCACGGGCAGCGCCTTCAGCAGGACAGAGTGAACCAGGCTGAAAATGGCACTGTTCGTGCCAATGCCCAACGCGAGCGTGAGCACGGCAACGATGGCAAATCCCGGAGCGTTGCGGAGAGTTCGCACTCCATATCGCAGGTCGCTGAGGAAGTCATGCAGAAGATGGAAGCGGCGAGTCTCGCGGCAGCGTTCCTTGTATCTTTCCATTGCGCCGAATTCGAGGCGGGCGCGGCGGAGCGCTTCCTCTGGCTCGAGCCCGCGA
Organism: Terriglobales bacterium; assembly: GCA_025980765.1. Classification (GTDB taxonomy): domain Bacteria; phylum Acidobacteriota; class Terriglobia; order Terriglobales; family Acidobacteriaceae; genus Gp1-AA112. Next base: position 21,506 of record JAICXB010000037.1, read on the forward strand.
CGCGTGAGTTCCTGCGCTCGTTGCCCGATATGGAACTCGATTTCCTCGTTCATATCGGCGTCGAGGCGGTACCGATGGAGTAGGCGATCGAGAAAAAAGCGGGGTTTGGGGAGCATGTCACACCTCCTCCGGCCGTGTTTGCAGCACCAGCCCAATCGCAGCAGCCAAACGCTCCCAGCTTGCAGTCTCCTCCCGCAACCGGCGCTGTCCTGTGCGCGTGAGTTGGTAGAACTTGGCGCGGCGATTGTTGTCCGATGTGCCCCATTGGGAAGAAAGCAGTCCCTGTTCTTCCAACCGGTATAGCGCGGGATACAGCGCCCCCTGCTCTATCTCCAGCGCGCCACCGGAGATCTGGCTGATGCGCAGCAGAACGCCATAGCCGTGCAGCGGTCCAAGCGAGACGGATTTCAGAATCAACAAATCCAATGTGCCGGGAAGCAATTCAGCCTTGTCGCCCATGAGGCTCTCCTAAACGACTCAGGAAAGATAAGCGGAGCATACCTAAGCTGTCAAGGAGAGCGCGACAGGGCTCAGCCTAGTGGTCTTCGAGAGCTTTGTAGATCTCCGGATTAAGCTCCGGATCGTTGTACATTTTCAACTGGCGGTACAGCTTGAAGCGCCTCCGCCCTGAGCCCAGGTCGCTGCAAAGATTTTGCAGGCAGCTCGCAAGATCTTGCCGTTGCTCGAGCAAAATCCTGAACCGCTCGCGATTGCGGGCGACGTGCTCGGCCGAAACTTCCCTCCGCCCGATTTCTTCTCTGGTGTGGAATATTTTGAGGGAGAGAATCGAGAGTCGATCAATGATCATGCCAGGCGTTTCGGAGTGTAGTGGGACCCCCTGATTTCCGTCTTGATCCGGCAATTGCTGCAACAGTTCGCGATCGATAGCCTCGACGAGATCGTTCCGGGCCTGGTTCAGAGCATCGATATTGCGTTTGATGGCGGCGATCTCCTCCGCTGACGACCGAGGCGAGCGGGCGCGATCTTCCTCATGCCAGAGTGCGAAATTCTGCCGATGCTGCTCTACGATCAGAGTTGACAGCTCCGAACTGTGCTTCGCAGACGCGGCACCGGGGTCGCTGTGCCAGTCAGCCGTGAATTGGTCGTGGATCGCCGAAATGTCGGGAAGTGTGAGCATGCTGAGGTAAAGAAGTTGGGGAAATTGTAGCGCGCGCCAAATCTGAGCACGCTAGCTGTTTTCTTCATGATATAAATTAGGAGTTTGCCTGCCCCGGCGGATGCAAGTGAGCTGACATGGTGGCAGGAAGTAGTCCCACCCTTGATGTCTGAACTGCCTTGCGGCAGTGAAGCCGAACACGCGGCCAAGCTTCAGAACACGATTCGAGTGGAAGCGCGGGTTCCGGGACTGCGACGTCGGCGATGTCTGCCCGACGATGAACCCTTCAACTCGATAAACGGATGGGGTGAGCGGCGGCTCGTGCCGTCGCGCACGCGCCGTCCGCGAGGGCATAGTCCCGCCGGGCGGGACGGAACCCTGAAAAATGAAGCTTCTGGAGGAATATATGTCTACTGCGCTTTCTGTGGCCGGATTGCGTCAAGCTGGTTCGTGGTTTCGGCGGCTGCGCCGATCGTTCGGCGTGCTTTCAGCAGCCGCTACGCTGATGTTCTTACAATGTGCGGCGTTCGCGCAGCCCCAAGGCGCTGCTCCCGCCGAACCTGCCGGTGAAGCCAATCTCACCATTCCCGATTTGTCGTCGGTCAATTTTCTCGGCATGGACGGTCACACGCTGTTGCTGATCGGCCTCATCTTTTGCGTTCTCGGATTGTTGTTCGGACTGATGATCTACCTGCAGCTCAAGAACATGCCGGTGCACAGTTCCATGCGGGAAATGTCGGAACTGATCTATGAGACCTGCAAGACCTATCTGTTCACGCAAGGCAAATTTCTGGCCCTGCTTTGGATATTTATCGCCGTCATCATCGTTCTTTACTTCGGACTGCTTGCCCCAGTCGCCGGACATCCTGTAGGCGTAACGCTACCGATTATTCTTGCATTCAGCATTATCGGCATCCTGGGCAGCTACGGGGTCGCGTGGTTCGGAATCCGCGTGAATACGTTTGCGAACTCACGCACCGCGTTCGCCAGCCTGGGGGGCAAGCCGTTTCCTCTTTACGCGATTCCGCTGAAGGCCGGCATGAGCATCGGCATGCTGCTGGTCAGCGTCGAGTTGCTGCTGATGCTGTTCATTCTGCTATTCGTTCCGGGACCATACGCCGGCCCATGCTTCATCGGATTTGCCATTGGTGAATCCCTGGGCGCTGCGGCGCTGCGTATCGCCGGCGGCATCTTCACCAAGATCGCGGACATCGGCTCCGACCTGATGAAGATCGTATTCAAGATCAAAGAAGACGATGCTCGCAACCCCGGTGTCATCGCCGACTGCACCGGAGACAACGCCGGCGACTCCGTCGGACCGAGCGCCGACGGCTTCGAAACCTATGGCGTGACCGGCGTCGCTTTGATTACCTTCATTCTGCTCGGCGTTCCCACCGCTGACATCCAGGTGAAGCTGCTGGTCTGGATTTTCGTCATGCGCATCATGATGCTGGTCACCAGCGCCGTCTCTTATTTCATTAATAATGCCATCGCCACTGGCCGTTACCGCAACAGCGATGAGATGAACTTCGAGGCGCCGCTGACATCGCTGGTCTGGATCACATCCGTGATCTCGATCATCGCAACCTTCATCGTCTCCAAACTGATGATTCCCGATTTGGGCGGCAACGCTACGCTCTGGTGGAAGCTTTCGCTGATTATCTCCTGCGGAACGCTCGCGGGCGCCGTGATCCCGGAACTGGTGAAGATATTCACCTCAATGGAGTCCCGCCACGTAGGCGAAGTGGTGACTTCGTCGAAGGAAGGCGGGGCTTCATTGAACATTCTGTCGGGACTCGTGGCCGGCAACTTTTCCGCCTACTATCTCGGCCTCACCATGGTTGCGCTGATGGCGATTGGATACTGGTTCAGCATTCAAGGGCTGGGGTCGCCCATAACGGGCACGAATGTGCCCATCATGCTGGCTCCAGCGGTGTTCGCATTTGGTCTGGTGGCGTTCGGCTTCCTCGGCATGGGACCGGTCACGATCGCGGTTGACTCCTACGGCCCGGTCACCGACAACGCGCAGTCCATATACGAACTGTCACTCATCGAAAATGTCCCGATTGCGGAAATTCAGCGCGAGCACAAGGGCGAAGTGAGATTTGAGCAAGCCAAACAACTGCTCGAAGAAAATGATGGCGCGGGAAATACCTTCAAAGCCACCGCCAAGCCGGTGCTCATCGGGACCGCCGTAGTCGGCGCCACCACCATGATCTTCTCCATCATTATGGCTCTCACCAATGGACTCACCGAGCACCTGGCATCGCTCTCGCTGTTGCATGCTCCCTTCGTTCTCGGACTCATCACCGGAGGGGCAGTCATTTACTGGTTCACCGGCGCGTCCACACAGGCGGTGACTACCGGTGCCTATCGCGCGGTGGAGTTCATCAAAGCCAACATCCGTCTCGAAGGAGTGGAGAAGGCTTCGGTCGCCGACAGCAAGAAGGTCGTGCAGATCTGCACGCAGTACGCGCAGAAAGGCATGCTCAACATCTTCATCTCCGTGTTCTTTGCGACGCTGGCCTTCGCTTTCGCTGAGCCATTCTTCTTCATTGGTTACCTGATCTCGATCGCAATCTTCGGTCTGTATCAGGCAATCTTCATGGCCAATGCCGGCGGCGCGTGGGACAACGCCAAGAAAGTCGTCGAAACTGAGTTGAAGCAGAAGGGCTCGCCGCTGCACGATGCAACCGTGGTTGGAGACACGGTGGGCGATCCGTTCAAGGATACTTCCTCCGTAGCCCTGAATCCCATCATCAAGTTCACTACGCTGTTTGGATTGCTGGCGGTGGAACTGGCGGTCCGCCTATCGTCAGAGCAAGGATCGGGACTGAGCACCTCGCTGGCAGTGCTGTTCTTTGTGATCTCGCTGTACTTCGTCTATCGCTCGTTCTACGGAATGAGAATCGGCGCGCAGCAGACCTAGATTCAGTTTTCCAGCAAGAATCAGAGATAGAGACGGGGCATGCCCCGTCTCTTTGTTTTTCAGGATGATGGCTGTTGCAGAGTTTGCGGTAGGTTAAAAGTCGTGGAAATCGAGTTCCCGGGGCTCGCCGTTCTCATCGAAGAAATCGGCAGGATTTGCCGCTCCAGCCCCATTCACCGCATTCGTCTTTGACTCCTGCGGCTCCAGTTTGCGCTCGGCCCGCTTCTTCGCTTTCTCAGCCTGCCGTTCCCGGCGAGCGCGTTCTCGTTCGCGCTTCTTAAATGTTTGGCTTACTGCCATGATGAACTCCTCTCATCGCAAGAGATATCACAGGACTCGAACATCGAGCACTCTTGCCTTAGGTTAATGGTATCGACCTTTGCCGAACCTCACGCCGCAACAGCCACTATCTATCCTAAACTGTGGCGTAGCGCTGGAACACCTCTCCGGGAAAGCGGACCATTTTGGACTTCGGCGTCATCTGCACGGGCGCGCTCTGTACGATCACCGGCCCTGAGGACTCCTCGGTCTGGAGGTCGCTGTCCACGCGCATCTTCTGCATGCTCAGCCCGAGCGTCCGCTCGATGCTCCGAAACTCCGCTCGGTCCTGATGGGTCACAAAGACGGACGCGGTGCCGGTGGAACCGATGCGGCCGGTGCGACCAACGCGGTGAATCAGGTCTTCCGCCAGTTGCGGCAGTTCGTAGTTGATCACGTGAGCGACGTCATCCACGTGAATGCCGCGGGAGGCGACATCGGTTGCGACAAGGACCGGCACAGTTCCATTCTGGAATTGCGCCAGGGCGGCGTTGCGTTGCGATTGCGAGCGATCGCCGTGGAGCATGCCGGCGTTGAACCCCTGCTTTTGCAGTTGTCGCGCCAGCCTGTCCGCGCCGCGTTTGGTGCGCACGAAGACGAGACAGCGTCCATTCTCCTGGTTCAACAAGCGGACCAGTAAAGACAGCCGCTGGTTCGTCGCAACTTCAAATGCCTGAAGTCTGACGCTGGCAGCCGGCTTGGAAGTCGAGCCCAGCGCCACGCGCTCGGCATTGTTCACGAAATCGCCGACGATATGCGCTACCGCCGGATCGAGCGTGGCCGAAAAACAGAGCGTCTGTCGCTTTCGCGGCAAGCTGTCGGCAATGCGGCGAATGGCGGGTAGAAATCCCATGTCGAGCATGCGATCGGCTTCGTCGAGGACGAGCACCTGCGTGGCGCTCAGATTCACCAGTTTGCGCCGCAGGAAATCTTCCAGACGGCCGGGAGTGGCGATGACGAGACGCGCCGTGCGCAGCGCCGCAATCTGCTGGCGCTCCGATGCTCCGCCAATGGCCAGAGCCGCAGCGCCGAGCTTCTTGCCACGCAATTGTTCGTACTGCTGTTGCACCTGCATGGCCAATTCCCGCGTCGGCACCAGCACCAGGGAGTGGATCCCCGTGCCACGCGACGCCAACAGCCGTTCGGCTATGGGAATCAGGAAAGCGAGCGTTTTGCCGGTCCCGGTTTGCGCGGTGGCAAGCAGATCTTTTCCGCTCAGCGCCACCGGGATTGCGCTGCTCTGGACCGGAGTGGGGGTGTGAAAATTGTTCGTGAAAAGTTGCTCCCGCAGATATTGCGAAATGGGGAGCTCAGAAAATTTAGAGATCAAAGAGTCTTCTTTCTTCAGACCGCCGCATGGGGGATGAGCGCCGGTGTGTCCGCTGTGTCTGCAGCTCCAGCCGTGGCTTCCTCCCGTTGGGGCGGCTTTTTGGTTAAGGGCAGAGACTGCCCACTGATGGCCTCGAAGGCCTGATTGATTGTTGATTGCATGCCCACTGAATTTCGATTCATAGTACGGGCCGCAGAGGATGCCAGGCGGCAAAGCTGAAAACGGTTTTCCACTTTGTCGTTGGCGCGGTACACAAGCTCGGAACGCATAAGGCTCCTTTGCTGCGGAGGTTCAAGCCGCCGGAGGGGATGCCCTCCGGCGCAAGGTCCGTGGGGAGGGGCTATTAGAGCGCGCGAACTTCCTCGGCCTGCAGGCCCTTTTGGCCTTTGGTTACTTTGAACTCCACACGCTGTCCTTCAGCCAGGCTGCGAAAGCCGTTGGACTGAATGGCGGAATGATGGACGAAAACGTCCTCACCGCTCTCGCGCTGGATAAAACCAAAACCCTTGGCATCGTTGAACCACTTTACTGTTCCTTGTTCCATTTGTAGATACACTTCTCTCTTGGTTGATTTTACGTTGAACTGGATCGGAAGTTACTTCAGGCAGGAACTGCGTTTCAGGCGAGAACTTGCTCAAACGTCCGTGTCGAATTGAACGTGAGTACAGTATAGCACAGGCGAGCATCAAACCTTAGACACTGTGCGCTGCCGCTTGAATGCACCGTTACTATCCAGGCTCAGGACTCCCACAGCTCCTGCTGCAGCGGCCAAGCGAGCTTTGGCGGAGGCCACGCCTTTCTGCGCTTTTCCCAGCGCTTCCTTTGTTTTCATGTACTTCGTCTGCGCGTCCCGCAGTTTCTTTTCGGCCGATTTCATGTCGGAACGCGCTTTCTTATGACGTGGAAGCATGGGAGCCCTCAGAGTACGCGGTGGACTTGCGTTGTCCCTCGATCATACGCTGAAACCAATATACGCACATATGGTTCCGGGCGCCCTCGCCCGGCTTTTGAAAACCACAGAGATCGACCACCCCGGCTTGGTTGCTGTTTCACGTGAGTTGCCAACAGGTCATTATCGGCGGACTGTTCCGGCGAAACTAGCCCAAACCACCGCAAGGTAGAGCACCGTTGCCCCAAGGGATATCAGGAATCCAGAACGCAATCGCGATGCAGTCGCAGAACCTCCCTTTAAGCTGAGCGCTCTGGAAATTGCAAACCCGGCCCCGCATTCGAGAACTAAGAAAACAAGAAACGGCCACAGCGCGAAGCGCAGCAGCATGAGTGCCCCTCGACTTGTGGCTCGGTCTAGAAAACCGGCAAAGCCGGTTGGGGGACTTGGAACGGGCGTATAGAACTGGCCTCGTACCACTGCGACGTAACCGTTTGAGTTTTGTATCGTGGCAAACAGCGTAAAAGATGCGGCCACAGCAAGAGCTAAGCCCAGTGTGAGTGCAGCGGCGCGACGGTATGTCATACCTGCCGCAGTATGACAGAAAAGCAAGCAAAATCAGAGTGAGTCGCAGAGAACAACGGGCCAAACAAAATCCCGATTTCCTCCGCGCACTCCGTGCCCTTCGTGTTCACCGACAGCTAAACAAACGGGTTTTCATCCGCTGTCGGCCCGTACACCGACGGCACTCCCACATCGAGCAGACGCAGATACACCGACATCTGTCCGCGATGGTGGTAGAGATGGTTGAGAACGTTGGTACGCAGCGCCTCGACGCGCGGCTTGCTGAAAATCTCTTTGCCCTGGAAGACCAGACGCCAATGCCCGTTCGTCTTCTCGTCGGACAAATTGCTCAACGCCTCCTCCGCGCTGCGGACGTACTCTTCAAAACGCGAACGAATTTCTTCAATCGTCCCCGCAGCCAGTGGCGAGGGCCCGCCGGGAGAAAACTCGTCGCTGGTGGCGATCTTCACAGCGATCCCAACCACTCCGGCAATGTGCGCCGCCAACTCGCCCAGTGAGCGCGACTTGGTGTGCGGCTTCCACGCCAGCTTGTCGCCAGGAACCCGCTCCAACACCTTTCGCGTGGCCGGCACCTCCGCGCGCAACTCTTTCAAAATCGGTTCAATCTTGGGTGACATCCCGTTTTCCTCCATATTGGACAAATCTGAAGCTGCGGAGGTTTCGATTCACCTGGAATCAAGAACGCTTCAATAAAATCGCTTCTCACGCCGATTGCGTGAGTTTCGCGGCGCCCGCTCCCGTATGCCGTTGCAGGAATGCCAGCGTCTTCTGATTAAACTCCTCGACCTTCTCATACAGCGCGGCGTGAGCACAGCCGTCGAAGATGAGCAGCTCCGAACGCTGAATCTTAGTCTTCAGTTCCGCGGCGAAGCGAACGGAAGTCACCTGGTCGGCTGCTCCGAATGTGATCAGGGTTGGCGCGGTGATGCGAGCAAGCTGTGCGCTCACGTCATGTCTGATGATCGCGTTCGATTGCCGCATGAACGCCGACACAGGCTGCACCGGCCGGCTGCGAATGAAGTCGGCCAATGATTGAATGTAATCCGGCCTCGCGGCATAAAGCTCTGGAGTCAGACACCAGGGAAGGATCGCCAGAATGACCATTTCGGGAACGCTCTGCAATGCCTCCGCCACCACCTGCCAAGTATCGAGTACCGTCTTCAAGTACGCATCCGTTTTAGCCCAGCCGCTGTGCGCCGACAGCGACTTCACCTTCTCCGGATACTTGGCCGCCAGCCACAACCCAACTCCCGCCCCCAAGCGACAACCCGGCGATATGAGCTCGCGGAATATTCGCCGCCTGCATGAACGCGGCAACATCGTCGGCGAGATCCTCACTCGAATAGCCGGCATCAGGTTTGTCCGACTCCCCAGTCCCGCGCAGATCAAGCAAGAAGCAGGTAAAGTGCTTCGCATACTCCGCCACCTGAAAGGCATAGCAAGCATGATCGGCCGTGAGATAAGGAATCAGAATCAAGGGCTCGCCAGTTCCTTGCTGGTCATAGTTCATCCTGATGCGATTCGCTCGGACCTTGGGCATGGAGGCTCCTTTCGCTTGATCCGTGACACTATACAACCGAATTTTCAGGCTATGGGTAAAAGCGAGCGGAGCGGAGGAGATTCTAAGAAGGGCACGTGCCGAGACCGGCGAACTGCCGATGTTTCACAGTGGGATGCCGCATATGCCAGCTAGCCTTTGCCGGAAATCTTCCCAGTCCCGGCCGGAGCGGGCGAGAACCTCCGCGATGTCGAACCAGTGATTCGTCGTTGGAGATTCTGCTTGCAGTTTGAACAGTTCAAGGCTGCGCTTTGAAATGATCGTCCAAAACTCCGGGAAGCCGACTTTCTTGGCCTTCTGATGAGATTTTTCCGCTTCTCCGGCGCGGTTATGGGCATTGCTGACGTCAGTTCCACCTTTCACTTCAATTGCGACTTTATGATGGATGTGATTGCTCACCTGCTCCTGAATTGAGACATCAGGATCGTGCGAAAGACTGATGAAAACAGTTCGTCCCGCCGAGTTTTTCAACGTAAGGCGGCTGTCTGCTTCCTCCACAACCGATTTGCCCAAAACTTCTCTTATCGCGACAAAGACTTCTCTCATAGCGGTCTTACCGATCTGGGTGTTATTGGAACCTTGTAGCTGAGAGCCGAATGTAAGGAGAGGCAGTTCTTGCAGATCGCGACTGGTGAGCTTCGGAACCTGGCGTACCAACTCCGCTAAGGGTGTTGCCATTGCACGACAGAAATCTCCCAGGAAAGGTTTGGTCTTTTTTGAGATTGTCCCGAATTCCTCCATGATTTTGAATCGACCCATTCCGGTCTGTCCTGTGTAAAAACTCTTCTGCGGCGCACCGAGCAATAGACGGTAATAGCCAACAAGTGAGGGTTTCTCTTCAAGAACAGCGGGTATTGGGAAAACGTGCTCATCCCGCAATCCAGCGGAAGCCAGAATCTTCTGTGCATCGCTGGGAACGTACTTGCGGATCTGCTGCTTCACGATGTTCTGGTTTAATTGCCCCAAGGCTTCAGAAAGCGCATCTATGAACCATTGCTTTCGCGCAGCAACCAGTAGCTGGTAAAAGCGAACTTGACGAGCGCAGCTGGGTGGATGAAGCGCAAGTTCCGGGGCATTGCTTATGACGTCTGGATTTTCAGATTTGTTAGGCACGCTCGATGTAGGTCATTCGCATTTCTTAGACTTGCGAAAAACCAGCCAATAGCAATGCTGGCGTCTGGTGTGGTGTGCTGTTTTCCACTTGGGATCGATAATAGGACCCTTGCGAATTTTGATGATGCAGTCGCAAGGAGTAAAACCCACTTCTCGGGCGGCAGCAATAAGTTCTATGTGCGCCCATTGATATCGATGATGGTGAACATAATCGGCTATTTTGGAAAGCAGAATCCCCTCACTCTGCAGAATGCGGTATGCCTCTTTCAAGAAGGGTGGGAAAGTATGCGAGAAGGTGTAGTGGTTCTCCTTTGACGAGCGTTGCACGAGACCGAACCGATCATTGAAGTCCTTAGATTTATCTCTTCCCTGATTTGGAATATGAGGAGGGTCATAAACCACTACATCGAAGGACTGTGAACGAAATGGCATCTTGCTATTGTCAGCAACAAGACTCGGCTTGTGTCGCAAATCGATGTCCATGCCGATAATCGTCCTCTTACTCCCGCGCCAGAACCGACCGCCATTCACCGTAGCGTCCAGTATCGCGCTAGGGGGATTCCGAGGATAAAAATCCAACAGCCTCTCCAATAATTCACTATCTTCTCCGAACCAGATTGAAGCAAGCGGTTCGTACCTGCTCGTTCGGTGATTCAGAGCGGTGTCGGGAACATGCGCGCCCTCAATCAGTTCTTGAAAATTGGCTGGCATTGCAAGATTAAGTTGCTGTTCCATAGTCACAGGCATTCCTTAGAACCGCAAGAGTGAAAAACTCGGCCCGAATGTGGAAGAAAAGGTGAGAACGCATTCGGCATCCATTTGCCGCGAATAGAAAGCGAATATACACTATGACGATGTTTGCTGCCACTGATTTTGATCCGTGATTGATTCGATGAAGGTCCTGGGATGGGACCCGGCAGAATTCAAGAAAATCGATGAGAGAAGCGCCCAATGTCTGCGAAAACACGTATTCAGCGACCTAAAGACGAACTGAAGAAAGAACTTGTCGAGCAACTGCAGCTTCTGGAGCATGCTTGTACGGTGTTCGACAGCGGAATGGAAGCAGCTGGAAAATACATAGCGTTGACGCTTCGGTTATTGCTTCACGAGCATCGCCATTCCCGTGGTCTGCTTCACCAACTCGGGATGAGAGACAAAATTGTCTTCATTGATACCGCGGGTCCCCTAAGCCCTCGCAACCTCCTTCCCGAGTGCAATCTCGTTGCGCTGCGAATGACCGGGCAGGAGGCGCGATACATTCCTGTAGGCAAGCCTCCACGTCCGGAGCGAAAGCTGGCTTTTGCAAAATGGTGGAATATCGAGGTTCTAAAAGATACAGAAGGACGCAAGTTCAGCCGAGGAGAGCTCATCCGTCATGTTGCCGATACTGACGGTGGCGCTCACGTGGACCCACTGCTTGATGAAGCTTATATGGCTATTTCGCGCAGCAATTCACTGGGATGGGTGTTCACAAACGGCGACATTGAACGGGCACTCGAGGGTCGCGCCGAACTCGTGTGCATGAGGCAGATAGCGTATGAAGTGCTGGGCAGTATCAAGCATTGCCATAGCCTATAAAAACTGTGACATCGGCGCGTGGCTGGAGACAGATCGAATCCTGGCTCACAAAGACGCGGCTTCAGACAGGATTTGTTTTTGCAGATATGGGCTGAGCCCTGCGTCGGTCAGCACCTCGACCTTTCGCCCGAGAAGCTCCGAGAGGTCCTGCTCTAGGCCGATCACATCGAGGAGCGATCGTCCGGGCTCGACTTCCACAAGAAGATCGATGTCGCTATCGGCATGCTCATCTCGCCGCACCACTGAGCCGAAGACACGTATGTTTCGCGCGCCATGGCGCGCGGCTAACGACAGAATCTCAGAGCGGCGGGATCGCAATTCGTCAATTGACACGAGTGGAATGATAGCAAACCGAGGAGCAATAAACTGAGAGGCTTGAGGTCACAACGGGTGACCTCAAGTCAGAACTCCGATTGAGTCGTCAGTTTCGGCTACTTGTAAGCAACCGCCGCGCTGTACGCCCCTGCCAGCGGAATCACTGCGAAGCGCTTGAAGCCTGCTTCCCTGCACCAGTTTTGAAAATCGGCGCCGGAATAGTCGAAGGCGTCGCCGAACTCTATGAGCATGTTCAGCGACGCCAGCAGGCCGAAGGCGTTTTCGCGGCGGGCGTCGTCGATGATGGCTTCGATTGCTACCAGCGCGCCGCCTGTGGGTAGAGCTTCATAGGCTGCGCGGATCAGGTGCTTCTTCTTTTCGAGGTTCCAGTCGTGCAGGATCATGCCCATGGTGATTACGTCGGCCTTGGGCAGTGGGTCGGCGAAGAAGTCGCCTGAAGCTGTGCGAACGCGGTTCGCCAGGCCGGCGGCTGAGATGTGTTTTCTTGCGATTGGTTCCACCGGAGGCAGATCGAAGGAAATGCAGTTGAGTTGCGGATAGCGCTTTGCTACCTCGATGCACAGCAAGCCGCTGGAGCCTCCTACGTCGCAAAGCGTCTTGTAGGGTGAGAAGTCGAACCTGTCCGCCAGGGCTTCGAAGTTGATGCGCGATATGCCGGCCATCGCGGCGATGAACTGCTCCAGCTTTTCCGGGCTTTCGTAAAGCTCTTCGAAGACGCTCCTCTGCCCGTCCTTGGTTTCGTTCTGCGGAAGGCCTGTGCGCAGCGCCTCGGGCAGGTCGTTCCAGTGCCTGAACAGTCGCCGATTGAGCATGACCATAATGCCGCCGATGTAGCGCGGGCTGCTGCGGTCGAGATAGAGCGCAGTTGCAGGCGTGTTGGCGTACTTCCCTTGCGGGCCGTCGCCCTCGCGGTCGAGAAACTTCATCGCCACCAGCGCGTCCAGAAAATCGCTGATACCGCGCGGATGCAGGCCAAGTTCTGAACCGAGTTCTCTGCCCGTTAACCGGCGATTGCCAAGCCTGGTGAACAGATCGAACTCGACCGCGGTGAGCAGAACTTTCGAAGACCAGAAGGCAAATGCAGTTTCGAGGATGCGGCTGGGATCGGGGCTGGGAGTGGCGGTGTGCATTGGTTCAGGATAACGGACGGTTTGCGGATTAAGCATGCGTCACTTATTGAGTTGTCATCCTGAGACCGCGCAGCGGGCGAAGGATCTGCTGCGAATGGATGTGGGCTGATGCAGTGGGGAGGGCTCTTCGGCCACTACACGTGAACACCTGGTTCTTGCTTGAACAGCCGCAGAACCAGCGTTCAATCCGACGCTTCTTCGGAAGGTCCTTCGGGCCTTCGGCCATCAGGATGACAGACCACGAAATTGCGGCGCTGGTAGGGCGAGCGAAGTCCTTCAACTTACAACAAACATCGAAGCACCTTCACTTCTCTCCAGCGAAGTACCCGGGCTTGGCTCGGGTGACCAGACCTGGGCGCGTAGTTCGCACCACTACTTTGTGGAAGGCGCCGTCTCGCTCGGGGTTGTGGGAGTAGTAACCCACCTCATACAACGATCGCAATTCCGCGCCGATATCGTGGAAGGCCTGGTCCAACTCGCCTTTGCTAGCGTCAAAATCGACTGCGCCACTGTCATGAGAGATCCGCTGCATCACACGAATTCCATATTTGTCTCTCGCTGTGAGATGGTTTCCCGCATCGGTATAGCGAACATCATAGGCAAGAACGTCTGCGCCCTGCAGCGTCTCGATTGCGTCGATCAGGTGATGAGCGCTGGCGTTGTCTTGTCCATCGCTGAAGACAACCAGCGCGCGCCGGCCACGCGCGTTAGCCAGCTTCTCCTGCGCTGCGTAGAAAATCGCGTCGAAGAACGCGGTGCCCTCAGTGCGTTTCTCCTTCGGACCGAGTTCGGGGAAGTGTCCTTTGTCGTGTTCAAAGTCATTGAGATTGCTCATGATCTGCGGCACCGACGCGGTCAGGTCTGATACCAGGCGCAGATGATTGCCAAAGCACAGCAGGAATGCCTGGTCCTGCGGACCGAGTACGTCCTTGAGGAAGGTTTCAACGTCACGGTGATGGCGATGGAAGAACTTGCTTTGACTGTCGCTGGCGTCGACGATCAGCCCGATCGTGAGTGGAAGATCGGCGGTCCGGCCAAAGAAGCTGAGTCTTTGGGGAACCCCGTCCTCGAGGACCTCGACCTCATTCTGATTCAAGTCATCAACCAGCTTGCCCTGCCTGTCGCGAACGCTGAAAGTAATGTTGATCAGATTCACATCGGTCCGGAAATGCGGGGTTTGAGCCAAGAGCGAGGCGGTGAAAAACATCATTGGCAGAAGATAAAGGTGCAAGCTGCAATGCCGTGCAACACAAAGAGCGGAGCGGTTGAGGACTTGAAGAGAAGCAGTACTTGAATGATGCGTCTGTGACATCCGCTACTTAGACGTTCTAATCAGTGGCTCTATTACACCGTTTTCATGGTTACTGTAAACGGCAAAGAGAAGAGCAACACGTTTATGTGCGCCAACCTCAGTGGTTCCAATAGCTTCTGCGGACACACACTAATGGCATCTTTCGCCCGGCCGTGACCAAAACCTAATATTCAGAATCGTGCGGTGGAGGCCTGTATTGTGAGCGTCAGACCCTTGCGTTACCTCTGCAGCTTGATTCTCCCGGGGGGGTTATTGCTGCTGGCCTCCGCTTTGGCGATTCACGCGGGGATGCTCAGAGAA
>JAICXB010000076.1 GCA_025980765.1 Terriglobales bacterium
ATCACAACTCCGACCTTCGTCGTTCCGAGCTCGACCCCTGGCTCCATCAGTACAACTGGCACCGTCCGCATGCTAGTCTGGCCAACGCTCCACCCATCAGTCGCTCCGGCCTCGATGGGAACAACGTGTTGACACACCACACTTAGAGCCTGTCCATCCGGCTCAAGATCAAAGCCAATCATCATGCCATGCCCGGCAGAAAACTTACAAGGCATGTTGGCAAATAACAAAGTGTGGCTGCTCTTGAGCAACAAAATGCAATTACGAAACCCGAGTGCATTTGCCAGATTTAGAGATTTCTATGCGAATGTCTTCGCATTCCGGCCCACAAAATCCGTATTCGACACAAATTTGCCGGTAAAACCATTTCTCTGGAATGCTTTGCCGAAGGAGCTGGCCATTGCGGAACACCGCGAAGGTGCCATCTTCATTTCGAATGAATTCCCAAATCAATTCTTGGAACCCATAGCCTTGCATACTCGATTAGAAGAAGAGGTTATACCAGTCTTCGTCCGTTGTTTTTCCTGCATTCTTCGCAAACACCGTAGATCTGGAAGGTATGGCGAGTGGTCTCGTAGTGGTGTTTGCGGCCGATTTCCTGCTCTAAGCGGTCCACTTCCGGGGAGAAGAATTCGACGGATCCGCCGCAATTGGTGCACACCATGTGGTGATGGCTGCGGCGATTGTGCTGGTGTTCGTAGCGGGCAATCCCGTCATGGAAGGCGACTTCGCTGGCCAATCCGCATTCGGCAAGCAGCTTCAGCGTGCGATAGACCGTGGTGAAACCGATTCTGGGATCGCGTTTGCGCACCAGTTGGTGCAGTTGCTCGGTGGAAAGATGCTCGTGCGTTTCGAGGAAGGTAAGCAGAATGGTGTCGCGCTGCTCGGTCTGCTTCAGTCCGACTTTCTTAAGGTGCTGATGAAAACGGTCCTGCGCCTCGCGCAACGATTCGCGCGAGATGGAAATGGGATCATCGATGCGTTTCTGAAGCATGAAAAGCCGTGCTAAGCATAGCAAAAACTCTATTAAGCATGGTGATACGAGAACGGCAAAATCTGACGCGGATTTCGCGGATGGGACGCGGATTTCAATTAATTTCTAAATATGGCAGTCCATTTGATTTTATTAAGCCGCGAGATCGGCGTTCCATCCGCGAAATCCGCATCAGGTTGTTGCCTTGTCCGTTCTTCAGTGTCTCGGTGGGGAGAGATTCCGGCTAGAATGCGAAATTACATGGCCACGGTCACAGTCGCTCCTTCCAAACCTCAAACTCGAAGCCGCCTTTTTCGCTGGATCGCGATTGCTATTGGGTTAGTGCTGCTGGCGTGTTTTGCCGTGGCTGCGTGCATTTATTGGCTGGAGCGGCGCGAATTGCCGCAGGTGGACGGCAGCATTCGGCTCCGGGGCCTGAGCGGGCCGGTTTCGGTGCTGCGCGATCATCTTGGTGTTCCTCATATTCGCGCACAATCCTACGAGGATTTGTTCTTTGCCCAGGGATTTGTCACTGCGCAAGACCGCCTTTGGCAAATGGACGCAAGCCGCCGCTATGCCTCCGGCAATCTGGCTGAAATTCTGGGCCCAAAGCTCTTGAAACATGATCGCCAGCAACGTTATCTGCAGATTCGGGAAGCCTGCGAGCGGGCTGCGGCGGCACTCGATCCTGAGAATCGGCGCATTTTGCAGGCCTACGCGAACGGTGTCAACGCTTTCATTGATTCTACCCGCGATCGTCTGCCGCTGGAATTCCGGCTGCTGCACTACTCGCCGGCGCCCTGGCGCATCGAGGATTCGCTGCTCATCGGCGCCAACATGGACCAGATGCTCAACACACAATATGACCTCGAACTCGATCGCGAGAAGGTCATTCGGCATTTGAACGCGCAGCAGATTGCAGATTTGTATCCCTCGACGTCGTGGCGAGATCTTCCGCCGGCCCGGCAGGCCAATATCTCGCAGCAAGATTCCCAAAAAGGGCCAAAGTCCGACGACGATGAAGACGACGATGATCAACCCGACGGCCCTATCACTTCATCCCTTGCCGCACAATTCCAGCCGCAGCGCTGCGAGATGTGCGTTCCCGGCTCAAATAACTGGGTCGTTTCCGGCGATCACACGGCCAGCGGGCGGCCGATTCTCTCCAACGACATGCATCTCGGACACTCGATTCCTAACATCTGGTATGAAGCCCATCTCACCGAGGGCGACGGATCGGACTTTGATGTCGCCGGCGTCACGCTTCCCGGCCTGCCCTTCGTCATCGCCGGACACAATCGCCACATTGCATGGGGATTTACGAATCTTGGCCCAGATGTTCAGGATTTATTTGTCGAGACCTTTAACTCCGCTGGAGAGGTTGCGACTCCGCAAGGTTTTCAGCAACCCACAAAAGTGCATGAGGTAATCCACGTAAAGGACCACTCAGACGAGCAATTTGATGTGATCGTCGCCCGGCACGGGCCGATCATCACGCCCATTCTCAAAGGCGAAACGCGCCAACTCGCATTGCAGTGGACGATCTACGACGCCAGCACCCTCGGCAGTCCCTTTTTGCAAGTGGACTCCGCGCGCAACTGGAAGGAATTTCGCGCTGCATTTTCACGCTTCGGCGGGCCTTCGCAGAACGTCGTTTACGCTGACATCGACGGTCACATTGGTTATCAGGCGACCGGGAAAATCCCTATCCGCGCATCCGGCGACGGCCTGCTTCCCCAACCCGGCAACGATGCCGCGCATGATTGGACCGGCTACGTGCCTTTCGACCAGCTTCCCAGCGTGTACGATCCGCCTTCCGGCGCTCTCGACACTGCTAATGGGCGCATTACTCCCGACAATTATCCTCATCTGCTCGCCAATATCTGGTGGTCGCCATATCGCACTGCGCGCATATTCCAACTGCTCAGAGAGGGCGACAAGTTCAAACCAGCGGACATGATCGCGATCCAGACCGACATCACGTCACAGCTCGAACGCTTTTTTTCGGATCGCTTCGTATATGCGATCGACCACGGCAAGAATGTTTCTCCGCGGGTGCGCCAGGCGGCGGAGATCATGCGCGGTTGGGACGGAAAAATGGAAGTGAATTCCGCGGCTGCCACCATCGCTTACTTCAGCAGAAGGAATTTATCGAAGCTTCTTCTGGCTCCCAAATTGGGAGACGATTACGAATACTACGATTGGGGGCTGTCGCAGCCGGCTCTGGAAAACATCGTTACTCACCAGCTTACGCGCTGGCTGCCTGCAGGCTACACCTCATACAACGATGTGCTGATCGCCGCAGTGCAGAGGACAGTCGAAGACCGGCATGCGCCAAAGGACCTGAGCAAATGGAGTTGGGGCGACCAGTTCCCAATTGAAATCCAGCATTCGGTGCTCGGTTCCGTGCCGATTTTGCGCGATTTCAGCGGCACCGGACGGCATCCGCAATCAGGAAGTGGGAGCACGGTGAAGCAGGTGGGCAGAAATTTTGGTCCATCCGAGCGGATGACGGTCGATTTCGCCAATCTCGATCATTCCACGCTTAACATCGTCGCCGGCCAGTCCGGCCATCTGCTCAGCCCTCACTACAAAGATCAGTTCGCCGCCTGGTACGGCGGAACAACCTTTCCGTTGCCTTTTACCGAAGCAGCGGTGAACGCCGCCGCCGAACATCGGCTGCAATTGCAGCCGGCACAATGAAGTGCGGGTTGCGCGGCGGTCTCTTGTAAGCTCTAGACTGACTTGTCTTCCAGCGCTCACATTCTGATCGGCACTGCCGGTTTCTCCTACAAAGATTGGGAGGGAGTCGTCTATCCGGTCGGGCTCAAGAAAAAGCAGCATCCACTCCAGTTTCTCGCTCAATATTTCGATTGCTGCGAGATCAATACTTCCTTTTACGGACATATTCAGCCTAAAACCGGCAAGCAATGGTGCGAGCTGGTGGCGGAAGTCAATCCGACATTTGAGTTCACTGCCAAACTGTTTCGCGGCTTCACCCATGCGCCCGGCGCGGTAATTCAGTCCACGTCCGCAGCCACGATCAATCCGTCGGAAGAGGACGAAGCGAAAGCCAGGCAGGGGCTCGATTCCATTGCCCAGCGTGGCAAACTGGGAGCCTTGTTGATCCAATTCCCCATCTCCTTCAAGAACAACGACGAAAATCGTGAATACCTGGCCCGGCTCATTGAACGATTTCGCGAGTATCCGCTGGTCGTGGAGGTGCGCCACCTTACCTGGGACGACCCCAAGGTCCTCGCTGACTTCGCGGAGAGAAATGTTTCTTTTTGCAACATTGACCAGCCACTGCTGGGACGCGCCCTGCGCGCCACCGCGCATGCAACCGCCCCGGTGGCCTATGTCCGCCTGCATGGACGCAACTACAAGGAATGGTTTCAGAGTGACAATCGTGACGACCGCTACAACTACCTCTACACTCCTCAGCAACTGGAACCGTGGAAGGAGAAGATCGAGCATCTGGGAGAAAAGGCGCAGAAGACCTTCGCCGTCACCAACAATCATTACAAAGGCAAAGCTGCCGTAAATGCGCTGGAACTGAAGCACATGCTCAAAGGCAGGAAAGTCAAAGCTCCGGCAATACTGGTCGAGCACTATCCGGAGTTGCGAGACATTTCCGATGTCGATGAGTGATCTCGCTCAGCAGATCTTGCGCACCTTCTCTTGTTTGAGCAACCGCTGCACCGCATCCTTGAGGGCCGCGGGAGAATACGCCTTACCTACGAATCCATCGACTTGTTTGAGAATAGCGTCCGGAGGACTGTGCTCGCCGCTGATCAGCAGTATCGGCGTTCCTGGAGCCAGCAATCGGATGGTCGCAATGTAATCGAGAGGATTGGTGTTGGGCAGAAATAAGTCGGTGATGACAAGGTCAAACGCGGCTGCCGCGAGCTGGTGTAAGGCGTCAGTCGAGGAGCCGGCCAGACACACTTCGTATCCCGCTCCCATCAATACCGCCTGGTTCACCTCGTTGAGGTGAGGATTGTCATCGACACATAGGATTCGGGCCAGAGGCATGGTCGTGCTTCGCTTCTAGTACGAATAGGATGCATGATTCGCCCGCCCCTTCCCATACTGGGAAGGTTACCAAAGGCCATGGCGATATTGTCCGAAGGGACATGTACCATGCCTTTTGTGCATTTCTTCGCTGCGGTGCGCATGACACAATACTTGCTAAACTGACGATGCCTTGATCAGAGGTGCTGCGATTCTTTTCAATTTCCTGTCATCCTGTCTATAACCACGACGGCTCTGTCAAGATCTGGTTTTGTTGAGCGCTGGCGACACCATTCCTGTGAGCAGCGGCGAGGATGTTTGTGCGCCGTGCTTTTCCCTTATTAGGAAGGGGTTGTCATTGGTTTTG
>JAICXB010000028.1 GCA_025980765.1 Terriglobales bacterium
GGGGACTTACAAAGCTACGCGCTGGGATTACGCTACTTTCCTCGGCACGCTGGGATTTTTCACCATGATGTTCCTCTTGTTTATCCGGGTCTTGCCCATGATCTCGATCTTTGAGCTGCGCGCCCTGTTGCCGCAATCCCGGCTCAATCCCCTGGCGGAGGAGAACCTGCAATGATCGAAGAGGGAGTCTACGGGCTGCTGGCCGAATATGACACTGTGCCCGATCTGGTAAAGGCGGCGGAGAAGGCTTATGAAGGTGGATACCGCCGCATGGACACCTATTCGCCATTCCCCATCGAGCCTGCCGCGGAAGCGATTGGCTTCCATAAGAACCGCGTGGCTTTGGTGGTGCTGATCGGCGGCCTGCTGGGAGGGCTCGGCGGATACTCGCTGGAGTTTTGGGTGTCGGTGCTGTCCTATCCCATTAATGTTGGCGGCAAACCCTGGCATTCCTGGCCGGCATTCATTCCCGTGACCTTCGAATGCACGGTGCTGGGAGCCTCGCTGGCGGCATTTATCGGCATGCTGGCGATGAACGGTTTCCCCATGCCGTATCACCCGGTATTCAACGCCCCAAATTTTGCCTTGGCCAGCAAGGACAAGTTCTTTCTGTGCATCGAAGCTGCAGATCCGCAATTCGATATGACCAAGACCCGCCAGTTTCTCGAGCAGACCAATCCGCGCCTTGTGACGGAGGTCCCGAATTGAAGCTTCGTAGACGTCCTTTGGTGGGAGCCCCCTGCTTTAGCAGGGGGGAGCTGGACTTTAGTCCAGCGGAGAAGAATGTGAGATCAAAGAGGGCTTTAGCCCCGGTGAATTTTGCCGGCGCTAAAGCGCAAGGTCAAAATCTATTCTCCTTTCCCGGGGCGCTGAAGCGCCCCTTCCCCCGCATAAATGCGGGGGCTCCCACCCTAAAACCTGGAAGAATTTTGGGACTCGTGCTTGCAGCGGTTTCCCTTTTTGGAATCGCCGGCTGCCGCCAGGACATGCACAACGAACCCAAGTACGTCCCCTTGCGCAGCAGCGCGTTCTTCAAAGACGGGCGCTCGGCGCGGATGCCGGTGGCAGGCACCGTAGCGCGCGACGATGGCAACGACGGTTCGTATTTTTATACCGGCAAGAACGGAACGAAGGAAGGCGATGAGTTTCCGTTTCCCATCACCGAGGCAGTGATGGAGCGTGGCCGCGAACGCTATGACATTTACTGCTCGCCCTGCCACTCGCGCGTCGGCGATGGCAATGGAATGATCGTGAAGCGCGGATATCGCCAGGCCGCCAATTTTCACAATCCACGCTATCTCTCGCAGCCGGTGGGACACTACTTCGACGTGATGACCCACGGATGGGGAGCAATGCCCGATTATGCTTCCCAGGTTCAACCCGCGGACCGCTGGGCCATCGCCGCTTACATTCGGGCGCTGCAATATGCCCAGAATGGGACAATGGCCGATGTGCCCGCCGACCAGCGCGGCAAGATCCAGGACAAATCGCAGATCAAAATTGAAGGCGTGGGCCTGGACCAGGCGCTGGCATCGGCCGGGCCGGGCAGTTCGGAAGGCGTTTCTGCCGCCGGATCCAATCCTATTCCGGCCATGAATAAGGAAATTAAAGGCAGTTCCCGCCCGGAATCGTCGGGGACTCCGGCTCCTGAGGGGAAGAAACCGTGAGCCCAGACACTCACTTCAAGCGCGTGCCCGCAGAGATGGGCCCTCCGGTGTGGCTGCTCGATCGCTATCAGCGCCGTGCCCTGCTCGTTGGCGTGATTGCCAGCATCGTGCTGATCATCGGCGCGTTTATCGGTCCGGACGCCTACGATCACTTCTTGCGCGCCTATCTTGCCGGCTTCGTCCTCTGGACGGGCGCCAGCCTGGGCTGCATGGCGCTGCTCATGACCAACCATCTTTCGGCGGGCAAGTGGGGTCTGATTATCCGCCGCCCTATGGAAGCCGGCGCGGCGCAATTTCCGCTGATGTTCCTGTTCTTCATTCCTATCGCGGTCGGAATCAAGCACCTCTATCCCTGGGTGCAGGGCAGTGCGCGCTGGAATCTGCTCAGTTGGGACGCGCAGAAGATCATCCTGCATAAAGCGCATCTGATGCTGAATCCCACCTGGTTCCTGATTCGCTGGCCCATCTATTTCTTTATCTGGTGGGCATTTTCAGCGACCATGCGGCGCTGGTCCCTGCAGCGCGATGCTAATCCGCTGGCGCGCGACTGGCAGCGGATTCTGGAAAACCTTGGCGGCCTCGGGTTGGTGGTCTATTCCCTGACGATGACCTTTGCCATGGTGGACTGGGTGATGTCGCTGGATGCCACCTGGTTCTCGACCATTTACGGATTGATCTTCCTGGCCGGGCAGGGGTTGACGGCATTCTCGATCTGCATCATCACCATCCTGCTGCTGTCGCAGGAAGAGCCGATGCGCAGCCTGCTGCGCAAAACCGAGATGCACGATTTGGGTAAGCTGATGCTGGCCTTCGTGATGCTCTATGCTTACCTCTCATTTTCCCAGTGGGTCATTACCTGGGCAGGTAATTTGCCCCAGGAGGCGCAGTTCTTCCTCAATCGCCTGACCGGAGATTGGGTGAATTGGGGACGCTTCCTGATCCTGTTTGAGTTTGCCGTGCCCTTTGCTCTGCTGCTTTCTCGCAGACTGAAGAAGCAGCCCGGCTTTATGGTTCCCTTTTGCGCCGGCATTATTTTCATCCGCATCGTGGACCTCTACTGGGAGATAGAACCGAGCTTCATCGCGCATCAACCTCAGATCACCTTTAACTGGATGTACCTGGTGGCTCCGCTGGCGATTGGGGGATTTTGGGTGTTCTCCTATATTCGCAGCCTGAAAGCTGCGACGCTGGTGCCGACCTTTGATGCGCAGATGGAAGAACTCCTGGAGCATGAACATGCAACCGCCTAAGCCGCTTAAGCCGCAAGGCGCGAACCTGAGAACCACCGACCGGGAACTCGGTCACGAGACGCGGGACATCAACATCACCGGCGTGGTGGCTTTCGTCGTCACGCTCATGTTCTCCGGGATCGTGATTTTTGTCGTGCTGTATGGCGTCTTCAGGTTTGCGACCAACTACGCGCTGAAACAGGACGCGATCGACCAGCGCGACCCATGGGTTCGTACCAGCGAAAGCGAAATTGAGGCCCGGGCAAAGCAGCTGCGAACTCCGAAAAACAAGGCTGAAGAGCCGGCATCGATGGAAGGCGTCGATGCCGAAGCTCGCATTCGCGTGAGCCGTTTCCCGCAACCCAGGTTGCAGACTGATGACGTCCACGATCTGGCCATCATGCGCGAAGCCGAAGACGAGTATCTGAACAACTATTTCGTGATCGATAAGAATTCGGGGAAAGTGAACATCCCGATTCAGCAGGCTATGCAGGCGGTGGTACAGAAGGGCCTGCCGGCGATGGCAGCGCAGCCGGGCACGCCCCTGCCGCCCACGGCGGAGAGCACCGGGATTGTGCGCCCTTCGATCGAGAGTTCGCACGCGAAAGAAAGAGGTTCGCCGCTGAGGGAAAGATAGCTTCGGAGCCGCGAAGCTGCGAAGCCACGAAGCCGGTTTTGTGCGGAATGTGGCGGTATTCCCGGAAGTGTCATCCTGAGGTCGCCGAAGGCGGCGAAGGATCTCCGGTGATGCGTCGGGTGAGTTTGCAGTGTGTCGGTTCTTCAACCGCTGTTTGTCTGAAGAGTCACAGGCAGTATTTAAGTTGGAAGCATCACGCGAGGTTCTTCGTCCGCCTGAGGCGGACTCAGAATGACATCTTGTGAGATTTGAAGATCGAAAGACACAGGAAGGGAAGTGCAGTTGTGAGTAGTAAAGCAGTCAGGGACAACAATTCGGGTTCGCTTCGCGGCTTCGCAGCTTCGGGGCTTCGCGGCTTAATGCTAATCGCCGCGCTGGCGCTGCCGGCGTGTGCGCAGCAGGGATACAGCGCTGTCAGCAGCACGCAGCCCATCGATGGATATCAGCGCCAGGACCAGCGCCCGCCAATTCTGCAGCAAGTCGGGATCGATCAGCACCTGAACCAGCAGCTTCCGCTTAATCTGCAATTCAAAGATGAGAGCGGTAAGGACGTGAAGCTGGGCGACTACTTCGGCAAAAAGCCTGTCATTCTGTCCTTGGTGTATTACAAATGTCCGATGCTGTGCACGCAGGTGCTGAACGGAATGGCGAGCGCATTGAGTGTGCTCAGCTTCAGTGCGGGCAAGGAATTCGACATTGTCACCGTCAGCATCGATCCGCGCGAGACTCCGGCGGATGCGGCCAAAACCAAAGAAGTGTACGTGCACCGCTACGGACGCGCTTCCGCCGCGCAGGGCTGGCACTTTCTCACCGGCCAGCAAGATCAGATTCAGCAGTTGGCCAAAGCCGTCGGCTTCCGCTACGTGTACGATCCCCGAATTCAGCAGTTCGCGCACGCCAGCGGCATTCAAATCGCCACCCCCGATGGCCGGCTCGCGCAGTACTACTACGGCATCGAGTACTCGCCCAAAGACTTGCGTTTGGGATTGATCGAAGCCTCGAAGAACCATATTGGGACAGTAGTGGACGCCCTCGTTCTCTATTGCTATCACTACGATCCTACGACCGGTCACTACGGGGCGATTGCCCTGCGAGTGATGCGACTGGGCGGCATCTTGACCGTGCTGCTCCTTGGAGGATTTGTGATTACCATGGTCAGGCGCGACGTGCGCGAGGGAAAGGCCTACACAGGACGGAAATCATAAATGCTTCCCCAGTATTTTCCGCTGTTCCCAGAATCGGCCTCGACGCTGTCCCCCAGGGTGGACGCGCTCTTCTTTTTCATCTTCGGCGTGACCATCTTCTTCACCGTTCTGGTCGCCCTGCTGATCTGCGTATTCGCCGTAAAGTACCGGAAAGACAAGCATCCGGTGCCAGTGCAGATCCACGGCTCCATTCCGCTGGAGATCTTCTGGACGCTGGTGCCGCTGGGCATCGCTATGGTGATCTTCGCCTGGGGCGCCGTGCTCTTCTTCCAGGAAAAACATCCGCCCAAATCGTCGATGGACATCTACGGCGTGGGCAAGCAGTGGATGTGGAAGTTTCAGCATCCCGGCGGACAACGCGAGATTAACAACCTGCACGTGCCGGTGGGCCGTCCGGTGCGCATGACGCTGATCTCGCAGGACGTGATCCACGACTTCTTCGTGCCCGCCTTCCGCGCGCAGATGGACGTGATTCCCGGGCGCTACACCTATACCTGGTTTGAAGCGACCAAGCCCGGCGTGTATCATCTTTTCTGCAATCAGTACTGCGGCACCAAGCACTCCGGCATGGTCGGCGAGGTCACCGCGATGTCGCCCGACGACTACGAAGCCTGGCTGCGCGGCGCCGGAGCGTTTGGGTCCCTGGCCACGCACGGGCAGAACGTTTTCGCGTCCATGGGGTGTCCTACCTGCCACACCGGCGCCGACAACGCCCGCGGCCCTAATCTGTACAACATCTACGGCCGCATGGAGCGCATGAGCGACAACCGCCTGGTGCACGTGGACGAAAGCTACATTCGCGAGTCCATCCTGAATCCCAGCGCGAAAATCGTCTACGGCTTCCAGAACATCATGCCCACGTTCCAGGGTCAGCTCAATGAAGACGAGATGATTGAGCTGATCGAGTACATCAAATCCCTCACCTACAACGGACAACTGCTGCAACTGCAAACCAATACGCAGCAGGAGCCGCCGGTGAATCTCGACAAGATCCAGAAGGGTGTTGACGTGATGCAGCCTGGCACGAACACCACGCCGATGCCGCGCACCAGCGCCGTTCCAGTTACGCAAGAGGCCCAGGAGCCTTCGACCGCCGAACCGGCGCCGAGACAAGTTGTAGTGCCGGGCAAGCAGAAAGCTCCGGCAAAACCCAGCACCACCGCCCGACCTAAAGGGGAGCAGCACCCATGAGTACCGCAACGCAAGTTCCAGCCGCGCTGGAGATGCCGCGCGACACCTATCTGAATGCCGGCTATGGCGTGAAATCGTGGTTCCTTACCAAGGACCACAAGCGCATTGCCATCCTTTATCTCGTCAGCATCACGATGTTCTTCCTCTTCGGCGGCCTCATGGCTGTGCTGATCCGGCTGGAACTGCTGACGCCGGCGCCGGATCTGTTTCAGTCGGATACCTACAACAAGCTGTTCACCATGCACGGCATCACCATGGTGTTCTTCTTCCTGGTGCCGTCGATCCCGGCCACGCTGGGGAATTTCGTGCTGCCGATGATGATCGGCGCGCGCGATCTCGCGTTTCCCAAAGTGAACCTCGCGAGCTGGTACATCTTCATGATCGGAGCCTGCTTTACCTTCTCCGCTTACATCAGCGGCGGCGTCGATACCGGATGGACTTTCTATACACCGCTCAGCACTTCATACCTCAATACCCACGTCGTCGCGGCGGCGCTGGGCATCATGATCGCCGGTTTCGCTTCGATCTTTACCGGGCTCAACTTCATTGTGACCACCCATCGCATGCGCGCGCCGGGCATGACCTGGTTCCGCCTGCCGCTGTTCGTGTGGTCGATGTACGCGGTGAGCCTGGTCCAGGTGCTGGCGACGCCGGTGCTGGCCATCACTTTGATCCTCGTCGCGCTGGAGCGCGGGTTCCATATCGGGATTTTCAATCCGCAACTCGGCGGCGATCCGGTGCTGTTCCAGCACATGTTCTGGTTCTACTCGCATCCGGCGGTGTACATCATGATTCTGCCGGGCTTTGGCGTGATCAGCGAGGTCATCCCCTGCTTCTCGCGCAAGCGCATCTTTGGCTATAGCGCGGTCGCGTTCTCCAGCGTTGCCATCGGCGTCTTCGGCTTCCTGGTTTGGGCGCACCACATGTTTGCCGCCGGAATCTCCACCTATTCCGCGCTGGTGTTTTCTCTGCTGAGCTTCATCATCGCCATTCCCTCGGCCATCAAGGTCTTCAACTGGACGGCGACGATGTACAAAGGCTCCATCCACTTCAACACCCCCATGCTGTACGCTCTGGCATTTATCGGACTGTTCACCATCGGAGGGCTGACCGGCCTGTTCCTCGCCTGTCTCGGCATTGACATGCACGTGACCGCGACCTACTTCGTTGTCGCCCATTTCCATTACGTGATGGTGGGAGGCATGCTGGTTGCGTATCTCGCCGGCCTGCATTTCTGGTGGCCGAAGATGACGGGACGAATGTATCCCGAGCCGCCGGCGCAGCTTTCCGCGTTGATCACTTTCATCGGCTTCAACATCACCTTCTTCCCGCAATTTGTGCTGGGCTACATGGGCATGCCGCGGCGCTATCACACCTATCCGCCGGAGTTCCAGGTGCTGAACGTGCTCTCGACTGCAGGAGCGTCGGTGCTGGCTGTGGGACTGCTGCTGCCAATGTTCTATCTGTTGTGGTCGCTGAAATATGGCGAGATTGCCGGCAACAACCCCTACCGCGCCACCGGACTGGAGTGGCAGACCGAGTCGCCGCCGCCGATGCACAACTTCCACGAGACGCCAATCGTCACGCAGGAAGCCTACGATTACGAGAGCATGAACGAAGAGGAGGTCGTAATTGGATAGTCACGCCGCTACCGTGGAAGCCGGTCTGCACCACCGCGACCCTGAGCTCCACAACCAGTTCGACACCCTCGAGCAGCAGAAGGACACCGCTCACCTTGGAATGTGGGTCTTTCTCATCACTGAGATCATGTTCTTCGGCGGCCTCTTCGGCGCCTACCTGGTCTACCGCAACCTCTACTACCCGGCATTTGTCGCCGGCAGCAACTCGATTTCCATTTTTTGGGGAACGCTCAACACCGCGGTGCTCATCTGCTCCAGCTTGACCATGGCCATGGCCGTCCACAGCGCGGCCATTGGTGCGCGCAAGCTGCTCGTAGGATTTCTATCGCTGACGCTGCTCCTGGGACTCATCTTTCTCGCGGTGAAAGGCAAGGAGTATTACGACAAGTGGACAGAGCACCACGTTCCCGGCGCAAACTTCCACTTCGACGATCCCGAGCGTCCGGGCGAAGCTCCAGTTCCGGCGGATGTCGCCAGCCAAACATCAATCTATTTTTCGCTGTACTTTGCCATGACCGGCATGCACGCGCTCCACATGATCATCGGTGTCGGGATTTTGCTGGCGCTTATTTGGAAAGCCAGTCGCGGGTCTTTTCCGCCGCACCACTACACCATGGTGGAGAACTTCGGCTTGTATTGGCACTTCGTCGATATCATATGGATTTTTTTGTTTCCGCTGCTATATCTGATAAGTAGGACGCCGGCAATGCACTGAAGAAAGCTGCGAAGCCTCGCAGCCGCGAAGCTTCGAAGCTAATCTGATTTTGCTTTGCCGTTGCAGTTGCATTTATGGTTTGTCATCCTGAGCCGACGGCGCAGCCGGAGGCGAAGGACCTAGCGTTTGCTGTTGCATTTGCATTTGCATTTGCTTCGAGCTTCGGAGCTTCGCGGCTGCGAAGCTGCGTAGCTTTTTAGGAGCCCACATGTCCGCCGCCGGAGAACATATCGTTTCCCCCAAGCTCTACGTTCTGATCTGGATCATTCTGCTCTGCTTCACCGGCCTAACCACGGCGGCAGCATTCGGCGATTTCGGCATCTTCAACCCCATCATCGCTTTGGCGATTGCCTTTACCAAGGCGATCCTCGTCGTCCTGTTCTTCATGCACGTAAAGTACTCGCCCAGAATGACCGCCCTGGTCATCGGCTGCGGTCTCTTCTTCCTTTCCATCCTCATGGTTCTCACCACCGCCGACTACATCAGCCGTGGGTGGATGTTCTGAATTTTTGAGATATTTGGTTCCTCTCCTTTCTCTTTGGAGAGATTTCATCTGCCGCACCAGAAATCCAGCGCTGAAAACCAAATTGAGGTAGTACCGCAACGACGCCAAATTTTCTTTTCTACGCGACAGCTACTCTGGACTAAATACCTCATTAGTACTAAGGGCAAAAGCACAATTCCTTAATACTTCTTAACCTCTCTTCACGCGGCTTTGCTGGGATTGAACGCTTGATTTCGATGATATGAAGCTACTCTGGCGGGACGAATTCCAATTTTCGTAGAAGAGTTCCAAAATGAGTACGGTTGAGAAACCTACTCGCAAGCTAAGTTATTCGATCCAAAACACCTTCCGATTTGGAATTTGGGATGCATTGGCAGTAGGGCTGTCAAAGAATTTGGAGGAAAGCAAAAGTGAGACTTGCCAGAACGATCCTCGGAGCAGCTCTACTTCTCTTCTTCTCGACATTCGCTCTCGCTCAGGCGATCAGTGGCGACCTTGTCGGGACCGTGACCGACTCAACCGGCGCGGTAGTGCCAAACACCACCGTGGTGGCAACCAACCTCGCCACTGGTGTGAAAAGCAATAGCACAACCAATGCAAACGGCGAATATCGTTTTTCCAACTTGCTTGCCGGCCACTACGGCGTACAAGTCAATGGAAACGGCTTGGCAGGCGGCATTGCCGACGTCGTCGTTCGCCTGAACCAGACTCAGACCGCGAACATTACCGCTGCAGCAGCTGCAGCAGCTACAACCGTCGAGGTAAACGCTGACGTGGCTCCGATTGATACGACCACGCCGCAGATCCAAACAACCTTCGAAGCCAAACAAAATCAGGATTTGCCTGAAGCTTCGCAAGGCTCTGGCGTTTTGAATCTCGCTCTGCTGGATGCCGGTGTTGCTACTTCCGGGGGAATCGGAGTTGGATCGGGACCGTCAGTCTCGGGTCAGCGTCCGCGCAACAACAACTTCACCATCGAAGGGGTGGACAACAACTCAAAGTCGGTTACCGGACCGGTCGTCACCGTCCCCAATGACGCGGTGCAAAACTTTACTGTCCTGCAAAACCAATTCAGCCCAGAATTCGGACACTCGTCCGGTGGCCAATTCAATGAGACCATTCGCAGCGGGAGCAACAGCTTCCACGGACGCGCCTACGAATATTTCCAGAACCGGAATTTGAATGCGATTGATGCGGGAACCGCGCGAACTGAGTCGGGAACCCCGTTCAATCCCAGATTCGACAACAATCGATTTGGCGGTGACTTTGGTGGGCCGATACTTAAAGACAAGCTGTTCTTCTACACCCTGAACGAATACAACCCCATCGGGAAGTCCACTGCGAGCTTTGCCTGTGCACCAACGGCACTCGGTTACGCGCAGATTGCAGCCTTTGGGGGCGGCGCCATTAATGCCAACAACCTTGCGCAATACCAGAAGTTTGTCGGAACCGCAACCGCTTCCGGACCGGATTGCAACAGTTCCATTTCTCCAGCCGGATCGACAAGCAACAATCTCGCCGATTTTGTGACCACCGCCGGTGGCGCGCCGGTGGGCCAGTACAGCGTCGGTGAGCTTTCATTGTCAGGGCCAAACTTCAGCAATCAGTTCACGACAGTCAACAGCGTCGATTTCAACTTATCTCAGGCAGATCAGCTCCGTTTTCGCTACGTGTACCAAAAGTTGGATGCGGAAGACCTTGCGGCGCAACTCCCATCATTCTTTACGCCCATTCCAGTCCGAAACCATGTTCTCACCTTCGGCGAATACCATACGTTCTCGCCAACGGTGACCAACGAATTCCGGCTGGGCTTCAACCGCAACGCGCAGTTCTTCACCGTTGGGCCGCAGACCTATCCCGGCCTGGACAGCTTCCCCAACCTCGTATTCTTCGACCTGAACACGCAAGTCGGCCCCGATCCCAACGCGCCACAGTTTGGTATCCAGAACACGTACCAAGCGGTTGACAACATCAGTTGGGTGAAAGGTAAACACAGCCTGAAATTCGGGATTGAAGGGCGCAAATACATCTCGCCGCAAGGCTTCACGCAGCGTTCGCGTGGAGATTACGATTACAGCAACTTCAGCACTTTCCTGCTGGACCAGCTGCCGGATCAACTGGGGCAGCGCTCTACCGGTAGCAACACCTACTATGGTGACCAGAGCGCGATCTACGCTTTTGGCAACGATTCCTGGCGTGTTACTCAGAACTTGACCGTGGATATCGGACTGCGATACGAGTTCACTTCCGTTCCCTTCAGCGAACGTTTGCAGAGCATCAACTCCATCGCCAGCGTTCCTGGACTCATCGACTTTAGTGCGCCGCAACCTCAATATAAGAACTTCGCTCCGCGTGTCGGCTTTGCGTATTCGCCGGGGACGTCAGGCAATACTTCGATTCGTGGTGGATTCGGCATGGCCTATGACGTTCTGTTTGACAACTTTGGCCTGCTCACCGTGCCTCCGGAATTCGGCGGCACTTGCGATGTGGCGCAGAGCGTAAACGGGGCTGGGGGATGCACATTCTCCACCACGGCGTTTCTCGCCAGCGGTGGTTTACCTCCCGGAACGGGAACCGGCCTTCAAACCTTCGCGACTGCGGCCGACGCACGAGCCGCAACGGCGGGATTTACCCCCAACCAGAAGCTCCCGTACAGCGAGACCTGGGACCTCGGTATCCAACATTCATTCGCGAACAAGTACACCGCGGAAATCCGTTATGTGGGAACTCGAGGCATTCATCTCCCGGTACAGGACCAGCTCAATAAACAACCCAGAGTTACGCCCCAGAACGCCTTGCCGACGTTCCTGTCGAATCCTGGTCAAGCGGCACTGGATGCGTTGCCGAACACTCTGGCTTCGATCCAAGCGCTGAGCAACACCGTTCCGGCGTTTGCCGCGGCCGGTCTTACCAACCCGATCACCGCGTTCGAGCCGTTTGGACAATCCATCTACCATGGGTTGCAAACGCAGCTAAACCGCTCATTTTCGAATGGCCTTCAGTTCCAGGCTGCCTGGACCTGGAGCCACGCGGAAGACAATTCCACCGCAGAGGTCTTCTCCACCGTACTGACGCCGCGACGTCCGCAGAATTCTCAGAACGTCGCTGCCGATTTCGGCACCTCAGCTCTGGACCGTCGTCACCGCGTGACCCTCGAGGTCCTTTATGACCTGCCTTTCTTCAAGAACGGCAACTTCCTTGAGAAGAATATCTTGGGCAACTGGGAGATCGCGCCGGTGTACGAATTCCAGACGCCGGAGTATTTCGTTGCTGCCAGCGGTACCGACAGCAATCTGAACGGCGACTCGGCTCCCGATCGCGCGATCTTCAATGCCAGCGGAGTTCCGGGAACCGGATCGGCTGTGACTCCTCTGAAGAACACTGCAGGAGACACAGTTGCCTACCTTGCAGTAAATCCCAACGCACAATACATCCAGGCCGGGAAAGGCGCGCTGTCGAACGTAAACCGCAATACAGTTCCCACGAATCGCACCAACAACTGGGACCTGACGGTCGTGAAGCGAGTCAATGTCACCGAACGTGCTGCGGTTGAGTTCCAGGCGCAGGCCTTCAACATCTTCAACCATTCTCAGTTCATCCCGGGGTTCGTGAACGACATTGCACCCTTAGCCTTCACATCCATTACGCCCTACGTGGACGTGAACAATCCGCAGTTCAACCAGCCGCAGTTGTTCTTCAACAACAACGCGCGGACCCTGCAACTGGTGTTGAAGTTCATCTTCTAGAAGTCAATTCGAGACGTACATCCTCATCGGGAGCCTGCGGGCTCCCGATTTTTTGTTAAAGTCAAATTCGTTGGTGTGTGGCTAGGGCAGCGGCCATGTTTCGATCGAAGAACTCATCGACTCCAGCTAATTTCAGTCGCGCTCTATGACGCGGAGATCGGTAAACTTCGCGATCACATCAAAATCGCGGTCCCGGTGCCACACTGGCACTCGGTTCTCGATCGCTATTGCCGCAATCAGGCAATCCGCGGATGCGCGGATCGTGAAACCCTTTCGTCTCCCGCCGCGGTAAATGTCAGAAGCTAGGAGAAAGGCGCTCTTGGTCAAGGGGTCACTGAGCAATGGAAGGGCCGAGAAGAGTTCGCGGAACGCGTCGGCAGGCGGATCGTCCCTCAGTACCTGCAGAACTTCCTGGAGCACTGGACCGCAAGTACAGAATTCCAGGAGATCTTTCTCCGAAATATTCAATCTTGGCTTACGGTTTAATAGCTCGATCCAGACGGAAGTATCCACCAGGATCACTTCTTTTTCTCTCCCTGTGACCTGTGATCGGGGGGCCGCGCCCCCCGATCATTGTCCTCCCGCATTTCCTCGAGATCGCCCTGCCATAGTCCTTGGCCGAAAAAGGCGCTGATACTAAGGATCTTGCGGACGCGAAGCAACTCCGCCAATGCGGTATTGACGGTTGCCGAATACGTCTTTGCGCCCAGCGCGCGCGTCGCTTCGTCTAAGAGTTTATCGTTCAACACAAGAGTTGTGCGCTTCATGCGCATACTATACATCGCACAAAAAAGTACATTTCAGAGTTGGTGCGCTTCCGAGAACACTGCGAGCTGCTCTTCGAAGAACGCATCCACGCGGCTGATGACTTCGCTTCCCGATTTGGCTTCGTAGATGGCTTTACGCAGGTGCGCGCCGTGGGTTACGCCGTGAGTGAACCACGAGGCGAATTGCTTCATCTTACCGACGGCGTCGGGCAGCTCTTCTTCGATGAGCATGGCAAAGTAGGTGTGGATCATCCGGTAACGGTCCTGCTCCGTCGGCTGGGTGTAAGAGCCGATGCCCGTTGCCTGCGTTGAGGCGGTGTATTCGGCGATCTGGCGGAAGATCCAGGGATTGGCGGGCGCGGTGCGGCCGATCATGACCGCGTCGCATCTGGTCTGCGCGATCATGGCGACGGCGTCTTCCGGTGTGCGAATGTCTCCATTTCCTATTACGGGAATGGAAACCGCGTCTTTAATCGCGGCGATGTATTCCCAGCGTGCATTGCCGCTGTATCCCTGCTCGCGGGTGCGCGCGTGCAGCGCCACGGCATTCAGTCCGCAGTTTTCGGCCAGCCTCGCCAATTCGACGCAGACCACTTCCGCATCCGACCAGCCGATGCGGAACTTTACCGTAAAGGGAATCTTCACCGCCGCACGAACGGCCTCAAAAATGCCCTGAATCTGCGGCAGGTCGCGCAGCAGGCCGGAGCCGCCATTGCACTTGACTACACGCTTCGCCGGACAGCCGAGATTCAAGTCCACCATATCGAAGCCGAGGTCTTCGACCACGCGCGCGGCATCGGCGATAATTGCGGCGTCCGAGCCGAAGAGCTGTGCAGAAATGGGATGCTCATCGTCGTAAAACGTAAGATATCGTTTGCGCCGCGACTCGCGGCAACGCGCGAGCCCGTCGGCCGAGGTGAACTCGGTCATGATCAGCCCGCATCCGGACTGGGTGTTGCTGATGCGAGCATCCACTCGCTCCGCGAGTGAGCTATCGGCGCTCGGCTGTCGGCTTTCGGCTTTGGAGGTAAAGACGCTGGCATTGCGAATGAAGCGGCGAAAGACGGTGTCGGTCACTCCGGCCATGGGCGCCAGCACCGTCGCCGGCGCAACCCGCACGTTCCCAATCTGGATCTCAGCCGGAACACACGCGTCCTCTGGCATGGAGTGCGCGATCGGATTGTCCCAGGTCTTGCGCATCTTCAACTCTTAGAACCATCTCTACCACAGAGGACACAGAGAGTCACAGAGGAAGGCAGGACAAATCAGCTTGTGCTTTCCTCTGTGCTCCCCCGTGTCCTCCGTGGTGAAAACGGGTCCCGGTCCCGAACCAAAAAAGCCTCCGCCGAAGCGGAGGCTCGTCGGGCGAACTTTGTCTTTCTACTTCGTTCCCGTTTTGGCGGCCTCTCCAGCCTTGGCATATTTGCGGCGGAAGCGCTCGACGCGTCCGGCAGTATCGACCAGCTTCTGCTTGCCGGTAAAGAATGGATGGCAATTGGAGCAGATTTCCAGGTGGATATCGCCCTTATGCGTGGAACGGGTGGTAAACGAGTTCCCGCAGGCGCACATCACGCGCACCTCGTTGTAAGCGGGATGACCAGTGGGCTTCATCAGTGCTTTTCCTTTGTATCACCGGGGCACACGGAGCCTCTCCGCGAGTTTTCCGGGAGCTTCTAGTGTAATGGAGCGCGGCGGAACGCGGCAAGCGCGGCAGGTGCACACGCTATTGCTCGTGCTATCGTTTTTGTTGGAGTTTGTTTCTGTTCCCGAGGCGAGAAATCAACATCTCGCACGGATAAAACGGATTTGGACGGATTCCACGGATCTCAAACGGGATAAAAACGTCAGGATTGCCCAAGCATAATCCCATTCTCAAATCCGTCGGATCCGTCTGCTCCGTCTCGTCCGTGCGAGCAGTTGTTCTCGCTGAGGAACGGAATATCAGTGATCATCTGAACCATGTCGCACGAGCTGCCAAAAACGTACGATCCTGCCGCGATTGAGCCGCGCTGGGCCGAATACTGGGAACGCGAGAAGCTCTTCCACATCGAGACCGCAGACGCTGTGCCCGGCAAGGTGTTCAACATCCTGCTGCCGCCGCCGAACGTCACCGGTAACCTCCACATGGGACACATGTTCGAGCACACCGAATCGGACATCCTGGTGCGCTGGCATCGCATGCGTGGTGAGAGCACGCTATGGCTTCCCGGCACCGACCATGCCGGCATCGCCACACAGATGCTGGTGGAGCGGCAACTCGCCAGCGAGGGCGTGAAGCGTCTCGATTTGGGACGGGAAAAGTTCGTTGCCCGCGTTTGGGAGTGGCGGCAACACTACGGCGGCAACATACTTAAGCAGATGAAGCGCCTCGGCGATTCTGTCGACTGGTCGCGCGAGTACTTCACCATGGACGAAAACCTCAGCCGCGCCGTGCGCGAGGTCTTCGTCCGCCTTTATGAGCAGGGGCTGATCTATCGCGGCGAGTACATCGTCAACTGGTGTCCACGATGCCTTACGGCGATCTCCGATCTCGAAGTTGTGCACGAAGAGCAGAACGGAAAGCTGTATGAGATCCGCTATCCGCTGGTGGACGGCGAGGGCTACGTGCACATCGCGACCACGCGGCCGGAGACCATGCTGGGCGATGTGGCTGTGGCCGTGAATCCCAACGACGAGCGCTATCGCCATCTCATCGGCAAGAAGCTGCGGCTGCCGCTGATGAACCGCGAGATTCCCATCATTGCTGACGAGTTGGCCAATCCCGAGTTCGGCACAGGCGCCGTGAAGGTCACGCCGGCGCACGATCCCAACGATTTCATCATGGGAAAGCGTCACAATCTGCCCATGCTGAAGATCATGGACGATTCCGCGCGCATCAACGCCGCCGGCGGCGTTTATGCCGGGCTAGATCGCTATGAAGCGCGCACCCGCGTGCTCGCCGATCTTGCAGCACAGGATTTTCTGGTGGGCACAAAAGAGCACGTGCTCGCCCTCGGCAAGTGCGAGCGTTGCAAAACGGTCATCGAGCCCATGCTCTCGATGCAGTGGTTCCTGAAGATCCAGCCACTGGCGGACAAGGCCATCGCCGCCGTGGAGCAGGGGCACATCCGCTTCACCCCGGAGAACTACAAGACCATCTACCTGAACTGGATGTACAAGATCTACGATTGGTGCATCTCCCGCCAGCTGTGGTGGGGACATCGAATTCCCGCGTGGCACTGCGGCAACTGCCGCCAGATGACCATCGCCCGCCACGATCCCGCGCGCTGCACGCATTGCGGCAGCACCGATCTGACGCAGGAAACCGACGTGCTCGATACCTGGTTCTCCTCGGCGCTGCTGCCGTTCACCACTTTGGGATGGCCGGAGCACACGCGCGACCTCGATATCTTCTATCCCACCACGCTGCTGATCACCGGCTTCGACATCCTCTTCTTCTGGGTGGCGCGCATGATCATGATGGGCTGCCACTTCATGCAGGATTTCCCTGCGGCTGAGGGCAATCCGCGCGCCTTCGCCGAAAGCGTTCCGTTTCGGGAAGTGCACATTCATGCCCTGGTGCGCGACGCCGAGCGGCAGAAAATGTCGAAGACCAAAGGCAACGTCATGGACCCCATCGCCGTGACCGAGAAGTACGGAACGGATGCGGTGCGCTTCACGCTGGCTGCGATGGCCTCCCCCGGAACCGATATCGCGTTCAACGAGAGCCGGACCGAGGGATATCGCAATTTCGCCAACAAGATCTGGAACGCCGCGCGTTTCATGTTCCTGAATATTGATCGTGCCACAGAGGCGAACGGAGCGTCGAGCGACCTCGCCCGGCACCTCATTGGCGAAGGCAAAACGTCCAACCCTACCGCGGATGGTACCGAACAGGCGCCACTGCCCGACCGCTGGATTGCCGCGCAGTTTCAGCGCACCGCATTCAAAGTCAACCAATCCCTGGCGGAATACCGCTTTGATGAGGCGGCCAACCTTGTGTATCAGTTCTTCTGGGGCGATCTGTGCGACTGGTACATCGAAGCAGTAAAACCGCGTCTGGATTTCTCCGCCGAAGCCGGCGAGAGCGGACGTGCTGCGCTTGGACATTTGATGAGGGTGTTTGAGGCGTCCTTGCGCCTGCTCTCGCCCTTCATGCCTTTTATCACCGAAGAAATCTGGCATGCCCTCTATCGCGGAGACGCTCCAGCGAAGTCTATCGCGCTCAGCCGGTATCCGTTTGGAGCGGCGCTTTCGGCTGCGCAACAAAATGCGATTACCGAAATGGAACTGCTGCAGAAGCTCATCGTCGATATCCGCAACCGTCGTGCGGAACTGAAGATTGAACCGAAGCAGAAGGTCCCGATTCGCATCTTCGTGCCGCAATCGCCGACGCGGGCGCTGATTGAAGCCAATCGCGACCTGCTTGCGAACGAAAAGATGGCAGGGGTTGATGGGGTGGAGTTCGCGGCGAGCAGCCTCGCCGGCGAGCCTGGAGTGCAGGCGGCTAACGCGTACGAAGTTGTCGTCGTTTATGAGAAGAAGATCGATGCGGCGGTCGAGCGCGAGCGTCTTTCGAAGGAGCTGAAGAAGCTGGAAGGCGAACACGCGAACGCGCAGCGCCAATTGGGGAATGAGAGTTTTCTCGCCAAAGCCCCGCCGCATGTGGTCGACGGACTCCGCCGGCGCCATGCGGAGCTCGAAAAACTTCTGCCCAAGACGCGCATGGCGCTCGAGGAAGTTTCCCGATAGGGTCGCTCCGGCAGACTTCATTATTTAATGTGTCATCCTGAGTCCGCCTGGGCGGGCGAAGGACCTCCTGCAAACGTATATGCGCCGATGCAGAAAGAAGGGCTCTTCGGCCTATGCACGTGAAAACCTGATTTGTGGTTGAAGAGCCGCACAACCGGCCTCCAGGTCCGACAGTTGCTCAGGAGATCCTTTGCCCGCTGCGCGGACTCAGGATGACAGATCAAGAGTGTTGATTACTGATCTAGACAATGTCCGCACTCGGCACAATCCGAAGCTGGTTCACCGCCTTGCGCGCAGAGGTTCCAGCTATGTTCTCGCTGGCCGGGCCGCTGGTGTTGGCCGAGATTGGGTGGATGGCCATGGGCATTGTGGACACCATCATGGTGGGCCACATGTCCAACAGCGCGGAAGCCATCGGCGGCACCAGCCTGGGCGGCGTGATTTTCTATACTGCTGGCATCTTCGGGGGAGCGCTGCTGTTCTCGCTCGACACCAAGGTTTCGCAATCGTTCGGCGCCGGCGATCTTGCCGACTGCAATCATTCTCTGCTCAGCGCTCTGTACATCGTCTTCCCGCTCACGCCGGTGATTATGATTTGTGTCTGGCTCTCGGGACGCGCGTTGCCGGCCATTCACGTCAATCCCGGCGTGCTCGGCCAGACGCTGCCATTTCTCACGGCGATGAACTGGGGCACGTTCCCACTGTTGCTCTACTTCGCGTTCCGGCGTTATCTGCAGGCTATGAACCTGGTAAAGCCGGTTACGTTCGCGTTGATTTCGGCGAACGTGGTGAACCTCTTATTCGATTGGGTCCTGATCTACGGGCATTGGGGGTTCCGCGCTTATGGCGTTGCCGGCTCAGGATGGTCCACGTTTCTGGCGCGCTGCTACGTCGCGATCGTGCTGTTCGCGACGATTGTGTGGCACGACCGCAGGCAGCATGTGCGCCTGCTCGAAGGCCGATTGCGTCCCGATTTAGAACGCATACGCGAGCTGCTGCGCATTGGGCTGCCGGCGGCAACGCAGGTGCTGCTGGAAATCGGCGTCTTCTCCGCGGCAACTGCTTTGATTGCCAGGCTGAGTCCCGCATCCATCGCAGCGCACCAGATCGCGCTCAACTGCGCCAGCCTCACCTACATGGTTCCGCTGGGAATCAGCTCGGCGGCGGCGGTGCGTGTGGGTCAAGGCCTGGGGCGTCGTGATGCGGCGGCTGCCGGCCGCGCGGGCTGGACCGCCATCGCCCTCGGCGCGGGCTTCATGAGCTGCGCGGCAATCGTATTCGTTCTGGCGCCGCGGGCGATCATCCGGCTGTTCAGTCCAGATCCTGAGGTCATGCGCATTGGCGTGCTGCTGCTGTTTGTAGCCGCCGCATTCCAACTCTTTGACGGACTGCAAACCGTAGCCACCGGCGCGCTGCGGGGGGCCGGCGAAACCCGAATGCCGATGTTGAGTTCACTGATCGCCTATTGGGTGATCGGTCTCCCGCTCGGCTACTATTTCGGATTTCGCCGCGGTCTCGGCGCCTTCGGAATTTGGCTGGGCCTCGCGCTCTCGCTCATGGTGCTGGGCAGCGCGCTGGTCCTCGTCTGGCGAGGCAAGGTGAAGAACCTGATTGCCGCCGAGTTGACGTTGGAGCGAGGGAAGCTGCTGGCTGCAGGCTACTGAAACATTTTTAATTTCGGTGTGGATCACTGCCGAAAGTTAGAAAATGTCATTCTGAGCGAGGGCGAACGCCCGAGTCGAAGAACCCCAGCTCTCGCTGTTCCGCTATACCGCAGACCTTCACAATGAATGCAGATAGCTGCTCATCTGCATTCAAGCCGGACGCATCCTCGGGGTTCTTCGACTCGGGCGTGCGCCCTCGCTCAGAATGACACCGTTGTCGCCGTGCTCCGCGCCCACCAAGCCTTTTTCTTCAACTTTTCCACAACTTTCTTTGCGACCCACGGATTGCAATCCGTCGCTCTATGCATTTTGCAAGCTGCTGAAGAATTTGGATTTATTTTCCCGATCTGAAACGAGAAGGACCCCACAAA
Organism: Terriglobales bacterium; assembly: GCA_025980765.1. GTDB lineage: Bacteria > Acidobacteriota > Terriglobia > Terriglobales > Acidobacteriaceae > Gp1-AA112. Next base: position 20,069 of record JAICXB010000028.1, read on the forward strand.
ATTCAAGCTGCTGATTTTGTTGAAGTTTCGTGTGTGGGATCGACCGACGGATTAAGCGCGATTTGCCAATCTTCTATGTTGCGCGGAAAGCGGGTTTCGCGGTACCACGGAAATACAGGCTGCGAGGAACCGCGAAATAATGAGCGACTCTCAACCAATCTTCGAGCGATTCTGCTGCCGCTGCGGTGGCAAGCACCAGAAACGGAAGTCTCCGTTTTGTTCGCCTGAATGTCTTCGCGAGGACAAGAATGCGAAGCGCGAGCTGGGAGCCCAGCAGAAGTGCAGATTATGTGGGCGCCGTTTTAGGCGGCCCCGGGCGGCAGGGCAGCCCCAAGTACCATCCCGCCCGGATCGGACGCTTTAGCGGGTTGTGCGAGGTCGCACAACGCTTTTGATTCCGAGGCCGGACGGTTGCGTTCGTACCAGCTGCACGATCCGTTGAAGAGTGTCATCCTGAAGGACGCGAAGCGGCCGAAGGATCTGCTGGCGTGCATCGGATGAAATTACGGGACGTGCGGCTCTTCAAGCACGATAAGTGGCCGAAGAGCCTGTACCCGGTGCAGGCGACAGAACCATTCCGCGGAGGTCCTTCCTTCTCACGATCCCGCAAGGCGGGATCGTTCGTCGTCAGGATGACATCGCAGTAAACAGCGTTCCAGAAAAGGAGACGCGGCATGCCGCGCCTTTACACGAACTCCTGGAATCATGTTTATGCGCCCTTCTTCAGCGGTTGCGCCTGATATGCACCGGGCACGGCCCGCAGGGAGATCGCGAGCCGGTTCCAGGCGTTGATGGTGGCGATCGCCAGTGTGAGGTCAGTGAGTTCTTTTTCGTTGAACTGGGCGCGGACTCGTTCGTACACGTCGTCGGGCGCGTGGCCGTCGCTGATGCGGGTAACGACTTCGGTCCAGGCCAGCGCGGCGCGTTCGCGCTCGCTGTAATACGGAGACTCTTCCCAGGCATCGAGCCCGTACAGACGCTGCTCGGTCTCACCGATGGCCTTCAGGTCTTTCCAGTGCATGTCAATGCAATACGCGCAGCCATTTACTTGCGAAGCGCGCAGCTTGATCAAGTGCAGCAAAGGCAGCTCCAGCCCGGAGTGCTTAATATATTGTTCGAGCCCCAACAGCGCCTTGTAGCCTTCGGGCGCCACTTTGTAAGAATCGATTCGCGGCTGCATCAGAGTTCCTCCTGGATTTATGAAATCTTCTTCCGCTGCTTCAGATGAATGAGGCATTGCCGCGGTTTCCGATTTTTCGTTTCTTTCAACGAGGAGCCCGGCCGGTCGTTCGCCCGGAATTCCCTGCTCCTTTCCTGTTATTTTTTCGTGGATCCTTCTGAGTAACGCAGATTGACTCAGCATTGATGCGGGTCGGAGGAGCTTTTCCACCGCTTTCCTGTTCTTTTCCTGTTCCTTCCCTCAGCTTCTGGAGAGATTTGCGAATTTTGGGCAGAATCTGACGATTGAGAGCCTGCCAACACAGAATTCCCTGTATTTTTTCCCTGTTCTCAGGGATTCGGGGTGAAAATCGCGGACTGAAATGATGCGAATGTGTTGCGCGCTGCCTCGATACTTTGCTCAATATCTCCTGTTGTGTGGGCTGCGCTCAGGAATGCGGCTTCGTATTGCGATGGCGGCAGATAAATGCCGCGCTCGATCATGCCCCGGTGAAATTGGGCGAAGCTGGTGGTATTGGATCGCGAGGCGGTGTCCCAATCTCGAACTTCTTCTTGCTGAAAAAACCAGGTAAACATCGATCCCACACGATTGGCGCTGACTTCTATTCCGGACTTCTGCGCCGATTCGGAAATGCCCTGCACAAGTTTCGCTGAGTTTTCTTCCAGGACCGAGTAGATCTTCAGTCGATCGCGTTTCAGACGGCGCAGCGTGGCCGTTCCCGCGGCCATGGCCAGCGGGTTTCCGCTGAGCGTGCCCGCCTGATACATGGGTCCGAGCGGTGCGACCATTTGCATGATCTCCTCGCGCGCGCCGTAGGCTCCCACCGGCAGGCCACCACCGATGATCTTTCCCAAAGTGGTAATGTCCGGTTTCACGCCGTATAACTCTTGCGCCCCGCCGAACGCGATGCGAAAGCCGGTCATGACTTCATCGAAGATCAGCAATGCGCCGTCTTTGGCCGCAAGCTGCCGAAGCTTTTTGAGATAGCCCTCGGCAGGCGGCACGCAGCCCATATTTCCCACCACGGGTTCGACGATGATCGCGGCAATTTGTTCGGGATAGCGCGCGAATGCCTCTTCCACCCGGGCGGCAGAATTGAAGGGCAGAGCCAGCGTGAACTGCGCCTGCTCTTCGAGCACGCCGGCGGATCCGGGAATACCGAGCGTTGCCACCCCTGAACCGGCCTTGACCAAAAGAGAGTCGGCGTGTCCGTGATAGCAGCCTTCAAACTTGATGATGTATTTGCGTCCGGTGAAAGCCCGCGCGAGCCGGATCGCAGACATGGTGGCTTCGGTCCCCGAGCTTACGAAGCGCAGCTTCTCGATTGAGGGAAAAGCCTCGATTACGAGCTCCGCCAGCTCGGCCTCTGCGGCCGTGGACGCGCCGAAGCTGGTCCCATTCTGGGCCGCGCGCTGCACTGCTTCCGTCACCTCGGGATCGGCATGCCCCAGGATCATCGGTCCCCAGGAGCCAACGTAATCGATGTATTCATTCTCGTCGGCGTCGCAGAGCTTGGAGCCCCGCGCGCGCACAATAAATGGAGGATCGCCGCCGACTGCGCGAAAGGCGCGCACCGGAGAATTGACGCCCCCGGGAAAAAGCTTTTCGGCCCGCAGTTGCAGATCGCGAGACTTCCGCATGCGCTCATTTTGGGAGGGTTTCGAGGTCAAGTTTCTTCCGGATTCAGACGACGCTCAGCGACTCTCATATGAAACCAGTTTCATCGCCGCAAATGCAACTGAATGCCGACGCGTGCCGTCAGGGGAGATCCCAGGGTGACGATTGGGGTGCGGGCGACCATGAAATGCTGGCTGAGCAGATTTTCGCCGGCGATATACACGTCCATATTGGAACTGATGCGGCGGGAGAGGAAGGCATCGAGCTTGAAATAGGAATCGAGCGGTAGCGTGTTGAGATCGTCGTCAAAAACGGAACTGCTGCTCCTTGCCTGGACGGCCGCGGTGAAGAATGCGGGATTGCTATATCGCGTCTGGAAAGTGAACTCGTGGCGCGGAACTTCAGGCACAAGATTCCCCACAAGCATCGGATTCGCTGGAAACGAAGTGACAGTCGCATCAACAAATTGATATTGGGCCGCCAGGTCCGCCCATTTCATCAGTTCCCAGTCCGCCTGGGCCTCGAAGCCGAGAGCGCGCGTGCTGCCGATGTTTTCCCGCATGCGGGTGATCAGCGCTGGAGTGGTGCTCAGGGTCACGTTTGCAATGGGCCGATGCACGCTCGCCCAGAAGAAGCTTTGCTGCAGGCGCAGCTTGCCATTGAGCAGTTTTTCCGCTGGTCCTGCTTCCCATCCAGTGAGCCGCTCGGCGCGCAGTTGCTGGTTGGCGAGAGTCACGATATTTCCCAGGCGGAAGGAGCGGTAGAGTTCGTTGAGAGTTGGAGTGCGGAACGAGCGATAAACCGAGCCGCGCAGCTCAATGCTGTCATTAAGGTGATAGCTGCTGGCGAGCTTGGGCGCCAACGCTGTCTCTGAGCGATTGGCGAAATTTGTAGGCACGAAATTCGACGTGAGCAAACTCGTGGTGTTGCTGAAGCCGCTCAGCGTTTGCCAATGGTCCACGCGAAAAACTCCGGTCACAATCCAACGCGAGGTCAGGCGGGCGATGTCTTCTGCGAAAACGCCGACGCTCACATCGTGACCGCCGGCATTTACCAGGCTCGATGGATTTCCGGCAATGAAGATCTCGTCATCGCTTTCTCCGGTGACAGAGCTGGCATCCACGCCGGCTAAGAGAGTGTTGCGCGGGGAAAACAGGTGCGAGTACTGCGCGCTGAGTCCCCACTGTCGCGACGGGACGGTTTGCACCCGCGCCAGAGATTCGCTGGCGCGATTCGCCGCAACAGAAGCGAAGGTCTGGTGATCATCTTCGGTGCCGCCATATCCGCGAAGCTGGAGCAGGTCGCCCGCTGCGGTCTCGACATCAAGACCGGCTACGGCCTGCCAGGCGCGCGTTCGGTTGACCTCGATGATAGTTCCGTTGTGGCGGGAGTCGTCATAGCCGAGGCCGCGAATGAAAAAGCGCGAGCGCTGCGAGATTTGCCGCTGCAGAAACAACTCGCCATTCCGGTGCAGAGAATTTGCAGGATTGTCCACCAGCCCGCGCTGCGAACTCTCGACCGGGATGTAGCCTTCGGTGCGGAAATAGTCGGCGGCGAGCGAGGCTGTCCACTTGCCGAATACGTGGCCGATGTATCCGGAGGCGCTGGGCGTGCGCTGATTGCCGTACGACACATCCAGATCGGCGTCGGTGGCCTCGGGAATCCTGGTCAGCATCTGGACAACGCCGCTCAAGGCTTGTCCACCATAAAGGTCCGATGCGCCGCCGCGCAGCAGCTCAACACTGTCGACGGCCGCGCGCGGAATTGTGCTCCAATTCATCCATCCGCCGAACGGATCGGTGACAGGAACTCCGTCGAGCAGAATGAGCGCGCGACTGGCGCCGCTGGAACCAACCCCGCGCAGCGACACACCCTGCGTTGTCGGATTCGCGGTGCGACTGCTGTTTCGCCGGAACAGATCAAAACCGGCGACGTTCCGCAGCACGTCATCGATGGCCAGCGCGCCGCTGGATTCGAGTTCCTCCCGAGACAGTACCTGCACGCTTTCCGGCGTCTCCGCGATCGGCAGGGCGGTTCTTGAAGCCGTTACTACGACCTGCGAGCGCACGCTTTCAGGATCGAGAATGATGGACAAGCTCAAATTGGTTGTTCCCGGCTTAACCGTGCGGCGCGTCTCGGCGAATCCCTGGCTGGCGACTTCGATTTGGACCTGCTCCGCGCTTACTGCAGCGAATTCAAAGCTCCCGTCAACTCCCGTGATCTGGGTTTGCCGATTTCTCCCTTGCAGCAGCGTGACACTCGCTCCGGCGATTGAGGCGTGGGAGCCGTCCTCGACGACTCCTCGTATCTCCCGGGCGAACGATGGAATCGACATGCAGAACAATGGAAGCAGGAGAAGAATTCGGCATGTCCGAATGGTGGTTTGCGTCAGTGGTGGTCTTTTGAACAAGCGCGTTGATTTTAAGCAATCGCCTGAAAGGAAGCGGCAGTCAGCGGGACACTGGAAATTCAATGAAACAAGGCGTCACAAGCGTTAGAGAGTGGGTTCAGAGTTGCCGGTTGTACCGAAGAAAACATGATTCATACGAAGCTCGTTGCCAGTTCGCTGCGGTTTCGGGCTCGTCGCCCGTTCCGGAACCTGGTGAGTTACTGATCCGTGGAGGGGAAAGACTCTTCTTCAATACGGTTTCGAGCTTCAACGATAAAATGAACCTGGAGCGGAATTTTTCCCGCGTTCTTATGATCACTCGTTTGTTGTCGGGCTTGATAATCGCGTCAACCGTTCTGTGGCTGGGGTGTGGATCAGGTGGAAACGGTTCGGCGCCTGTGACCGTGGGCTCCGGCGGTGGAACTATGCAGAGTGGAACGCCGGTCTACGTGACCAACAGTAATAATGGTAGCGTCTCAGCGTATCAGTTGAATCCGACCACTGGACAGCTTCAGACGACCCTGAATTCTCCAATGTCGACTGGCGGCTCGTCTCCAGATTCCATCGCGGTCGATCCCGCAAAGAAGTTCTTGCTGGTAGCAAATTCTTCGTCCGCAAGCACCGCAGTTTTCGGCGTGAACGCGTCTACGGCAGCTTTGACCCCGGTAGCGGGATCGCCATTTGTCGCTCCCGGAAATGAGATCAGGATCGCTGTCCATCCCAATGGCCAGTTTGTATACGCTCTGAGCAGTACGCCGGCGCAAATCGACGGATTCACGTTCGACTCTACTTCGGGAGCTCTTACACCTTTGTCGGGTTTCCCGATCTCGCTGAATGCGTCGGGCGAAATGGGCCTGGCGATATCGCCCAATGGCGGGTTTCTGTATACATCGAATCCCAACACCAATCTGATCACGTCATTCGCGATTACCAGCACTGGCGGCCTGACGCCGCTCACGACTACTACCCCCGTGAATGGTTCACCGGTTTACCTGAATTTCGATACGACAGGAAATTTCCTGTTCGCGACCAATATTGGTGGCTCGCTAGGCAATGGAAGCGTTTCAGAATTCAATGTTTCCCTAAACGGCGTCCTGACCGAAGCCGCCGGTTCTCCGCTTCCAGCCGGCGTTACACCTGTGAGCTCAGCGTTCTCGCATGGAGTGCTGTATGTGGTGAATCAGACTTCGGCGACGGTTTCTGCCTTCGCTCTGAACAATACCAGCGGGCAACTCACAGAAATCAAAGGTTCACCCTATGCGGTAGGTACGCGGCCTGTCTTCGCCGCCACTGCAGTTAACGGAAGCTTTCTGCTGGTGTCCAACAGCGCCAGCGGAAATGGAGGCTCGATTTCTGTGTTCTCCATCGCTTCCGACGGTACGCTCACCGCAGTTTCGGGTTCGCCCTTTCAACCCGATACCCCTGTTCCCGATCAAATCCTAGGTTTTTGAAAGTTGCCGCCTAAGTAATTGATTCCAAAAGCAAGCCGCTGGAATAAAAGCGAATTTCTGGATGATCTGAAGGGCTATTTGCCTCCCCCGGCGATCAGAGCGCTTTTGACAGGTCATTGAAGAGGAACTTTGCTTCCACCGTGTGAAAACGTTTTCCTTTCACTGACATTCCCGACAACTCCAATTCCATATCGATCCTCACAGCGGCGCTGTTAAGTCGTTGTAAATAATGGAAGTTCATGCAGAATCCATTCCTGCTGGCCCATAGGAGGAGTGTGAAAAACTTGGCGATTTGAGTGCAATAGCCTGCTTAAGCCCCGGCACCCTGGAGAATTTGGAAAGGCTCAAAATATGGCCGCAAGTATCGCTTCAGCGCTGTTGTCCAACTTTCAGTCCTTGCCTTCAGAGGAGATTATTTTTGGCAGTTCGCGGCAGATGCTGGAACTCCGTTCACAGATTCATAAAGTGGCCAACGCCGATGTGCCGGTTCTGATTCAAGGCGAAAGCGGCACCGGCAAGGACATCATGGCGCGATTGATCCATAGTTTATCGCCACTGAAGTCTGGGCCGTTCGTGAAGGTGAATTGCCCGGCGATTCCGGGCACGCTCATCGAAAGTGAATTGTTCGGCTACGAGCGCGGAGCATTTACCGGAGCCTACGGCACAAAACCTGGCCGAATCGAGCTGGCAAACAGCGGCAGCCTCTTTCTGGATGAAATTTCGGAACTGGATTTTCCCTTACAAAGCAAGCTCCTGCAGTTGCTGCAAGATGGTCAATTCTGCCGCATCGGCGGCCAGAAAGATACCAAGGTTGAGGTTCGCGTAATCTGCGCCACGAATCGTTCGCTGGAAGCGGAGGTGGAGAAGGGCAAGTTTCGCCAGGACCTTTTTTACAGAATCAATGTAGTGAACCTGCAAGTGCCTCCCTTGCGCGAACGCTCGGCGGATATTCCCGCATTGATGAAGTACTTCCTCGATCTGTATAGCGACAAATACAACTGCGCGACGCGACAGTTGTCGCCGCAGATGATCGCCACCTTTCAGCGTTATCACTGGCCGGGCAACATTCGCGAGTTAGAGAACTCCATCCGGCGTTTTGTCATTCTCGGGGACCAGGAAATCCTCTTTGGTGAGATGAAAATTCAGCGTCCCGACACGCTGGGCGACGATTTCGTCTATGACGGCTCCATGTCTCTAAAGTTGCTGAGCCGCCAGGCAGTTCGCCAGTTGGAAAGCAAAATTATCCTCAACGCGTTAAAGGCGCATCGCTGGAACAGAAAACAGACGGCGAGGGCGCTCAACATTAGCTATCGCGCTCTGCTTTACAAGCTGAAAGAAGCGGGAGCGGTGGAAGCGCTTAGGTTTTCGGAGATGCCTTCTCTGGAAGGCGATTAGATGTTCATCTTTAAGGGGTCAACGATGAGTTTCAAATCGGTTCACACATTTGCCTGGAGTTTTGCGGCGATACTGTCGCTGCAACTGTCACTGCCGGGTTTCGGACAGCAGTACAACGATTCGAATGCTGCTTCAGTTTCGGCAACTCGCGTCGGTTCTGCTCATAAATCTGAAAAGAATGCGCTCGTGTCTCCGGCCGTCGCTCCGGACTATGTCATCGGCTCTGAGGATGTGCTCTCCATCAGCGTTTGGAAAGAGCCGGAGCTCTCACATTCAGTTCCGGTTCGACCGGACGGGAAGATTACCATGCCGCTGATTGGCGACATCACCGCAAGTGGGCTGACGGCAAAGCAACTTCAGGACGCGATTGAGAAGCAACTCAAGTCCTATATTGACAATCCTCAAGTCGCGGTCAGTGTGCAGGAAATAAAAGCGCAGCAGTATAACCTGCTGGGCGAAGTATCGCGTCCGGGAGCGTTTCCCCTGGATAAGCCGACCACCGTGCTGGATGCCATTGCCTTGGGCGGCGGCTTCCGGGACTTTGCCAAGACCAATAAGATCTATATTCTCCGCGCTACTCCGTCTGGACCGCCGGAAAAAATTAAGTTCAACTACAAGCAGGTGATCAAGGGCCAGAAATTTCAACAGAACATAGTCCTGCAGCCCGGCGACACCATCGTGGTTCCGTGAGGTGCATCGTGCATAAGAGCTTCGCCGGTTTTCTCATTTTGCTTGCCGTTACCGGTTTGGCGAGTGCACAGAGCACCGCACCGAATGCGGTCAGCGGCGAAATTGCCCCGGTGACCCTGGGCAGTAGCGGCCAAATGACTAACGTAATCCATACACAGTTCAGCGCTCAAGGCATGTACGACAGCAGCAGCTATATTGCTAATGGCGGTGGGAACTGGGTGACTTATCTGCAGTCGAACTTTAGTTTTATGCAAGACCGAAAACGTATGCGCTGGAGCCTCGAATACGATCCCGGAGTTGTTCTGGACCAGAGCGGACAAACTGGTTCGATGCTGAACCAGAACTTCGGCACAGATATGACATTCAAGGTTGCTCGACACACTGACATTCGTCTTCACGATAACTTTCGTATCGATAGCAGCATATTGAGAAATGCTCCGTTGGATACGGTTTCTGAGTTCGGGCTCTTGAGTCGCCCGGACGATAGCTTACTTGCGCCTTACTCGCGAAGAACTTATGAACAAGTTGGCTTACAAGCAACACAAATGCTGAGCGCGCGCTCGGAATTCACGGTCAGCGGAAATTTCGACGAAGTGAATTTCGATGAAAAATCGGGCACTGTCGGCAGTCCGCAGCAGCAATTGATTGATACCAGGGCCGCCGATGGTGAAGCTTCTTACAGCTATCGCTTGTCGCGGCGCCACACGATTGGACTGATGTATCAGCATCAGGATTATTGGGTGCAAGGGGTCGATTCCGGAGGGCAGTCGCAGGGCTTTTTCTACACCCACAGCGTGACCTTCGCCAAGGGTATGACTCTGTCTGGGTTTATTGGTCCACAGTACACCAGAAACCATAATCAGATTTTTGTCGAGATTGACAACGGCTCGGTGGTGGACCGGCATTTTGTCCAATCTCAGTTCGGAGGATGGTCTGTAAGTGGCGGCTCCACTCTTCAAGTCCAGCGAAAGAGGACTGGCCTCGCGCTTTCTGCTGTGAGACGAGTAAACGACGGTGATGGTCTGAGCGGCGCGGGACATTATAACGACTTCAACGGCCGAGTCACCCGGCAGGTTTTCAGAAAATGGACAGTAGATGTGAACGCCGACTACTCCAATAGCCAGCTTCTGGGAACTGCCAGCCCGGTCAGCTTTGCTGCCGTTTCTGGTGGCGCATCCCTGCACCGGTCATTTCGCCATGGACTTTCGGCGCAGGCCAGCTACCTTCGTATTCATCAATTGGATTTGGTTGGCCAACCCATCTTTGGCAATCTGGACCACAATCAAATTTCGCTTTCCCTCAATTACGAGTTTTCACACGGACTAGGACGCTGACATGATCGAACCGCAACAGGAAAGCACACCGTTAGCAACGATCGAGACTTACCGTGAGGCTCTGTACCGGCGTCGCTGGTGCTTTCTGCTGATATTGTTCGGAATCTGGCTAGCGGGATGGCTCTTCGCGTGGCTGTTGCCCGCTGTTTATCGTTCGCAAAGCGTCATCCTCATTGAACAACAGAAGGTTCCAGAACAGTATGTCACTCCTAATGTATCGATCGATCTTCAGGAGCGGCTGAACAGTATGACTCAGACCATCATGAGTCGCACGCGGCTGGAAAGGATCATTGAGGAGCTGCACCTGTATTCCAAAGAACGCGCTCACATGAGTCCGGAAGAATTGGTGGACCGCATGCGCAGCGACATTCGTATTGATCTGGTGCAGGCTCCAGGTAAGCGCGAAGAGTTGACCGCCTTCAAGATTTCGTACAGCTCTGCAGATCCGCGTCTTGCGCAGCAGGTCACAAGTCAACTCACGTCGTTGTTTATTGAAGAGAACTTACGCGTGCGGGAGCAGCAATCAGAAAGCACGACTGGATTCCTGCAGAACCAACTGGACGATGCAGGCAAACAACTCGCCCAGCAGGAACAGAGCATTCGAGATTTCAAGGATAAGTACTTAGGCCAGCTTCCGGGGCAGATGCAAAGCAACGTCGGAATTTTGTCAGGACTGCAGGGAAGAGTAGAAGCGGAGTCAGACGCGCTGAACCGTGCTAAACAGCAGGATCTATATATGCATTCTCTCCTGGCACAATATAAAGCTGTACGCGACTCCTTGCAACATAGTAAGGAAGTCCCTCTTTCTGACCAGGTGGATCACGAGATCAATACCCTAAAGAGCCAAGTTGCAGATCTCTCAACCCGCTATACCGATCGGCATCCTGATCTGGTGAAAGCACGCAAACAGCTTGCAGCCGCAGAGGCGCTCAAGAGCAAGATTGATGCCGAGTCGCAGTCTAAGAATTCGAAGCCAAGTACAGACGATCCAGAGACAGCTCGTACTCCCGCAGAAGTAAATGCGATGACTCCGATCATTCAACTTGAAAGCCAGATCAAAGCAAATGATCGCGATATTACCTACCGGCAAAAAATTATCGATTCGCTGGAAGCACAGATCGGCGATTACCAGCGGCGCCTGAATGAAACGCCAGTCCGCGAGCAGCAGTTGGCCGACCTGACTCGTAACTACGACCAGTCGCGCGCGAATTATGAGTCGCTATTGGCCAAGAAAAACCAGTCGGAGCTCGCAACCAATCTGGAGAAGCGTCAGCAGGGCGAGCAGTTGCGCGTACTGGATCCGCCAAACTTGCCGGCGAAGCCGTACTCGCCAGACCGGCTGCGGTACAGTTTCTTTGCTTTGGTTGCGGGATTTATGTTTGCGTTGCTAGTTTCGGCCGGCCTGGAAACGATTGACGATCGCGTCCACAGCGAGCGCGATTTGAAGGAATTCTCCACTCCGCTGCTGGCCGACATTCCAAGCCTGACGCTGCCTTCGGAAGATGCCGCGCGGCGACTTCGGAACAGGTTCGAATGGGCGGCCGTGGCCGTGATTGTCCTCTGTATCGGCTTGGGCAATCTGCTTGCGTACTATCGAGGCTAATCACATGTACAGAAAACATTTTGGTCTCGCGCGGAACCCGTTCGATATCACGCCCGATCCTTATTTCTTGTTCCCTACTCCAAAGCATAACGAGGCTTTGGCTAGTTTGTACTACGGAGTCCAGCGGCAAATGGGTTTTGTCGTGCTGACCGGCGAAGTTGGCACAGGTAAGACGCTCATGCTGCGCTGCGTGATGGAGTTGTTGTCGCGTTGCCACACCGAGTTCGCATATGTTTTCAATACTATGCTTTCTCCGATTGAATTTCTTCAGTATGTAACCGGCGACTTCGGATTACCAGCGGTCGAGAGTAAGGGGCAGCTGCTGGTACAGCTAAACCGATTCTTGATCGAGCGTCACCAGCGCGGACTTGCAACCGCTTTGATCGTGGATGAGGGGCAGCTCCTCACTTGGGAGGTCCTGGAGGAAATCAGACTGTTGACGAACCTGGAGAATTCGAGGAAGAAGCTTCTGCAAATTCTTTTGGTCGGTCAACCTGAACTCGAACAGAAGCTGGAATCAGTCGAATTAAGGCAATTGAAACAACGCATCGCCCTTCGTTGCCGGCTGGAATCCTTGACGCTTCCCGAAACGGCACAGTACATCTACCGCCGGCTGCATCTGGCGGGAGCGAACGGTCGCGGGCGCACGTTGTTCCCGGAAGACAGTATAGGAAGTGTTTTTGAGCATTCCAAAGGCGTGCCGCGGCTGGTGAATACGATTTGCGAAAATGCCTTGATCGCGGCGTATGGGAGGCAACTGAACACTGTCTCGAAAGAGATCATTCAAGAAATCGCCGCGGATTTCCATTTGCTACCCATGGATGCCCCGGGCGTAGAAGTGACGACCAGATGACGAGCAGTGAGCACGCTGAACAGAACGGAGCCATTTAACGAATGAGTCGTGTTTTTCAGGCACTTCAGCGCTCTGGAATGATGCCAGAGATCGCGCCGATTCAAACCGGTGAAGTCGTTCCCCAGCAGGAATTCCGGGCGGCAGCCGATTTGCTGCGCGAGCTGCGGGAAGAGGCTGGTGGTGACTCCCTCACGGATACTCCCATGCTGCCGTGCAAGCTGACCGCTGCCAATCGACTGGCCGCGCTGAACGAACATGGCGACCTCGGGGCAGAAAAGTTTTCCATTCTGGGTACGCGACTAAACCGTTTGCAGGAGGTCCATTCCGTCAAGAGATTGCTTATTACCAGCAGCGTAAAGGAAGAAGGGAAGAGCCTGATGGCCGCCAACATCGCCATCAGCCTGGCACGCCACAAGGCGAAGAGGGTGCTGCTCATCGAGGGTGACCTTCGCCAGCCCAAGCTCGGTTCACTGTTTGGAGTCCAGGACCTTAATGGAATCAGTGAACAACTGACTGACAGTGCTCCGGTGACTCAAAATCTACATCGCTTTCAGGATCTCAGCCTTTGGTGTCTTTTTGCCGGTCGGGATTGTTCTCGGCCCCTGGAGTTGCTGCAGTCTCCGCGCCTTCCGGTTCTATTAAACCATTTCAGCGATATGTTCGATTGGGTCATTATCGATGCGCCGCCGGTCGCGGCTGTCGCAGATGCAGACCTCTGGTCTCAGCTGGTAGATCGCGTCCTGATCGTTGTACGCGAAGGCGTCACCTCCAAGAAGGTTTTGCGCCATACCTTGAATTCCATTGATCCCAAATTGATCTGCGGAGTGATTTTGAACGAAGCCAAAGAGGCACAGTCTCAGTATATGTACTACTACGGAACTCCTCATCGCCGTGGAGGCAAGCGAGGCAAAACCAAGTGATTCGTCTGTTCAATGCCTACTTCCCAGCCCGTACCCTGCTGCTCGGGATGTCGGAGGCATTTCTGGTCACGTTGGGCTTCACTACATCCATTGTCCTGTGGTTCGGGCTCATGGATGCGGACTTGATGCTTTGGTATGAACGGGGCTTCATAAAGATATTCGCCATTTCCGCGATTTTTATCGTCTGCATGTATTACTTCGATTTGTACGACACGCTCGTGCTCGGTAACCGGCGCGAAGTGTTGACCAGGCTCATTCAGGTCCTCGGTACTTCATGTTTGATTCTGGCCGGATTGTATGTTGCGTATCCCTGGCTGCGCATTGGCTACTCGGTGTTTCTTTCCGGCCTGGTCTTCGTCGGAATCTCGATCGCATTGTTGCGCAGGCTTTTCCTTCTTCTCAATCACTTGCCGCGATTTTCGGAGCGAATGCTGGTGGTTGGAGATGGCGCTCTCACACAGTCGCTGTTCACCGAAGTCGAGAAGCGAAAAGAACTTGGGGTGCAACTGGTTGGTTGCGTTTCGGACCGGGACGGTGGCGCCGGGTCAGGCACGCTTCCCGCCATTGGCCGTATCGACCAACTGGAAGACGTCATCGAAAAGGAACAGGTCAAACGGATCGTGGTTGCTATGACCGAGCGACGGGGCAAGCTGCCCATTGAATCTTTGCTGAAACTCAAGATGAAAGGGGTAGTCATACAGGACGGTGCTGAATTTTTCGAAACCGTAACTGGGAAGATATCCCTCGATTCGCTCCGGCTTAGCTGGCTACTATTTTCGCCGGGCTTCCGAATTTCGAGAGTGATGTCGGCTATAAGCGAGGTCTCTCAATTTTCCTCGCGCTCGTCGGGATAATCATTACCTTGCCGTTAATGGCGTTGGTCGCAATTTGTGTCCGCCTCGACTCGAATGGGCCGGCGATCTTTCGCCAGGAGCGCATCGGCAAAGATGGAAAGATTTTTACGCTTTACAAGTTTCGCTCCATGCGACAAGGCTCCGACAAGGGCGGGAAGCATATGCCTGCCATGGAGGCGGATGACCGGATTACCCGGGTAGGCGGCTATCTGCGGCGTTTGCGGCTGGATGAGCTGCCGCAGCTATTCAATATCCTGCGTGGCGACATGTATTTCGTCGGGCCGCGTCCCTTTGTTCCAGATCAGGAATCGGATCTTGCCGAGAAGATTCCGTTTTACTCCCAGCGCTGGGCGGTCAAGCCCGGCGCCACCGGATGGGCCCAGATCAATCGCGGATATTGCGCATCCCTCGAAGACAACCAGGAAAAGCTGGCGTTCGACCTCTTCTATATCAAGAACATGTCGATTGGGCTGGATTTGCTCATACTCTTCCAGACGGTAAAAATTCTGCTCCTCGGGCGAGGCGGCAGATGAGTTCGGCAATCACAACACCCCTCGAGGGGCGCTGAGACCATGATCGAACTCCTACTGTGTTTCGCAGCAATCACGATTGTCTTTGCCGCAGGGCGCCGCTCGCTGGTTGGTGGACTGGTGGCGGTTTTCGCTGTGGGATACATCTACGGCATCACCCGGGCAAATTTCAACGCGGCCGCTTCTCATTTCATCTTTGACGCCGGCGTTATCGGATTGTATGCCGCCCGTTGGGGCGACCTCTCGAAAAAGCTTGAGGGACGCGATGCGCGCTGGCTGAAATTGTGGATCACCCTTCTCACTCTCTGGCCGGTGCTTCTGTTCCTGATACCCGTGCAGGACCCAATGATTCAGGTCGTCGGCCTCCGAGCCGACATCTTTTTCATTCCGTTTCTCATATTGGGAACTCGTCTGGACGATAGCACGATTTGCAGGCTAGCCACGTCGCTCGCAATTCTGAACATCGCCGCTTTCCTGATGGCGGGGACTGAGTACTTCCTGGGCATTGAGCGATTTTTCCCGCACAATGAGGTTACCCAGATTCTGTACAACAGTAAGGACATTGCCAACTACACTGCCTATCGGATCCCATCATTCTTCAGCAGCCCCGCTGCCTATGGAGGGACGATGGTAATGACAATGCCCTTCCTGCTGGGAGCTTGGTTCCAAAGAAAGCAGGCTACA
The DNA here is from genome assembly GCA_025980765.1 of Terriglobales bacterium. Classification (GTDB taxonomy): domain Bacteria; phylum Acidobacteriota; class Terriglobia; order Terriglobales; family Acidobacteriaceae; genus Gp1-AA112. Next base: position 35,569 of record JAICXB010000028.1, read on the forward strand.
CTGCGCAGGATTGTCTTGGCCGCCGGGCTTGCCGCATCAGCAATTGGCGTGCTGATGTGCGCCAGCCGCTCGCATTTCGTGGTGATGGCCATCCTATTTGCCGCCGCTGCCGTGCGTGGCCGCGTGCCTGTGGCTTTGCGAGCAGGCCTTATCGCCATCGTTCTCGTTATTTGCTTCGTCGCGGCGGGGAACCAGCGGTTACAGCGGTTTACCGAGCTTACTGACACAGACTATGTGGGCGAGCGCGTTGCCACCAGCGTCAACCTGGGCTTCTTCGAAGCTGCAGCTCGCTATCCTATGGGCAATGGCTTGGGTGGCGGTGGAACGAGCATTCCCTACTTCCTACAGGACCGATTGAAAGATCCGGTCGGCATTGAGAACGAATATGCCCGCATTCTTCTGGAAGAAGGATTGCCTGGGCTATTCCTTTGGGTGGGCTTCCTGTTCTGGTTGTTCCGGCGCAAGATCGAAGGAGGCCAAGCTTTTGAGTACGGGAAACGGCTGGCATGGATTACCTGTCTGGCTTACTTCCTCACGGGACTAATCGGGACAGGTCTGCTGACCTCCATTCCCGGTACTCCCATCCTTTTACTCTCAATCAGCTGGGCAGCTTTGGGCAAGAAGGTGCCAGACGAAACTCCTGTCTCGCTGGCGATGCCAATCGTGAACGACTACTGGCTGGCCAAGGTGGAATCGTGAGAACTAGGACTGGCAAAGCGCAGCCCTGGGTGATTGTCGCCGGCGGCTTCCACGATCTCGGCGGAATGGACAAGGCCAACTCCGCGCTGGCACGATATCTCCTGGAACAGAATGTTCCAACGCATCTGGTCGCGCATCGCATCTCAGACGAGTTTCGGCAAGGTCCGGCGACCATTCACCTGGTTCCGCGGCCGCTCAATTCCTACCTGTTGGGCGAACAGGCTCTTGATTTCCAGGGCAGATGGGTGGCGCGCGAAGTGAAATCGGAATTTCCGAATGCGATCATTGTGGCCAATGGCGGTAATTGCCCTTCGCCGGACGTGAACTGGGTGCACAGCGTGCACCACGCATGGCCATCGGTCCTGCCGGAGAATACTCCAGCCTGGTTTCGCGCAAAAGAAGGATTCACCAAAGGACGCAGCCGGCACCGGGAACTGCGCGCCGTCCGCAAGGCACGCCTGGTTGTCGCTAACTCAGAGCGAACCAGGCGAGACGTCATTGAACTTCTCAAGGCGGATCCTTCCAGAGTGGTCAAAATCTATCTTGGTGCGGATCCCGAATGGACGGAGGTCACGCCCGAGGAAAAGCTGCAGGCGCGCGCATGGCTGAAACTCGACGCGAGCCGCAAGGTCATAACCTTCGTTGGCGCTCTGGGACACGATCAAAACAAAGGCCTGGACACACTCTGGGCAGCCTGGTCGGATCCGGAGTTCCGCAAACAGTGCGATTGCGATTTGGTCATCGCTGGAGGGGGCCGAGGAGTGTCCGCCTGGAGGGCACGCATCGAGGCAAGTGGATTAGCGTCGCGGGTTCGCCTCATTGGATTCAGCGATCGCATTCGCGATGTCCTCGCGGCCTCAGACCTGCTGGTCAGTCCAGCACATTACGAAGCGTTTGGTCTGAATGTGCATGAGGCAATCTGCCGCGGCGTACCCGCGATCGTCACGGCAACTGCGGGCATTGCAGAACTTTACCCGGCGGAACTCGCGCACATGCTGTTGCATGATGCTAGTGATCGACCTGCTCTCGTCAGCCTGCTTCTACGCTGGAAGTTTCAGCCGGAAACGGTGCGACAAGATTTTCTTACCCTGGGCCGTTGCCTGCGCGCGCATACCTGGAAGCAGATGGCCCAGGAAATCGTTGATGCTGTACACGATTATGTTGGCTCGTCAGAGACCGAATTCGAAGAAGCTGAGGCCTCCGAGGTACATTCAAGCAAATGAACGATGAAACCATAATCGCGGAATCAATCTGCGAAACCGCGGAGGTCAGAGGCACGGCTCCCGCATTGCCTTTGGCAGCAGAGCGGGAATCCAGCCAGCCTTTGCTCGTCATTCAGCCGAAAAGTGGATGGTCCGCGTTAGATCTGGGTGAAATTTGGGCCCATCGAGAACTGCTGTACTTCCTCACCTGGCGGGACATAAAGCTGCGCTATAAACAGACGATGCTCGGCGCCATTTGGGCAATCCTCCAGCCCCTGTTGCCGATGGTCATCTTCACCCTGTTTTTTGGCCGCTTGGCGGGAATGCCCTCCGATGGAATTCCTTATTCCATCTTTGCCTATGCCGCGCTCTTGCCCTGGACGTACTTTGCTAATGCAGTGAGCAACAGTTCCGCAAGCGTAGTGGGGAACTCGACGCTGGTTTCGAAAGTTTATTTTCCCCGCATGATTATTCCCGGAGCGGCTACTCTTGCCGCTCTGCTGGATTTTTTCTTTGGCTTGATCATGCTTGGCGTCTTGATGCTTTGGCACCACGTCTCGCTGCATTTGGGCATCCTGATGTTTCCCGCACTCGTTGTGCTGACTACAGCCCTGGCCCTGGGAATAGGATTGTTGTTTTCGGCGTGGAATGTGAGATATCGCGACATTCGCTATGCCTTGCCTTTCGTAGTGCAATTCTGGATGTTCGCCACTCCGGTGATCTATCCTGCCAGTCTGGTGCCGCATAAGTGGCGCTGGGCGCTTGCGCTGAATCCCCTGACCGGCGTGATTGAAGGATTCCGCTCGGCGTTGTTTGGTAGGCCATTTGATTGGATGTCGTTGAGCTTTTCCAGCGGCGTGGCAATCCTGCTGCTGTTCTATGCAGGCTTTGCATTTCGGCGTATGGAGCGCACCTTCGCCGACACTATTTAGAAGATATGAAACCCATCATTCGAGTCGAGAATTTAGGCAAGCAATATGTAATCGGCAGCCGGCAAGGCTACGAGACGGTGCGGGATGCTATCACCCAGGCCCTGCGCCGGCCGTTCCAAAAAGTGAGCAGTCCAAAGCGCGAAAGGATCTGGGCCCTTCGCGATGTTTCATTTGCTGCCGCTCCTGGAGATCTGATTGGCATTATCGGACGCAATGGCGCCGGAAAGTCAACACTCTTGAAGATTCTCTCCAGAATCACTGAGCCCACAATGGGAAGAGTGGAGCTCCGTGGCCGCGTAGGCAGCCTCCTGGAGGTCGGCACCGGCTTCCATCCTGAACTGACCGGCCGCGAGAACGTGTATTTGAATGGCGCGGTCCTCGGCATGAAACGTTCCGAGGTCAAGCAAAAGTTCGATGAGATCGTCTCTTTCGCCGAAGTGGAACGGTTTATCGATACGCCAATCAAGCGCTATTCCAGCGGTATGTACCTGAGACTGGCGTTTGCGGTGGCTGCCCACTTTGAATCGGAAATTCTGATTGTTGACGAAGTTCTGGCGGTGGGAGATGTTGCGTTTCAAAAGAAATGCCTGGGCAGAATGAGCAAGGTTTCCAAGGACGGTAGGACCGTCCTTTTTGTAAGTCATAATATGGCGGCAGTACAACAGCTCACAACCAAAGCTGTAGTCTTACATCAGGGCGCAGTTCAGTTCGTGGGGGACACGCAATCTGCAATCGATAACTATACTTCGATGGCTGCGCTAGTGGGAACGGGAGTATATGAAGTAGGCCGCGATGGCCGGAGGCTTCCCGGTTTGTCGAATGCGGTAGAGTTTCTTCGTTTGGAGTTGGGCGATAAGAGTAGCGCGATTCTCGCTTCTGACCAGAACCTAACGATCCTTGCAACGCTCAAGGGAAACGAGACTGTGCACAATTTTCGGTTGAGCATAACCATATTTGCGGCAGACGGTACTCCAGTGGGTAGCGCCTTCGGCCAAGAAAATCTTTCGATACAGCAGGGGCACCGTTCGGTGTGCCAACTTCGTCTTGAGGGTTTACGTCTAGCTCCGGGTAATTATTATTGCGGCCTGTCAGTTGGCACGGGAGACCCTTCGCGCGGACACAAGGACTTTGATGTAATCCTGGATGTTTTGTACTTCGAAGTGCTGGCTCCGCGAGCATCCACAAAAGACTGTGGCACAAACGTCTGCGCCGCCAGATGCACCACTCCGTCTGGCATTATTTGGGAGATTGCGGACTGAACCTCTTCAGCATTGCGGATATCGATGTTCCGGCCTTGGTCAATCGGAGTGCAATTGCGCACAGTTCGCAGGAAAAATCCGCCGACGAAACCGGAAGCGCCAGTGACAAGAGTTTTCAACCGTGTCCCTCCATATCCGGGACAAAGTCTTGTAGATTTCGTGACGAATGAGTGATGGCTGGTTTCTGGCTCATCAAGTTAAAGGGTTTGTTAGGAGGTCAAACTCAGGTCCAACAGCTGCAACCCATTGAGGCAAGCAGCTAGATTCAAGGGCTATAGTATACGTTTTGAAAGACCCCCGAGAATTGCAAAGTGCGGATGCAGTAAGGCGCACCGTGCGTTCCCAGAGGATTTTCGGATTGCGGTTGTAAACGCCATTCGGGGCCGGGTTGGCAGCGCTGAGACCTACCGGAGTACGCTTCTTCCAGCCCGCTCTCGCTCATGAGATTGCATTCTGCAGCGAAAACCAACAATCGCCGGGAACAGATTCAATCTCGGTTCCTCAGCACTCCGAGGCGTTTCACCTCAACGAAAAAGGGAGAACCCAGATTCTAAGTGGTCTACGCGATTGGGCGCCTGAGATACTTATGTTCACGGGCTTGCGAACTGGCAGCCGCAAGAAGGTATTCTTTAATTGCCCCTGTCATCTTCTATGCGCACGATTACTACGGAAATTGTATAAGTGGCGACAAGACGCATAAATTGCCCAGTGATGACTCCATGTGTTCGAAGCTTCGGCCCAGCGTGTCTTCTTCAATTCAGCCGGGAGCGCCACATTGGCCGTTTGATCGAGATGTTCGAGCAAATACGGTGACCATTGGCGAAAATAGCCCAGCCTAAGAAATTCATCTTTGACTATAGGTCGCGACCTGCGCGATGAAAGTCGTTTTTTTGAACCCGACGGGAATCACTGGAGGAGCGGAAGCCGTTCTTCTGGACTCGATGTTCAGCCTACGGACCAATTTCCCGGAAGTGTCGTTGGAACTCGTGCTCGGCTCCGATGGCCCACTCAGACTCAAGGCTGCGGAGCTTGGAGTGCAAACCCATGTTGTTCCTCTTCCTTCATCGATTGCGAAGCTCGGTGACAGCGGGGTTGGCGCCCGATCGTCGCGATTGGCTCTACCAGGAAAGCTCGCCATCGCGATTCCCGGTGCAGCTCTATATGTCAGAAAGTTGCGTTCACTGCTGAAGAGTTCGCGTCCAGACGTGCTCCATTCCAACGGATTCAAGATGCACATATTGGCTGGGCTTGCACGGCCTCAATCATCAGCACTGGTCTGGCATATCCATGACTATGTTTCCTCGCGGACGGTGATGCGCGCCTTAATGCGTCGCTATGCGGCTGGCTGCGATGCGGCAATCGCCAACTCCGATAGCGTTGCAGCCGATATAAGAGCAGTCTTAGGCGGTTCAATTCCGGTCCATACGGTCCTTAATGGAATCGATTTGCAGCGCTTTAGTCCACAAGGTCCGCACTTGGATCTCGATCGTCTGTCCGGACTTCCTCCAGCTTTCGCCGGCACGGTGCGCGTGGGACTGGTGGGCACGCTGGCCTGGTGGAAGGGCCATCGTGTTTTTCTGGATGCGCTGGCCAAGCTCTCTTCGACCACTCCGATGCGTGGATATGTGATCGGCGGTCCCATTTACCGGACTGTGGGCAGCCAAAATACGCTGAATGAGTTAGCGAGCTACGCAAAGAACTTGGATCTGGAAGGAAAAGTGGGATTCACCGGATTCCTCGAGGACGTGCCTGCCGGGTTGCGCTCTCTAGATATTGTTGTACACGCCAGCACCCAGCCAGAGCCGTTTGGGCTGGTGATTGTGGAAGGAATGGCAGTGGGCAAAGCTGTAATCAGCAGTAACACTGGCGGGGCTGCTGAATTGGTACAGGACGGAATCGATGCATTGACCCACGTCAGCGGCGACTCCGAAGACTTGGCTCTTCGCATTTCGCAACTGATTTCAGATGCATCGCTAAGAGCCACACTCGGAGCGCACGGCAGAAAGACAGCCGAATCAAGATTCGATCGCCGGAATCTCGCTAAAAGGCTCTTGCCAATCTATCAACACGCTGTATCTTCGAGAAGTGCGCATACTGCACGTCAGCAGCGGTAATCTGTACGGCGGCACCGAGGCAGTTCTTCGCACTCTGGGAGAGGCACTCTATGCGGGCCTACCGGTAGCAACGACGGATATTGGCGCAGCCCGGGAAAATCATCACTCCTTCTTGTGGCATTCTAGTGCCGGCCGGCGATGCGGTCGAATTGTCCAAAGCACTGGGCGCAATGATTCGAGACTCCTCGCTATGGCGAGCATTGGGCAAGGCCGGGCCAGGCAGAGCTCGCGAGCTATGTGACCCGCTCCACCAGTTGCAGAAATTACTGGCAGTTTTGAGTTCGAAATCCTCCTTAAATGCCTACTACGGCAGGGTGAATTCGTACCAGAGCCTGCAATGTCGCAAGCTTATTCCCTCAGCACCATTAGAGATACCTGCAGAAACAGGACATCTTCGGCAATCTGGGTAAACAACTCAAAATTCAAAGCGAGCGACAATCAACTCGCTAGCAAGTCCCGATTCGCCGGGATTCCGGCTATCCATTGGGGGAAGTGAATTCCATAGACGCAATATGCAAACTTTTGCGCACCCCCAAGACTTAGGCCTTCATCTCTGAACCGATTGTCGCGCGTAAAACACAGAAAACAAAAGACAAACACGCCGATTGCAGCATTGAGCCTTGTGCTCATGTTTTGGAATCGAGAGTGTAATGCTATGGGCATCGTTCGCAAGAAGTTGAAACTGCCTCAGCCATTCAACACCTATGTATCAGCAGGTTGAACAACGCATTCCCGAAGCGCCAACGGTCATCGGGATTCCGATTTCGGACGCGAGCGTTCTGTCGCGCTACCTTCTCGCCGGACTCCTCAGCGCAGCAATCCTCCTGCTGTATTTCCCTGTCCTCTCGTATTTGGTAAAGCAGTGGTACACAGACCCGAACTACTCGCATGGATTTCTGGTTCTGCCTTTTTCAGCCTATCTGGTCTGGAGAGATCGCAAGAGGCTCAGAAAGGTGGAATCTCGCCCCACTTGGGCTGGTCTAGTGCTGATTCTGTTTTCTCTTGGACTACTCTTTGTTGGCCAAATTGGCGCCGACCTGTTCCTCAGCCGGATTTCTTTGATCGGGGTCATCGCCGGCTCCCTGCTTTTTCTTCATGGCAAGCCGTTGTTGAAAGCGACGGCATTCCCGATTTTTTTCCTGGTGCTGATGGTCCCGCTGCCAACGTTCTTGTACAACCAAATCGTATTTCCTCTTCAGTTGATGGCCTCGCAACTAGCTACGTCGCTCTTGGAACTGATCAACGTAGTACCGGTGCTGCGAGAAGGCAACCTGCTGATTCTTCCGAATTACACGTTGCAGGTAGTAGAGGCATGCAGCGGCATTCGTTCTCTAACCTCCCTGCTTGCTCTCGGCCTGGCCTATGGGTATCTGGTTGAGCGAAGCAATGCGGTGCGCGTTTTTCTGGTGCTGGCTATGGTTCCGGTGGCGATTGTGAGCAACGCGGTGCGAGTGATGGGCACGGCTCTGCTGACTAACTATTTCGGAGTGCAAATGGCAGAGGGCTTTCTCCATCTGTTCCAGGGCTGGGTGATCTTCGTAGTCTCCATGATTCTGCTGGTCGCAATTCACGGAGCGTTGGCAAGCACGCGAAAGCTGATCGTGGCGAGGAGGGCGGCGTGAATTTCCGGGCGCGCACAATTCTCGTGCTCGGCCTTTTGCTCACCGCGACCATTGGCCTTCATGCGGCATGGCATGGAGAGAAGATCCCACTGGTGAAGCCGCTGGCCGACTTCCCCAAACAGTTGGCTGGGCTGCCGTCACAGGACCTTCCGATTCCCGCCTGGCAATGGGGCGCGTTGCACGAAGACGATCATCTCAGTCGCGAGTACATGGTGCCTGGCGGCGTACCCCTGTTCCTTTCGATCGGCTACTACAAGAGCCAAAGAACCGGGGCCACGGTGCACACTCCGACAAATTGCTTGCCCGGAAATGGATGGTCTGTGACTTTTCCCGGCCGCATGCGGATGCGACTGGGCGATGGACGCGAGGTCCCGGTGAATTACTACGTCGTGCAGAAGGGACTGGACAAGCAGGTAGTTGTTTACTGGTATCAAGCCCATGGACGGGTGGTTGCCAGTGAGTATTGGGGCAGGTTGTACACGATGGTGGATGCAGTGCGCTTGAACCGCACAGATGCCTCTCTCGTCCGCATCACGACGCCAATTGTGACCGACGAAGCCGACGCCCGTAACCGCGTCCTTAGCTTTGCCAAGCTGACGGTTCCCGAAGTTCAGAAGCTCATACCAAATTAGATTGTGGAGTGCTCATGCGAAAGCTACTTGTAATCTGCGCCATTTTGCCGTTGTTCATTGCCGGATGCTCCCGGAATCCGGAGGCTGCTAAGAAAGCCTATCTGAAGAGCGGTGAGAAGTACTTCGAGAAGCACGAATACGCGCGTGCCAGCATTCAGTTCCGCAAAGCGCTGCAGCAGGACCCCAAGTTCGCCGAAGCGGAATACAGGCTTGGACTGGCGGATGTTCAGCTGCATCTCTTTCAGGACGCGTTCCGCGAGTTCAATCGTGCAGTAGCGCTCGATCCCAAGCATGTGGATGCGCGCCTCCAGCTTGCGCAACTGGACTATGCCGCGGGGCAATTGGAAGATGCCCGGCAACAGTTATTGCCGGTACTCGAACTTGAGCCGAAGAATGCTCAGGCGCTGACGCTGCGGGGTGGCGTCGAACTCGCGGCCAAGAATTACGCGCTGGCGCTTACCGACTTTCAGTCCGTCGAGGCGTTGAATCCGAAGGCCGCAGGCCCACTGGATCACATGGGTGGGGTTTACGCGCTACAGAAGAATTTCCCGCAAGCCGAACAGGAATATCGCAAGGCCATCAGTCTCGATCCACATGCAGTGCTGTCTTCGATCAATCTGGCGAACGTCTATGCAGTCCAACACAAGCTGGCCGATGCCGAGACGACACTTCGAGCCGCTATCTCGGCCAATCCGCAGTCGATTGAAGCTTCGCTGTCCCTGGCCGCGCTCTATGCCCGTACCGCAAGAATCGATCAGGCCGACAAGGTGCTTGTGGAGTTACGAAACCAGACTAAAAGCTCTTCGGCCGCCGAACTCGCAATCGGCAATTTCTATAGCCAAGCCGGTGATCCGGCGAAGGCCGAAGCAGTGTTCTCAGAACTTGTCAGCAGAGAACCCAAGAACAATGATTTCACTAAGCGCCTCATCCGGGTGCAGCTGGATCGCAAGGAATTCAGCGCGGCGGAAAAGACCAATGCGGCTTTGTTGAAGAACGCAAAGAACGATCCCGATGCCCGTCTTTTCGGAGCTCGCATCCTACTCTCGCAGCAGAAGACCAGCGATGCAATCACGGAGTTGCAATCCCTGGTGCATGACGTTCCTGATCTGGCGCCCGCGCAGCAGGTGTTGGCTGCGGCTTACGTCCAGCAGGGCGACATTAATCGTGGAATGGCCACGTTGAAAGACCTTCTGCAGCACTCGCCCGACTATCAACCTGCACTTGCGTACATGGCGGACCTCAGTTTTCAGCAGCAGGATGCCAAGACCTCGCTCGTCTATGCCGATCATGCGTTGGCATTGAATCCTGCGCAGCGGAATGTGCGCCTCACGCGGGCAAGTGACCATTTGCTTTTGGGCGACTATTCCGGCGCGGACCAGGATCTCCAACTGCTGGCAAAGGGCAACGCAAATGATCCTGCCGTGCTTGAGCGTCTCGGTGTGCTCTCCTTGCTCAAGAAGCAGTACGGCGAAGCTGAAGCCAAGCTCGAACAATCGCTCTCGGCAAACAGCAGTTACACGCCGGCGCTGAAAGATCTCGTGCAGATGTACTTTCTGCAAGGCAAGAAGGACAAGGCGGTCGCCCGAATTCAGCAACAGATCGAGCGTGCTCCGCAACAGACAGAGTTTTATGAGTTGCTCGGCAATGTCGAGTTTGATCAGAAGAACTATGCTGGCGCGGAACAGGCCTACCGCGCCGCACTGCAGAAAGATCCGAACTTTTACTTCCCCTACTCTCGTTTAGCCATTCTCGAAGAAAATGCTGGCAAGCTGCCGGAAGCCTTGGCCGATGCGCAGAAAGCAGTGGATAAGAATCCGCGATATTCGCTGGCTTACATCACCTTGGGTGAAATCCACGAGCGTATGGGTCAACTTGATAAGGCCAAGGCGACTTACAAGCAAGCTCTGGCAAAGGACCCGAATAACGCCGCGGCCATGAACAATCTGGCCTGGATCTACTGCGAACACGGCGGCAATCTGGACGAGGCACTGTCTCTTGCGCAGCAGGCGAAATCGGTTATTCCCGATAATCCCAATGTCTCAGACACGTTGGGATGGATCGAGTATCGCAAAGGTCTGTACGCGTCAGCGGCCAAGGACCTGCACGATGCAGTGAAAGGCAATCCGCAGAGCAGCACAGCGCAATACCACCTTGGCATGGCATTGTCGAAGGATGGCCGATATGCAGAGGCCAAACTCGTTCTGCAACGTGCACTGGAGCTCAAAATACCGGACCAGCAGGCTCAGGAAGTCAAGCAGCAACTAAAGGACATCTCGTCGCGAAGTTTGTGAGCGCTTCTAGAGCTAGGTATCCAGCAATCCAGGTGGTGTTCTAAGCAAGCCAGACTCCGGTTCCAAGGGGGATGGCTTGCGCCCGTGTGGCCGAATGGTCCAGTTTCTCTAAAGGGTCATTGGCCTTCCAGCCCATTCCCCAGCTACTTCGGTAATCTTCAGCGGCATCGGCTTGGGGCGTACAGTTTGCCGCATGGCTCACTTCCCCAAAGCACACGCCAATCATCGGTCGCCAAGAACGCAGATCCCGCATCCGGAGCCGACGCGCTTCCGGATTGGAGACCACCTGGTGACCGGCAACCTGCAACGCATCTCGCTAACCGGCGGTTCCGCGTTGTTCAACCGAAACATCCATTCCGGCACTTTGGCCGAAATAGCAATTGCGACGAAATTTGGGCCGGTTTGCGGCCTCGTCGAATTCCTCGCCGGTAGGCGAGCCACCCTCACCGCGCAGGAGCACGGCTTCCGCTTCGTGGCCCTGAGCGACGACGATTACCAACGCCTCGGCAGAGTGCTCCAGGCGATGAATTAGGAGAACAAGAGAAGACCGCTAAGCAGTAGGCAAAACCGTGGATGCGAGCGCCACGCATCCACCCTTACATTGCTGCTCTCTCGAGTCCACCTCGCACCAGTTTTTGCGCCCGAGGCGTTGCAGCCCCGTCGAATGGTGCCTTAATATCAGAGGGCTTTGAATCGCCCTCCTCTCATTGCGTCAGCTGCGAGCGGACCCAGCGGTAATCCTGCCTGTGGCTTCACCTGAAGCTAGTGCGCTGACGCCCGGGTTGTCGTCAACCAGCCACTCTCATCCTCAGGCCAAGAAACTAAGAGAAAGCTATGCGAAGCCTTCGCTGTGCAGCCACCTTGCTGCTCGTCGTTACCCTTGCCGCAGCCCCAGCCGGCAAGCCCGAACGCCATGTTGTCTTTCACTACGCGTTCACCGTACGAAATACACATCCGGGGGCGCCACTGCGCATTTGGATTCCTCTGGCGCACTCCGGCCAATTTCAGACCGTCAGAGTAATCTCACAAAATGGAGATCTTCCGCTGCGTGGAACCCGCGAAGCTGAGTACGGCAACCAGATGCTGTATGCGGAAACCGCGAGGGCGGACAAGAGTGCGTATTCGTTCGAGATCGTTTATGACGTGACTCGAAGAGAAAGTTCCCGATACGGCAGCGGTGCGCTAAGCGCCACGCAAGAGCGTCGCTGGCTTGCTCCAGACAGACTTGTGCCCATCACGGGAGTGCCGGCGAAATTGGCAGTGAAACAGGTCGCCCCCGTCAAAGGCGGCGATTACGATCGCGCTCATGCTCTCTACGAGTACGTCCTGGCCAACATGCATTACGATCACGATGGGACCGACTGGGGACACGGCGATGCTCTCTACGCCTGCGCCGCCAAACACGGAAACTGCACCGATTTCCACTCGCTTTTTATCTCAATGGCACGATCGCAAAGAATTCCCGCGCGCTTCGAAATTGGATTTCCCCTGCCGCGAGACAAGCATTCGGGTGAAATCGCCGGATATCACTGCTGGGCTGAGTTCTATGCGCAGGGTCTTGGCTGGATCCCAATCGACGCGTCGGATGGCTGGAACCAGCCCGCGCGCCGCGAGTACTTCTTCGGACATCAGGACGAAAACCGTTTGCAGATGACCGTCGGCCGCGACATCACACTTTCGCCGCGGCAGAATGGAGAGCCGCTGAACTACTTCGTCTATCCGTACGTGGAAGTGGACGGAAAACCGTATGCGAACGTCTCTAATCGCTTCAGCTTCGAAAGCCCCGGGGTTAACACGAAGGTCACAAAGGTTGAAGAACGAGGGCACGGAGAAATTAAGTGATGTGTTTGTTGGATCGGGCTCTTCGTGACCTTCAGAATCCTTAGTGACCTTCGTGTTAACTCCCAGCAAATGGCGACGACTCTGGTACCCTAGTCAGTCCCAAAATCGTCATTTTTCTGGAGCCCCGATGAAACTGCCGTATTCGCGCACAAAATTTTTCCTGCCCTGTCTGTTTCTGTGCCTGCTCATTTCGCCCGCATTCCCGCAAGCAGCTTCACCATCTGCCGCAAGTCCCGCACCGGCGACGCGCTCGCAGGACGAGCAACGCGCTTACCGCACCGCCATGGAAGACGCCGATCAGAAGATCGACGCCGAGGTGAAGGCGCACTCCGAACTCGTGAAGAATCTCGAGTACCTGACCACGGAAATCGGGGCCCGCCTCACGGGATCGCCCCAGATGAATCGGGCCAGCGATTGGACGTTGCAACGGTTTAAGGATTACGGCATCGATGCTCATCTGGAAAGCGCAGAGATCGAGCATGGCTGGACGCGCGGGCCCGACACTGCCGAAATCACCGCACCCATTACCAAAACGGTGCAGATTCGCTCGCTGGGATGGAGCAAGGCCACCAATGGTCCGCTCTCCGGAAACGTGGTCTTCGTCGAGGCCAAAACTCCCGCCGACCTGGAGAAATACAAAGGCAAGTTGAAGGGCGCAATCGTAATGGCAAGCACGCCCGCCGACGTGCCTCCGGATAGCGACATCCCGGAAAATGCATATGACGCGGTAATTCCGCCGAGCCACGGTGTTCCGAAGGCGGGAGAGGTAACCGGCCGCCAACGCTTCCAGATGCTGCGCACGATTTCTCAGGAAGGTGTAGGCGCGGTGCTGCTCGACAGCGGCAAGACCGATTCCCTGTTCAATATGGGAGGCGGCTTCAGTCGTTACAACCCGTCCGAGGTCCCGCTCGCGTTCCTCACCCACGAAGACTACAGCCTGATTTATCGCCTCCTGCAAAAAGGTCCGGTGGCCATGAAGCTGAACCTGGTTGGGACTTTTAGCCCCGGGCCGGTGAAGGCTTCGATTACCGTTGGAGAGATCAAGGGCAGCGAGCACCCCGACGAGCGCGTGATTATCGGCGGGCATCTCGACTCGTGGGACCTGGGGCAGGGCGCGCTCGATAACGGCACCGGGGCCATGGCCGTACTGGAAGCTGCACGCACTCTGCATGCTCTGGGATGGAAACCCAAACGCACCATCACCTTCATTCTTTTTGTCGGCGAGGAGCAGGGAGGCGTGGGCGCAAACCTGTTTGTCAAGAACCATGCCACGGAGATTCCCAAAATGGATGCAGTGCTGGTACACGACACGGGCACCGGCAAAGTCTTCAGCATCGCGCTGGAGAACGAGTATGAAACCGCGTCGCTAATGGAAGAGATCTATCGCCCGCTGCAGGAGGTCTTCGATCTGCAGCCGTTGAGCACGCGCTATTTCGGCTCCTCCGATCACGTGGAGTTCCTGAGAAAAGGCGTGCCCGCGTATTTCTGCGTGCAAAAGCCGGCGCACTATCGCCAGGCGCACCACAGCCAGACCGATACCTTCGACAAAGTGATTCCCGACGAGATTAACGAGGGCGCAGCCTTGCTGGCAGCCTGGGCATGGAATGTCTCAGAGATGCCGCTGGCGTTGCCACATCATGAGGCGCGTGGGGAGTAGTGTTCACCACGGAAAGGCGGAGTAGCGCCGGAGCATTCATTAGGCGAACTAGCCCCTCCCACTGCTGATGAGGCGTAGAAGAGCACACCTTCAGGTGTGCGGCCCGACTCGCAAATCCTAACTGCATGTCTTGTTTTTCGGCTCTTTTTTAGGTCGCAGGGGTGAGAAGAGCCGAAAAATAAAGATCGCTTTGAAAAAGCGTGGCCGCATGCCTGAGGCATGCTCTTCTACATCGACCCACACTGAATAGCATTTTGCAACGGCCTGTAAAGCCCAACCGTCGAGATCGTGTAAGGCACGCGGATCAGGTCCGCGCCGCGCAGTGAACCGCGGCATTGTGGCGGCTACTGCTGGCTCGCTTTCTCGTAAGGCGATATGCAATGTCCATTCCCATTGAATCGTCTGTCGCTGATTGCATTGCGCATGTCATAAACGCAATCTATCACCGCAAGATCAGCATCCAGGCCAGGCTTTCGCTCGTGCCTGTCATCGAGATACTTACTTGCCATCGATTTCCCGTTGTTCATCATTTGTATAAATTTGACATCACCGGACGTGCGAGCGTCGAATTCAGAGAGTCGGTCCAATTCTTCGTCAACAGCCTTCAGAAGCGCCGTCTCAATTTGGTAGGAATCCTCGTCGCTCATTGCGGCCTCATCAATTCTCTTATAGAGATCGAATCCAATGCGAGCAATCACGGGCGAAAGGCTGAGATTTTCCGCATGAGATTTAACCGGCTTCTTTTTCTGAGGACGAGTCTGGCCCAATGCCGAGCAGCAAAGAATTAACGTAGCAATGAGGATTACACGCATCTTTTGTGCCTCCAACTGAGAAGGGCAAGCAGAGTAGCACCTCGAGATATTTGGGTCAAAACCCGGATGCTTTTTTGGCTTAAGTCGCTATCTGCTCCGGCTGTGCTTCGGCGGCTTCATTCTGCATCACCGGAACTGACACGCGATTGCCGCCGCTGGACTTGGAGGCATACATGGCCTGATCGGCCTGGCGGATGATCTCCTCCACCGTAGATCCGTGCAGCGGGAAGCTGGCGACGCCGAAGCTGCCGGTTACATGTCGCTCACTCAGCAAGGGATCGGTGGCCAGCCAATTGCGCAAACGCTCGCCCAGACTTTCCGCCTGGTCGATGGTGGTTTCGGGCAGGAGCACGACGAACTCATCGCCGCCGTAACGGGCCACCACATTCGATTGCCGGCATTTCTGCTCGAGAATCATTCCAACTTTGGCCAGCACCATATCGCCTTCAAGGTGTCCCTGCCCGTCGTTCACCTGCTTGAATTTGTCGAGATCGATGAGCATCAGGGAAAATGCGCGTCCGGAGCGCGAGGCGCGGCTCCATTCTGCTTGAATCGATTCGAGGAAGTAGCGGCGGGTCTTAATGCCGGTGAGGCAGTCGGTGATCGACTGGTACTCCATCTCCTCGAAGGTCATCGCATTGTGCAGTGCAGTCGCCAGCACGTCTGCCAGGGTGCCGAGTGTGAGGATTTCCTCTTCGGTAAAGTCGCGCCGGGAAAAGCTTTCTACCGTCAAAGTTCCCAGCAGGGTCTCGCCGTAAGTGATGGGATGGCAGAGGGTGGCATGTTCGGCCTGCTTCGGACTGGGGCTTCCCATTTCGGAGCTTACCTTTTCTGAGCCAGGCGCGCGCAGCTCATTTTTTTGCGCGGCAATGCCGAGCACTCCGGCCTCCAGCGGAACGCGTTTGCCAACGCCCAGCCGATATTGGTCTTTTCCGGCTTCGGCGTGGACTTCCAGCTCCTTGCGCGCATAGTCGGCAATGCCGATGCTGATGTGGTCAAAGCCGAAGCTGTGATGCACTTCTTCTACTACCTGAGACAGCAGGTCTGATGGCCTCTTGCAGCTGATCGCGGCTTTGGAAATGTTGTTAAGGAAGGAAAGATATTCCGCGCGGCTTTGCTCCTGATGGAAACGGCGCGCGTTCTGTAGCGCGACTGCGAGCTGGGCCGCCGCGGTGCGCATGAGCTCCACATCGCGCTCGTCGTAGGCGCGCTCACGTTCTCGGCTGATAGCAGCCATCACCCCGATGGCTTTTCCTCCGATGAAGATTGGCACGCCGCAAAATGACTTGCTCGGCTCGCCAGTTTGTTCCAATCCGAGCTGCCGCCGCCGATCTTCCATTCCCGATCGCACCAGCAGCGGCTCTCGGGTGTTGAGGATGTGCTCGGTGATGCCGCGCTTCAGCTTGCGTTGACGTGGCGGTCGCGAGCGTCCCTCGAGCACCTCGAAATCGAAATGGATTTCATCGCCGTCCAGCAGCGCGATGTAGAAGCTGCGGGTGTCACAAATCCGCCCGAGCTCGCGATGCACAGTGCGCAGGATCTCATCCTGATCGAGGCGCGCGCTCACCGCTTGGCCCACTTGCGTGAGCATCTGGTATTCCAGCATTTTGCGGCGGATGCGCCGAACGTACGGCAGCGCCAGTAAAAGGGCGACCAGGCTTGCCCCCAGAAGCAGGGCGAAAATGCCGGTGATGGACGCCATTACCATGATTGGCGAAGACGCAGTGCTCTCCCGTCCGGCGCCGAAAAAAGGCGCGCGCTGAGGTTGGAACTGAAATCGCGAAAGTTGCACCAGATTCTAGGTCACACTTTGAGGAGAATCAATGAGATATGTGGTTCAGGCGGTGCGGCGAATGAATGATTTGGGGGGAACCCTGCGCATTTTGATGCTGAAGCGTTTCTGTTGCGCGAAGGATCTTCCGCGATGTCTTGGGAACTCAATTGCCTTCGGGGTGGCTCTTCGGCCAGCCAGCCCCGAACCCGCACAGGTGGAGGATTCAAAGACTGCACTTTTCAACTGACACATCTGGCGAGATCCTTCGCGCAACAGAAGCGCTTCAGGATGACAATGCGTATCGTAGCGATCTTTTACCAGGAGCTTAGCAATCCAAAAGCTCTTATTCGATTCGTACCAATTCTCCGACCTCTACGTCCACGGTCGCGGGCGCGGGAGCGCTGGCGATGGTCTGTGGCGCGCGCCAGTGATCGATGTAGGAAATCTGGTGGACGCAGGAGACGGTGCAGTGTGGAGCGCAGGATTTCTCCGTCACGAACTCGCGGCGGATGTCGTCGAGCGTGTACTGCTCCAGCGGTTTAGCGGGATAGCCGCGCTGTTGCGAGCAGTAGTGCACCAGCCCATCCTCGCAGATATAGAGATAACGCGAACCGGCGCGGCAACGCCAGCTATTGGGTTTGCCGTCGGCAATGGCATCCTGAAAGTGGTTGAAACGGGAGTAGTTCTTCTTCTCGAACGACTTCATCAGCCGGTACACTTCGCGTTCTTCCGGACGCAAGGGCTTGAGCTGGCCATCGCCATCATGAATGATGCCGATCGTTGAAGTAAAGCCGAGTTCCAGCGCGCGTTTCCCAACTACAACCGCATCCTGCGGATTGTGGATGCCTCCGCCCACGACGGAGTTGATGTTCACATGGAAAAGCGCGTGTTGCGACAGCAACTGCAGCTTCTTGTCGAGCACCTTCAGGCTTTTCTTGGAGATCTCGTCGGGCATCACGTTGTCGATCGAAATCTGCAGATGGTCGAGTCCGGCGCGATTGAGCCGGTGAATGCGTTCGGCGGTCAGCAGGTATCCATTGGTGATCATGCCGGCGAGAATGCCGTGCTGGCGGACGCGTCCGATGATCAGATCGAGATCGGGATGCAGTAAGGGCTCGCCGCCGCTGATGGTGACGATGGTTGTGCCCAGCTCGCCCAAGCGATCAATGCGCCGGTACATGGTCTGAATGGAGACCGGCTTTGAAACCTCGTCGTACTCGTTGCAATACGCGCAGGAGAGATTGCATCGCCGCATGGGGACGATATGGGCCATCACCGGGTGATCGCTGGAAGCGAGCGCTTTGCCGATCATCCACAGCTCGCGCACGCGCCGCTTGGCAGCCACACTATCGCGTTTCACGCGGGATGGCGGCTGGGGGGAGGCGGGTCTCTCAGGCATCGTAGTTCATCTTCTATTAAAGCATAGGAAAATGAGATTCCGACAAACCCGCACCCAAACGGGAAAATTGCAGGTCGAATTGCAGTGGGGAGAAGATGAATTGAGTGCAGGTGGGGAAGGCGCGCGGCGCTATTCGCCAATATCAAATAGGAGCGGATCTCATCACCGCCGTCGCGTTACCCAAAGCTGGATGCCGCCCACCACATTAACCGGGTGTGCGACCTCGCACAACCTCACTGTGCTGTCGATAACTCAAAGATTGGGCTGCAGCCCTCCCGCAACCCTCAAACGGCTTAAATCGAATTGAGCGGCTAATTTGGATTAAACCTGAGGCATACCCAGTCCCTACCACCGTGGGAGGAGTGCTACTGCATCAGTACAGTAAAAATCTCTACAAGGCCGACCATGCTGTCGACACCAACGCGAGCACTACGAACCAGCCGATCATCACGGCGATACCAGAAGAAATCTTCTTCTTGCCGACTACGGCGAATCCCACACCGATCAATACGAACAGCCAGATGGTAAACACGTCAAACCAACTGGCCAGGTGATAGAGCCATCCGGTCGCGCTGTCGAGTGACATGTAGTAAGCGGGGTTTGTGCCGACAGGGTTGCTGAAATTAAATGCTTCGACATTGCTCCCAGCAAAGAGGGAGACAATGGCCAGCACTGGGCGCAAAAGCGTCACAATACCCGCATACATGACGATCGCGAGCGATTGTCCAAATCTGATCTCGGTGCCGAGGCCGAAGTTGAAGGTGGCCATCAGTATGGCCGCGATGACTACATCGCTCAGCAGTATCAGAACCGGAATCGCATAAGAAATTCCTTTCGTGATCTTCACCGAGACATCCATGCGCCTGGCGCGGTCTGCGGGGGAAAGTTGGTCCATCTGCTCCATTGCACGGTGGTTCATCTTGATTTGGTTCTCGCTTACCTGCTCGAATCCGACTTTGGTGTCCACGGTGAAGACCAGGGCGTACGAAAACAACGAGATCAGAACGAAGGGCACCCACCAACTGGCGCTACGGCGAAGGTCGGCGAAGGTCTTGGTGGGGGCAAAGAAGACGTTGATCAGTCGCTCGGGCTCGGAAAGCGCCGGCTGGCTGGGCGCTACCGGCATGGTGGAAGCAGTGCTCATGGTTCTCCTTCAGTCGCGAGGCTGAATCTTCGATTTCGCAAGGGTATACGCGGGA
>JAICXB010000077.1 GCA_025980765.1 Terriglobales bacterium
AACACCCAAATAACAAATTTGGCCCCAAACACGCGGGTCCGGCCCCCCCCCCCCGCCCCCTTTTGTTGGTTTTTTTTGTCATACCATAAAAAACAATCCGCCCGGCGGGGCCCCCCGCTCCTGTGTATCTGAGCCTCTTCACGAAGCGAACAGCTTCGTCTTCGCGGCTTCGGAGATGGCCACCACCGCGGGGTGGCGGAGCTTGCGTTCGGCGGAGATGGCGTAGTACTGCTCGCGAATGGATGGAACCCGTCCTACCAGCCGCACTCCGTGTTGCCGGATAATCTCCTTCTCAATCGGGTCTGGCGCGGCGAATAGCCCATCTCCCGCCTGCCCGAAGACATTCAGCAGGGCGGTATCTTCAAATTCCCCAGCCACCGACGGACGTATGCCGGTTGCTTCGAACCAGTCTTCCAGCGCGCGACGAATCAGCGTGCCCTCGCCGGGCAGAATGAAAGGAGCGCCGGTCAGTGATTTGGGGAAGCCGCGGCGATATCTGCCCGCCAGCTTCGGCGCTCCAAAAATGGAGACGCCGCACTCGCCGAGCAGGTGATTGAAGCCACGGACGTTTACTACTGGGCTGATCGGCGCATCCGTGAGCACGAGATCGAGTTCATGGAGAGCCAGCGCGGCGAGCAGACGCGCGGCATTGTCCTCCCGGCAAATAATGCGCACCGGCTGCGGCAGATCGAGTGCCGGACGCAGCAGGCGATAAGTAATCAGTTTCGGGAGCACATCAGCGATGCCGACCACAAAGCGGATCGGGCGCCCGGTTGGGCGGTCGCGAATCGTGTTCACCAACTCGCGCCCCAGTCCAAAGATCTCGTCGGCGAATCGGTAAACCACCTGGCCCACATCGGTCATCACCAGATTGCGTCCGGCGCGCCGAAACAGTTTCTCCCCCAACGACTCCTCGAGATCGCGGATCTGCCCGCTGATCGTGGGCTGTGCCAAACGCAGCGTTACGCTCGCCCGTGCGATGCTGCCCTCGCGCGCGACTGTCCAGAAATACAGGAGATGATGGTAGTTCAGCCATTCCACGGGCTAGATGCTACATCACCCGCATCCCAGCAAAATTGCGAGTCAATGGAGATTGCTTAGCAGGACTGGGCAAACGTTCTTCTGGCCTTCGTGTTCACCACAGTGGCTCGGGCGTCTTTTGCTGCTAAGCGTTTGCCGCTGTATGCTGAACGCCTTCCATGAAACTTTGCTTTTTTCTTGCTTTGCTCGTTTGCTCTGTTGCTGCTTTGGCTGTTGCGCCGCCTAAAGATGCGGGCCGTATTTGGATCTCCGATGTCACGATCATCTCGCCTGAGAGTCTGGACAGCATTGGCATTGGTAGCGTGCTGATCGAGGACGGACGCATTGTCCGGGTGCAGCGTGGTGCAGGGGTGCGGGCGCCTGCGGGAGTAAGTGTCATTTCGGGAAAAGGACGTTTTCTGATTCCCGGATTGATCGATTCGCATGTGCATCTGGCGTCGGTTCCGGGAGTGGGCCCGACACAGCTCTTTACCCAGCGCAAGGCGCTGCCGGAGATGATTCGGCAGTATTACGAGCAGCTTCCGCGTTCGTATCTGTACTTCGGCTACACCACGCTGGTCGATCTGGCGGTCGTCGATCGCGGCGTGCTCGACAACTTCCGGCGCGCGCCACTTCATCCCGATCTGTACGATTGCGGACCGTCGCTGCCCGTCGCCAACGGCTATCCCATGTCGTTCGCGCCGCCCGATGCGCGGTTTCAAGTTTTCCCAAATTGGATACTCGACCCGGAGCATGCGACTGGACTTCCCGCCGGATATGACCCGGCGAAACACACGCCCGCAGCGGCAGTGGCGACGGTCAAAGCTGAGGGCGGAATCTGCGTGAAGACGTACTTCGAGCGCGGCTTCGGACGCGATCGCAACCTGCCCGTCATCACTCCCGCGCTCATCGCGCAGGTCCGGCAGGCGGCGCACAACGACGGCCTGCCGGTGATGATGCACGCCAATTCCTTCGACGCGCAGAAATTCGCTGTGGACGCGCAGGTAGACGTGATCGCGCACGGCATGTGGAACTGGGGAGAGTTCGACGGCCGGCCGGAGCTTCCACCGGAGATCAAATCGCTGCTTGACCGCATTGTGGCGGAGAAGATCGGATATCAGCCGACGATCCAGGTGATGCAGGGACTGCGCGCGAACTTCGATCCGGAATACCTGCAGAGACCGGCTGTTCGCAAGGTGCTCCCGGCGAAGCTGCTTGCGTGGTTCCAATCTCCGCAGGGCAAGTGGTTCAAAAAGGAACTTGCTGGAGACAACCCACCCGACGCTGTCTTGCGCGCGCGATACGATCGCGGACCGATCGGGCAGGTAGATCAGGTAGTCGCGTATCTGGCGGCGAAGAATGCGCGGTTCCTTTTTGGGACGGATACTCCGTCGGCGCCAACGTATGGCAATCTGCCCGGGTTGAACGGCTATTTGGAAATGCAGGATCTGCAGCACGCGGGAATGTCGCTACAGCAGATTTTGCGGGCGGCGACGATCGAGAACGCGCGCATGTTCCACCTCGACCCGCAGGTGGGAACGATCGAAGCGGGAAAAGTCGCTAACCTGGTGCTGCTGAGCAAATCTCCCCTGGAGTCAGCGGACGCGTATGCCAGCGTGGTCACAGTCTTCGTGCATGGCCAGCCTATAGAGCGCGAAATTCTGGCAGCCAGCCACTAGCGGCTGGCTGCTAGCACACTCTTCACACTGCCTGCATGAGAACCTCTTCCTGCACTGGATCCGGAAGCGACGGTAGAAATAGCGAAAACACAGTCCAGCTCCTGCCGGGTGTCGCGCTGCTGCGGACGCGAATCGATCCGTGGTGCTTGTCCACAATGTTCTTGCAGACCCACAGACCCAAACCAGTTCCGACATCTTTCTTCGTTGTGAAGAAGGGTTCAAAAATCCTTTGGCGATCTTCGGCTGGAATACCTGGGCCCGAATCGGCGATGGTGATCCGTACTCCAGCCAACGGCTCGGCGCGATGGTCCTTGCGTGCCGACACTCGAATGCGAATCTGCCCGCCAGCCGTTACCGCATCCATACTGTTGCTCAGAAGGTTCGCAATGATCTGACGAGTTTCACCCGCGACAGCGTGAATCGCGGCATCATCGAGAACTTCCGAACGAATTTCGACCCTCTTGTTGCGACCGCGAGGCGCAAACACTGCGATGAGAGGTTCCAGCATTTCGCCGATTCTTACAGAGCTTGGGTTGTTTGTGTCGCGGTAAAAACCAAGTGTCTGCTTGGTGATATGCGAGATGCGGTCCAGTTCCTGTTCCGCCGTAGTAAGAAACTCTCGTACATCATCGCGAACAGCCCCGTTTTTTGCGAGGTAGATAAGATTTGTAATAGCTTCCAGCGGGTTGTTGATTTCATGGGCGACGGTCGCGGCCAGCTTTCCGACAGACGCTAGTCTCTCAGTGGTTCGCAGGGCACGCTCAGCCTTCTTCTGTTCTGTGATGTCACGCAAAACTTTCGCAGCCCCGACAATTTGCCCGCTTTGATCTTTCACAGGCGAGATTGTGAGAGAAACCTCAATTCGTTTTCCTCCCTTGGTTAACCGCACAGTTTCAAAGTGCTCAATGCGTTCTCCTCTGGCAATAGTAGCCAGAATCCGATCTTCATCATCTTGTAGTTCGGGGGGAATCACCGTACGGATCGAACGCCCGATCATCTCTTCTGCCGTATAGCCAAGGATCTTCTCTGCCGCGGGGTTCCAACTGGTCACGATTCCATTCAAGTCTTTGCTCATGATGGCATCGTTGGAGGACTCGACGATAGCGGCCAATCGTTGCGAAATCAGAAAAGCGGCTTTGATTTTTTCGGCGGCTTCCTTTTGCTCGTGAATGTCAAGACAGCCGCCAACATAGCCCTCGAACGTTCCATCGGAGGCAAAGCGCGGAACACCATGATCGAGTATCCAGCGGAATTCGCCGCTGTGGTGCCGCAGCCGGTAATGCATTTCAAACGGCTGACGCGCATCAAAGGAACTGGCATAGATCTGCAGACATCGCTGGAAATCGTCGGGGTGCACATTCTCCGCCCAGCCGTTGCCGAGTTCCTGCTCCAGAGTGCGGCCGACAAAATCGAGCCAGCTTTTATTAAAGTAGTTACATAGCTTGTCCGGTCCGGACATCCAGACCATGACAGGCATCGCATCGGTAATCAGCCTGAACCGCTGTTCGCTTTCGCGGAGCGCGCGCTCCAGCTGCTCAATCGCTGATGTGGCAATTTTCGGTCGCTTGGCCGCAGGCTTGTCGGTTGGTTGTTTTTTGCTCTGTTTGCGTACGCCGGAAGAACTCACGCGGTCCTCGCAATTAACCGTTGAAGTCGATGACCGAGCTTGCCCCGCAAAACTCTCCTTCGCTGCCTGTTCGGATGCTGCGAACCAGCACCTTCGCTGCTTTTGTTCTAACTCAGCCGTGATTCGGCAGCGGCGACGTTATTGTCCGAAAGGCGTCGCAGGCGCGAGTAGCGTCGATGCTGGACCGGCCGGGATCGAACCGACGACCTTCCCGCACGCCGGGATGCCCTCACGCTGTGTGAAAAATGCTTTGGTGGACCTGGTCGGGATCGAACCGACGACCTCTTCCATGCCATGGAACGAACGAAAGGGTAATTTGTTGACGTTAACGAACTTAATAACCGGCTTGGTGGCAAAAAAACGGCTCACTGGCCCCTATTTGCCCCCAAATTGCCCCCAAATTGTAAACTGAAATTTCAACCGAGTGGGCACATGGGCTGATTGTGGGGATCAGCCCATTTTCATCTTCATCATGCCAGCCGAAGCCCATCATGATAGATAGCAACCAACATTGCGGAAGCTTGGAAAAAAGAAATCCTCGACTCCCCAGGCTTTTTCGCCTCCTCGGTACTTCAGGCAGTATTTCACATAGGAGGTATAGCCTTCCTCTAAGCGCTGGGCACCCGATGTCTTCTGCTCCACCATTTCCTTCTTTTCCTTTCGCTTCTGGCTTGTCGGCCATAGCTACAGCCGTATTCCTTCCGCTGCGACAGCGCCTGATACCCCTTCGCTCTCCTTGTGGATCTGGTTATAAACCTGCCGCATCAGCACATTGGCTACGACCTGCTGGAACTGTTTGTCATTCATGAACCTAGCAAAAATCTCGTGATTCTGATCCATGCGATCAATGAACAATCCCTCCAATGCCTTCTCGAACACGAATTTGAAATTTTCCATCGTGTTCGCCAATGCCGCTTGTTGAATCGCACTATCAGCGACCGCCTCCTCGCGGATTTGACT
>JAICXB010000094.1 GCA_025980765.1 Terriglobales bacterium
AGCAATGAGACGGAAAGGACGTTATGCGACCTGCGCTCCTCGGCGCTGGTGCCTGCCACGATGGGGAACATGCCGTTCACTACCGCGGACGAAAGTGTGAAAATCACGCGGCCGACCATCGCCACGGCTGCATAAATTCCAGCATCGAGTGCAAAAAAGTAATGCTTGACCTGGACGATGCTGTAGTTGTTGATGAGCACCTGGCCGGCGAAAAAGATGATTGCCTGGAAAAGCTCCTGGAAGGCGACGAAACGCGCTGCACCTGAAGTCCGCGGAGAAAGATGCGGAACAATTGCCAGCCAGCAGATTGCCTCCGCGGCGGCGTTTGCTGCGATAACGCCGGTCACGCCCGTGCCCAGCAAAATCAGTAGTAACGACCCGCCCAGCCGCACAGCGCCTTCGAGAACCAGGTTTGTGGCGAACTTCCTGAATCCGTAGGCGCCCTGCATGTAACCGCGGCGCGTACCGAGCGGGATGTAGAAACCTGCGCCGATCGCCAGAAGCACGACCAGGATCGGGCTCGGCAAATTCAGGTAGTCGGAGATCTGGTGCTGGAACAGAATCAGCAGGAGGCAAACCGAGATGGCGCAGGCCCAGGAATCGCGATGGAGTTGGCGGTAGGCTGCGCTCTTTCCTTCCAGCGTCGGCTGCTGCGCCACTGCTTTCGCGGTCACGATCTGAAAGGAGAGCGTGACCGCCGATGTCAGGGTGAGCAGGGTATAGACGACAGTAGCGTGCGCGAAATCTGTCGGCCCCAGGAAGTGCGCGATTCCGATGTTGTAGAGGAAATTAAGAACGGCGGCGAGCGTCGAGCCGGAGAGAAGGACAACACTTGCTGCGACAATGCGGCCTTGCAGGCTCCTGCAATTTCCTTGGGAATGAGTCGGCAATGTTTACAGTCTCCAGCACTTCGAAGCGAACACACAAGAGGCGCCCGCGCTGCTTCTCCACGGGCCGGCAGAAGTCATTCAGAGGAAGTGGACAAGCGAGCCGTCGCAAACTCGTCATTCCATGTCTTTCCGATGCAATATTGAGGCCGTTTGGCTGCCTGAAAGTGAGCGGTCAGAACTGCTGCCCGACAACCCATTCGGCGTGCACGCGCTTCTAAGAGAAGTCTCTATGTTTTCCTCTGCAGGTGCCGCTCGGCGATCTCGATTTTCTCCTGTCATCAGTCTTCCGGCTCATCGCCACCGCATAGTGTGGATCGAATGCTCGAATTCTGGGTGGCAGCGAGACCCCTGAAGCTTCCTGCGCACTGCCCGACTTCCTTCATGGCAGGTTCGGGCATCTACACCCTACGTGCACCGATGAACTGCACGGGTACAGCGGGACGAGGCAGCGCCTCAAACGCCTTGTCGTGGTTTCCCAGGACAAACGCCGCATTGACGACGATGACTTTGAAATTCTTGTGGGGCAGGAACGGATGAGAATCTGCTTAGTTGCGGCGTTTCCTCCAAGCAAACGGCAGCTGAACGAGTATTCCTACCATATTGCGCGTGAACTGCAGCGGCACAAGCACGTCGAGCTGGTGGTGCTCGCCGACGAGCTGACGGCCGACGATGTCGTACCCGACGCAGAGACAGGCGATCGTCTGCAGCCCCAGGAACTGCCGGGCTTCAACGTCATTCGCTGCTGGAAATTTGGGAGCCTTGCAACACCGGTGCGGCTTCTGAATACCATTCGCCGCCTCAAGCCTGACGTCGTCTGGTTCAATCTGGTCTTTTCGAGCTTCGGTACCCCGGAGAACCCGTTCGCGGCCTTCGCTGGTCTTTCCGTCCCTGCGCTTACGCGGGCCGCGGGCTTTTACACGCACATCACGCTGCACCACATCATCGAACACGTCGACTTCGCCAACGCCGGCGTTCGTCGCGAGCGCATCTATCGCATGGGTACCGACGTTGCGACCTGGGCACTGCTGAAGGCCGATTCGGTTTCCGTACTCCTCTCCAATTACCGCCGAACGCTCATGCGGAAATATTCCGCGCAGAACATTCTTGTCGGAACGCACGGAACCTTCACCACCATCTCACGGCCTCCTGACTTCGCGAGGCGCAACAATCCCGATCAGCGGATTCTCGCATTTGGCCACTGGGGCACCTACAAGAGGCTCGAAACGCTGATGGCCGCCTTTCCCCGCGTGCTGGAGAAGTGCCCTCATGCGCGGCTCATCGTTGGTGGCGGCAACCACCCCATGGCGCCGGGGTATCTGGATTCGATACGCGAAGCGCAGCCGAAACACCTCCCGATCCAGTTCCTCGGGTACGTGCCCAGTCGCGACGTTCCGGATCTGTTTCGCACCAGTTCGATTCTGGTGATGCCCTATGACTCCTCGACCGGA
>JAICXB010000024.1 GCA_025980765.1 Terriglobales bacterium
CCATGGATGAAGGAAGAAAAACGATCCAGGCGATCGGGCCGAAGAACGGAGCGGAGTTGGCGCTCTTCATCTTCATGAGCACCGTCGCGGGGTTCGTGGAAGAGATTATTTATCGCGGATATTTTCAGCGCCAATTTTCGACTTTGCTGCGCAACGCCTGGATTGGGATGATTGCGTCGGCAATTCTGTTTGGCCTCTCGCACGGCTATGAAGGCGCGAAGAGAATGTTCATCATCTTCGTAATGGGAGCGATGTTCGGAACGCTCGCAATCCTGCGCAAAAGCCTGCGCCCCGGAATGATGGGCCATGCGATCTTCGACAGCGTCTCCGGTATCGGGCTCATGTTGTACGACAAGCTGCAGAAGACCGGCGCAATTAAATAGTCAAAACCTTTTCACCACGGAGTCACGGAGGCACGGAGGAAAGCTTCAACGACTTTGTGATTTCGACTCTCAAATTATCCGAGCAAAAATCAGGTGATCTTCTCCGTGTCTCCGTGATTCCGTGGTGAAAAGGTTTGTTTGCGGCATCGATTCGCGCTTGGGTAGAACTCAAAGAACAACTCACGTCAACCATTTTTTTCTTGACTTCGTTTTTCAATGACTCTATACATTCAACCATTGCAACAAAAGATCGTTGCACATACTCGATGATGAATCGAAAGGGAGAATAGAAACCATGGCAACCAAGAAAGCCTCGAAAAAGAAGTCAAGCTCAAAGAAGAAAAAGTAAGAGCTGACAAGGCTGAGTAAAACGGGGGACGCGAACAGCGTCCCCCAAAGTTTTTTTGGCTGCTGGCTGCTAGCTACTGGCTGCCAGCAAATCAAAAGCAACATCCCGCACGGATGAGACGGATGGGACGGATTTTTTTCCTTCAATGATCTGTTGCATCCGTTTTATCTGTGTGAGTTTTTGATTTTGGGGATGATTTTGGCTAGTAGCCAGCAGCTAGTTCGCGCTGGCCTTCAGCGCTGCCCGAGGCTCAGCTTCAAACAGCGCATTCTGCGCCTCGGTCGCGCCGTTTCCTAACAACTGCACGCGGGTCTGGATCTTGTCGAGCGCGCGCAGGCTCTCATCGTATTTGGCCTGGGCATTGCGCAGATGCTTGCCGGTTACATCGAACGAGTCGCTGAATTTTGCCATCTCGATGCGCAAGCCTTCGATTTCGCGCAGAATCCACTCCGCGCGCTGGCTCACGCGCATGCTGTTTAATCCCAGCACGATTGTCTGCAGATAGGCGTAGAGAGAATTGGGAGAGACCGGAATCACGCGCTTCTGCACGCAGTAGTTGTAAAGATCGTTGCCCTCTTCGTCGCGAATGATGCTCTCGTAATAGACGTTTTCCGCCGGAACGTACATCAGCGCAAAGGGCAGCGTCCCTTCTGAAGGGCGAACGTACCTGGTCGCGATTTCGTCGATGCGGCGCTTCACATCGCGCAGGAACTCGCGGCGCAGCGTCTTCTTTTCGGAATCGGTCTGCGACTCCGCCAACCGGCGAAAGTTCTCCAGCGGAAATTTGGAGTCGATGGCCACGTGGCCCTGCGGAAAGAACAGCACCGCATCGGCTTTTTCGCCGGAAGAGAAGGGGAATTCCATCTGGTACTGATCGTGGGCGAAGACCATCTTAAGCAGATTCTCGAGTTGCGCCTCACCAAAGCCGCCGCGCAATTTGGGTGCGGCCAGCACGCGTTCCAGCGTCGATACCGACTTCGACATCTCCGCCAGTTGCCGCGCCTGCTCGCTCATCTCTCCCACTTGTTTCTGTAGTCCCGCAAAGGTGGACTGCACCGCCGACATGCGCTCACCCACCGAATCCGATGTGGTGGAGACAAGCTCAACATTGCGCTGAAGCTGCTCGTGCATCTGCCGGTTCATCTCTTCCAGCCGGCCATTCACGGATTGCGAGACGGTGGTCAGCGTGCCTTGCACGTGGGAGGAAACGCTCTGCATCTGTGCGCTGAAGCTCGCGTTCATCGCCTGAATGGAGCGCTCGGTGCTCTCGCGCAGCAGGCCCATGTCGCGGCGCATAGCGTCAATGCCAGAATCGGGAGGCGCGCTGCGCCGCTGCCAAATTAGAATCGCCGCGACCACGGCGATGGCAACTAGAAAAATTATTAGCGTGATACCGGTCATTTAACTCCCGTGCTAGCAAGACACGTGTTGGGACACGATCTTGATCGTGTCGCAATGTTCCGTTTGAATCTCTTTAGGTGTCATCCTGAGGCGCAGCCGAAGAACCTCCTGCAACATTGTTGGACTGAAACGTCGGTTGCGCGTCTCTTAAACACAAAATTCAGGTCCTCACGTGCAGCGGCCGAGGAGCCTTGCATACTGCATCATCTCAGATGCTTTTGCAGGAGGTCCTTCGGCTTCGCCTCAGGGTGACATCGTGAAAAATTAAAAATGCTCGTACATTTTGAACATCGGTGAACTCTCATTTCACTCCTGCCGCAGCCCGCAGTTCAGTGGTCGGGAAGATATGCTCCGCCGTTGCCGGACACAGGCTGCGATATCCGCACATCTTGCAATGGAAAGCCGGCAACGGATCGAAGCGTCCGGCGCGAATGCCCTCGGCGGCCGCCAGAACGGTCTCACGCAGGTGCGATTCGTTGATGACATCTGTCTCGGCGGTGCTGTTGTCTTCGAGGTTGTAGAAGACCATTTTTGCGACCGCGAGTCCTTCGAGCGTCGCCGCCAGCCCGTACAGCCCCAGTTGCACGCTCATGCGGGCATCCATGCTGCTGCGCGGATTGCCGGTCTTGTAGTCGAGAACCACCACGCTTCCGTCCGGTTCGCGGTCAATGCGATCGATGCGGCCGACGATGGAGACGTCCTCGATCATGAAGCGGAAGGGCTTCTCGGTATTGAGTACCTGAATGGGCGGCTCGGCGGCGCGGGCGGCAATGAATTCGCGGAGCTGCTCGGCGCCCTGTCGCTCGTACAAAGCGCGCTGGAGCTCTTCTTCGATTTTGGCCGCTTCGAACTCTCGCTTGAAAATCTCTACCGTCTCGTCGGCGGTCCTGTGCACTCCGCGCATGGCGGCATCGTAGAAATCGCGCAGCGCCGAGTGCATGGCTGCTCCGTATTGCAGCGCGGCCGAAGGCTCCTCCGGAAGCCGCCAGATTTTTTGCAGTGAATATTTCAGGGGACAACGAGCGTACGCGTCGATCGCCGACGCGCTGAGTTCGAGCCGGGCAATAGGCTTTCTCGACGCGATTTCCGCCCATCCCGGAGCCTCGGGGGCGCGGACCTCAAGATCACTGCAATGCGGATCGCGCAATCGGAATTGATGTTGCAGAGTCGTGTCCTCTGCGAGATCGCGCATGAAACCCGGCGGAGTCTGCTGTTTGTTCTTCCCCGGCTTCAGCTTGCCGTAGAGGGTAAGCGTGTCCTTGGCGCGAGTGAGAGCGACGTAAAACAGGCGACGCTCCTCTTCGCGATGCAGCTCGTCATCCGGCTTGTCGCTCGGGGTATTCAGGAAGCGAAGTTCGCGGGGAAATTCGACCAGCGTCTCTCGATAGGAAGTGGGAAATGAGTTGCTGGTTACGCGCAGCACAAACACATGCTTAAATTCCAGACCCTTAGCGGCGTGCACGGTGAGAAGTTTTACTGCATCGCGAGGAAAAGCATCCCCCGCTAGCCCCACCCCAACCGCCAACTGCTTGCGGTCGGGGACCCCGGCCGCAGGGGGTTCTGATTCAGTCTCCGGACGCTCCGGCGCCGCTATGGCCAAGCTGCCTCCAGCTTCCCTGTACAGTTCGAGGAACTCAAGAAATTCGGGTAGATGCTTGGTCCGCGAGATGCTCTTTTCCCGCCAGCCAGTAGCGAAATCGCGGAAGCGTTGAAATTCCAATCGTTCCGGCGACAGGCCGACTTCGGCCGCAGCTTCGCGAATGGTCCTGAGCAGGTCGGCATCGGCAGGTGGAAGCTCTTGCGCGAACCGACGCACGCGCGCCAGCAGTTCCGGGCCGCCGGGACCAGTCTCGAGAAGCGTGAAAAGTTTGGTGCCGCGAGCCGCCGAAGCCATCTTGTCGTGCAACGCAGTAAGATCGATGCCGGAATCCGCGCTCAGGGCCAGGCGGAACAGAGCAACATCCTGGTTCAGAGAAGTTGTGCAGTGCAGCCATGCCATCAAATCGCGCAGCGCGTCGGTGTCGAACAGGTCGGTGTCCTGCACCTCAAAAGGAATGTCGCGCGCGCCGAAGGCTTCCACCAGGTCGTTGGCATTGGCGTGGGTGCGAAAAAGCACGGCGAAATCGCTCCAGCGAGCCCCGTCGGCGCGAAGTTCCAGAATTCGTTCAGCGATATCCGTGCACTCATTCGAGTAGTCGCGATAAGGAACAGCCTCCACCGGCTCCTGCGGAAAGAGAAAACCGGTGCTCTCGTTTTTTCGCCGCAGGTCGCGGGCTGAGACCAGACGTTCGCGGTCAAAGCGCAAGCGGCTGCCTTCCTGGGTGAGCCGCGGATTGCTGTTGATGGCAACGAACGCGCAATCGAGGATGTTCTGCGTGGAGCGCTGGTTCTCGGCGAGATTGACGATGTTCTTCTGCTCGAGGCGGTTGAAGACGGTGGAGAATTCGTTGAACGCCGCACTGGACGCGCCGCGAAAATGATAGATCGCCTGGTCAGGATCGCCGACGGCGAAAACATTCTGAGCGTGGCCAGCGAGCAAGCGGGTGAGTTCAATCTGCGCATGGTTCGAGTCCTGAAATTCGTCGATTAACAGGAACCGCGCATGCGCTCGCTCGCGCGCCAGCGTTTCAGGTTCGCGCTGCAGCAGGGCAGCGGCTCGCGAGACCAGAGCGCCGAAGGTGAGCAGGCGGTTTTCCTCGAGCAGGCGTTCCACCACGTTGAAGATGGCGGAGATTTCCCGACAGCGTTCCAGCACCTCATCCGCCGACATCTCTTCTGCCTGCTTTTTTTTGGCCACGCGCGGAGCCGGCAGTTCGCCCGCGCAGGTCTGCCGGACATAATCGGCGTAGCGGGGGGCCGTGACCAACTCGTCAGAGCAGCGGTCAAAGAACTTCAGCAAGTCGCTCAGGAACCTTCCCGGATTCGCCGCACGCAGGAACCGGTTCAACGGCAGATCGGAGACGCGCTGGCGCAGAAAGGTCCAGAGCTCAAATTGATCGAGAAGCTGAAAGTCCTCTCCCGCCTCACGCAGGAGGTGATAGCAATAACCGTGAAAGGTCGATGCCTGCAATGTCGCAGGGGAAGCATGCGGAACCGCTACGGAGACGCGCTCGCGAATCTCTCTGGCTGCTTTGTGAGTGAAGGTGAACGCACGAATCTCAGAGGGCTGCGCATTCCCCTGCTGGACCAGACGCGCGATGCGGTGAACCAGCACGCTGGTTTTTCCCGTGCCCGCACCCGCCAGCACCAACATAGGACCCTGAACGTGGTTGGCCGCCTGCTTCTGCTTCGGATTCAGTTGCGAGTAAGCGACTGCCATTCGAGGGCCCCTTGGAATGCAGAGCTATTATGCGAAAGAAAGGCGAAGTAGGCAACGAGAATCGGCTGTGGAAGCGGTTGAAATTGCGGAAAATCGGCGCGGGACAATTCCAGTCCCGCCGACCGGCGGGACGGTTGAGAGTAGCCCACCATGCAATGGTGGGGTTAACGGTGAGACGAAAGTTCCAGTCCCGCCAGTCGGCGGGACGATTGAGATTATCGCGGTGTCAATTTGATTCCGTGCTTCTCCAGCAGCAGCCGCCATTCTGCCGCAAAATCGATTTTTCGATGGTGCTCTTCCTGATTGTTGATGTAACGCTTCACCGAATCCAAATTCGAGAGGCTCACCGTGAAGGCGGCGTAGCCCTCCTGCCAATCAAAATCCTTGCCGGTCGTCTCTTCCATCCACCCGCTTGATCCTGCTTTCAAAAGCTGCACCGCCTTCGCAATGGGCATCGCGGGGTTGAGCGACAGCAAAGCATGCGCATGTTCTGCCATGCCTCCTACGCGCAGCGCGCGAAAATCGTTCTCTCGTGCAATGCCACCTATGTAACTCCAAAGGCGCGGACGGATCTCGGCTGAAATCAGACGAATGCGTCGTTTAGTCGAGAACACGACATGGAAATACAAGGAGGTGAAGGTATGCGCCATAGGTGCGGAGCATTCTACACGCAATTTTCAATCGTCCCGCCAGTTGGCGGGACTGGAATGCCAAACCGAACATACCCACCATTACATGGTGGGCTACTCTCGTGACGTCCCGCCGGTTGGCGGGACTAGAATTCCGGGCCGAACGCGAAGCTGCTCAATTTCAAAATCGTCTCAATGCCCGTCGAATCCCCTCGGCAAAATCGTTCTCTGGCGTAATCAGACTCACTACCAGATATCCCTCCCCGGAAAAGTCGTAAAAGTGCCCAGGGTGGATTACTACTCCATCGCGATCGATCAACTCGATTGCCAGCTCTTCATCGGTTTGCGTGGCGGGAACGCGCAGCACTGCGTACCATCCGCCCTCGATGTGCAGGCGCTCGATGGCTTTGTTGCCGGCCAGATGCGTGTCCAGGGCCATGAGATTTTTGCGGACCCGGGCAGCGATCTGTGCCTGAATCCGCTCCCGCTGGGACAACAATTGTGGCAATGCATATTGAATGGGCGTGTTCACTGAGAGATACGTGTCGGCAATAATTTCCAACCGGTCACGGGCTGCATCCCGCAGCTTGACGGGACCATTCACCATCATCCAGGCAAGCTTCATCTGCGGCAAAGCAGCGAGCTTCGAGAGGCCGCTTAAAGCAAATGAGAGGCATTCATCTTCGAATGCGACGCTCATCTCTGCCGAACTCTCAACGGCATAGTCCAGAAACACTTCGTCCGATATCAACGCCAGCTCGCGCTCGCGGCAGAAGCTCGCAATCTGCCGCAGTTCTGCGCTGTGCACAAACGACCCGGTGGGATTGTTGGGATTCACCAGCAGCACTGCACGGGTGCGCGCGCCCGCCGCCTTCTTCAGCCCTGCAAAATCAACGTGCCAGCCATGATCGTGGAAGAGATCGTAGGTCGCGAGCTTCACATCCTGAATCCGCGCCAGAAATTCAAACAGCGGATAGCTGGGCCGCGGGACCAGCACCTCGTCCTCTGGATTGCAGAGCAGCCGAAAAAGAAATGAGTATGCTTCGCTGGTGCTGGTGCTGAGGAAAATCTGCTCGGCAGAAATTTCGCCAGCTCCGGCACGTACAGGATGCTTGTTGTAGTAGTCGGCGACTGCCTGGCGGGCAGAAGCTAGTCCCTGGGCTTGTGGCTCGTAAAGCAGAGCCTCGGGACAAGACAACGCCTTAAGAATCGCCTCTGACTCATATTCAAAGCCGCATTGGGTGGGATTGGAAGCAGTCAGGTCGAGCAGGGGGCCGCGCTTACGTGCTCTGTCGAGAGCAGCCGAGTAACGGTTCTGCGTAAGCTGCCAATCAGTGCGTCGGGCGAACATGAACATCAAATGTAGCAGTGGCGGAGGGGAGACTCCGATGCGCGCGGCTAGACGCAGCACGCCGCTTCGCGGCAAGTAGTCAGTTATTGCAAGGCGATATTGATCCCGAAGCGGCGACGGCAAACCTGCAATCGTTGGAGCTGTGGAAATTTTCGCGTCGTTCCATCTTTCCTGTTCGTTTCCTGTTAATTTCTCTGATTTTGCGGGAACTTCGCTGCAACGCTCAGATTCGGAGTGCCTGTTTCCCTCTTCGTTGCATATCCGTTTTTCACTCTCCCATCGGCAAGCATTCGCGTGTATGCGGTTGCTGTCCTTGATGACCGCAATGCTGCCTGTTCTGCTTGCGCCGCATGTTGGCAGCTGATCGCAAGAGTTTGGTTCCAACACTAGTGTTCGATCTTGGTGTTGACGGAATCGAGAGAGTTCCATGCGCGGGCTGATGTCGCTGTGCTTGCACTTCCGCTTTCTTGTACCAATGAACGGAGATACCGCAGCACGCTCACTGTTCGGCCTCTGGGGATTGCTTTTGATATCTGGCGGCATTCACTTTCTGCGCAGAGGGTGGCGAACGTATCCGTGGGACTGGCGGACGCGATTAACCGCGAAATCTCCAAATCTCTGGAATGGTCCTCCAGAAGAGCGCCGCATTGGAGTTCGTTTCGAGGGTAGCGCCTGCATGGCTCTGGGCTTCCGCCTATTCGCGCTCGCGACTGTCCTGCTCGTGAAATCGCTCTTCGGCTTCTAGCAAAGCAAACCGCCCATTTTGAATCAGCAATCCCCAAATCGATGTTTTCAACGGCTGTCGAGCGTTTGTGAGAGCATCTTTGATCGACAGAATGCGCCGACACGCAAAGCTCTCACTCTGACCGCTGAGCTGCCAAGTATCGAACCGCTTCGCTCACGTGCTGAGCAGCTTAGCTGCTCAGAATCTTTCGCCGGTGTTACCATTTGCGTTCCCAAAATAAGGAGCGCAATCTTCATGCACCTTCACTCCACATACCGGCGGTTTCGACATGAATTGAGCCTCACCATAATTCTGCTGCTGGCAGCGGCTGCTCTGGCGCAATCGGGGCCGCAAATCGCGCTTGAGGTCGATGCGACTCAGGCGCCGATGAAAATCATTCGCACGCACATGACGATGCCGGTCAAGCCCGGTCCGCTCACGCTTTATTTTCCCAAGTGGATTCCCGGCGCACATTCACCGGGGGGACCGGTTGGCGATGTTGCGGGATTGAAGTTCTCCGCGGACGGCAAAAATCTTTCGTGGCAGCGCGACCTGCTCGACGTCTTCACTTTTCATGTCAACGTTCCGCAAGGTGCTCGCCAACTCGATGTCTCGTTCGACATGCTCGATGCGAACAGCGCGGGGCCGGGTCGGGGCTCGGCAACCGACAAGCTGCTGGTCCTGAATTGGAACTCGAATGTCTTATACCCGGCCGGATACACCTCGGAGCAAATCACCTATCGGCCGACTTTGCGTCTGCCGCCCGGTTGGAAGTTCGGGACTGCGCTGCCGGTCGCGAGTTCATCGGGAGAGACCGTCGAGTTCAAGCCGGTCACCTTGGAGCGGCTGGTGGATTCGCCGGTGCTTTGCGGCGAGTATTACCGCGCCATCGACCTCACCCCGCCCGGGGAGCCGATTCATCACGAAATCGACATCGTCGCGGACAGCAGTGAAGCGTTGGCGATGCCCGCCGACGTGCAACGCGGGTTGACAAACCTTGTGGCGGAAGCGGGCAAGCTGTTTGGATCGCGCCACTATCGCGATTACCACTTCCTGCTCACCTTGAGCGATCACACGCCGCATTTCGGGCTCGAACACAACGAATCCAATGACAGCCGCTTGCCGGAGCGCGTCTTGCTGTCGCCCAACGCTGCCCGCGAAGTCGGCAGCCTGCTCGCGCATGAGTATGCCCATTCCTGGAATGGGAAATTCCGCCGCCCTCGCGATCTGACCACTCCGGACTTTCAGAAGCCGATGGAGACTGACCTGCTCTGGGTCTACGAGGGCAATACGTCGTTTCTCGGCGACTTGCTGGCGACGCGCAGCGGCATGTGGACGCCCGACGACTATCGCCAGACTCTGGCCACGGTCGGCGCGAGTCTTGGTCCGGGAAGACCGGGTAGAACCTGGCGCCCGCTGCTCGACACCGCCGTTGCCATTCCGGGAATGTTTCGCGGCGGCGGCTGGGGCAACTGGCGGCGCGGCTCCGACTATTACGAAGAAGGCGAACTCATCTGGCTGGAGGTGGCCAACATCATTCACGACCGCAGCCACGGGCAGAAATCGTTCGAGGACTTCTATCGCGCGTTCTACGGCGGCGCTAACAACGGTCCCGAAGTGAAACCGTACACCCTGGACGACATCGTCAGCGGCTTGAACCAGGTTGTCCCGTATGCTTGGGCCTCACTCTTCCATGAGCGCCTCACGTCAAATGCGCCCGAAGCTCCGCTGAACGGGATTGAAGAAGGTGGCTGGAAGCTCGCATTTTCGCCCGACAAACCGAAGGCCGGCCGCACCGGTCCGCGTGGCCCGAATAACACCACGTACACCATTGGCCTGAGCGTAAATCCCGAGGGAATGGTGACGGATTCGATTTACGGCGGCCCGGCATTCAAGGCGGGCATCTCTCCGGGAATGAAAATTGTCGGCATCAATGGCCGCCTGTTTACCCCGGAGATTCTTGGCGGCGCAATTAGCGGCAGCAAAGATAGTCAAAATGGCATCGAAGTGCTGCTCGTCGACGATGATTATTACCGCACCGCAAACATCGATTACCACGGCGGAGACCGCTATCCCCATTTGGTCCGCGACGATTCCAAGCCCGATTACATTGACGAATTGGTCAAACCGGAGGCGAGGTAGAAATAAACGGCCGGATTTAATGAAAAGCGAATTTTGCGGCGCCGCATCGATGGTGGATGCAGTACACCATCGGCAACGTAGGCGGCATTCTTCCGCAGGCAATAAGGCCCAGGGCCAGCTGGTTCATCTGATTTGTTAATCCCGTCAATGCAGGAGTGCGGCGGCCCTCCGCCTTTGACTTTCGCTTTGGTTGCGGAAAGCTGCCGGCTAAACCAAAATCAAAATCTCTACCACGGATTCCGCGGATCAGCACGGATCTCACGGATTGCCATTTGTCTCATTGCCACTTTCATCCGTGTAATCCGAGCTGATCCGTGCAATCCCTGGTCACGTGCTTTTGCCTTTGGTTTTCAGCAAAGGCGAAAGTCAACTTCCGGCGGAGGGCCGCCGCGCTCCGTTTTCTTCATCGCTCACCTGTTCTTTTTTTCATGAGCTACTTTCTCCGGATCTTTCGCTTATGTGAATAGCAGCTCAATTCACTCGCCCAAACAGGCAAGCCCCACTTAGCCGCTGATGAAGGTCGAAGTGAAAAACAAGACCCGGGAGGAGATCATGTCGAAGATACCTGTGCGCATATTGCAAGCAATGTCGCAGCTAGTGTGTGGTGCAGTTCTATTCATCGCAGTGGCGGCATCGCCGCTGTTTGCCCAGGCACCACCCAGCCAGGACACGTTCGTCAGCAGCGCGACGCCGAAGGTCAACTACGGTCCAGGTATCACCCTCGTGGTGGGGCCGGGAACCACCAGTTATGTGCAATTCAACCTTTCCGGAATTCCCACCGGCGCGCGCGTCAGCAAAGCATCTCTGCGGTTGTATGTGGATGGAGTGGCGAAGAGTGGCGCCTTCGATGTCTATGAGCTCGACTCTGGCTGGAGCGAGAAGACGTTAAACTTCAGCACTCCACCTCCGTCGCTCGGAGCTTCTGCGACGGGAAATCATCCGGTATCGATTACCGCATCGAGCGTGAATCAGTTTTTGCTCATCGACATCACGCCGCTGGTGCAGGCATGGCTCAACGGGACAACTCCCAACAATGGCGTAGCACTCTCCCTCACCAGTGATTCGATCGGCAGCTTCTCTTTCGATTCCAAAGAGAGTCTGCTCACCGGCAATGGTCCCGAACTGGAAATCGCTTTGGCAGCCGGTGTCGGCCCGCAAGGACCGCCGGGACCACAAGGGATCCAAGGATCTCCAGGACCAACCGGGCTGCAAGGACCTCCCGGAATCGATGGTGCGACTGGGCCGCAGGGTCCACAAGGAGCGCCGGGCCAGGGATTCGCATTCAAGGCTGTTTTCGATCCTGCAGCGGCCTATTCGGCTTATGACGTGGTGACATTCAATGGGTCGAGCTACGTGGTGAAAGCCGCAACCAAAGCCGGAGATCCGGCACCAGATGCGAATCAGAACTGGAGTCTGATGGCGCAGCAGGGAGCGGCGGGCCCGCAGGGGCCGAAGGGTGACATAGGTCCACAAGGGCTACAGGGTGTACAAGGTTTGCCAGGATCGCAGGGTATTCCCGGAATTGGCGGCGCACCTGGACCACAAGGACCAGCCGGAGCAAATGGCACGAGTTTTATTTTTCGAGGTCCTTTCAGCGGCGACGCCGAATATGCCGCGAATGATGTCGTCACCTTCAACGGCTCAACTTACATTGCGAGCACGGCAAACAGAGGTGAGGATCCACCCGACATAAATGCGATCTGGGTTCTCATGGCGCAGGCTGGCGGGCAAGGTCCAGCCGGGCCAGAAGGACAGCCGGGACCGCGAGGTCCGGCAGGGGTTGCGGGGCCAATGGGTGATCCAGGCGCAATGGGCGCGACTGGTGCAACTGGCCCACCGGGACCAC
This sequence comes from Terriglobales bacterium, assembly GCA_025980765.1. Lineage (GTDB taxonomy): Bacteria > Acidobacteriota > Terriglobia > Terriglobales > Acidobacteriaceae > Gp1-AA112. The sequence goes on from JAICXB010000024.1 coordinate 12,145, forward strand.
AAGGGCCGCAAGGACCAGCCGGGGTCGGGGGCCTCAACGGCATGCAGGAGTTTACAAATGGGAACAACATTCCATTGGCGACCTATTCGTGGAAGGCCGCTTCAGGGATAACGCACGTTTTAGTCGAAATGTGGGGCGGGGGCGGGGGTGGTGGTAGTGAAGCGGCTGGAGCGGCGGAGCCTACAGCCGTAGCGTGATCTCGGTCACGCCGGGTACACTCTACCTCATCAACGTCGGTGGGGGCGGCGGCGGCGCGAACCTCCTGAACGGTAAGGAATCTGACGACGGGTCCACCAGCAGCATGACTTCGTTGGATGGCGGGACATTGATCTTTGCCGGCGGCGGATTTGCTAGCGGCCACCTCACAACGACTGATGGTCTCGGCGGGAGTAGTGACCCAGCGGCAGCAATCAGTCACTCCGGCATTTCGGGCTTCTCTGGCGGCGCCGCTTTCGGCGCCAACTTCTGCCCAGGCCCCCTCGGAATCGAAACCGGTCATGGCGGGCCGCAGCTTGGGGGTGGCCAACCGGGTTACGTGCTACTCACTTGGTGAGCGATCAGTACCGGTTTGACGCTTGCGGGACGCCGAGGGCCCACCCATCGCTAGATTGGATGAGTAGGTGCTCGGCGCCTTCCTTTGTTGGCGCATGCTTAGTAGCTGGCCGCGCGCGGAATCTCGTCGATCTTTGCAGCGAGAATGAAGTCGCTTTCTGTAACGCCGTCGGCTTGTGCGTCCAGATCGTCATCGTCACTTTGCCCCAACGCAAATAGATGTTGGATGATGTCCGGCCGGAGTTCCAATTTGATACCGCGGTCGAATTGCTTCTCCCGGGCCTTATATTTTTCGCGACGATTCAGCGCAGAGGAATGCGGTAGAGGTTGCGCTGCGCCGTCTCTTTCACGTAGGCGTAAGTGCCTGGGGTTTTTCCGAGGCTGATCATACCCAGGGTAATCGTCGCTGTGTGCTTTAGCGCGGCAAACTGCGAGATGTCCGTGAATCCCTTCGGCGGCAGGTCAGGAAGGCTATTCGCCACAGGCAGGCTAACCACATAAGTTGGGGCGCGCATATCCCGCTTGCCAACGGTCGCGGTTACCACAAAGGATTTTCCGTCGTCTGACCAGTAAGCGATGGCGTCGTTGCAGACCGGCTGAACGCGCTTTCGCGCCCAGTCAACAATTTGCAGCTTCCACATTGATAAACCTCCAAGGGGCACAGTTACGGCAAGATACCGGCCGTCGGGAGAGGTTGCCAGGGCCATGATCTTGTCAGGCCAGATTCGTTCATCACCGCTGCCATCAGCTCGGATGCGATAGACGTATCCACCATCGCGCATATTCTTAACGTAATAAATGAATTCGCGCGTAAAGCGAGGGCGATTGGCGGACACCCGCAACACTCGCGGGGAGGAACTGCGGTCCAGCGGCGCTACCCAGATACTCTGAATGTCATTGTCACCGAGGGCACTGAAGGCGATCTCGCCCCCATCGGGCGAGAGCGAGAAATCGGTAATGGTGAAACCCGGCATAATCGCGTGGGCAGCGCCCGATTGCAAGTCCAGTTCCCACAACTCACCAGTCCCTCCGTCAGAGCGCAGCTCGCGCCCGGCCGTGCGGCCGACGAGGTAATAGAACTTCTTGCCATCCGGTGAAAACGGCGATCCGTTACGCGGATTGGCCAACGCAGCGTTGCCTTCGGAAGTGAGCGCGCGGTCGCCATGGGAATCGTGCAACCAAACGCTACTTCTCCGAATGCCCACAGCCGTGACCAGGAAGTCCCCGTTCGGAGAAACAGCGATTCCCTCCTCCTCTGTTGGCCCAGACGTAACTTGCTCGATCCTCCCATTGGGAAACTGCTGTCGCCAGATATGGAAAGCTTTGCCCGAATTGGTGTTGAGATACATCCACTTGCCATCAGGCGACCAGCCTGCTGCCGTACATATGCCATCTCCGGGCCCGATTGGTGTACCGGGTGTACTGCCGTCGAAGGGAACGAGGCGGCATGGATTCCACAGATTCCCAGTCATTTCAATGGCAATCACCCATTTACGATCAGGCGATAGATACGAACGGTGCACCATGCCCACGGAGGATGCGGGCGCGTAGATGCGATGTTCATGAGCGCGGCTGAGATCGGAGCTGACCAACTCCAGGTGGGCGCCGCCGCTGAATTGGGAAAACATCAAGTTATCGGCATCGAGCCAGCTCAATCCCGACGCGTTCGGAAGCCAAAGCCGCGGCTGTCCGCCGAGCACGGGCACAGTCCACGTATCCCAGGGAACTGTGTAGGCGATATTTGCGCCATCGGGGCTGAAGATTGGACTCATCTTCGAAGTTGAGTCGTTGGTCAGTCGAACCGGATCGCCGTGAGGCAGCAACATCACATACACCTGCCCAGGCGTGGTGAATGTATCGTTGCCGCGCAAGAAAGTGAGCATCCGGCCATCCGGCGAAAGGGCGGGCGAAGTGACGGAATCGGCGAAGTTCGTGATCTGGACCCAATCGCTGACTGGTACCAACGAGCTTCGCGGAAACAATTGACGCACGGCGAGTGCTGCCATGATGACTGCAGCGGCGATCGCTGCATACCACCAGAGATGCAGCCGTTTCCTCGGTTCACTCGAAATGCTGCCGGGTCTGGCGCCTGAATCCGATACCGCTTCCAGCGTGAACGCGAGATCCGAGGCGGACTGAAAGCGCTGTGCGGGATTTTTTTCGAGGCAACGCTGCACCACCTTTTCGAGAGCGGGAGGAATGCCGGGCGTAAGCTGCGAAGCGCTCGGAGGATCCTCGTTCAGTATGGCGGCCATGGTTTCCGCAGACGTCGGTTTGCGGAAGGCGCGTTGCCCGGTCAGCGACTCGTAAATGATGGCGCCCAAGGCAAAGATGTCGGCACGATGATCGGCCGGCTTTCCGCTTACCTGCTCCGGCGACATGTAGCCGACGGTCCCCATCACCATGCCGGATTCCGTGCCTTTGGTTGAAACGCCGAGCTCTTCGGCGTAGCGCTGCCTGAGTTTTGCCAATCCAAAATCCAGAATCTTTAACCGGCCATCCCTCACGATGAAGAGGTTTTCGGGTTTTAAATCGCGATGTACGATTTCTTTGTCATGAGCTGCCGCCAGCCCGCGTGAGATTTGAGTGGCATAGTCAATCGTTCTGCGAAACGGAATGGGCCCTCGTGCCAGATGCTCGCGCAGGGTGACTCCGTCCAGCAGCTCGGAGACCAAGTATGGCGCGCCATCATGAACACCCATTTGGAAGATGGCAAGAATGTTGGGATGGTTCAAGGCGGCCGTTGCTCGCGCTTCCTGTTCGAAGCGCCGCAGCCGCTCTTCATCGTGGAGGAGAGCCGGCGGCAATACCTTGATGGCGACATCGCGGTGCAAGCTTGTGTCGCGCGCCCGATAGACCTCGCCCATGCCGCCCGACGCAATCAGTCCGATGACTTCGTACTGGCCAAGCATAGTTCCGGGTGACAGGCCAATCTGACCACTCACGCTTGCCGCTGCTCGAACTCCCAGGCTCCCCGAAATATTTATGACTGGCTTACCCAGGAAGTTGCTTCCCGCCCGCTGATGAGAGGAAACGAGCGACTCAACTTCAGATCGCAATTCCGAATCGCTCCCACATTCGCGGTCGAGCAAGGCGGCGCGTTCGTGTGCATCGCAACCGATTGCCTGGTCGAGTAACTGCTTCACCCGCTGCCATCGTTCGACATCATTCATGTCAGTACTCGTCCTGTCATCGAGCGATAGATCCACGCGCGCGCCGTGATCCAGTCGCGCTTCACCGTAGCTGGTGACATGCCTAGCACTTCGGAGGTGTCCTCGATGGAGAGCCCGGCGAAGAAACGCAGCTCCACAATCTTCGACTGGCGCGCATCGAGCTTGGCCAGTCCATCCAGCGCGTGATCCAGAGCGAGCAAATCCACGTCGGGCGCAGGCACTGGCATCATCTCTGGCTGAAGTTCCAACTTTATGCGCCCGTCGCGTTTCGCTGCCCGCTTCTCCCGGGCATGATCGACCAGCACCTGGCGCATGACTCCGGCAGCCAGCGCGAGAAAATGCTTGCGGTCATTGACAGTACGAGGAGGATGCTGCGCCAGACGTAAATAGGCTTCATGGACCAGCGCGGTGGTCTGCAGCGTGTGGTCCTTGCGTTCCTGGCGGAGGCGATGGTGCGCCAGCCGGCGCAGTTCCGCGTAGACGAGTGGAACCAGGGCCTTGAGCGCTTCGGCGTCGCCTTGGGTCCAACGATCCAGAAGCTGACTCAGGTCGTGTCGACTGAGCTCACTGCCCATGATTTTCGCCTGTGTGGGCAAGGAAGATACTTGCTTTTCCCCGCGAAAGTCAACGGGTTAGGAGCGAGGAAACCCAAGATTCAGGAGTGCGGCGGCCCTCCGCCGGAAGTTGGTGTTTTGTGTGCCGTCCGGAAGTTAAAACGAATGTGAATTTCCGGCGGAGGGCGGCCGCGCGCTCTTTTCTCTTCTCTCTGTTCCCCTCTTTTCATGACCCAATTTCTCCGGATCTTCCGCTTATGTGAATAGCAGCTCAATTCGACGCCGAATTAAAGCGTCGCATTGGCTCTGGAGGAATGTTATGAAGCAATTGAAACTCAAAGTTTTGGAAAGCGTTGCAGCCGCTCTCGCCACGCTGTTCCTGTTCGCTGCACCGGCAGCGGCCAGTCGGCCACAGGCCGTGACCCTCGACGTTAAGAACGCAGTCGTAACTGTTGCGTCTGGTATCAACGCGGACGGCACAATTGTCGGCTGGTATTGCCTCGAACTCCCTTGCAATTCGGCACACACTCGCGGCTTTTTGCGTGACAAGAACGGCATGTTCACCGACATCAACGTGCCCAGCTCAAGTGAGCACCCAGCTACCGGCACGCAGCCGCGTTACATCAGTCCGCAGGGAGTAGTCGTCGGGGCATATTTCACGCTCGAGGACGGGGCAAAGGTTGGAGCACCGAGATTCAGAGGCTTCGCCTGGTACCAAAACCAGTTCATGTATTTCGACGCGCCGGATTTAACCAGCGATGGGCAGCCCGTCTATGACAATCCCTCGTTCGCGCACAGCATCATTCCCCGCGCCATGAACGCCGAAGGCCAGATCGTAGGCTGCATTCACGACAAAGACCAAATGGGAAGCATGCACGGTTTCGTCTTAAACCCAGAAACCGGCGCATTCAGCAGGCTGGCCATGGGCATGACCATGAACAACGGCATCACCGAATCCGGAGAAATTGTTGGTATCGACTTTGCCATGGGCACTGGATATCACATCCTGAAATCCGGGAGCGTGGAGACTGTTTCGGCGCCGGGCGCTCTGGTCACCCAGGCATGGGACATCAACTCTCGGGGAGAGATCGTCGGCACTACGTTGGTAAATGGCGTTCAGCACGCGTTTGTTCGCTCCCCACAGGGCAATTACAGCTTCGCCGAACCCGACGCTGCTGTGGCCGCAACCGCATTCGGTATCAATTCCGAGGGAGATGTCGTGGGCAATTACCTTGATACCAACGGCGCCGTGCACGGATTCCTGGCGCCTCGTGGCTCGGATGATGATCGCTGAAGTTCGGCTTTACTCTCGAGCGAACTCCTGTGATTTTCCGATTTGGGATTAGCGCTTTTACCAGTTTTCAGCGTAAGAAACACAATCCCTGAGAAGGAGCACGACAATGAAAATGACGAATTTTAGATTGGTTTTTGCAATCGCAGTTTCGGTAACCATGCTGTTGTCCAGCGCTGGCGCCGACTTCGGGATTCCGGTTATCTATGGCGCTACGGTCGATAACGACGCGAATACGCTGACTCTAACTGGAGCGAATTTTGGCCACAGCCCCTCCGTCATTCTCGGTGGAGTACTGCCTTTGACTGTGCAAAGTTCCAGCAGCACGCAAATCGTCGCCGCCTTGCCTGCCACTTTGGCCCCGGGCAGCTATCTTCTGCTCGTGAGGTTCGGCAACTTCACTGCGGCGGTGTTTGAAGCCACAGTTGGAGCTGCTGGTCCGCCCGGTCCGCAGGGGCCCGCCGGGCCAATTGGACTCAAAGGCGACACTGGCGCACCCGGTAGTCCAGGCCCACAGGGCCCGAAGGGAGATGTCGGGCCGCCCGGAACCCCGGTGGTTGTTGCCTCGAACCAGAATGCAGGTGGTAGCTTCGGCTTTGTTTTCATTCTTACGACTCCCACTGACATCGTCTCGACCACCATCAGCCTTCCTGATGCAAATATGAACCTTCTCGTCCACGGAGAAGTCGAATTGTTCGATCCCGAGGGAACAAACGACATTGTGCAATGCTTCGCTCTTGTCGACGAAGCGAAAATCATGAACAACCCCGTGACAGTAGACATGTCCGTCGATCGGGAAAAAGCAGCTGTCTCGCTTGTCGCCGCGACTGTCGTGCCGACCAGCGGCCCCCATACGGTCACGATTCAGTGCAGTCAAAGTGCCGGCGATAACGTCATCGTCCTCTCCGACGGAGCGAACTTGAACGCGCTGGCTGTCGGTCATTGAGTTTGGAGGCGTGCTTTAGGTAGCTTTCGCAAACTTTCCGAGTCGCTCTTACCGAAAAGGGAAATTGCGGTGTTCGAAGGCAGCGTTGGAAGATGCCCGCGCGCCCGGTTTCGGTGCTGAAAAGAGGTAGGTGCTCGGCTGTCGTTGCCTCTGCTCAGGCGCTGGCCGTGCGCGGTATCTCGTCGATCTTTGCGCCCAGAATGAAATCGCTTTCTGTGAGGCCATCGATTTTGTGGGTCCAAATCGTCACTGTCACTTTGCCCCAGCGCAGAAGGATGTCGGGGTGGTGGCCCTGCTCTTCGGCGACGGCGCCGATCCCTTTCACGAACTCCAGGGCGCTGACAAAGTCGGAGAAGTTAAAGCTTTTCTCGATGTGATGCTCCTCAACTACTCTCCATCCTGGGAGTTGTCGAGCCAGCTTGGCGAGTTCCTCTCCGGTTAGTGGAGGTACGCCGCCTTTGCAGGGAACGCATATGCGTTGCGCTAGTTCAGTCATGGTGCTGGCGATTGTATCGGAAGGCGAAAGCCAGCTGCTAGCTTCTGGCTGATGGCTGCTCGCAGAGCCAAAAGCGACACCAAAAGCAACAGCTTTACCACGGATTCCACGGACAAGCACGGATTTCACGGATTCATTTTGATTCATTTTTTCCCCAAGGTTCATTCGTGCGATCGTGACCTCCGTGTAATCCGTGTCGAGCTTTTGTTTTTGCTGTTGCCTTTGGTTTTAGGTAGCAGCGAGCAGCCAGGAGCTAGCAGCTACCGTGCTTCGCTGACGCAAAGCGGGATTTTCAGCGACATTTATAATCCTGTATTCCGCCGGGAGGATTTGCTTTCCGTGTCCGAGTTGGTCACCACGATTCATTCCTCCAGTGGCGAGCCGCTCAGTGCCGGGCACGAGCCCTTGAGCGAGCAATCAGGCGTAATCCGAAGGAGTGCTATGAGTGTGATACAGGAGATTCGCGCGCGAGAGATTCTCGATTCCCGCGGAAATCCCACAGTGGAATGCGATGTGATCCTGACCAGCGGAACCAGGGGACGCGCGGCAGTTCCCAGCGGCGCCTCCACTGGCGAACACGAAGCCGTGGAGCTGCGCGACGACGATCCGCAACACTATCTTGGCAAAGGCGTTCTCAAGGCAGTGGAGAACATTGAGAGCGCGATCGCACCGGCGCTCGGCGGGATGGATCCTTCCGATCAACGGCTCATCGACGGCACGATGATTGAGTTGGATGGCACTCCCAATAAATCGCAGCTCGGAGCCAACGCGATTTTGGCGGTATCAATGGCCTGTTCCCGGGCTGCCGCCAATGAGCTCAAGCTGCCGCTCTATCGCTATCTCGGCGGGGTTAACGCCAACGTCTTGCCCATACCTATGATGAACATCCTGAATGGCGGCGCCCATGCCGACAACAACGTCGATTTCCAGGAGTTCATGGTAATGCCGATCGGGGCAGAAACTTTTGCCGACGCCCTGCGCTGGGGCGCTGAGGTCTTTCACACCCTCAAGAGCGTACTCAAGAGGAAGGGCTACAACACTGCTGTGGGCGATGAAGGTGGCTTTGCTCCCTCGTTAAAGTCGAACGTGGAAGCGATCGAGGTAATTCTCGAAGCAATTCAGAAGGCGGGCTACACGCCTGGCGAACAGATTGCTATCGCTTTGGATCCTGCTGTCAGCGAGTTGTTCGAAAATGGGAATTACACTTTCAAGAAATCGGACAAGAGCAGCAAGAGCTCGGAGCAGATGGTGCGCTTCTGGTCCGACTGGGCACATAAGTATCCAATCGTCTCGCTGGAAGACGGACTCGCCGAAGACGATTGGGAAGGATGGAAGATGCTGACCGACGAGCTCGGCGACACCATCCAGCTTGTCGGCGACGATTTGTTTGTCACTAACAGCGAACGCTTGCAGCGTGGCATCGACGAAGGTTGCGCGAATTCGATCCTGATCAAGGTGAACCAAATCGGGACCGTCACCGAGACCCTGGAGTGCATCGAGCTCGCCCGTCGCAATGGATACACCTGCGTCATCAGTCATCGTTCTGGCGAAACGGAAGACACGTTCATCGCCGATCTAGCGGTCGGAACCGGCGTGGGACAAATCAAGACCGGCTCCGCCTCGCGCACCGACCGCATTGCCAAGTACAACCAGTTGCTGCGCATCGAGGAGGAACTGGGCCGTGGGGCCGGATTCCTCGGAGTGGGGGCCCTGAATTATGACGGTGAACTGGCAAGAAACGCCGGAGCGTAATGGGTGGCCTTGGGGCCGTTCGTCCCCTAGCAGCTCTTGAAGGTGCGAGGCTATCAAACCGTAGCCTTTCAGGACGAGGTCATTCGACCTGTCCGAAAGCTCATTTTTCAAAGTATTTTGAGAGCCACTATGAAACTAAAGTTCGCTTCGTGCTTCGTTGCCTTACTGTGTCTGAGTCTGTCTGCTCCTGCTCAAGGTTCTCCACCCGCAAACAACAACTCCGGCGCCAATGCGCAGTCCTCAACCGCCGATAAAGACCAGGCGGCCAAGCGCGCCGAAATCCGCCGCCTTATTGAGCTGACGGGCGCAGCCAAGGTATCTGTCGATGTCATGCGGCAGATGATCGCGCCCATTCGCGCCAGCTATCCCAATGTTCCCGAGGAGTTTTGGAACGACTTCCTCAGGCAGGTAAATGCCGACGATCTCATCGATCTCATTGTTCCCGTTTATGACAAGTATTATTCGCTCCAGGACATCCATGACCTGATTGTGTTTTATCAGTCGCGGGTGGGCCAGAAGACGATCAAAGTTCTGCCACAAATGTCTGCGGAAACCATCAGCGCCGGCCAGGAATGGGGCCGCGGCCTCGCCGACCAAATCATGAAGAAGCTGCGGGAGAAAGGGTATGACAAGACGTCCAAAGCACCACAACCTGCTTCGCCGATCGGGTGATTTATTCAGAATTGTGATTTCGCGATTTCGTGATTTCGCGATTGAAAATCAACATCCGCAAATCACCCGATCATGAGACATTCAATTTGGCGATTCAGATCACCAAATCACGAAATCGCGAAATCACAAAATTCACATGAAAAACACACCTCTCGTCCTCATCATCCTCGATGGCTGGGGATATCGCGCGGAGACGCATGCCAATGCTATTGCCCTGGCGCGCAAGCCAAATTATGACGCGCTGTTGCGCGATTTTCCCAACACGCTGGTGCACACCAGCGGACGCTATGTCGGGCTGCCGAATGGACAAATGGGCAACAGCGAAGTGGGACACCTGAACATTGGCGCCGGGCGCGTGGTGTACATGGACATCACCAAGATCGACGTGATGATTGAGAACGGCGAGTTCTTCTCCAATCCAGCGCTGTTGTCCGCCATGAAGAACGCGCGTTCGGGTGAGCGCCGCCTGCACATCTTCGGTCTACTCTCAGACGGGGGCGTGCACTCACATCAGAACCATCTCTATGCCCTGCTGCGAATGGCGAAGCAGAATGGCGTGGATCGCGTTTTCGTCCACGCATTTCTCGATGGCCGTGACACATTGCCCACCAGCGGCGCAGGATATCTGGAGCAACTCCAGAAAAGAATGCGCGATCTCAACGCCGGCACAGTTGCCAGTGTGAGTGGGCGATATTATGCGATGGACCGGGACCGTCGCTGGGAGCGCGAACGCAAAGCTTACGACGCAATGGTAAGGGGCAAGGCCGAAGGGGGCGCCTCAAGCGATGCCATTGAGGGAGTGAAAGAGGCCTACAATCGCGGCACCACCGACGAGTTCGTCGTCCCGTTCGTCTGTGTCGATGATCGCGGTGAGGCGCTCGCGACCATTCGCGACGACGACAGTTGTATAAATTTCAATTTCCGCGCCGACCGTGCCCGCCAGATCACCCGTGTGCTCTCGCGCTTCAGCGGCATTACCAAAGAAAATGGCCGCGAACTCCAGGATTCCGACGCGCTTGAGAAGATGATTCCCGCGGCCGAGGCACCCAAAAACCTGACCTACATCTGTATGACGCGCTATGACAAGCAGTTCGAGCTGCCATTTGTGGTGCCTCCGGATTCGCTCAGCAACATTCTGGCTAACGTGATGGCCGGCGATGGACTGCGCAATTTGCGCGTCGCGGAAACAGAGAAGTACGCGCACGTGACTTACTTTTTCAACGGAGGAGTCGAGCAACCGTTCGCCGGAGAGGACCGCATTCTGGTGGCATCGCAGAAGGTTGCGACTTACGACCTGAAGCCGGAGATGAGCGCTGCCGGGATTGCGGATGCGGTGGTGAATGCGATTGAAAAGGGTGGGTTTCAGGTGATCATCGTCAACTTTGCTAACGCGGATATGGTTGGCCACTCGGGCAAAATCGAGCCGACGGTGAAGGCAGTTGAGACAGTGGATTCGTGCCTCGGTCGAATCTATAACGCACTTAAACAGCGAGGCGGGTCAATGATTGTGACCGCGGACCATGGTAATGCCGAGATGCTCATTGATCCGGCGACCGGTGGCCCACACACGGCGCACACCACAAATCCAGTGCCATTCATAGTAGTCAGTGATGATGACAAGAAACTCGGACTGCGCCCCGACGGCGCGCTGCAGGACATTTCACCAACCATGCTGTCGATGCTCGGCATCCCGCAACCGAAGGAGATGACGGGAAGGGATTTGCGAATGAAACCAGCAATAGGCGGTAAGCAATAAGCAATAAGCGATAGGCGGAAACCGGAAAGCCAGGCGGAATGCGCGTTCTGCTTATTGCTAATCGCTTATTGCTTATTGCTTGATTCTCATGAAAATTCTTCTCGCCATCCATCACCGCTTTGAGCTCTGGAATGCCCCGGAGTGGCTGGGTCCGCGGCTGCAAAGCGAATTTCCGCAACACTCGTTTGTGCAGCTTGAACACTTTCAAAAAATGAACGAGGAGATCACCCAGGCCGAGGTAATGATCGGCTGGCAATTGCGTTCGGAGCAGTTTGCTGCCGCGCGCAAGCTACGCTGGATCCATGCGACCACTGCGGCGGTGCATCAGCTTATGTTTCCCGAGCTGGTGGCAAGCGATGTGCGCGTGACCAACTCCACCGGTATCCATGGGCCGGTAGTCGCTGAGCACGCGATCGCGGTGATATTTGCTTTAGCTAAGGGACTGCCCGCTGCGGCAAAATTCCAAGCGCAACGCCACTGGGGCCAACAGCAGTTGTGGTCGGGCAACTTTCGGCCGTGCGAGGTTGCCGGCGCGACCTTGGGCGTAATCGGTCTGGGCGCAATCGGGCGGCAGAGTGTACGCCTCGCCAAAGCGCTTGGCATGAAGGTAATCGCGATGCGCGAGCATCCGCAGCGTGGCGGCGAAGGCGCCGATCGCGTGCTTGGTCCGACGGAGATGGCGATACTACTCGCCGAATCGGATTACGTTCTGCTCGCGGCGCCGCTCACGCCGCGCACGCAAACGCTCTTCAACGATGGTACGTTCTCACAAATGCGCCGCGATGCTTGTTTTATCAACGTAAGCCGGGGTGCGCTAGTGGACGAGGACGCCCTGGAACGAGCATTGCGCAAGGCCACAATTCGTGCTGCAGCCCTGGATGTCTTCAAAACCGAGCCGCTTCCGCCGGAGTCTGCGCTGTGGGAGCTCGAGAACCTGCTCATTACACCTCATAGCGCTGCGCTCACAGATCGCCTTTGGGAACGGCATTTTGCGCGTATCTGCGAAAACCTCCGGCGATATGAAGCTAAGCAGCCGCTGCTGGGAGAAGTCGATAAACAAAAGGGCTACTGATGCGTCTTTATAATTGAGGATAGATGGCTGGAACCGAGCAATTAAAGCCGCGTCCGCGACGCCTGCTGTGGAATTGGACGCGTGATCTTCTTCTAGCGGTGTGTTTTTCTGCTTTCTTTATCATCTTCCTTTACCAGCCAGTCCGTGTCGAGGGCACCAGCATGCTTCCGGGTCTCCAAGACCAGGAGCGCATCTTCATCAACAAATTCGTTTACAAGCTGGAGCCGATTGAGCGGGGAGACATCGTGGTCTTCCACTATCCTTTTGATCCCTCTAAGAGCTACATCAAGCGGGTGATCGGGGTTTCCGGAGATCGGGTGCGCATCGTCGAGGGGCAGGTGTATGTGAATGACAAGCCGCTGAAAGAGACCTACGTACCCGGCGACTACTTCGACTACCGTTCGATGGGAGAGATCACCGTTCCAGAGCATGCGTATTTCGTGCTTGGAGATCATCGTTCGCTTTCAAATGACAGCCGTGACTTCGGCCCAGTGGATCAAAGCTACATTTTCGGTAAGGCGGTATTCGTTTATTGGCCGGTAGATCGGCTCGGGATTCTCCGCTGACACGAGGGGTTAACACGAAGGGCACAAAGGACTCTGAAGGTCACGGAGCAAGAGCGATGTCCAAAATTTCCGTGACCTTATCTTTGATCTTTGCCTTTGTGTCCTTCGTGTTAACCTCCATCATGGTAAACTTCTAAAAATCCACCCCCGGAGAAGCGCGTGCAGGCAATCCTTGCGCTGGAAGATGGCCGCATCTTCCGAGGCAAAGGCTACGGAGCGAAGGCCGAATGTTACGGGGAAGTCGTTTTTAATACCTCTCTTACTGGATACCAGGAAATCTTCACTGATCCCTCTTACGCCGGCCAGATCGTCGTCCTCACCAACCCTGAGATCGGAAATTACGGCACCAACCCTGACGACAATGAAGCTGTTCGTCCCTTCATCGAAGGGCTCATCGTTCGCGAGTTTTCGCCGATCAGCTCGAATTGGCGCTCGCAGCAAGCAGCCGATGAATATCTCGAGCGTTTCAAAATCCCGGTAATCGCCGACATCGATTCGCGTGCGCTCGTTCGTCATCTGCGGACTCATGGAGTGATGCGTGGAGTGATCTCGCTGATCGAGTCCGATCCCGAGAAACTGGTGGCAAAAGCCCGCTCCATTCCCAAAATGGACGGCACCGATCTGGCAAGGGTTGTCAGCACCAAGCAGCGCTACGAGTGGACGCAAGGTCCGGTGATCACTTACGCGGCAGAGCCGGTGAAGGAATTCGATCGCGAGGGCGCCCTGCACGTCGTTGCCTACGACTTTGGCATCAAGCAGAACATCCTGCGCATGCTGGTCGATCAGGGATGCAGCGTGACCGTTGTCCCCGCCCAGACCACCGCCGACGATGTGCTCTCGCTTAAACCCGATGGTGTTTTTCTGTCCAACGGCCCCGGCGATCCCGAGCCGGTGACATATGCACAGGAAGCCATTCGAGGCCTGGCAGGCAAGACTCCGGTTTTCGGAATATGCCTGGGACATCAACTAATCGGGCTGGCGCTCGGCGGTAAGACCTACAAACTCAAATTCGGGCATCACGGGGGCAATCATCCGGTTCGGCAGGAGCGCACGGGAAAAATCGAGATTACAGCCCACAACCACAACTTCGCCGTCGATCCAGATTCGCTGAAGGGCAGCGAAGTTGAGATGACCCACTTTGACCTGAACGACGGTACGCTCGAAGGCATGCGACACCGCTCGATGCCTCTGTTCAGCGTGCAGTACCATCCCGAAGCCTCGCCCGGCCCGCACGACTCGCATTATCTGTTCGGTGACTTTGTAAAAATGATGAGAGAGTGGAAGGGATGAAAGGACGAAATAGGCGCTGAATAGCAATAACTGAATACTAAGAAATTCTTCTCCATGCCCCGTCGCAACGACATTTCGAAAATTCTTGTAATCGGTTCAGGGCCGATTGTCATCGGTCAATCGGCAGAGTTCGACTACTCGGGCACACAGGCTTGCAAGGCGCTCAAGGCTGAAGGCTACGAGGTCGTGCTGGCGAACTCCAATCCAGCAACCATCATGACCGATCCTGAGCTTGCGGACCGCACGTACATCGAGCCGCTGACGCGCGAGTATCTCGAGGAGATTCTTCGCGCCGAGTCCGAGATGCGTTCAGGGGGCAAATTCGCGTTACTGCCTACCGTCGGCGGACAGACTGCGCTCAATCTCGCCGTTGATCTGGCTGATTCTGGCGCGCTTGATCGCTATGGCGTCGAGCTGATTGGGGCGCAACTGCGCGCGATCAAAATGGCCGAAGACAGACTGCTCTTCAAAGATGCCATGACGCGCATCGGCCTTGATGTTCCCAAATCAGCGCTGGTAAACAACCTGCGCGACGCGCTCGAGTTCTCCGGCAAAATCGGGTTCCCCGTCATCATTCGTCCATCATTCACCTTGGGAGGATCGGGCGGAGGCATCGCCTACAACCGCGAAGAGCTGCTGGAAATCGTAACTCGCGGCCTCGATCTCTCGCCGGTGCATGAGGTGCTGATCGAAGAATCTGTGCTGGGGTGGAAAGAGTACGAGCTTGAGGTCATGCGCGATCTCAGGGATAACGTGATTATCATCTGCTCGATCGAGAACTTCGATCCCATGGGCGTACACACCGGAGACTCCATCACCGTTGCTCCGGCGCAGACGCTTACGGACCGCGAATATCAGAACATGCGGGACGCGGCCATTCGGGTGATTCGAGAAATTGGGGTGGAGACGGGCGGATCTAATATTCAGTTCGGCGTACATCCCAGCAATGGCCGGATGGTGGTGATCGAGATGAATCCGCGGGTTTCCCGTTCGTCAGCGCTGGCGTCGAAAGCCACCGGGTTCCCCATCGCCAAAATTGCCGCACGGCTCGCGGTGGGCTACACGCTCGACGAGATCCCCAACGACATTACCCGGAAGACGCCGGCCTGCTTCGAGCCGACCATTGACTATGTCGTCGTGAAAATTCCCAAATGGCAGTTCGAAAAGTTTCCTGGAGCGGAAGAAGGACTCGGTCCGCAGATGAAGTCCGTGGGCGAGGCCATGGCCATTGGACGGACGTTCAAGGAAGCGTTGATGAAGGGCCTGCGTTCTCTGGATACGGGAAAGCGAGCCACTGCGGAAAACATCGAACCGCGCCGGCTGATGCAGCGGCTGGTCACTCCACATCCTGAGCGGCTGATGTATCTGCGTTACGCCCTGCGCGAGGGCCACACGGTAAAGGAGCTGGCGCGCATCACCAGCATCGATCCCTGGTTCCTGCATCAGATGCGAGAAATTTCGGAAATGCAAAAGGAGATCGAGAAGCATCCGATCGACTCGGTTCCACCACAACTGCTGCGCGAAGCCAAACGGATGGGCATTTCTGACGCGCGGCTCGCGGATTTGTGGAACATCGACGGGAACAAAGGCTCGGCAGAGAGAGTCCGCCACTTACGCGCGAAAAATGGGCTGAAGCCGGTGTTCAAGCTGGTCGACACTTGTGCCGCAGAATTCGAGAGCTATACGCCGTACCTTTACTCTGCATATGAAGAAGAAGACGAGGCGCCACCGACGGCAAACAAGAAGGTCATCATTCTTGGCAGCGGCCCCAATCGCATCGGTCAGGGAATCGAGTTCGACTACTGCTGCTGTCACGCGTCGTTCGCATTGCGCGACGATGGTTACGAAACCATCATGATCAACTGCAATCCAGAAACCGTTTCCACCGATTACGACACCAGCGACCGGCTTTACTTCGAGCCGCTCACTCTGGAAGATGTTCTTGCGGTGTACGAGCACGAAGCATCGGGTGGAGCTCCGGTGGCGATGATTGTCCAGTTTGGCGGGCAAACGCCCCTCAACTTGGCGCTACCGCTGAAGGCAGCCGGCGTTCCCATTATAGGAACGTCGCCCGAGTCCATCGATCTCGCTGAAGACCGCAAGCGTTTCGGAAAGCTACTCGAGGAACTCGCTATCCCGCAGCCGCCGGGAGCGCTGGCCACCAGCGTGGAGGAAGCAGTTGCCGGGGCGAATTCTATCGGATACCCCGTGCTGGTCCGCCCCTCCTATGTGCTTGGCGGACGCGCCATGGTGATCGCCTACGACGACGCTTCGGTCGTCCGCTACATGAAGGAGGCGGTCGAATACTCGCAGGAGCGGCCGGTGCTGATCGATCATTTCCTCGAAGCCGCGACGGAAGTGGATGTGGACGCGGTTTCCGACGGTGAAGATGTCGTCATCGCCGGAATCATGCAGCATATCGAGGAGGCCGGCATCCACTCTGGCGACTCCTCGTGCGTGCTTCCGGCTGTTGATATCCCCGCACACCTGCAGGAAATTATGCGCGAGTACACCTTTCGCCTGGCTCGCGCGCTGAAAGTAATCGGATTGATGAACATCCAGTACGCGATTCAGAGAGATAAAGTGTACGTGCTGGAAGTGAATCCCCGCGCATCGCGCACTGTGCCATACGTGTCCAAGGCCACCGGAGTGCCGTTGGCCAAAATCGCGGCCCGTCTGATGACGGGGAGAAAACTCCGCGAATTCTTGCCCGAGTATGTTGAACGCGCGGCCGATCTCAAAACCGGAGACTGCTATTTCGTTAAGAGCCCGGTTTTCCCCTGGAACAAATTCCCCGGCGTAGACACCGTGCTCGGGCCGGAGATGAAGTCTACGGGTGAGGTGATGGGCGTGGGCGACTCATTCGGCGAGGCATTCGCGAAAGCTCAACTCTCCGCCGGCCAGACGCTGCCCACTTCGGGAACAGTGTTTATCAGCATCGCCGACCGCGACAAAGCCGGAGTCGCAGAACTAGGGCAGCGGTTTGTGGAGCTTGGCTTCAGCCTCGTAGCAACTCACGGTACAGCCAACGCCCTGGAGCGAGCTGGACTTCCAGTCGAACGAGTGTACAAGGTGAAAGAGGGGCGCCCCAACGTAGTTGATCTGATCAAGGGCGACCGCATCCACCTCGTTATCAACACACCGCAAGGCCAGGATCCATGGTTCGATGAAAAGGCGATTCGCCGCGCCGCAGTCACCCACCGTATTCCCACTTTGACAACCATAGCCGCGGCTCGTGCCGCTGCGGAGGGAATCGCAGCCCTTCAGTTCGGCCAACTCGGCGTCCG
Source organism: Terriglobales bacterium (assembly GCA_025980765.1). Classification (GTDB taxonomy): domain Bacteria; phylum Acidobacteriota; class Terriglobia; order Terriglobales; family Acidobacteriaceae; genus Gp1-AA112. Next base: position 29,552 of record JAICXB010000024.1, read on the forward strand.
CGTCCTGCAACATTTGCATGCAGAGCGCGCATCCGCGACAAAATAAGCCCGACTTACCCCAAGGAACGCCCTACCCACAAATTCAAGTTTTTTCGATCAACAACTATTCGCCGAGCACCGGGTTTAAACAGGGTTGTCCGGGTAAGCGGATTTTGCTATCACACAACGTGTGGGGTTCACTCGCAGGCTTTGCTGGCGGAAGAAAACATCGGTCGTTTGGTGCTGGAGGGCATCTAATTTCAGTGGCTTTCGATCGTTTCAGGACACTGAGAGTTGCGCGCTTCATTTCCTGCGGACACATTTTTTCGCTTTGCTCTTGACAAAGACAATGAATTCAGGATTGCACTCCGAGCAACAAAAACGCAGGTTAACTCATCGGATAAGAGTACAGCAGCCACTCCCACCACGATGAGCGGAAGCGGCTGCTGCGGGTCGAACACAAAGGTCCTATGTCCAATCAGGTGTTGATTGCTCCCTCGGAAGAAACGGTGATCCGCAAAACGGTTCCCGCCAAGGCTCCCAACTTCAATATCAAAACGGAGGAATCTCTCTTTCATTCTTTGAAAGAGAACCTGCGCGATGCGCTGTTTCCGGAGAAGCTGCCGCCACTCAAACTTACGTCACGTCCGGTAGCAGTGAAGAGCATTTGGGGGGATTACGACAATCGCAAGGTCGCCAGCACCTCGTCTGCAATCGTACATGCCTGCATGATCGGCGCGCTGGTTGCGGTTTCCATCATCGGTGCAAAGAAGGTGGTTGACGAGAAGCACGAGACGGTCACGCTCGTGGCTCCGGACATATCGGAATACATGCCGATGACTCCAAAACCTCAACCAGCGCTTCAAGGCGGTGGTGGAGGCGGGGACAAGGACAAAGTAATCGCTCCCAAAGGACACATACCTAAGCCGGCGATGGAGCAGTTCACACCTCCTGAGGTGGTGGTCCGCAACGATCATCCCAAGCTTGCCGTAGAACCGACAGTGGTGATGCCTCCACAAGTACACCTGGCGAACAACAATCTCCCAAACCTGGGTGATCCGAAGTCGCCCGTAATTGCGGGCCCGCCGTCGAACGGCATTGGCAGCGGCGCAGGCATCGGCTCTGGCGGAGGTGGCGGAATCGGTTCCGGTACCGGCGGCGGCGTCGGTCCGGGAATCGGTGGCGGCTACGGTGGCGGAGTATTCCGTCCCGGCGTTGGAGGCGTAACCGCGCCCCGCGTCACCTATAAACCGGAACCGGAATATTCGGAAGAAGCGCGCAAAGCCAAGTATCAGGGCACCGTGGTGCTGGGGCTGATTGTGGATTCCAATGGCCGCCCGAGGCAATTGCGTGTTCAGCGCGGGCTCGGCATGGGGTTGGATGAGAAAGCGCTCGAGGCGGTAAAGAACTGGAAGTTCGATCCTGCTGAGAAGGACGGCAAACCGGTGGCCGTAATGATCAGCGTGGAAGTGGAGTTCAGGCTCTTCTAAGCGGACAACTCCGAGGCGGGAAACGAACGGGAGAGGCTAACCGGCCTCTCCCGTCAGCGTTTGGGATGAACTTCTATTCACCTGGGTGATCTTCCGAATTTTACATTGCTAAATGTACAGACGTCGTTGGCTGGAGTATGCTGAGGTCAGTGTCGCGCCGAACCAAGACGATTATTCTTCTTTTCGCGATTTTCGCAATTCTCTATGTCTTAATCTCTCCGTTACCAGAGCTGGATGCGACCAATTCGGTCAGGATCGATTTGATCGCTATAGCTTTCCTTCCCGTTCTAATCGTCTTACTACTCACTTTGTTATGTTCAAATCTTTGCGGCAGTTCGCGATCCAGACTGGAATCCTGCTTGGATCTTCAGGCGGCGTTCTGCAGCAGGCTTTGTTAGTTCCCTTCCCGACCCCTTTTCTCAGCTTTCGCACTCGCGCCTGAATTGTGCAGCTGTATTGGCAGCGTGCAGATGCTTGAGCCGAAACGTCTAAGCTTGCAGCAGTCGTGTCGAATGAAGGGACAATGAAGACCAACGAAGTCGTTCGGGCTTGGGGAAAGATTATTCGCGGGCAAAAGCCGTCGCTTTCTGTAGAGATAACGAAGGAATGCCCGCTACGCTGTCCGGGGTGCTACGCATTCGCAGACGGACACGTGGGCGATGGAGTTAATCTGCGGCAACTTTCTGACCGAAGAGGTGAAGCATTAATCGAAGGAATGCTGCATCTCGTCGATCGATATCGCCCATTACATCTCTCGATGGTGGGCGGCGATCCCATGGTACGTTTTCGCGAACTCGAAGTGCTTCTGCCTGCACTCGCCGAACGTGGAATTTTTGTGCAGCTCGTGACCAGCGCATTCCGGGAAATACCGAAGAAATGGGCGGAAATTCCTCGCCTTGGCATCGTTGTCTCGGTGGACGGGTTGCAACCCGAGCACGACGCCCGCCGTAAACCCGCCACGTACGATCGTATTCAGCGAAACATCGCTGGACATCGAGTGACATTGCACTGCACCATTACGGCCCAGATGATGCATCGTTCCACTTACCTCGACGAATTTCTGAGCTTTTGGACCTCGAAGAAGGAAGTCGGCAAGGTGTGGATGAGCATGTTTACGCCGCAGCGAGGAGAACAGGCCGAGGAGATTCTTTCCGCGGCGCAGCGCGTGCAGTGTGTATCCGAATTAAAGCGTCTGCGCGGACTGTATCCGAAGCTTGACATGTTCGAAGCGCAAATCGAGGAATTCCAGGCGCCTCCGAGTTCGCCGCAGGAGTGCATTTTTGCTCAAACTACACAAGTGGTTTCCGCGGATCTTACGAGCGAGGTAACGCCGTGCCAGTTGGGTGGCGATCCGGATTGCTCACAATGCGGCTGCGTTGCATCTATGGGACTAGCCGCCGTCGGGCATCATCATTTGGCATTTGGAGTGACGGCGGGTAAGATTTTTCGGCTGTCCAGCAAAGTGGGAATCGCTGTGAATGCATTGAAACTGAATCGCAAGGCATCTTGAGGCGGAGGAAATAAGGCAATGAGCTATCTGAAGCAGTTGATGGAACGTGCTTCGTGGATGCCAGTCCCCACGGCTTTGGCGAAATCTCGAAAGCGGGTTGGCTCTATTTCCGAGGGCATCGCCCGACGCGATTTGGTCCAGTTTGGCGCGCTGCTGCACGCCCAAGGTCTTGTAGCCGGAACCGACGGCAACTTATCTGTTCGCCTCGACCTGAATCGCATCCTAATCACTCCCACCGGACGCAGCAAAAGCCGGATGGCAAGCAGCGATATGGTGGTGGTGGACCTTTCCGGAAGGAAGCTCCACGGCTTCCATAATGCATCCAGCGAAGTAGCAATGCATCTCGCGATTTATCACACGCGCCCGGATGTGCGCGCGGTTGTGCACGCCCATCCGCCGACGGCTACTGCGTTTGCCTGTTGCGGGCTGTCGCTAGAAGACCCCCTGTGTGCCGAGGTGGTAATGTCACTCGGCAGCATCCCGCTGGCTCCATACGCGATGACCGGCACTCCTGAATTAGGCGAGAGCCTGAGGGCGCACATCCAACACCGCGATGCCGCGCTGCTGGCGAACCACGGAGCCGTAACCTGCGGAGAGACTCTGTTACAAGCCTATCTGCGAATGGAGACAGTGGAGCACTTTGCGAAAATCGCATTGGCCGCCCGCCAGATTGGTTCTCAGCAACTCCTTGATGATTTTCAAATCGGGAAGTTGATGGAAGCGCGACGCAAGTACCTGCAGGGCTGTGAAAATCGCGGCTAGCCAGAACAAATCTTTTGGCTGATCCATGCCCATTCGCGTGAGCGTGAACTTCATGCCTACAGGATGGCGTACCGGTCCATAATGTGAGAAATTAGCGGGAGAGCGCCCGTAGCTCAGGTGGATAGAGCATCTGCCTTCTAAGCAGAGGGTCGCACGTTCGAGTCGTGCCGGGCGCGCCAGATTTCTTTTTCTTCCCCCACTGAAATCAAACAACCTGCTGAATTGTTATGCCGCCGCCTGCGGAACTTTGCCTTGCGGCGTCAATCTATCGACCAGCACCGGCAGAATTCGCGACAGCGCCGCGCTGGCAATTGCCGGCGAGATGCCGGCGTGATTGGCGATCTGGTTCAGCCGATCTTCGCCTATAAGCCCTTGCACCTGCTGGGGAGCGATCGCCTGATTCGATCCGGTACCGATCCAGGACTGCACAATATTTCCCATGCCATGTGATTCCGCATTGTTCAGTAGCCCGGACAACCCAGCATGATTTCCGAACATTTGCATGGCGCTCTGCACCAGAGACGAGTGCTGTTGTTGATTCACCTCAGAATGTTGTTCTGCTGCGGCAATAACCGTATCGAGAATGCTCATCTTCCCTGCTCCTTTCTATGGCGTGGTTCGCGAAATTCGGACTCCAGCAACATTGATGCATGCTCTCACCATTGATGCTGTCCCAAGTCGGAGGGCTTGGCGCGCGCGAAAAGATGACGGTCCCGAAACCGAGACCGTCGCAGTTAAACTCAAAGCACCTAAGCGCGTTTCCGAGTAGGTGCATTCACAGATGCTTCTCCCTCCTTGTCCACCCGCAACTCCTCATGGCGGACATCGTCAGAAACAGTTTTGGTGTTCTGCACAGCCCGTTTTCCGACGCTCACTTCTTCTCTCACAATAGGACGCTTCTCGACGCGTACCTGCTCCTCGCTCACTGGAACCCTGATTTCCTTTTCTCCGAAGCTGGCGTTACCGGCATCACGGCCCTGAACAGGATGTCTTTCAATAACAACTTCTTCCCGCGTCACTGGAACCTCAACATTCTGCCGTTCGGTTACAACTTCCTTTCGAACCTTTACCTCGCCCCGCTGCACGCGGTCTTTGTGAATTCGAAGTGTCTCGCCCAACAGCTGCAGCCGTTGTGCTCCAAACTCTCGAGTATCGCCGGAACTTGCCTGCGCAAACTGCTGCGATCTGATGTTGTCGGTGGTGATCGCGTTTGTACGTCGCAGGATCGCGAGGGCCTCGCCTATTCGCGATCCGGCGTTCACGGTGACCAGTACGCCACCTGTACGAAGTGCGTTGCGGAAGTAGCCGCCCTGCTCCTCGGAAAGCCCCATATGATCGAGGACGTCGACCGCATCGCTGCTCTCATATTCATCACGCTCGCTGGCGGAAAACATTGAGCGGAACCGTTGCACCAAACCTTCTGACTTTGATGCCGCAGTCTTATTGGTCGCTTCGCTCTCGTCGCGCAACGCCACACCTATGTCCTTCTTTGAAAATCCTGCGGCACTCAACTCAGAGATCGCACGCTCTGCATCCGCAGGGTCGCGGAAATATGCTGGGATAGTTGTTGTCTGACCGCTCGACACACGAGTGTCAGGCTCTGTTCGCACCGGATTCATAATTCCTCCATGGTTTAGTTTTTCGGGATTGAATCTTGTGATGCGCCGGCGGCCGCAGAGGTGCCTTTCTCGAATGCCTCGTTTGCTGTGCCATCCGACAACACCGATTAACAAACTGCAACGCCTTCCTTCGCATCTGTGCATGAAGCAGATTTAAGAACAAGAATGGAGTTGTTTATGGACCTGACCAATCTCAGATCTGAAGCAAAGCGCTTTGGGATGCGCATTGGAGGCCAGTGGCGCGACCTCCGGGAGACATTCGCGCAACATAGTTCTCGTGATCAGATGATTCAGAGCCACGGCCCAGCTTCGGTGCTTCACTCAGAGGAAATTGCCGAACTCGAACTCCTGAGCGAGAGCTTGCATATTGATAAAGAAAAAATCGTCGACGGTGAACTCTCCATACGCAAAGAGATCATTACCGAAGTGCAGATCATCCAGGTGCCTGTCACGCGAGAAGAGTTGGTCATCGAGCGGCGCAGCGCTGATGGGCGACATACGAGTGAAGTGTTGGCCGGTCAACAGCAGCTCCGGATTCCAATCAGCAAAGAACGCGTGCTGGTGAAAAAAGAAGCTGTCGTCTCAGAAGTAGCGAAGATCACGCGACGAAAGCTTCGTGAAACAAAGCGCATCTCCGTGGATGTGCGTCACGACGAACTCCGCGTGAGTGGTGAAGGCCACATGGACAATGCGGGAGAAAAGGACAAAGCCGCCTAAGGAATTTTTAGCGCAGCGTGCGGCTTTCCGGTTTGGAGTCTCTGCTGCACCATCGCGTGTTGCACCATCTTCAGCGCAATTTCCCAACGCTCTCTCGCCCTCTGCTCGTCTTCACCGTAACCGTGTACGTAGAGAGTCGTGTAGAAGCAATCTTCGCGGTTTCTCGATTGCGATCTGCGATCGGTACAACGACGCACGATTAATTCCGCTGATGCCGGCATCTCGGGCGCGCGGCTGAGCAGACTCGCTAGATTTCGAATGAAGAGTTCGTGCTCCAGGAACTTCGCTCTGATAGATTCGGCAGTGAAGAGCAGATCCACGTAAGAACCAAACTTACAGGGTTCGCCAAAGAACTCTTCTTCTGGCGTGATTTCATCGCTTGACCAGGAATCGCATTTGACTGTCTCGAAGAAGGACTCAGCCGAGTTTGCCCAGTTCAAAAACTCGGCTAAGGCAAGGTTGTCGCAGGCTTCAGGAACTTCCAGAAGCAGCTCCGGTTGCCTTTTGAGATCAAGATAGCGCACCCGGCCGTCGGCGGAGGACCACGGGATCTCTAGTTGCGGATCGTCGGCGCCAAGTTCGACGCTCCATTCGGCGAGCATGGGATATTGTAAGCTGCGCAGCCACGAAGGCCCAAAGCTGCGGAGCTAGACCACAGCTTCGATTCGATTCCTTTGTTTGACGAGCGACTTTGTTACGTTCGCAGCTCCGCGGCTTCGCGGCTCCGAAGCTGTCTTTTCGCGCGCCAATACAATGCCAATCCAATCAGGATCGCGATGCCTGTGCCGCCGACCAGCTTCACTTCGAAAACGACTTTATTGCTGGTATCGCCAGGAGGAACCAGCGACAACGCAATCGAAATCAGGCACACGGCGAAGCCGAGAACGCCCATAATCCACACGCCCGCGCGACCACCTGGGATCAGCACAGCGCCGGGGTTCTTCGCGCGGTCAGCACGGTATGCAAGCTTGATTGCCGCCGCATACATATACAGGAACGGCAGGAAGTACAGAATAATGGCGGCATCCACCAGCACCTGGTAAGCGCCGGCCATGCTGCTTTCTTTTATCTGCGAGAGCAACAACACGATTGCCGAAATCGCTGCCTGAATAAGAATGGAGACATATGGCGTGCGCCAGCGCGGATGAATTTTGCCGAAGAACGCAGGCAGATAGCTATCGATCCCCACCGCGAAGGGCACGCGCGCGACCCCGGCAACCGTAGTGCCCACTCCACCAGCGTTGCCAACCGTGACAATAAGCGCAGCAATCACTCCAATGATGCCGAAGCCAAGTACCCTTGAGCCTACGCTGATGGCCTGGAAGACCCCGGATTGTGTATCAACATTTTGTGCCGGCAGCAGACAAAGCACTGCAATCGTTCCCAGGATGTAAATGATCGCAATTAGAAGTCCCGAGCCAAGAATGGCGCGGGGAAAGGTGCGCTGCGGATTCCGCACTTCTTCCGACATGGCGCAGACCAGTTCAAGTCCTGTAAATGCGAATGCAATCTGCGACCAGAAATTTACGGTATCCAGGTTCCAGTCAGGCAAGGAGTTGCGCCAAGTGAAATGGGTTAGCCCGTGATGGCTGCGGGCAAATAACAAAGCAACGGCAAGCAGGATCAGCAGCGGAACATATGTCCCCACACCTCCGGCATTTTGCAGCCATTTGCCGATATTCAATCCAACAATGTTCAGCCACACAGCCACGCCAAGAATGATCAGCGAGCCGCTAATCAGAAAGGCTTTGTTGCCGCTCAGATACGATCCGGCGCTGCCACCGATGTAGGCTCCCATGGCGCTGCTCGCTACCAGCAATCCGGGAAAATAAAAGAAGGAATAAACCCAATAGGACCATCCAGCGACAAAGCCGTGGAAATCGCCGAACGCTTCACGCGTCCAGACATACAGTCCGCCTTCAGCCGGATAACGAGTCGAGAGTTCAGTGATGATCAGCGCGGTGGGAACGAAGAAGAAAACTGCCGCCAGCACCCACAGGCTGAGAGAGGATGTCCCATTATGGGCAGCAGCGGCGATCCATCGCGGCCCGAGCACAGCTGCGATGTTGAATAACAACACGTCCCAGAAGCCCATCTCCCGTCGAAGCTGCGATTTGGCTTCCGTGTGCAAATCGGTCAAGCTCGGATGCCTCCACCCAGTCCAGTGCGAAACAAAAACCCGGCCCGCCTTTGCGGAACCGGGTTTCCAAGCCTACCAGATTTATTCGCGCCGGATTCTATCTGCGCAGCAGATAAACACTGCCTGCGCCCACTCCCAGCACTCCAATGAGCAGCAGCAGCGGCAGCGGCGATCCGGTTTGCGGCAGATTCTTATTGCTACTCGCCCCCGCGGACTGGTTCGCGGCAGAGTTCTGGTCCTGAGTGGCGCTGGGGTTGGAGGTTGGAGCAGCGGCGCTGCCGGCGGCTTGCTCGCCCGCATGGCGTTGCTGACTCGCGGTGGAAGTTGCTCCCGCGGTCGGCGGCTCAGAGCTTTGTTGCGCTGAAAATGGCGGAGGTTGGTTGCGCGCCATCAACGTACCAGCGGGCGCGGCAGCGGCATTCGTCTGAGGCGCCGCATTGGCAGCTTCGGTCCCAGTTTGTGTATTTTCGTTCGCGGGATTGCTTATCGGAATGTTGCCGGTGGTCTCGCCGCGCGCATTCAACTGTGCGATGGTGTCATTGTTGATGACGCGCGTAGCCGGACGCCGGCTGTTCCGCGCCTGGCGTGCCACTTCCGCAAGACTTTGGATGTTACCGCCTTTTCCGAGCAGGCCCGATTCAAAGTGTTGAATGCCCATGTTGTAAGCTTCAGCATTGCCGGTTTGGGGAGCCGTGGTCGAGGCAGCAGTGGCGCCATTGCTCGCAGCAGTCACTCCGTTATCAGAAATTCCGGCTTCGGCGGTTACATTGCTCATCGCTGGCTGGGAATATATGGAGTTCCGGTTTGCGACGGACGCGCCGGTCGAAACTCGGCTGTCATTGGTATTGGTGTTGCCAAGCGGCGCTCCCACCGCCGGCCCGCTGCCCGGGAGTGCAATATCCGGAGTGGACGCGATCGGCGCATTGGCGACGTTGAACGGCACCGTGCCCATTGCAGGACTGGAGCTGGTTGCGTACCCTCCGATCGTGGCGACCTGAGCAAAGCAGGTTAATGAGAAAGCGAATAGCGAGCAGAGTGAGAGTGTGCGAAACATGATGTATGCCCCCTTGGGCGTGCTCTGCCGCGGGCGTTCCCTGAAGGCGGACCGAGCTAGTCGGCCGGCGAATTCCGGCACCAGAGATGTTGGATTACTGAATAGTTAACCCAGGATGCCAGCTATGAGGAAACGATTTCCCATTTCAGCCTCGATGAGCCATTGCCGCTGATGGACGGCTTCTCTCCCACACCATTTGTCCCGGCAATGGGCCTCAAGAACGCTCACCTGCAGACGCTGGCGGCGGCCCTGCTCGGACGTGCGCACTTCACATTAACAACTGAGCAGTGGCTTATTACCGTCGCCAGTCAAAACCAGGTGCGCTGCGATTGTTCGTGGCAGCCTCAACTGGAAAAGCACACCACCGCGCTCATCTGCCACGGTTTCGGCGGCTCCAGCAACTCGCCCCTGGTGATTGGAATGGCAGCGGCTTTATGGAAATCCGGCATGAACGTAGTCCGCTATAACATGCGCAATTGCGGCGGAACCGAAGCGCTCTGCCGCACCCTCTATCATTCCGGGATGTACGGCGACATCATCCACGTGATCGACGCATTGCTTGCTCGCGGATGTGAGTCGATCATTCTGATTGGGTTCTCGGCCGGCGGCAACCTCATGTTGAATACCGCCGCCGCCTACGGCGCAAGCACTCCCCCGCAAGTGAAGGCAGCAATTTCGATTTGCGGTTCCCTTGACGTCGCCGCCGCTGCCGACGCACTGCATCAGGGCGTAAGCCGCCTTTATGAGAAGGTTTTTCTGCGCGAGTTGATCGAACTCTTCCGCACCAAGGCGAGACTTTTTCCAGAGATCTTTCGGCTGAGTTTTCTTCGCCATTTTCGTTCAGTGCGGGAGTTCGACAACGACATCACGGCCCCGTATAGCGGATATCGCGATGCCGACGATATTTACCGCGCGATCAGTTCCTCGCGATGGCTCGAGCGCATCGTGATTCCCACATTGGTGCTGCACGCCAAAGACGATCCTTTCATTCGCCTGCTCCCGGACACGCGCGACAAACTGAACGCCAATCCGGCGATCACGCTTCTCGAGCCTGATCGTGGCGGACATTGCGGCTTCGTAGCTCGCGGGCGGCGGTGGTGGGCCGAGGAGATGGTGGAATCTTTCATCGCATCCGTCACGGCTGGATCTCCTGCTCTGACAACTCGTCCCTGATGCAAGGCTTCGCTGATCAAATGAGCTTTCCTGCTGTCTCGGCGAAATTGTTAGACTAATGGGTTTATGTCTTCCTCCCAACCTCAGTCCTCTGATTTCAAAAAAATATCGGGAACACCAATCGGCTTCTTTGAGTGCTCCAAGTGCGGCGAGCGCCTGCCGCCGACTTCCCCACAAACTATATGTCCGAAAGACGGCGGATCGCTGTGGGTGCGCTATGACTTCGGTCCCGTGCGCGCGCGGGTCAAACCGGCGCAGATCGCTGCGCGGCCGCGCAATCTATGGCGATATCGCGAGCTGCTGCCTGACGCCGATCCAGTCACCCTCGGTGAAGGATTCACGCCCATGCTGCGAAGCAGCCGTCGTCCCAACGTGTGGGTTAAGGATGAAGGCGCGAATCCCACGGGCTCGTTCAAGGCACGTGGACTTTGCATGGCAGTAACCATGGCGCGCCACTATGGACTAACCAAGTTGGGAATTCCCTCTGCAGGAAACGCCGCCGGAGCGCTGGCCGCCTATGCTGCAGCAGCCGGCATGGAAGCACACATCTTCATGCCCAAGGATGTTCCCGAGGCGAACCTCGTGGAGTGTACTGCCTACGGAGCCGATGTGCAGTTGGTCGATGGCCTGATTGGCGATTGCGCGCGAATGCTCGGCGAACGCAAGCAGGCCGAAGGCTGGTTTGACGTCTCCTCGCTGAAGGAGCCCTTTCGCGTGGAGGGCAAGAAGACGATGGGACTCGAAGTCGCCGAACAACTCGGATGGCGATTGCCCGACGCCATCTTCTATCCGACTGGCGGTGGCGTCGGCCTCATCGGAATGTGGAAGGCCTTCGAGGAACTGGAGGAGCTAGGCTGGATTCCGAAAGGAACGAGGAAGCCGAAGATGATCGCAGTTCAGGCGGCCGGATGTGCGCCGATTCCAAAAGCCTTCGCCGAGGGCAAGCCGGTATCGGAAGCCTGGAAAGATGCGCACACCTTCGCCTCAGGTCTGCGAGTGCCAAAAGCCTATGCCGATTACATCATTCTCGACATCGTGCGCCGCAGCGGCGGCATGGCCATTGCTGTTACTGACGAAGAGATGCTCAGCTCCATGCTCGACTGGGCACGGGCGGAGGGAATCTTTCTGTGCCCCGAAGGAGCGGCAGCAACCTGCGCTCACGACAAGCTGCTCGAAAGCGGATTCCTGAACACCAGCGATGAAGTCGTGATCTTCAATACCGGTACGGGGCTCAAATACACCGATGTAATCGCAAAGGCCATGGGAATCACTCGCTCGACGAACGGAAACAAGCCCGCAGAGCGCCGCATCGGCGGCATTATTGGGCCATACTAGAAAGCTGCTAGCTACTAGCTGCTAGCAAAATCAAAGGCTTTGGCTTTACCACGGATTACACACGGATATGCACGGATTTCACGGAATTGAATTTCGGTTTGTTTCATCTGATGTCTATCCGTGTGATCCGTGCCAATCCGTGTAATCCGTGGGCAAATCTTTTGCTCTTATTTTTGATTTAGGCAGCAGCCAGCAGCAAATAGCCAGCAGCTAACCCATGACTGAGCGCCTCTACTACAACGATTCTTTTCTCTACGACTTCACCGCACAGGTGCTGGATACGCGGGAACTCTCGCGCTCTGACAATCAGTCCACGTGGACGATAAAGCTGGATCGCACTGCGTTCTATCCAAGCAGTGGAGGACAGCCGTTCGATACCGGCACGCTCATCGCGGCATCGAAATCAGGAGTGCAGCTCGAGGTCGAGGTCCAAGACGTCTCTGAAGATGATGACGGTGAGATCTGGCATCGAGTAAACAAGGTCGTCCCGCCAGGCGCAGCAATTCGTGGGCTCATCGATGTGGAACGCCGACGCGACCACATGCAGCAACACACCGGCCAGCATCTGCTCTCAGCTGCGTTCATAGATCTGCTCGGCGCAAAAACTGTGTCGTTCCATCTCGGAGACCAGATTTCGAGCATCGATCTGGACCAGAGCACGTTGCCTCGTCCAGATTTACTTCGAGTCGAAAAACTGGCCAACCAGGTGATCGGGGAAGACCGGCCCATCAGGGTTCGGTATGCCACGCGCGAGCAGGCGCAGCAGATGGGAGTTCGTAAATTGCCGGAACGCACCGGTGAAATCCGGCTGATTGACATCGAGAACTTCGACCTCAATGCCTGCGGCGGCACCCACGCGCGCACTACCGGACAAATTGGCGGGCTGCTGCTTCGTCGCATCGAGAAAGTGAAGCAAGGAGCCCGCGTGGAATTTCTCTGCGGAATGCGCGCGGTCGCCGCTGCTCGTGCGGATTTCGAGTTGCTGGCGGAAACGGCGGCGCTGTATCCGTGCTCCCCCGCCGATCTGCCTGGCAATATCGCGAAACAGCGCGAAGAAGCTCGTCAGATACAAAAACGCGAGGCCCGCCTGCTCGCGGAATTGGCGGAGCTCAAAGCCGCACAGATGTTAGGCGAGGCGACAATCGCCCCCCCAGGACGGCGGCTGTTTGCTCAGGTGCTGGAAGAACGCGATGCAGCATTCATCAAATTGTTGGCACAGAAGCTGACCCGCGAATCCTCTGCAGTGGTGGCGGTGTTTGGCTCATTGCAAGGCGCGCCCGCGCTGGTCTTTGCCTGTTCGGCTGATGTGGAAATAAATATGGGAGCGCTTCTGCGGGAGCTAGTCACAGCCGCTGGAGGACGCGGAGGGGGAGCCAAGGATTTTGCACAGGGCGGAGTGCCGGATGTTGTGGCGCTGAAATCAGTGATCGATCGGGCTGTTCTCAAGATTCAGCGTTCCTGAAGGCGTGATCGTCTCTTCAGTTTGCAAGCTCAAAGTGGACATTCTTAACACGGAGGACACGGAGGCCACAGAGGAAAAGCGAAATTCCATTCCGATCCTGAAAATGCCTTTGCGTTTTTCCCACCGTGCTCTCCGTGTCCTCTGTGGCTAAAGTTCCAGGTTCTGGCCTCATAACCTCCCGCCAGCGCAAGGTCAACGGCTCAGAGGCACTTGCACTCGGCCAATCTGACCGACGTCTCGCGCAAGCGTTTTGAGAGCAGCACTGCAAGGGAGTGATAGAAGCGCGCTCCCACGTGGGGAAACATGCGGAAAATGCGATGCAGTTCCGACCATTCGATGGCATCGGCTTCCACTGTCTCCTCAGCGATTACCGATGCGCTCGATTTGCGGTTATCAAGGAATGCCACTTCCCCGCAAATCTGTCCCGCGGCAAGCCGCGCCACCACGGTCTCGCCATTTACCACGATCTTTGCTGTTCCTTTGCTGAGGAAGAACATGGTGCCGCCAGGCGAGTCCTGGCGAATGATCTCCGCGCCGGCAGCGAATTGCATGTGACGCGAGCCGGCTTTAATCAGTACCCAATCGTTCGCAGTGACGGACTCCAGCGGGCTCTGGGCAGGAATGGATTCTGGGGTGAGGACAGGCATTTCTAAACGGTACAAAGCCGCACCAGAGAGGTCAATGTACGCTGGTAATGGTGGGCGGCACTCAGCAGTAATGGCGCAAACGGACATCAGGACGCCCCGGGCGTCGTTTTTCGTTTCCGGTGCAATTCTGCTGGGGAGTATTGAAGCGAAAAGCGAGACCCGAGGGCGGTCGCCGGTGCTTTTAGTACCGAACGATTATCGCCGCCCAGAACGTTTCTGGGCCATGCAAAGCCCCCTGGGAGATGACAGCAGTACAACCGACAGCAGCCCTTCCTGCTCCAAGCGCAGCGCAGCCGCTCTGACCACCTTGAAGTGGGAGCTGGCATCGTGGATGAGCACCAGGCCGCCCGGCCTGATTTGGGGCAGGAATTTGCGAACTTCCTGCTCACGGATGTTTACATCGCTATCGCTGTAGAGAATATCGATGGCGCCATCGATCGTCTGTTCCAGGCTGGACCCATTTCGGTACTCGATCCGGCGGCGCAGCTTGGAAGCATCAATATTTTCCTTGGCCTTCTTGAACACCGCTGCGTCGTACTCGATCGTGACGATGCGCCCTATGCCGTTGGTTTCGAGGGCTTCGGCCATCATGAGCGCGCTGTGCCCAATGAACGTGCCGGTTTCGACGATCAACTCCGGCTTTAACAGCAGAATCAGCGATTTCAGGAAGTCGAGCACCTCCAGCTCGGCGCTCTGCGCGTCGAGCATGTGCCAACGCTCGGGATTCGGGCACTCGGGAGTGGGAGGCACCCACTCCGGCTGTACAAACTCACCCTGCTGGGCGATGCGCTCCAGGATGCGATGCTCCTCGCGACCCTTTACAAATGGCGGCACCACCGTCGCAATGACGATTGCGCCCACAACAACCGACAGAATGAAACCATACTTTTCCGCCGTGGACTCCGCAGGCGAGAAGAAGAGCAATTCTATGAAGGAGTACGTGCCGGCAAGAACGAGGCCTTCCGCGAAAACCAGGCCGCGTGGACGCTGCAACTGCACCTGGCGTCGCCCTTCACCCCACAAGAAAGCTCCGATGACAATGTAGGCCCCGATCCGCCAGGCTTCTTGGGTGTCCAGCGGAATCGCATGTCGCAGCAGGAGGACAGGCATGAGCAGCACCACGGAAGCGGCGGCGAAAGCGAACGCCAGGGCGAGCGCAACCATGTCCAGCAAGCCCAACAGATTCCACCCAGCGGTCCGCCGGAACGAAAGATGCCGCCGCCGAATGTCTGTGCAGAAAACAGCGGCGGCGACACAGACTGAAGCCAGCCACGATCCAAGAAAAATGCTCATGAGAAAACGAGATTGTACAGGCTACGTCTTATAGGACATTGCGGTGCGCCGGGCGGTCGCCCGGCTGGAAAGTTGTGGGAGAGAAAAGCCGGGCGAGATCGCCCGGCTCCGTTTCCTTACACCAAGTTATGCAGCGTGCTGCGCTCTCTTCATCCGTTCCTTCATCTCGTTCGGCGCGACATCTTCTACGTGAGTGGCGATGCCCCAGAGATGTCCAAACGGATCCTGGATGAATCCGGAGCGATCTCCATAGAACTGGTCCTGTACCGGCTTCAGGACTTTTGCGCCCGCAGCGACCGCGCGCTCGATCACGCGATCCACATCGGGCAGGTAAACATACAGGCTCACCGGACTGGCGCCGATGCTGGCGGCACTAGTGTGGCCCTGACCCATTGCTGGATTTTCGTCGGCCAGCATGAAATGTGAATTGCCGATTTTTAGTTCGGCATGACCGACTTTGCCGTCTGGCCCATCCATGCGGACCGTTTCGGTAGCGCCGAAAACTTTCTTGTAGTACTCGATCGCTTGAGCGGCCCCCTTGATGACCAAATAGGGCGTGATCGAGTTGTAACCCTCGGGAATATACGAGACTTTGCTCATGAGTTTCTCCTTCAAAGTACAGGGTTGAAGGTTTTAGGTTTGTTCTACACGGACGTCGAGCACCGCGCAGACAGTTTTTCTTATGAGAACACAGAGGCCGGACCCGCTCAAGTCGCAGTGCTCGCTTTTGTGCACGTCCGCTAAGCACGCGCACAGCAGCATTTGGAATGCAGCGGCAAAGAACAACCGCCTGAACTCATTCCTTGGCCGGAGGTTCAATCTTGTCGTGGAATTTTTCGAAGAGCCGCTGGGAGGCTTCAACCAGATTGTTCTCCTGCGCTTTCTGCTTCAGCGCAAACTTCGCGTGCTCTGTACCTGACCACAGAATGAGCCGGCCCTTCGCGTCGTAAACCTTGAGAGTCACTGCGGTGGGTGAGAATTCTCTGTTTGTCCCTGATGATGACTGTGGCCGGCCGTCGGACGCGTAGCCACTCGTCTCCGTTCGAGTGACCCCGCCACCCTGGTCGGACGACACTTCCGCAATCAAATCGGCTTTTTCTGGAGCGTTGACCACCACGAACCTTCCCCAACCCTGTATATCGGTCGCGATAGTCTCAAACGCAATCTCGCTAACGCTCGCTTTCTTCAAAAACAGGCTCTTCCCAAAAGCGAAGTGGCCAACTGTACTGGGTGGCGGAGTTTTCGCGGATGGCTGTTGCGCATGAATTGCGATGGCAACAACGAGTAAAGCAGGAACCACGATCGATCGTCGCAGCATGATCGGACTATTGTAAGTGGCTCAACAAGGCAGCCCCTCACGAGGGATTCGTTACATTCCCTTGGTAGACCCCACCGTAACGCGAATCCCCGTCGTCAGCAGCAGATCGTTGCCTTTCAAACCGAGAATTGGGTTGCTGAGGTACCGGTCGCTTACGTCGAACTGCCAGCTGAGAAGTTTACTGATTTTGGTGATTGCGGCAGTGTCGAAGACCACGCGGTACTGACCGAGATCGGTGAGATTCGGATAGAATTCCAGCCGCTCCTTGACCGAAAACGCGCTGCTCAATTTCTTGTCGAATTCCTCGCCGGCCAGCGCCTCTGCCGAGCGTCGCGTGAGAGTCTGAAAGAATTCCTGATTGAAAGATCCGCCGGCAAATAAATCGAAGGTTGTTGTATCCGTCGCGACAAGGTGCCTGCCGACGCCACCTCCGATCACGTTGCGGAGATCAAGCTGTTGGAACCGGTCATGATCAAAGTCCGTGAACACGAATGCAAACGTGCGGGGATTCAGATTGCGGTCGTAGCGAACTCCGGCGTTCACTGCGCTGGCAGTTGTAAGGCTCACTCCATTGGTATTTCCCGTGGAATAGATCGAGGTTACAAATGCGCTGATCTTGTCGTTGTCCGTCACCCTGGCGGCGTGGGCTCCCACGGTGAAGGTGCTGGTATCGGCATTGCCGCGGGCGAGACTGAGCCCTGTATCCAGCACTCCACCCCAGGCTCCATAAGCCTTCTGCTCCGACTCAGAACGAACCGTCTGCACCGAGCCTCTGCTCAAAGTGACAGTTCCCGAGGTTGCGGTCGCGATTTCGAGATTGCCGGCCGAGGTCCGGACTTTCCCGAGGAGTACGCGCCCGTCTTTTGACGTGACATACAGCGGCTGATCAGAGGATACCGACTGCACCGCGTCCCACTGGATCGTCAAGTCTCCGGCATAATCCGTCTTTATATTTAAGTTCTTTCCATCCGAACTGGTAATTCCGCCGGTAATGCGGTCACCATTCTTGAGGATGATTTGATCGGCGTTACAAACGAGAGAACCCAGAAACAGCATGAAGATCGAAGCGATAGTGGCAGACCGAAATGGCAAGAACGCACCTCCCGGAAACAAATGTTCACTAAGGTGCATTAATCGCTTCCTGAGTTGCCGGAAATTTGGATATCAGGCGGTTGTGCCTGCGAGCATCTTCAGCACAAGCGGCTCAGTCGATACGCACAACCCCGTCTACTAGTTTGGGAAATCGTTGCATCACTGCCGGATCGTGGCCGGGAATGATCAGGCTCGGTTTGCTCGCCAGCTGCTTCATGCGGTCCTGCGCGCGCAGGTTTGAAGC
Organism: Terriglobales bacterium; assembly: GCA_025980765.1. Classification (GTDB taxonomy): domain Bacteria; phylum Acidobacteriota; class Terriglobia; order Terriglobales; family Acidobacteriaceae; genus Gp1-AA112. The sequence continues at coordinate 47,387 of JAICXB010000024.1, forward strand.
AGAATCGAGAGTTTGAGCGATGGCGGCGTGTTTCTCAAGGTTCTCGTAGAGATACATATTGTCGGAGGCGAGAACGACCGTTCCAGAGCGGGTATTCACCGAACAGTATTGCGACTGATATGTGTGCTTTCCCCCGGTGTAGCAGCGGATCCCGGGCAGCACCGGCTGATCGTCTCCATTCACGAAATGCAAACGGCCATCAAGATTCGCCTTGAGCAGCGCCATCATGTCATCGGGGTCGATGCCACCGTGTTTTTGCCTGTTGGCGCGGCGAGCTTGCGGCGTGCTCGCCGAGTTGTCTGAATCCGTTTGCCAGGCTTCGCCGGTGTAGTACTGGTATTCGTCCTTCTGAATCCAGATTTGTGTCTTGGGAAACAAGTCCGCACCGTCGGCATGGTCCCAATGAGCGTGCGAAAGGATCAGGTCGGTCACGTCTTCGGGTTTAAGCCCGAGCCTGGCAATCGCTTCCGAAGGCTTGAGGTAATTCTGCGGCTTCCATTCGCGCAGGAACTTGTCACGATAAAAACCGGAATCGAGAAGCACCGTGTGTCCATTGCCTTTGATCACCCAGAACATCATGGCAATGTCGAGATGCCGCGCCTTGTCTGCGCCAGCCACCAGCGCCGACACCGGGAACTGCGGCAGCACCGCGTACTCCACCGCATAAATCTCATACTGGGGCGCAGAAGAGACGCTTTGGGCAGGAACGCGAAGAGCAAATGCGGAGACAATCAGCAGGCCGGCAATCATCCGCATAGCGCGATGGAAGTCTCTATTCAAATGAATGAAAGATGAAGCCGCCGAGCGGATGGTTCCTCGCCGGATTGTCGGGATTATAGATGATGAAGAGCATGTCGCCTTTGTGCAGATCGCGCGCTCCGAAACCGGTCTCTCCGCTGTAAGTCTTCTGATCGAAGGCGGTGAAGGAATATTTGATGACAGGAACCTCCGGCGCGAACCGTGCCACAAAAAAGCGAACGACGCGATAGCGGCTCCGCCCCGGGATGCGATAGTCGGTCACCACCCCGACTGCAGAGAGATGGTTATGGACCAGCCCACGTTCCCTGCGATACTGAACCGCCATAGCAAACGCTCCGAACACCGCCAGCCCCCGGTAGAAGAAGCGTTCAGGACCGTGCCAGACAAAACTTATTCCGAATAAGAAAACAAACGCAACGATGAATATCACAGCCTTGCGGAGTTGAAAGCGAGGCTGCAGGGCTTGCAAGCGCGCGCTGGCGTCGGCAGATTGAAAGTCGGCCTTCATGGTGCCCCGACAGCCGCTGACATTACCGCAGGTTTGAGGTTTTTGTCTATGGCTGCACGGGTATACCCACCTGACCCCAATCAGAAATCAGCCGAAAAATCCCTGCTAATTCCCTGCTAGGTTTTGAATCTCGCGAAAAGTGCTTGCAACTCCAGCATTGCTGCAGGTTTAGCGAGTTTTCCACAAATTCCCTGCTAATTCCCTGCTCAAAACTGGAACTTGCGGATTTTGGGCAGAAATCGATAACACATGAGTTAGTTGAAAAAAATTCCCTGCTTTTTTCCCTGTTCCTGGCTCTTCTTTCGCCTGCAGGTACCACAAGCGTGGGCTTAGTTTGGCAACTTTCACCAGAATAAAGGGTTAGTGCAATCGATGAATTGATGTATTTTTCGCGGGAGAGAACAAGAATGGGCTCACATCGAAGGTTATGGGCAGTTCTGTTGCTGATCGTGGCAGTAACGGTCACTTCCAGTCTCCTCGCCGCCGATAAGTCGAAATCCGGGAGGAAATCCAAACGCGCTTCCGCGATCCAGCAGATGGACGAGAACAAGAGGGCGCTTCATCTGCTGAATCGCTTCACCTTTGGTCCGCGGCCTGGCGATGTCGAGCGGGTCGAGGCCATGGGCGTCGACGAATGGTTTGAGCAGCAACTCCATCCGGAGAAGATCGACGATGCGGCCCTGGAGGCCCGACTCGCGCCCTATCGAACGTTGAAGATGGACACGCACGAGCTGGTGACGAATTTTCCCCCGCCCCAGGTCATCAAGATGGTAGAGAACGGACGCGCCTCAATTCCCCGCGACCCGCAGGAGCGCGCAATCTACGAAGCCGCACTGGAACGCCAGCGAATCAAGCAAGAAAACAAGCAGGATGCGGCGGAGAATGTGGACGCCGGCACTGCCCAGAACGCCGGCCGTCGCGGAAACCGCGATCTCGAATCGAAGATGTACGCGGAACTCAGCGCCGATTCCCTGCTCAATGAACCTCCCGATCAGCGATTCAAAGACCTGCTCAAGATGAGTCCCGATGACCAGCGCGCGCTGGTCCGGTCACTGAATGCTCAGGAACGCGAACGCATGCTTGATGGACTGAGTCCGCAACAGCGTGAGACTTTGGTCGCGCTCAACAATCCGACGGCCGTCGTGCAGGGAGAACTAACGCAAGCGAAGCTGCTGCGCGCCATCTACAGCGACCGCCAACTCGATGAAGTGATGACTGATTTCTGGATGAATCACTTCAACATCTTCATCAACAAGGGGGCGGATCGGTACATGCTCACATCGTACGAACGCGATGTGATTCGCCCGCGCGCGCTAGGTAAGTTCAAAGACCTTCTCATCGCAACTGCGAAGAGCCCGGCCATGCTTTTCTATCTCGATAACTGGCAAAGTATCGGACCGGATTCGGACTTCGCCAAGTATGGGCGCAGTGCCAGACGCTTCGAGCAGCGCGGGCGCTTTGTGCGTGGTCCGTTTGGCGGAATCGTGTATCGGCCGGCGCAGGCGCCACGCCCAAATTCGAATCCGCAGAAAGACAAGCGTCGCAGCGGGCTGAACGAAAACTACGCGCGCGAGATCATGGAGCTGCACACCCTCGGCGTAGATGGCGGATACACGCAGAAGGATGTGACCGAGCTCGCAAAGGTGCTCACCGGATGGACCATCGAGAAGCCGCAACAAGGCGGCGAATTCAAGTTTGAAGAGCGCATGCACGAGCCCGGTACAAAGATCGTGCTGGGCGAGAAATTCAAGGAGGATGGCGAGAAGGAAGGTATGAAGGCGCTGGAGATGCTCGCGCATCATCCTTCGACAGCGCATTTCATTTCAAAGAAATTGGCGATGCGTTTTGTCTCAGACAATCCTCCGGAATCGCTGGTGCAAGCCATGGCACGAACCTTTTTGAACAGTGATGGCGATATTCGCGCGGTTCTGCGCACGATGTATAAATCGCCAGAGTTCTGGTCAACAGACGCTTACCGCGCGAAAGTCAAGACACCGCTTGAATTCGTGGTCTCGGCAGTGCGCGCGTCAGGAGCCGAGGTTGAGCATCCGCAGGTTCTAAGCCAGCAGTTGCAAAAACTCGGAATGCCACTTTACGGAATGCAGCCCCCAACGGGATATTCGATGAAAGCCGACGCCTGGGTAAATTCGGCGGCGCTTCTCGGCCGCATGAATTTCGCGCTGGCATTGGCATCAGGTCGGTTGCCTGGAATTCAATGGGCGCCTGCACCTGCAGTAAACTCAGCACCGCTACCCAGCGATCCCGCTAGTGTGCTGGCGAATTTTGAATCGAGATTGCTGGACGGAGATGTGTCGGCGCAGACGCACGCGACAATTTTGAATGAATTGAACGATCCCACATCAGCGCAGCGCAACAACGTTCCGATAACGAACGGACCGAATCAGCGGCTGATCGCAGGATTGTTGCTAGGCTCGCCGGAGTTCCAGCGGAGATAGGGATAGAGGCTTTCGTAAGGAGTTAAGAATGCCGATTACGAGACGAGCATTTTTGAAAGGCGGGGCAATGGCTATGGTTGGGACGGCGGCCATCCCCAGCTTTCTCACGCGCGCTGTTTACGGTTCCACTACCTCCGGCGGCAAGAAGCGCTTGGTCGTGCTTTTCCAACGCGGCGCTGCGGACGGCTTGAACATTGTGGTGCCGCATGGCGAGCAGGCTTATTACGCTATGCGCCCGACAATCGCAATTCCGCGCCCTTCCCGAGGACAGCTCTCGGCCATCGATCTCGACGGATTCTTTGGCCTGCATTCCTCGATGGAAGCATTCAAACCTCTATGGGACGAGGGACACCTCGCCATCATTCACGCTGCCGGATCGCCTGACGATACGCGCTCACACTTTGACGCGCAGGACTTCATGGAATCTGGCACTCCTGGCACAAAATCAACGGAAGACGGCTGGCTGAACCGGGCAATGCAATCTCTGGGCGCGAAGCAGCACTCCCCCTTCAGCGCAGTCGCGCTTAGCACGGCGTTGCCGCGCACGCTGGCCGGCAAGTTCCCTGCTGTGGCCATCAGCAACATCAACGATTTCGCTGTAGGCGGACGCAATCCCAACGCGGCGCCGATCAGCAATACCTTCGAAGCTATGTACGCAAATTCCTCGGATGCGATTCTTCACGGCACCGGAACCGAAACCTTCGAAGCGGTGAAGATGCTCAAAGCCGCCGATCCGGCAAGATACACGCCTGTGGCCGGAGCCAATTATCCCCGCGGCAGATTCGGTGATAGCTTGCGTCAGGTCGCGCAATTGTTGAAGGCGGACCTCGGAGTCGAGGTGGCATTCGCCGATATCGGCGGCTGGGACCATCATGTGAACGAAGGCAATACCCAGGGTCAGCTTGCCAATTTGCTGCGCGAGTTCTCGCAATCTATCGCCGCGTTCTGGATCGACCTCGGCGATCTCGCGGAAAATACTGTGCTGGTTTCCATGTCGGAGTTCGGTCGCACTGCCCGGCAGAACGGAACCGGCGGCACCGATCACGGGCACGCCAACGTGATGTTTGTGGTGGGCGGTCCGGTGCGCGGTGGCAGGGTATATGGCCGATGGCCCGGTCTAGAGCAATCGCAACTCTATCAAGGTCGCGATCTGGCGCTCACAACCGACTTCCGCCAGGTGCTCGGCGAGATGGTCTATCTACATTTGGGAAATCGCGATCTCGCAGAAGTGTTTCCAGGATTCGAAAACAATCCGAATCGATTCTTGAGAATTCTCGGGTAGTTTTCACCACGGAGACGCGGAGGCACGGAGCAATTCTGAATGTTGAATTTTGACTGGATTGAAATTCGCATCCCAGACACCCTGATATTCAAAATTCAACACTCATCAACTCACATTTCTTTTACTCCATGTCTGCGCGTCGAGATACCTGCCTGTGAATTTGTGGAATAATCTCACCCGCTAGATCTGGCGCATTTTTCGATTTTCTTCAACCGAAACTGCAACATCTCTGCGCTGATGTGTTGAAATAGAATCTTCTCTCGATGGTTTTTCAATCTGCATCACAGATTTTTTTTTCGCGCAAGTGATTCCGCGTTCAATGCCCTTCCAGTCATTGCCGAACGCGTTGACAAAACTTTCGTGAGGGTTAGAATACGAATGCTTCCACTCACTCCTGAAGAGAAATCGACGACGAGAATCATCCCGCTTTGAATTCCGTGCTCACCCAATCCGAGCTGCCTGCCTTGACGCTGCATGCAAGAGGTAAGGTGCGGGATATCTATGACGTCGGCGAGGATTTGCTCTTCATTGCCTCGGACCGAATCTCCGCCTTCGATCACATTCTGGCGACAGAGATTCCCGACAAAGGCAAAGTGCTCACGCAGCTTTCGCTTTTCTGGTTTGAGTTTCTGCGCGATGTGGTCCCCAATCACCTGATCACAGCGCGAGTGGACGAATATCCCGAAGCCCTGCGCGATTCGCGTAATCGATTACGTGGACGATCGATGCTGGTACGGCGCGCTCAGATGTTTCCCGTCGAGTGCGTCGCGCGTGGATATCTATCGGGCTCCGGATGGAAGGAATACCAGCAAACGCACGCGGTGTGTGGAATCCAACTGCCTGCAGGCTTGCGCGAGTCCGACCGCTTGCCGCAGCCGATTTTCACGCCGGCAACAAAGTCGAGTAGCGGACATGACATAAACATTTCTTTTGAGCAGACAGCGAAGATCATCGGCGATGAGAATGCCAGAAAGCTTCGAGAGCTCACGCTAAGAATCTATAACCTGGCTTCGGAATACGCGCTGCGCCGAGGCGTGATTGTGGCTGATACTAAGTTCGAGTTTGGTCTGATCAACGGAAAGATTGCTCTGGCGGACGAAGTTCTCACGCCGGATTCCTCGCGATTTTGGCCGGCGGAAAGTTATCGTCCTGGCGGACCTCAACTTTCATATGACAAGCAGTTCGTCCGCGACTATCTGGAATCCATTCACTGGGACAAAAACCCACCAGCGCCTTCCCTGCCCAGCGATGTAGTCGCGAAGACGCGCGAGAAGTACGTTCAGGCGTATCGCCAACTCTCAGGAAAGGAGCTGGAGCTGTGACGCTGCTGGACTGGGGGATCATTGCGGTCGTCCTGTTCTCGGTGCTCCTCGCCATTGCTCAAGGCTTTTTTTACGAAATTTTTTCGCTCGCCGGGGCGGTGATTGGCTACGTGGCTGCCGCCTGGGGATATCATCAACTGTCGGGCTTCTTCCGTCCTTACGTAAATGCATCTCAGTATGCGGACATTGCTGCATTCCTCGTAATCTTTTTCGCTGTGCTCATTTTTGCCGGCATTGTTGGACGGTTGGCACGATGGGCTTTGAAAGAAGTAGGACTGAGTTGGATCGATCGCTTCCTCGGAGGGGCCTTTGGGCTGCTTCGCGGAGTAGCAATTGTGACTGTCGGCGTTCTGGCCATCGCCGCATTCGCTCCAGATTCGCAGGTGCTCGCGCGTTCGAGCATGGGCGGCTATTTCTTGCTGGCTGCTCAAACTGCCTCCTGGGTTGCGCCTTACGAAGTGCGCTCTCGCGTGCGCGCGGGTGAGGCTGCAATCCGCAATCTTCAGCTTGATTCCGATTTGCGCGCCGTAACCGAAAAGAAGAGTGCTGCTTCGCCACCGATCAACAAGTAATCTCAACGTTGAAGCGCGGCCGGCAAGCTGGCCGCTCGCATTGATCGAAGTTACTGCCGTGTCTTGGAGGCTCTGTGAAGAACCAGCTTGAAGCGCTCGTTGCCCAAATGCACGAGTCCGGCATTCTGTATTCTGAAGCGGTACGCGAGTTCAAGAAGCGTTTCATCATGAATGTGCTCGATCGCAACCATGGCAATCAGAGCAAAGCTGCCCGGGAACTGGGCATGCACCGCAACACCTTAAGCCGCACCATTACCGAACTGAACCTCGACTTGAGTGAGCTGCGCAATGGTGGCCGCCGCCCGGTGCGAAGTGTCCGACCGGACGAAGCGCTTCTCGAGAAAAAAATCGCGCGATAATTGCCCCACAATTCTCTGCACCGCGCTAGTAATCTGTGTAGGTGGAACCAGAGAAAACGCGGACCGGAGACTCGGCAGGCGCGGGCGGAAGATTAAAGTCGGGCTGGGCCAGTGGCGGAAGCGCATCCTCTTCTACGGCCGCCACTGACCATAGGGTTTACCTACGTCCCGGATTTGATTGGCGCGCAGCCGACGCTTATCTCTTCGACATCGACGGCACGCTGCTCAATAGCCGTGATGCCGTCCACTACCACGCCTTCCATCACGCCGTAGAACATTTCTTTGGTCTCGATCTCCGGCTCGATGGAATTCCTGTCCATGGCAACACCGATATCGGCATTTTGCGAGCGTACTTGGAAGCGGCGAATGTGCCTGAGTCTGAGTGGCAGCCCCGAGTGCCGGACGTAACGGCATTCATGTGCGCTGAAGTCACACGCAATGCGGAAGATCTGCGAATAGAGATATGCCCCGGCATTCTCAGCGGGTTGAATCACCTTCAGTCCCAAGGCAAGCTGCTGGGGGTCGCCTCCGGCAATCTCGAGTCCATTGGCTGGGCGAAGGTGGAGAAGTGCGGTCTGCGGGGGTATTTCTCCTTCGGCGCATTCTCCGGTGAGCGCGAGAAGCGCGACGACATCATCGCCCACGGCATCCGTCAGGCGAGAGCCCTGCACGGCCCGGAAACTTGCGTGTACGTGGTGGGCGATACACCAGCCGATATCGCCTCTGCCCATGCCAACAACGCCCCGGTAATCGCGGCTGCGACTGGCATTTACAGCTTCAGCGAGTTGCTAGACCACAATCCGGAAATGTGCATAGCTTGCTGCGAAGACCTACTTCAGCCCGACCTGGACGATGCTCCAAAACCGGAAATTTGAACATGGAGGACACGAGAACAATAAGGATAAAGTCGAAAATAAGCTTTGATTTTCGCCTTGTGTGATCGCTTGCGAAATAGAATGGCGAACCTTTCTAACGGCACCTCTACTCCGGTGCCATAGCTGCGGGTACGGGCGTCGATCATCGGCTGGATGTTCAGGTAATTTTCCGAAGTTGCAGCACTGTGATGCCTGTAGACGTAGCCGCCTACCAGATAACCAATGCCTCCTCCGACCAGCACATCCGATGGGAAATGATCGCGTCCGGTGACTCGCGTCACGCTGACCGCTGTAGCGAACCCGTAGGCAGCCAGGCGCGGAAGAAACCCGCGATACTCTTCTGCGATCACGCGCGCCAAAGCCCAGGAAGCTGTGGCATGACCCGAGGGAAATGATCCATTCGTAGAATATCCTTTGGTGCCGCTTGGCCAGAACTCTCCAGTTCGCTCGCCCTGATCGGGACGATCGCGATTCGTCGCCAGCTTAATTCCTTCGGCCACGACACTTGCATCGGCCACAGCTTCGGCCCCGAGACGACCGGTCTCACCTAGTTTGTCATTCTTCGAGAGAAGTCCCAGAGCATAAAGCCCCACGCCAGCCCCAATGGTCACTTCCGGGGATCCGAATTGGGAGATGCTGTGGCTGGTGTCAATGCTGCTCTGGTTGTGCCCGAGTTCTCGCAATGCTTGGCGGTCGTTGTAAACAGCGAGTGTCGTTGCGCCGGCAAATGGCAGCAGCCAAGCCGTGTCGGCGGCGTGAATGCGCAAGGGACTCGTCCAGATACCAGCCTGATCATGCAAGATGTCCAGAGCACACTGCTTCAGATGTTTGGCTCCGCAGGTATCGTTCGTGCCTTGGGTTTGGGCTAAACCAGCGGGGCTCAGAACCAGCAGCAACACACAAAGGCATTTCATCGCATGCAAGAAGATGCTCCAGATGCGGCGATTTACTGCCAGCGCAGATCACCTTGTCTCTTGACTGACCAAAGTTTCTCGCATTCGCGCAACCCCAATAATGCTTTTGAGACTCTCTAATAGGTGTTCCGCATGTCTGTTCTCTGGTCCGCAACTCGGAAGTCACTTTTCTGCTGTCTAATCCTGGCACTTGCCTTGATCGTCGGCTGCGGCGGACAGGTTAGTTCCTCGTCTTCCGGAAACAGCCCTGGAAACCCTCCCGGGTCCCCGCCAAATCCAAGTCCAACCCCAAACCCGCCACCTCCCACTCCTCAGCAAGGAATTGTGGTCGTGGTGATGGAGGAGAATCACGGCTACGATCAGGTTATCGGCTCCGGTTCTCCCATGCCTTACCTCAACAGCCTTACACAACGTGGAGCTTTGTTGACGGAGTATTTTGCCGACGCGCATCCCTCGCTGCCGAACTATCTGGAGCTTACTTCCGGAGCCATGGAAACTCTGGACGACAATTTTTCCGGCGTGATTTCCAATGACAATCTCGCGCGCGAAATACCTGCTTCAGGTAAGACTTGGAAGGCATATGCAGAGGATTTGCCATCTGTGGGATATCTCGGCGGGGACATGGGAGATTACGCTAAGCGTCACAACCCGTTTGCCTATTACAGCGACGTAGTAAACGACGCAGCGCAGGCTGCAAACATCGTTCCGTTTACCCAATTTTCTGCCGACATGAGTAGTGGAACGCTTCCAAGTTTCAGCTTCGTCATTCCAGATCTGCTCGATGACGCGCACAGCTGCCCAGATGGCCCGCTCACTTGTACCGACAACGATCTGTTAAGCCGTGCCGACCAGTGGTTGAGCACAAACATTGGTCCACTGCTCTCCAGTTCGCAGTTTCAGAACAACGGAGTGCTGCTAATACTGTTCGATGAAGCCCAGGACATTGACATTCAGCACGGTGGAGGACACGTCGCCTTAGTCGCTGTGGGACCCAAGGTGAAGCCAGGATTTCAGTCCGCAGTCTTTTATCAGCACGAGAACACGCTCAGTACAATCTGCCGGGCGTTGGCTGTGATGACTTGTCCCGGAGCGGGAGCCACCGCTAATTCAGAGGGCGATATCTTTCAACCGTAACAATTGCACTTAGGGCTGAATGCGATCGAGTTCTTTCTTGTAGAGCGCGTTGTCGGGAAATTCATGCCACAGGCCAGAGAGCAGGATCCTGGCGGTGTTTCGATCTTTTTCTCGCAACGCGGCTACCGCCAGCAGCAGGCGCGCGTAAGGCGCAAGGTAATGCCCCTTGTCGGCAGTGAGGTGTAGCTTACTCAGCCCTTCATCTCTATTGGTCTGTGCCCCGCCAAGCCGGAGAATCCAGCGGACCGGAGCCGGCTTCAGGCTCAGAAGATAGTTCTCTGTTCCAACGGCGAGATATGCGTCGTAATAAGTGGGATCCAGCGCCAGCAATTTCTCGGCGATACCGCGAGCGCTCTTGATGTAGCTCAGGCCGGCAAGATCTCTTTTCTCAATCAATGCGGTGTAATCGCCTCGCAGCCCGTCCGCCAATACCTGAGCAAAGAGGGCGTGTGCATCGTGTGGATTCCTGCTGAGTTGTGCCGTAGCGATTCGATCGGCTTTCGAAAGTTCGTTGTCAAACGCGGCTCTGACGTCCGCTTCCGGCGAAAGCTTAGGACGAGATTCAAATTTCTGGTCCTGCGTGAACAGATCAAACTCCAGGATCTTGAGTCGATTGAACTCGGCAAACAGATAAGCCGCCGCGTTCGATACCGGACCAAGGGGATCGTCCGGATGCTGCGTCTCCCATTGCGCAAACGTCTGATGAGCTCCCGAAAAGTTCAAGTCATACATTTGCCGATAGCCGGTATCCAGATCGAGGGCGCCAGCGGCTGAACTCGCGACGGAGCTCGGAACCGGGAGCAAACATACGAGGATTGCGACAAAACCGACCGATGCCCGTTGACGCATAGCCATTTACGAGTTAATCACCTACAACGCAGCTTCCTGTGAATATCGAACCCGCCAGCCTTCCAGAAGTCGCAAGCCTCCACCCTGAATGCTGGCTGCACCTTCAATCAGGTGGTAGACGGCGCTTTGGAGATGCCTGCCGACTCCAATTGCCTGGTAAAGGCGACCAGTCGTTCAATCAGTTGCCGGATCAGCTTGCGTGAGGTTTCATCGATCAGCTTTCCTGAAGCGTCAAAGCGCTGTTGCGCCGCGGAGATCATTACCTCCGGCGCATTCAGGGCGTACATGTTCAGAAAGACGAAACACTGGCGCAGATGGTATTGCGCTCGCGCGGTTCCCAGCGTTCCTGGGCTGGCGCCCATAAGGGCCACCGGCTTGCCATTCCAGCAGCTCTGGCCGTAGGGACGCGACGCCCAATCGATGGCATTCTTCAATGGTCCGGGAATGGAGTAATTGTACTCAGGGGTTGCGATCAGGACGGCATTAGCAGCCTGCACCTTGGACTTGAGCTCGGCCACGCGCGCCGGTGGCTTGCCTTCATCATCCTGGTTGTAGACAGGAATCCCGGCAAGATCAAAGATTTCGATTTCCACCTCCGCCGGGCTGAGTTCTTGCGCTGCCTTGAGCGCGGCAAGATTGTACGACGCTTTTCGCAGACTTCCGCAGATTCCTATGATCTTGAATTTATCGGGCACCCTGACCTCGCGTTATAGACCCGAGAAGTTTACACGTAGCGCGGACAAGCTCCTTTTGACCGACAGCTCGGCGATGCCCGACGTTACATTAATCCGCAATTGCTTCCGCTCCCTGTATAGGTCACAATCAGCAGTTCTCAATGAAAATCCTTATCTGGGCATCTCTACTTCTTTTCCTTTTTCAACCTGCATTTGCCGCGCAAAAGAAGCCGGCAAAACCTTCTGCTCCGGCAAAAACAGCAATAAAAACCGCAGCATCAGCCAGGAAAGCGGCATTCAAGCAGCTCGACCAGGTGATAAACGACGCGATTGCCGCTCACGATGCGCCGGGAGCGGTAGTTCTGGTTGGACATCATGGCAAAGTCGTCTACCAGAAGGCCTACGGCATGCGCTCACTGGAGCCTGCGCGCGAGCCCATGACGCTGAACACCATCTTTGACCTCGCTTCGCTGACCAAAGTGGTTGCGACAACTCCGTGCGTGCTGCGCATGCTGCAGCTAGGGCAAATCCGGCTCAACGATCCAGTGTCGAAGTACCTTCCCGATTTCGTGCAGAACGGCAAACAAGCCGTTACCATTCGCGAATTGCTCACGCACTTTTCAGGATTGCCGGAAGATCTCGACCTGAAGACCGATTGGTCAGGTGAGCAGGCGGCAATGCAGATGGCCTTTGCAGAAAAGCTGGTCACGCCGCCGGGATCGGTCTTCCGCTACAGCGACATCAACTTCGAGACCCTTGGATTCCTGGTCGAGGAAATCTCAAGAATGCCGCTGGACAAGTATGCGGATGCATTCGTCTTTCAGCCGCTGGGAATGAAAGAAACGCGATTTCTGCCCCCGCCGCAGTGGCGCAGCCGCATTGCGCCCACGGAATACGACGAGCACAACATCATGCTTCGTGGAGTAGTCCACGATCCCACCGCTCGCCGCATGGGCGGGATCGCCGGACATGCCGGACTCTTCTCCACTGCCGCCGATCTCTCCAAATACGCGCAAGCTCTGCTCGACGCGCTGCATTACAAAACGAAAAAGACCAGCAAGGCCGACTTCCTGAATGGGTTGATCGTCACCAAGAGCACTCGTCCGCAGCAGCCGCCCGATGCAACCAGCCTACGCGGCCTGGGATGGGACATCGACTCGGCATTCTCCTCCAATCGCGGCGAGCTCTTCCCTGTCGGCTCATTCGGACACACCGGATTCACCGGCACCTCGCTGTGGATTGATCCCTACAGTGACACCTATGTGATCCTGCTGACCAATGCCGTGCATCCTCACGTCGGACACTCGGTCGTTGCGCTGCGCAACGAAGTAGCCAGTATTGTCGCGGTGGCGCTGAATATCGGCAAGGATCTGGATAAAACCCATCCGCTGCTGGCCATCACCGGATACAACGAAGCCATGCCGGGCAGCCGCCGCATGGCCTATCGGAATGCGACGGTGCTGAACGGCATTGACGTGCTCGAGGCAAATCACTTTGACGCGCTCAAGCCGGCCAGCGACGGAGCGCCACCGCGCAAGATCGGCCTGCTGACCAATCAAACCGGGATGGACGCGAACGGCCGCAGGACGGTTGATGTCCTGAACTCTGTGCCCGGCGTGAAGCTCGCAGCTCTCTTCAGCCCGGAACACGGAGCAGTCGGCCAATTGGACACAACCCAGGTAGGCGATACTGTCGACGCAGCCACGCAGGTTCCCGTGTACAGCGTCTATGGCAACACCGATGCCAAGCGCCGGCCTGCCATCGAGCAACTGAAGCAACTCGACGCGGTTGTGATCGACATTCAAGATGCCGGCGTGCGCTTCTGGACATACGAAACCACAATGGGCTACTTCCTCGAAGCAGCCGCGCAGGCCGGCACCGAGATTATCGTGTTGGATCGTCCCAATCCCATTACGGGATCCATGGTAGGAGGTCCCATCAGCGATCCGGCGTACACGAACTTCACAGACTATTACACAGAGCCGCTGCGCCACGGCATGACCATGGGCGAGCTGGCCCTCTTCTTCAATGGCGAAAAACACCTCGGGGCCAAACTGACGATCATCCCCATGCAGGGCTGGGAGCGTGGAGATTGGTTCGATTCCACCGGAGAAGTCTGGATCAATCCTTCTCCCAACATGCGCAGCGTGAACGAGAACACGCTCTATCCCGGAGTGGGAATGGTGGAAGGGACCAACATCTCGGTTGGCCGCGGGACCGACACGCCCTTCGAAATCCTCGGCGCGCCCTGGATCAAGCCGCAGGAATTCGCGTCTTATCTTAATAACCGCCACATCTCCGGCGTCCGCTTCATTCCGATCACCTTCACCCCAGCCGCCGGCAGCAAGCTGGGCGGCCAGCAATGCGGCGGGGTAAACATGGTCGTCACCGACCGTCTCACCCTGGATTCTCCCGAATTGGGACTCGAGCTGGCCTCCGCCCTGCGCAAGCTCTATCCCAATGACTTCGATTTAGCGAAGATGATGCCGCTGCTCGCCAATCAGAAAACCATGGACGCGCTAATCGCCGGCACCGACCCGCGACTGATCTCATCCTGGTGGAATGAGGCAATCGCGGAATTCCAAACCATCCGCCAGAAGTATTTGATCTACAGGTAGAAAACGTGGATGCGGGCGCCCTCGCCCGCGCCGTTTTGAACCTTTTTTATCAATGTTGCTGCACTATTCCTCTATGGCTGGTTTCCCCTACAGAAGGTCATTCTGACGACGAATGCTCAACTCCGCGCAGCGGAGCTGAGCGTGAGGAGGAAGGACCTCAGCTTACGCCTCAGTCAGCTTTGCAGATTGCGAATCTTCGGCCGACAATTGTGGTTGAAGAGCCCTGCGACCGGCAATTTGTTCCAGGCAGCGCAGGAGGTCCTTCGGCCCGCCGAGGCGGGCACTTGATTACATAACCACGACGGCTCCAGACGCCGAGTAGACTGAGGTTGCTTTAAAGACCAAGTCGCTCGGGCGAAAGGAGCCAGTCATGTGGATTATAGGCTGTGATTTTCATCCGAGTGGTCAACAAGTGTACGC
>JAICXB010000061.1 GCA_025980765.1 Terriglobales bacterium
TCCGATACGTCACAGTGATGTACTGGACGTAACTCTCGTCTTTGCTTTTGGGGGACACGGTTATTCGCGAATGTCAGGCCGGATTCAACGGCGAGAGTACCACAATAAAAACCGGTGACAAATGGGCGAATCCCCTAAAACCGTTGCCAAATTTGGGACACAAAACCTTATGACGAAAGGTGCTGGCCGAAAGGCGGATCTGACGCCGATGCCGAAGTAATTCGGCAATGTACGCATACCGGTCGTCCCCTCGGCAGCCCTGAATTCCTCGAGAGTCTGGAGAAATCGCTGCAACGCATCTTGGCCCCGCAGAAAGGAGGCCGCCCGGCCAAATCTGCAAATGCGAATCAAGGACTCTTCGGCTTCGACTAGTAGTGAACGTCCCGTCTGTCCCCGGTTTCCCAGTGGTTTCCCAGTGGTTTCCCAGTAGTGAACGTCCCGTCTGTCCCCGGTTTCCCCCCGGTTTCCCGAATCAACAACAATCCCTGTAGCGAGATTTTGTGAAAAGGAGACATTAACAACCAGTTCCGACGGTGGTGCTGAATGTAAGAACGTCTGAGCTTCGTTTCTCGTACTGAAAGCATAAGTGCAGTCCGAGCGTTGACAAACTGTGGCCTTCTCGGGATTCAAGCCTTGGCTTTTCAGCACACCCTCAAACGTTTCGAGCTTGGTCCTACCCAATTCGACGGAGCTTACAGCGGCAAGCACTTTCTGAAGAGCTCGCCTCGGTTTGGATAGCCAATACCATCCTGCGCATAACAATGCAAGACACAGAACCAAAGCCACGGCCCATGTCCATCTGAGATTCACTCGGCCTCCTAGAACAAGTATTGATCGCCACAGCGCCCACATAGGGGCGGGAAAACCCTCAATCAGCCGGTGAAGAGGTATAAAGTCTAGATTTCACTCCCCTGCAGAAGGTAGTAGCTCTCTGGAATCGCTACAACCCTTTAGCTTCGAGAAGCAGTGAAGATCATACGAAAAGGCCTTCTGCCGTTCCAACTCGGTGGCTCCTGGCTTGACGCGCACAATCGTTCTGGAAGATTTGCCAGCGCCATCTGCGATATGGTTTAGCTCAAAGTTCCTTTCGCTCGGAAACAGGTTCGATTCAGTCGTCATCGCAATGAAAGGCGCACTTTGTGCTTCGACTGCAATGACGACTACTTTGCCATCCTGAGTTTCCACGCCACCAGCGAATTCTATGGGATGGCCAAGATGGAGTCGAACCATCCGATAGTTATCGAAGAGGAAGCTAAGTCTACAGCCAGATTGCGTGCAGCGACGATAGCTTAGATATCGCCCGTATTTGCTCGTAAGCTCTGAGATCGCAGTCGTGTCGGGATCCCCAATCCTAAATGTCTGGATATCCGCGAGGAATTCCTCAGCATTTCGCTGGACCCGCTCAGAAACTATGAAGTTCGCAAACATACCTATACAAACAGCCACCAGGGCGACAATGGATGAGGCGAGAAGAATTTTGTAAAGTTTACTCATGGTGTCTCCTGCGACGAGCAACTTGGCGGAGCTGGATCGAAACTCGAGGGAGAAGGGGCCATATATGGAGCCGGATAGACGACTGGATTTTGTCCCGAGCCTGGAACCACCCCAATCAGCGGGTCCTTGGCGAATTCTTTGTGGATGTAAACAATAGGTCTTGGAAAACCGGGGGAAAACCGGGGACGGAAAACCGGGAAAACCGGGGAAAACCGGAAAACCGGGAAAACTGGGGGAAAACTGGGACAGACGGGATGTTTTCTCGTTTTTCTGCTACTCTGTCGCTCCTCATGGCTCGTCTGGCTCGAGTGATTGCGGTGGATGTGCCGCACCATATTACTC
The DNA here is from genome assembly GCA_025980765.1 of Terriglobales bacterium. Taxonomy (GTDB): domain Bacteria; phylum Acidobacteriota; class Terriglobia; order Terriglobales; family Acidobacteriaceae; genus Gp1-AA112. The sequence goes on from JAICXB010000061.1 coordinate 1,837, forward strand.
AGCGCGCAAATGCGCGGCGATTCATTCTCCATTCCGATTCTGATCGGCTCGTGTATCTCGATCTTCTCCGGCAATATTGCCCTCTTTACGGACTCTCGCTTTTGGGCTATTGCCTCATCTCCAACCACGTGCATCTGGTCGCGACTCCCGCCAAGGTTGACTCCCTTCCCGGAGCCCTTAAGCAAACGCACGGGCGCTATGCGGCGTACTGGAACGCCAGTCATCGTTCCTCAGGGCACGCCTGGCAGGGCCGTTATTACTCCTGTCCGCTGGATGAGGCGCATCTTTGGGCGGCACTGCGTGATACGGAACTGAATCCGGTGCGGGCGGGCATGATCTCGACACCAGAAGCTTACCGCTGGTCCAGCGCTGCCGCGCACTGCGGCCTGGCACAGCCCGATTTGGTACTTGACTTAGAGCTCTGGAGCAAGCACTGGAATCCTGCCACATGCAAACAGTATCTCGCACAGGAGGGAGCTGGCGCCGATGCCGAAGTGACTCGGCAATGCACGCATACCGGTCGTCCGCTCGGCAGCCCTGAATTTGTCGAGACAGGCTGTTGATGTGGAAAACTTGCCCGGCGAAAATTCCCTGCTAAATTCCCTGTTTTTTGATCAGCTGCTGGCTTTTGGCTTCTAGCGATTAGCAAATAAAACACTTAGTTTAAATTCGCGAAATTCCCTGCTAATTCCCTGCTCCGGCGGAGATTTTGCGAATTTTGGGCAGAAATCGAGGTTTCGAGGCCTTCAGCCGAAAAATTCCCTGCAAAATTCCCTGTTATTTTGCGGAGCAGGGAATTCTGCGGAATTTCCAAGAGGGCGGGGCCATTGTCTCGGCCTCGTACAGCGTGGCATGGAACCGCCATGGGTCATGGGACAGGGCGCTCACTATTCAACTTGCAGCCGCATACGGTACGATGATTGGTTTGCATCCCTTCCGAGGAATTTCCAGCTAGATGGCAGCGAAAATCTTCAAGAACCTCATAGCGGGCGAATGGGTCGAATCCCGCTCCGGCCAAACCTTCGAAAACCTCAATCCTGCCAATACTAAGGACGTGGTTGGAGTTTTTCCGCGCTCCCAACAGGAAGATGTGGACGCGGCCGTAGAAGCCGCCAAAAAAGCCTTCCAGCGCTGGAGACTGACTCCGGCCCCGCGGCGCGCGGAAATTCTTTATCGCTGCGGTCAGCTCCTTCAAGAGCGGAAGGAAGATTACGCGCGCGACATGACCCGCGAGATGGGCAAGGTCCTCAAAGAAACTCGCGGCGACGTGCAGGAAGCGATTGACACAGCGTTCTACATGGCGGGAGAAGGACGGCGGCTTGACGGGCACACCGTCCCTTCGGAACTTCCCAATAAGTTTGCCATGGCCGTCCGGGTGCCGCTCGGAGTTGTGGGCATGATCACGCCATGGAACTTTCCGATGGCGATTCCTTCCTGGAAGATCTTTCCCGCAATTGTCTCCGGGAATACCTGCGTGATTAAGCCGGCAGAAGACACTCCGCTCTCGACTGTCAATCTGGTTCGAGCTCTCATCGATGCCGGCCTGCCGCCGGGAGTGGTCAACATTGTCCATGGGCACGGGCCGGAAGCCGGGGCGCCGATGCTCGAACATCCTGACGTCCGGGCAATTTCCTTCACCGGCTCCAGCGAGGTGGGACGCATCGTTGGTCAGGCTGCCGCACGACATTTCAAGCCCTGCTCGTTGGAGATGGGCGGCAAGAATGCAATCATCGTGTTGAATGATGCCAATGTCGATCTTGCCATTGACGGGACCGTCTGGGCAGCTTTCGGTACCACCGGCCAGCGGTGCACCGCGGCGAGCCGCGTGGTCGTCGAACAGGGCGTATATAACCAGTTTGCCGACAAGCTGGTCGCGCGAGCAAAGGCTCTCAAAGTAGGTCCTGGCATCGACGAGCAAAACGATATGGGGCCGCAGATCAACCAGCAGCAAATCGAGACCACCGGCAAGTATGTGGGCATTGGAAAAAGTGAAGGCGCCAAACTGTTGTCGGGCGGAAGTCGAATTAGCTCTGCCGGCCTGAGTGACGGCTTTTTTTGGGAGCCAACGATCTTCGGCGACTGCCATAGCAAGATGCGCATCGCGCAGGAAGAGATTTTCGGCCCGGTAGTCTCACTGATTCCCACTGACAGCCTGGAACAAGCAGTCGATATTTCCAATGGCGTTGCCTACGGCCTGTCATCGGCGGTGTACACCCGCGATGTCAACAAGGCATTTCGCGCAATGCGCGACATCTACGCCGGAATTACGTACATTAATGCTCCGACAATTGGAGCCGAAGTGCATCTACCCTTCGGCGGCACAAAAGCAACCGGCAATGGACATCGGGAGGGTGGTATCGGCGCGATCGACTTTTACACCCAATGGAAAGCAATTTACGTGGACTACTCCGACCGGCTACAGCGCGCGCAAATTGATACCGGAGAATAGATCGGGTGATCGGGTGATCGGGCCATCGGATCATCGGGTGATGTGATTTACTTCGCCCGATGACCCGATCACCCGATGGCCCGATTGGAAGGAACTGCAATTTCCAGAGAAGGAAATGAACATGATCATTGGCGTACCAAAAGAGGTCAAAGATAACGAAGCCCGGGTGGGAATCGTACCCTCCGGCGTAAAGACACTGGTGGATGCCGGTCACAAGGTTCTGGTTGAAACCAAAGCCGGCGAGTTATCGTCGATGCCCGACAGCGACTACAAGCAAGCGGGCGCAGAGATCGTCGCTTCCGCCGCGGATGTGTGGAAGCGCGCCGACATGATTGTCAAAGTGAAGGAGCCCATCGCGAAGGAAATTCCATTCTTTCGCGAAGGATTGGTGCTCTTCACCTATCTTCATCTGGCGCCGATTCCCGATTTGACCGATCAGTTGCTGAAGAACAAAGTGGTAGGCATCGCCTACGAAACCGTTCGTGACCGCGAGGGCACTCTGCCGCTGCTCACACCCATGTCAGAGGTCGCCGGACGCATGTCGGTACAAGTTGGAGCCACCTATCTTGAGCACGAGAAGGGCGGCCGTGGGATCCTATTGGGTGGAGTTCCCGGAGTAGCGCCGGCGAAAGTGACTATCATCGGCGGCGGTGTCGTAGGCATTAATGCGGCAAAAATGGCGCTGGGACTCGGCGCTGAAACTACCATCATCGACGTGAACCTCAATCGGCTGCGTCAACTCGATGACATCTTCAATGGACGCCTGCGAACCCTGGCCTCGAACTCCTACAGCATCGGCAAGTCTTGCCAGGATGCCGATCTAGTGATTGGCGGAGTGCTCATCCCCGGCGCATCGGCTCCGAAACTGGTCACGCGGGAGATGGTCAGCAAGATGAAAAAAGGCGCGGTGATCGTGGATGTCGCCATCGACCAGGGTGGCTGCATTGAGACTGCGAAGCCTACGACCCATAGCAATCCTGCATACACGGTGGACGGTGTAGTTCACTATTGCGTCACCAACATGCCCGGAGCGGTCCCGCACACTTCTACTTTGGCGCTGACCAACGCCACATTTCCGTACGTGCTGAAGATCGCAAACAAAGGCGCGCAAGCCGCGATCAAAGCCGACGCTGGAATCACCGAGGGCGTAAACACGTTCAATGGGCACCTCACCTATTCCGCCGTGGCCGAGTCGCAAAAGAAACCATGGAAGCGAGTCCTCGACCTGGTGGCATGAACGATTGGCTCTATTTCGTGATGTTGTGATTTCGTGATTTGACGATTTGAAAGCAAAGCGGGGTATTAGCCGCGAGGTGTAGGCAATTTCAGGGATAAAATCGCGCGATCTGCCATCACCAAATCACCCGATTTTGTGCGCTCGCCCTATAATCTCTAGCAGCACGCGTGGCATCGGCTGCCCAATCCGCCTTCCGTGGACGCCGTGGCCTGATCATTGGCCTTGGTATTGCCATCTTTCTGCTATTGCTGGTCCTGGTCTCTCAGCAGGCGTTCAATCTGACCTTCCTTCGCCCTGACAGCTCACAGCAAACCCTGATTTTCACCGCGCTTTCGGCATTGGTATTTCTGCTGTTTCTCGCGCTCACGTTCGTCCTGTTTCGTAACCTGCTCAAGCTGCTGGCCGAACGCCGCGGCGGCGTACTCGGTTCCAAATTCCGCACGAAAATGGTTGTCGGCGCGCTCCTGCTCTCGTTCACTCCAGCCCTGTTCATGTTCCTTTTTACCTATCTGCTGACGAATCGCTCTATCGATCGCTGGTTTTCGCGTCCAGTGCAGAACCTGCGCGAAGATTCCCAGCACGTAACCGATCTGTTGCTGGAATACGCCAAAGCTAATGCGCAAGCGGAATCTCAATCACTGGCCGGCAATGTGCAGGTGCAGCGCTCGTTTGTGACCGGCAATTTCGCAGGAGCCACCGCTGCTTTCCGCGAGCATCAACCGGCACTGCAAGGTGGGTTCGTAGTCGCTTTGAAAGATGATGCGAACGTAAGTTCAATCAATTTGCCCGCGGAATGGCCGCAGATCCAGAGTTCTGTTCTCTCGGCCCTGCATGGCAATCGTCGCTTGCGCTGGGGCGAGAACGAGTATGCGCTCGGCAGCTCTTCGATTGAAGATGGGGGCAGCATTGTCGTCGCAATTCCTTTGCCCGATAGTTTCGGCGAGACCGTTCAGAAGATTGAAGCAAGTCAGCAGAGCTATCAAGGGCTGGCGGCGGCAGGAAAATCGGTGCGCCGCAGTTACATTTTGTTGTTGTTGATGATCACCGTGCTGGTGCTTTTCGCAGCGACTTGGCTTTCGCTATTCATCTCGAAGCTGGTGACGCGTCCCGTCGCTGCGCTTGCGGAAGCCACGCAGGAACTTTCCCGGGGACACTTTTCTTATCGCGTGGCCGTCAGTGCGGCGGATGAACTTGGTGAACTGGTGGCTTCCTTCAATCGTATGGCCAGCGATCTTGAAGAGAGCCGCGAGCGCGTAGAGCAATCTACCATCGAACTGGCGCAAGCCAATGACGCCATCGAGCAGCGACGGCAGCAGACCGAGATCATTCTGGAAAACATCCCCACCGGCGTGCTCTCACTGAATGAGAGTGGCAAAATTCGACACGCGAATCCTGCCTTTACTCGGCTGCTGAAATTCCGCGAATCAGCGTCAGACGCCGCACTGAGCGAAAGCTTCGAGGGCGCTTCCCTGAAAGATGTTTTTGGCGCCGAAATCGCGCATCAGATGTTTCACCTCATGCGCAAAGCCGATCGCATGGCCACCACCACCAGCCAGTTGGAATTGCAGTCTGGCAGCCACAAGCTGTACGTCGCGGTGACCGTTGCCTCGCTGCGGGTTGAGCGCCAGCGACTCGGCTACGTAATGGTTTTCGAGGACTTTACCGAGTTGTTGCGCGCGCAAAAGCAGGCCGCATGGCGCGAGGTCGCCCGGCGAGTCGCGCATGAAATCAAGAACCCGCTGACGCCGATCGCTCTTTCGGCGGAGCGCATCCGCCGTCATCTCGAGCGCGGGGTTCCTCCTGACGAAAGTTCCATTGCGGTGATGCTGGGCTGCGCCGCCACCATCGCAGGCGCGGTTGAAACCGTGCGTCAATTGGTCGACGAGTTTTCTACATTGGCGCGCTTCCCTGCCGCGCAGCCGCGGCCCAGCGAAATTAATGGCGTGGTCGAAAGCGCATTGCAGCTTTTCAGCGGGCGACTCGATGGTGTACGCCTGGAAACACGCCTGGCTCCGGACCTGCCGCTCGTCCATGCCGATCCTGACGCGATGCGCCGCGCCATCGCCAATCTGGTGGACAATGCCGCCGAAGCGCTGCAGGACTCATTAGTGAAGGAAATCTATATATCTACTTCCCTGCTCGAGGATCGCGACTCGGTGGAGATCGTCGTCGCCGATACCGGCCATGGCGTGACTGGCGAAATGAAAGAGCGCCTCTTTCTTCCTTACTTCTCCACCAAGAACCGGGGCACCGGTCTGGGGTTGCCCATCGTGAGCCGCATCATGCAGGAGCACGGCGGTTCCATTCGCGTGGAAGAAAACCACCCAGCGGGAACACGTTTCATTTTGGAACTGCCGGTCGCGGTGGAAGTGGCCACTCCGGTCGGATGAGCATTCAGATGTAGCGACTCGCTCCTATTCGGACCGGAGCGCCTGCACGGGGCAATGCACCTGATGAATGTGCCGCGCACTGCGTGAGTTCGCTCTACTTTCCCGCACCTCACGAAGGTCCGATGAACAGGAATGCCAGCGCCAGCAGAACGTAGACTCCGATCAGCAGCAATCCTTCGAACCACGTGGTTTCTCCGTCGCCGGTAATTGAATTAACGATGAAGGCGGTACCAGCAATGGCAAACAAGTAGAGCGGGTCGGAGAAGACCAGCGTCATGGGGTTGCCGAGGGTCCATGATGCAAGCACCAGCACGGGCGCAATCACCAGGGCGGCCTGAATCGCAGAACCCAGGCAGATACTCATGACCAGATCCATGCGATTTTGTCTGCCGAAGACCACTGCCGCAATTAGATCGGAAGAGGTACCGATCAGCGCGAGCGGAACAACCCCTAGAAACAGCAGCGGCAGCCGTAAAGTTTGGGCAGTTGCCTGCAATGCATCAGAAACCAGGTCGGCGCCGAACGCCGTGACCAGAGTCGCCACGATGAGAACCGTTAGGGACCTGGAGAGGCTCCAAGAGGCCTGGTGGGCGCCATCCTCTTCTGCGCCAGAAAAAACGTCACGATGCGTGATGAGGGTATAGACCAGGTTGGCAGCATAAAGCAGCAACAAGACCACCGAGACTGCCAGGCTAAGTTGCTCTTCGCTGATGGGCAGCGTGCGCTGGAGCTCCGGTCGCGCTCCAGCAGCCAAGTCGAAGATCGCGGGCAAAAGCAGCGCGATCACCACCAGCATGAGCATGCTGGCCAGCAGTCCGGCGCGCTCGCGCTTGAATCTTTGACGCTCGAAACGCAGGCCGCCGGCCAGCATGGCGAGACCCAGGCCGAACAGGCTAGTACCGATGATTGAGCCGGTGATCTGGGCACGAACCACCTCCGCGCCTGTCTTGCTCAAGACAAAAAGCGCCAGCAGCACCTCGGCGATGGTGCCGAAGCTGACAGTCAGTAAGCCCCCGATGGCCGGGCCGGCGTAGGCCGCAACCTGCTCGGTTGCTTGCCGAATCCAGTCCGCCAATACCGCGACTGCAATCGATCCGGTGACAAACACCCAAACCGGCGCGAAGTGTAAGTAGTGCAGCACTGCCGCGAGCGGCAGCAATGCGAGCAGAAGCAGACGCAGCAGGTCGCGCGATTTCATAATCGGCAATCATAAAGGTACGCTGCCAGTTTTAATCTTGAGCCGGCTGCAATCGATCGCGCGCGTAAAGCGTTACCATCTCGCGCAAGCGGGCGGCGATTTCTGGTGTCAGCTTCCCGTTGCGGAAGCACCAGCGCCAGTTCCCGGTTGCTGTGCCGGGGGTGTTCATGCGAGCTTCGGTGCCGGCGCCGAGCACGTCCTGTAATGGGAAGATCACGGTATCGGCTACGGAGGCCATCAGAGTGCGGATGAAGGCCCAGTGCACTTGCTCGTCTTCATCCCTGCGGAGGTTGAGGTAGGCGCGGGCGAAGTCGCGCTCTTTCTTTATGTCTTCTGCGCTGCGGGTGCTGCCGGCGCCTGGCCTCGAGGTCCACCAGCCTACTGTGGTGTCGTTGTCGTGGGTACCGGTGTAAGCTACGCGATTTCTTGGATAGTTGTGAGGGCGGAAGTCGGGACCCTGCGGGTCAGTCCCAAAAGCGAACTGCAGGATTGCCATTCCGGGAAAGCCAAAGCGTTCGCGGATGGCTTCGACCTCAGGCGTAATGACGCCGAGGTTCTCGGCCAGGATCGGCAGCTTGCCCAGTCTGGTTTCCACTGCGGCGAACAACTCGGCGCCGGGACCCTTGCTCCAGCGGCCGTTGATGGCGGTGGCTTCTCCTCCGGGGACCTCCCAATAGGCTTCAAAGCCGCGGAAATGGTCCACGCGCAGCAGGTCAAAGGTACGAAAGGCGCCGCGGAAGCGTTCCACCCACCAGGAGTATCCGTCGGCGGCCATGCGCTCCCAGCGGTAAATAGGATTGCCCCAGAGTTGGCCGGTGGCGCTGAAGTAGTCGGGCGGAACCCCGGCGATTTTATCCGCATTGCCACTGGCATCCAGATGGAAATATTCAGGATGCGCCCAGACGTCGGCACTATCGTGCGCAACGTAGATAGGAAGGTCTCCCATTACGCGAATGTTCTTGCCATGGCAGTACGCTTTGAGCGCGTTCCACTGCTCGAAGAAAATCCATTGCAGGAATTCCTGCTCGGCGATCTGTTCGGCAAGCTCTTTGCGCGCGCGCTTGAGCGCTTCGGGTTGACGCGAGGCTAGCTCGCGCTCCCATTTTGGCCAGGCGACGCCGTGAAATTTGTTTTTGAGCGCGCGAAAGAGCGCGTAGTCGGGCAGCCAGGCTTTTTCGGATTCTTTGAATTGCTCGAAGGTTGAACCCGAAGAGCCGGCCAAGGGCGGCCGGAACCGCACGTCCTGGGCATTTTCGAAGGCTTGGCTCAGCGCCTCTGACTTAAAGCGATCCACCTTCTCGTACTCGACCTGATCGGCAGAGAACTGCGGCGCGACTTCCAGGTCACTTGGTTCAAGCAATCCCTGCTCGCGCAAGCGATGGAGGCTGATCAGCGCGGGATTGCCGGCGAAGGCAGAGAAGCATTGATACGGAGAATCGCCGTATCCCGTGGGTCCCAGCGGCAGCATCTGCCAAATGGTTTGGCCGGCGGCAGCGAGGAAATCGGCAAACTCGAATGCAGCCGGGCCGAAATCGCCGATGCCGTACGGTGAAGGCAGCGAGGTGGGATGCAGGAGAATGCCGCTCGATCGCGGAAAGCTCACGGCTCGGGCACCAGCACTTCCAGGATGCCCACAATGGGAATCCGCGACCAGGCCGGGCGGTTCTGCAGATCGGAGGCGATCTCGATCAATCCGCGCTCCAGCACATAGGCATCCAGGAGTATGCGCAATTCGTCTCCGGAAATCATCAGCAGAGAGGATACTCCTGGCGTCTTCAAATATCCCTCAAGATAGGCCGCGCCCACCCAGCGATACCAGAACCCCGCCCAGCGATGCAGCACGGTGGTCGATTGCATCTGCGGCAAAATTCCGGGCACCCGCCCGAAGAGCGCAGCATGCGCCGCGTAGTGGAAGGAGCGCAGCATGCCGGCGACATCGCGCAATGGAGAGTACTTGATGCGGCGTTCCCCAATCGCCCGCCGCGGGTCGCCTTCAAAGTCGATAAACACGAAATCCTTGCCGGTAAAGAGCACCTGTCCCAGGTGCATGTCGCCGTGAATACGGATGCGGTTGGTAGGAATGCGGCGATCACGCAAGGGCTTGAGGCGCGCGCGGATTTCCTGTTCTTTGTCGAGCAACCGCTGCGCGTCTTCTCGCGCCTCGCCTTCGAGCTGCCGCAACGCGCTGCGCAGGCGGGTAAAGCAGCGGGCCGCGTGTCCCAGCATGCCGTGATACAGACCCTGGCGGTAAAAGTCGGTGAATGGTTCCGGCGAGAACGCGGGATCGTGGTGATTGCGCGCCAGCGCCACGTGCAACTCTCCGGTTCGCTGACCGAGCAGTCGGGCCATATCGTCAAAGGATCCGACCAATTCACACACGACCGGAGGCGCGCCCGCGGATTGCAGATCGAGCGGAGTGCCACGTTTCACCTGCGGCAGCCGGGGATCGTCGGCGGCGGCGAGGGCGCGCTCGAAGAAGAGTCCAAGATTGTCGAGGGTGTAGTTCCAGGTGTTCGCCTGGTGCGGCACAAACGATTCCAGAATCGCCGCCGTGACCGGCTCGCCTGTCCCATTTCGATACTCAAGGTAGCCGGCTAGATGGGGTGAGTTGGCGAAGCTTTCCGCCGTCAGCTTTTCCAGGATCTCGCGCTCGGGATTCGGACCTGCTTCGAGCCGGCGAAAGACCTTCATCATCAGGCGGTCGCCGAAAAAGATGCCGGTATTGTTTTGCGGCGAAGGACGCGGGACGGAAGGATCCAGGCTGGGTCGCTCCGGGCCCAGTGTTTTGCGCAAAGTGCGAGTATGCGATCCCATGAGTTCGCCGCTGTCGCCTTTAATCTTGCGCCGGCGAGAGATGGAGCCCAACAGCGCGTCGGGAAAGCGACGATCGCGAAAGGCGCTGTACAAGACGCCGTGGGTGCCATCTTCGGATTTCAAATGGGCCAGGATGAAATCGGGCAAATTGCGGGTGATGTCCTCGAGTTGCCCGCCGAAGGCAACGGAGAGCGGCAGTTGATAGATCTCGGGCTCGCCTTCATCGAATTCCACCCGCACCAGCAGCAGGTAGGAATTGGTATCGGGCATCTGAATTACGTCTGCCAGATCGACGGCGCGGATGCGACGGTTTCGCGCCAGAAACCACGAGCGTTGCATGAGGAA
>JAICXB010000040.1 GCA_025980765.1 Terriglobales bacterium
CCCTGTCACGGCAGAGGTCGCGAGTTCGAGTCTCGTCGTCCCCGCCATTTCTTTTCAAACACTTCTAACAGCAGCTGTGCTTTGCGTCCTGCTCCTAGTGTCCAGTTCTTTGCTGTGACGTTTGGGGCACAACAGTGATCGTCAGCGATGATGGATATTCGTGGGAATGATGGATGGAGTTGTGCGCCACCACTCCCTTGCTTTCATCGTAATTATTTCCGCCGGTATTCAGGTTGCGATCGAAACGCGGAAAGTTGCTGCTTGAGACTTCAATGCGAATACGGTGGCCTGCGGGGAAATAGTTGCTGGTCACCATGGGCTGAAATTCGATCTTGTAAACCTTCCCAGATTCCATCCAGACTGGCGGCTTATCGTAGCCGTCGCGATAACGCGCGCGCTGAATGTTTTCGTCGAGATTGTAGGCCGGGCCTTCTCCCGGGTAGACGTCGATCACCTTGACTGTAAAATCGGTATCTTTCGCGTCGGACGAAGCATAGAGCGTCACATCAATCGGCCCGCTTACCTCGACGCCCTGTTTCAACGGTTCCGTCGTGAAGACGAGGATGTCTGCGCGTGACTCCATTGGCCGCTGGTCGAAGGCCCCTCCTGTGACTGCGGTCCCGGTGCAACACACGTTGCCACCATAGGAAGGAACGGGGTTCATCGGATCGTAGGTGAAGCTGTCCGGCATATCCGCCGCCGGACTCGCATCGCCAAGCACGCCGTCGCCATTGAGCGAGTTAGCGTGTCCTCCGCTTTGGAGGTACAACGTCATTCGTTGCGCGCCCTTCGGTGGCCACGTGTCCGAAGACTGCCATTTGTTGAGTCCCATGGTGAAGTACTGCACTTTCGGCGTCTTCTCCAGCAGCCCGTTGTTTTCCCCTTTCAGGAAACGGTCGAACCAGCCGTAAGTGAGCGCATCATAGTCGAGGCGGGCATCGCCCATGTCGCGCTCGCCAACCACCGTGTCTTCCGTCGCCCGTTTGTACGAGCAATGCAGAACGGGAGCAATCACCGCATATTGCTCATTAGCTACTTCCCCTTTAGCCGTGCTGCGCACGTAGTTGTAAGCCGCCAAATTCGGTCCAATCGAGACGTCGTACCAGGTCATAAGCCACAGGCCGGGAACATTGATGGGCATGTTGTCATGCCAGAGTCCACCCTTGTACCAGGCGGGGTCGTTGGGCGTGCGTCGAATCATTGCACCGCCAGTTGGCACCGGCATCGGATCGGCGAAAATCCCGTGTGGGCCTCCGACTGCCTCGATGATGTCCTCTTCCGGCAAGTGACGAAGAGCTTTTGCCCAGTCCACGGGAGGAAGCTGCTGCGCGAGATCGAATGCCCGCGAAGCACGCACGAGGTCGGGCTGTGAAGTGTCGGCGGGGAACATCGGCCGAACCTGGTTCTGTTCGCCGTACAACCAGGCAATGAATAGCATCTGCACAGCGCCGCCGCGGAACCAGTTTCCCTGCTCGTAATAGGGCTTCACCCGACCGACGCCCGCTCCAAAGCTCTCGGGAATAATCGCGTTGAGAGCGGGATTTCCCATGGCCGCCACCCCGAGTTGCCATTCCGCGGTCGATGAGCAGCCAATCAGTCCTACTTTGCCGTTCGACCAAGGCTGCGAGGACATCCACGTAATCTCGTCGTAGCCATCCGTACGCGGTGGGCCAAGGATGTCATAGTTGCCTTCGGAGAAGAAATGGCCGCGCTCTTCCATCTCCACATACGCATAGCCGCGCTTCACGGCGTCGAGTTCCGTCGTCATGTCGCGGGGGACCCCGTTACGAACGTCCCAGTAGTTGAAGTTGTAGGGAGTACGCACGAAGATGATCGGATACCTCTTCGAGGTGTCCTTCGGACGATAGACATCGGCTGCCATTCGCTTTCCATCTTTCATGGGGATCATCAGCTTGCGGTCGATAATCGCGATGGACTCGAGTTCTTTCTCGATGTGGTTGCGCTTGGCGATCTCTTCGGCCGTCAGTGGCGCGCGTTGCTGTTGTGCAATTAGCGACCAGGGAAAGAACAAAAGCAGGAACAGCCAGAGCCGAAACGCCCTCTTCATGTCGCGGTCCTCCGTGAGAGGAGGCATTGTAGCAGGCGGCATGACCCCGCTGTACCTATCGCCCTCAAAGAATTGTTGAGAAAACCCTCTCTTGAGGAAAGCATGCTACTGCGGTCGTCGGGTTACCGCCACCAAATCTGTGATGACCTGCGCAATGCGTTTGAGGTTTTCTTCTGCAACTGAGACATATTCATTCGCGGTTGCGTGGGAGACAATTGCCATGCAATTTGTGACCGCTTGAAGCGGATTGTTGATCTGATGTGCCAGCCGGTTCGCCAATTCCAGGTCCTTGGCCATCTGTTGGGCTCTTTCTGACTTCTTCCTCGCGCGAACGTCCCGCATAATGGCCGAAAATCCCTTGTATTCGTCAACAGGCTCGACAAGCGGCGTCATGTTAATAGACACATGGATCGGCGTGTTTTGATTGTCCTTTACGATTGCCTCATGCTGGACAGATTGTCCGGAGCGAAGTCTCTGTACGCTTGCGTCAAACATCTCAGATCCTTCAGGGAGCACCATCAGGTCACGAAAGCTCTGTCCCACGGCCTCGGCGGCGTTATAACCGAACAAGGCTTCAGCTCCGCGATTCCATCCAGTTAAAATCGACTTGGCATCTGCGAGAACGATGGCGTCGCTGGTATTCTCCACCAGCCAAGACCACCGCTCAGCTCTCCGACGTTCCAGCAGCAGCTCGCGCTCGTATCTGCGACGCTCTCGAATATCGAAGATACTGGTGAGAATTAGAGCCGGCTCTCCGGATTCGTCAGCCTGAATCTTGGAATTCACCAGTGCCGGCAGATGAGATCCATCCGAGCACAAGAAATCAACGGTGATTTCGTTCACAAAACCCTGCATGCGCAGCAGCGGCGAAAAGTGTGTCTCATAAAAGATCGCCGACGGCCGCGTCAGCAATTCTTGAAATTTCTTTCGATGTACAAGTTCGGAACTGGCGTGTCCCGTCCAATCGAGGAAGGTCTGGTTTACCTTCGTGATCGTACCCTCAGGCAAAGTAAACAGGTAAGCGCAAGGAGCAGCTTCAAACAGCTGCAACGCTGCCGAAATTTCGATTTCGCTGATCACGAGGCAAAGGAGAGCTTTGCGGAAGCGGAGGAGCCCACAAGAAATTTCTGAATGGAACGGATTGTTTCTTCGGGAGCGCTCAAGTTCGGACAGTGCCCTGTCGCCTTCATGATGACGAGTTCGCTGTTCGTAATTTCGCGATGCACAAATTCTCCGACGCTCAATGGGGCGATCACATCCTCGGAACACTGAAGTATGAGAGTCCGGCTGCGCACTTGTGCCAGGTCTTCTCGATTGTCGGAAAGAAAAGTTACGCGGGCGAAAAACTTGGCAATTTGTGGATCGGTGCGGCAGAAACTGTTCTCGAGCTCAGCCGCAAGCTCCGGACGGTCCCCATTGGCCATGATTGCGGGCGCCATGGTCGAGGCCCATCCCAAATAATTCTGGTCTAACATGTCCAAAAGGCCATCAATCTCCGGCCGCTCAAAGCCTCCGACGTAGGAAACATCATTGATATAACGCGGCGACGGACCTACCAGGATGAGATTCTCAAAGAGTTCTGGCTCTCGAATGGCAGCTAGAACGCCAATCATTGAACTCACTGAATGCCCGACGAAGGTGACGTTGCGCAGATCCAGTGCGTGGCAAATCTCCAGCACGTCTTCCGAGTATCCAGCTAAAGTTTGATATCTTCTGCGATCGAATGCAGCGATGTCAGAATTCCCAGCCCCCACGTGGTCGAACAAAATGATTTTGTAATCCTGCTGGAACGCTGGCGCCACATAGCGCCACATATTCTGATCGCAGCCGTAGCCATGGGCGAAGATCATCGCTCTGCTGCCCTCGCCAAAGAGCTTCACATTATTTCTCTTCAGAATGGACAACTTCAGGCCCCTCTTCAAGGCTCAACATCAGTATCGCACGGGCTGCGCCGCCCGGGATTGAGGCCAAATCCGCACTTTGATGCGGTGTTTCTGCAAGTACAATGCTTGCAATTGAATGCGCATTGCTTCTACTTCCGGCCCGGCATTGAACTTTCAGTGGGTCTCTTGAGCATCTCAGCAGCTTCGGCCAAGGTGGTCCCCGGCGGCACTTCATGAAAGCCGGTCATTATCTCGTGCTGCTGCTCTTTGATGGTCGCGAAGAATAGCGCGTGACCTGAGATGTGCACGTCGAGCTTGGTCATCTCCCAATGTCCGCCGCCAACGTCGGCCTGATCTACTTCGAACGTCCCGCCCTTGCTTAACTTTCCCAAAATACCGAAGCCAAAGTCGACGTCCTCAATGAGATGGCCGCTCAATCTCATCAAGCGCATGTCCTTTGAATCGATCAGGAGCATGCCTGCCATGGAGTGGAATACCTTCGCTTCCCGGGTTGGCGGATGGAATTTCGGGTTTGGTCGGAAACTGAAGCGAATTGTCCTCCCTTGTCGTCCGCGAGCGGTGTAGAGGAACGCGGAAGGAAGCATGCTTAAGAGGTCTGTCGCCTTTTTGCCGTCCTGCAGGACCTTCTCGTGCTCCTGTTTGCGATAGTCAGGATCGGAGAGAAATTTGTGCAATTCATCTTCACTCTTCTTTTCTTCGTCCGGAGTTGGCGGCTTTCCATTTACAGAGACCAAACGCCGCATCCAGCCCTCAGGAGTTTGCAGGACTTCGTCAATGGTGGTCCTTCCCTTGTCGGTGTTGCTGTCCTGGTACATCCAATAACTGTGATCGTTCTTTGCCGCTCCAAGCTCGTTCTGGACCATCCGGTTCACCAACTGCGACGCAGACTGGGCGTCTAAGGATCCCGGCCACAGCACCACCGCACAAATGGCAATCAGCGACTTAGACAGGATCTGATCAATCCTGCTGGTGTGGTGCCGAACTCGGGCTTCCCAGAATGGGATCATGCTTCTTCCTGCTTTGAACGAATCGACGGGTCCTGGTACGCCGTTAGAACTGACGATCTCTTTCGTCCGCGCACTCCGTGTTGCTTTTCAACTACATGGATGGTTGCAGGAATCGGGAGGATGTCGGTTTTCTAAATGAGTTCCCGAAAAGGATCCATCGCCGGCGTGGAACATCGTCGAAATGCGAAAACTAAACAGCCGTCGCGCTCTGGGAAACAAGCCGCTGCGACTGGATAAAACTACTCAGCTCGTCGATGCCCTTCCCCGTTTTCGCCGACACTTCAAAGACGCGCATGCCCGGACGAACGCTCTGGATATTACGATGCGCCAGTTCGAGATCAAATTCGGCGGCGCCGGCCAGGTCCATTTTCGTAATGATGGCGGCATCTGCGGTGTTGAAGATGGTGGGATACTTCAGCGGTTTATCCTCGCCTTCGGTTGCTGAGAGCAGCACGAAACGCAGGTCTTCGCCTAGATCGTAGCTGGACGGACAGACCAGGTTGCCGACGTTCTCGATGAAGAGCACATCTACCTTGTTCAACTCCCAATCCTCTAGCGCCGATTCGACCATGTGTGCATCGAGATGACACACCGTTCCGGTAGTAATCTGCTTTGTTTGAGGCGCGGTACGCATGAGCCGCGCGGCATCATTTTCTGTGGCCAGATCTCCGACCAGAGCTGCCACGCGAACTTTTTCACCGACCCGCGCGAGAATTTTTTCCAGCATTGTGGTTTTGCCCGAACCGGGACTTGAAACGAAGCTCACCACCAGAACGCCGGCCTCGTGGAATCGTGTTCGTAACGAGCGGGCGAGCAGATCGTTTTGTTTGAGAATGTTTTCACGTACTTCCACCAGACGAGGACGGTTCATTCCACAAGCTCCACGGCACGAAGTTCGAGTTCTCTTCCATGCACGATCTCAGGCGACGGCGTTCCGCAATCGGAACAGCACAACTGCTGGATTGAGACCGCTTGCTTTTCCGATCGGCAACTCGGGCACTCGAGCGAGATCGGCACCTCGGTAATCTCCAGCCGGCAACCCGAGAGTTGGGATTCCTCGCACGCGACTTCGAAGGCGAACCGAAGCGCCTCGACATCCACTCCCGATAGCGGCCCAATACGCAGATACACTGCCTCCACACGGGCATCGCCACGGGCGCGGCTTTCTTCCAGCACGCGATCCAGGATGCTCATTGCAATGGAAAGCTCATGCATGGTCGCCTGCGCATTACATCGATTCGATTTTCAGGTATCGCTTAAAGTCGGGCGCCAATGAAATCAGAGCCGCCGCAGCCACCACGGCCGCAAAAGCACCCACGAGCTTCAGCAAACTTCCACCGGTTGAACTCATCGCTTTTCTCCCCTTTTTCTCTCCTATATTGCAACTGCATTGACGCATTCCGAAGCAAGGCGCAATGCCAAATTCGCCGCCTCATCGATCGATGCCGCTACTGCGGGACTTAGACCCATTCGGCCACCTTCACCGCCCAGGTCTTCCGGCTCGCAACCAATCACCACCGTGCGCGGCGCCCGCGAACCCATCGCGCTTATCAAATCGAGAGCCCGGACGGGATGCATGCCATGCGGCTCCAAGGACATTCGAGCTTCCGTGTTGTCGTTCGCTTTGTGCTCGATAACGTAGACCGTACCCGGAACGCCGCCGCGCTGGGTGGCATCAAGTAGAACCACAAGCTCCCACGGTTCCATCAGTGCATATGCCAGATCGAAGCCGCGAATGCCGAAATCCCTTGCGCAAACCTGTTCCGGAAGCTCGCGCTGGCTGAGGCTGCGCAACACCTCGACTCCGAAGGCATCGTCTCCGAGGAAGATGTTTCCCACTCCCGCGATCAGGACTTTGCCGCTCATGGCTTATTTTCCTCCAGCGCTTCCAGACTTACCGGCTCAACTTCCTCGGGCAGAAAGAAGAAACGGTGTCCCGGCTGGCGCAAGGCCCCAAAATCTTTTCCCGGATCGTCATCGATGATCACCGCGAGATGGATTTGGTTCTCAAAATCTTCCTCGATGGCTTCAATGGTCGCGACTTTGCCCGTAAGCGCCAGATCGAGGATGTCGGCGCGTTTCTGCGGCCACAGGCGGACGCGATCTCCTTTGCGCAGCTCCACTCCAAACACCTGCACGCTTTCCCGAATTGGAGCGCTGGCAAACGGGTTCCAGTCGTTCATCGCTTCGCCTCCGAACGCGCAACTTCGCACATCCTTCCATGCAACCCGGAAAGCTCTGCACGCGACAGAGCCTCTGTACGTTCGAGAATCTGGCTGGCCGGGCCGCCTCTTGCGCGAATCTCATCTTTCTCGGAATCGCTGAGCGTGAGTACCCGCAGGCTGAGCATCTCATCAATTTCAGAACTGTCAAAGAAATCGCCTTTGCTTTGGGCTGCGATCTTGGGATAGTCGTACAGAATGATGGGGGAGAGCAGCATTGCCTTTCGCTCGCCTTCTTCGCCGATCATTACGGGAAAGATTCCAACCTGCTTGCAGTTAGAGACAAGAGTGCGAAGTTCGTCGGGAGGATCCAGCAATGAAATGAACTCCCCGCCTTCGACTGTGACCACGGCGTGAGCGGCGATCAGCGCCCGTGTGAGTGCCTGGTCACGGTTAAGACCAGCTTGCGGCAGTTGACTTTGATTTGAAATTCGCACACTCAACTTCGACCATTGGTCGCTAGTCTCCGTATTGATTTGGATGCTGCCGGCAATTGGTTCACAGATGGCGCTTCCGTCGGGTCCGAAGCTAAATTCCACATTGGTCCCTGTGTGAACTACCTCGCGCAGAGGCCGCCGCGCGATCACATTCCGTTCCAGAACGCCGGTTGCGGACTCGCCTAGCTGCAGAAAACGGGCTTCGACGGCGATGACGGAATCCTCATTTGCGAGCAGCACCAGTTGTGCCTGTAGTCGATCCGATTCCCCGGGATTTTCCTGTACATACTTTGGCGGCAGCAACGTACCAAAGCTCCACCCTTGCGAACGGTTCTTGAGGGCCGACCGCCGATAGGGGTAGAGCATGTAGCCTTCGTACAACACGGCGTTAGCCACGGCGCGTATAGCATCGAGATTCATCGCTTGTCCTCACCGGCCGCTGCGAGGACGTGTTCCATCATCTGCTCCCAGGTGGGCAGCCCGTTGCGGACCTTGTAGCGATAGAGGCGATCGAAAACGTCTTGCCGCAAATTGAGCCAGGCGGTGTTGGGATAATGCAGGCGCATGAGCTCTTTCCAGGTTTCGGCAGGAATTCGGCAGATTGCCTGCTTTGACCAGGCAATGGGCGCGATCTGCATGCCTTCAGCGGCGAGATAAAAAATTGTTCCGCTGAAGAAGATCACAACCGGAATCTCGCCGTCCTCGACGGCATGGAAATACTTTGTCGCTGCGATGTTGAAATCGAAGGTGCAGGGCACGCGCAGATCCACCATTGTCGATCCGTGGAAGGCCGGGACCGTCGCGCTGAATGCAGTCCAGAACAACGGCTTCACCGTGCTGCCCCAGCGCTCAGGCTCGCCAAAGAGATCGCTGAGGGACGTCTTCTCGGTTGCGGAATAGCTTCGTGCAGCCGCCTCAATTTGGAACTGACAATTGAGCGCAACCGAATGAATCTCCTCCCCGCCGGCATTGAGCACTTTCAGCCGGAACAGCAGCACCGGAGTCGCTGAGCCTCTCATCGGCGCAACGGATTCAACCGCAAAACTCAGCTCAGGCATGGATCGCATGTGCCTCTTCGCGCAAAGAGCTGAAGAAATCCTCGACACTCTTCCACACTTCTTCGCTGCCGGAAAACCCGCGCCATTGCTTCCGTACAACTCCAGTCAACTCGAAACAACGGTCAATGGGAGCAATGTAATATTCATGCGGGACGCTTACGCGATTGACCAGAAACGCCTCGACATCCGGCTGTATCCGCTCGAGCTGCGGATTGCGACCTGCAATCTGCTGCCAGGCATCGAGCGAAAGCAGCGATTCGGTTGCTCCAGCTGGGCTGGGATACATCGCCGTTACACGCTGATTGGCACTGTTGACGAACAGAAAGGCCAGGTTGATAGGCAGCGAGAGGGCCTCCCACTGCCAGTCCTCGATCACGAAGTCTGGTATGTAGAAGACATCGCGCGGAACCCTCCGATATCGCGGCGAGCCCTCGGCATCGAACAGCAGAGCGCAGGCTTCACATGAGCATGCGATCCGCCGAGTTTCCAACTCGAACAGGTGGGGATGGCGCGAAGCGAGCTCCAGCGCGCACAGCTCGCAGCGCTCGACCGCAGGGCGCGTGCGGCGCAGGGCTTTCAGAGCTGTCCAGGCGGAGTTCGACAGAATTGCGGTTTCAACCATCGGTCTCGTTTACGCCGGAGGTATATGCGGCATCTTCTTATCGATGGGCGCCCGGCTTTTCGCGTTAATTGAAGTTGAACTACGCGAGTTCACAACCTCTTTCTCGCGACCCGGCTCCTTGCCTCCCGTCTTGACGCGCTCCTCGCCCCGCATGGTTCCTTTGGTGTGCGAAGGCATCTTCGTTTTCGGCGTGTAATGGTCTGGCATGCGAACTCTCCTAGCGTGAAACTCTAGTCCTGCACTCTGGCGGCAGTTGCCATTGCGCCCTCGCGCAGCGCATCGAGGGAAACAAACCCGGAGCGAATTGGTGAGATGCTTTCAATTTCGACGTTGGAAATTTCCGGAGCAGCGTCGCGAATCGCCTCTTCCACCAGCGCTTCGACCCCTGAGCTCCCACCGCGGTTGACCACGCGCACCTTCACCACTCTGTCTTCAAGGCTGAGCAGTTCCACCGATGCGTCGCGTTTCTTCAGCCGGCCTTCGAGTTCTCGCAGAACACCCGATATCCGCTCGGCGGTGGATTGCGGGTGCAGATCGTGCAGCAGCAGAATGCTGCGAACAAGCGGGTCGGCGTCCAATGCCGCCGTGATGGCCGGCTCTCGCCTTTCTTCCAGGATTTCCAGAATGCGCTGCAAGGCCGCGCCGTGCAGCTGCAGCACTGAAGCAATCAGTTCCGTTGCCGTGGCGCGCGCGATCGGATCGGCAATCGTTTGCAAGCGCTGCACCTGCGCCTCGATTTCCAGCGAGTCCACCTCCCAAGCCTCATCCACCATGATTTTGCCCCATCAGCCCAAGCATGGGAGAGTGCTGTGTTTTATTGAGCAGCCTGCCCTCGCCGGTGTACATGTGGACTCCGCAGGGCAGACAGGGATCGAAGCTGCGCACCGCCCGCATGATATCGACGCCCTTGAACTTGTCTGGCCCGTTCTCCTCGAAGATTGGAGTGTTCTGCACCGCGTCTTCGTACGGGCCAGGCGTGCCATAGATGTCACGCGGGTTTGCATTCCACGGAGTTGGGGGATACGGATGATAGTTGGCGATGCGGTGATCGCGTATGACCACATGGTGAGACAGCACTCCACGAACCGCCTCATGGAAACCGCATCCAATGGCTTCTTCCGGCACTTTAAAGGGAGCCCACGTCTTGGTTTTGCCGGAATGAACGTCCTTGATCGCTTTCTCGACGAAGTACATGGCGGCTGCGGCCGCGTACGCCTGGAAATACGTGCGGGCCCGGTCGCGCTCGATGGCATTGCTCCATTTCGGAATCTTCCACTCGAACTCAACCTCGGGCATTGAGCCCGTTTTGGGAAGCGTGATCTTTATTCCCTTCCCGCCGGTGGTCTTGACATATCCGATATCGACGCTGTCCGACAGAGCAGTGGACCACAGCCGCGCGATGGGACCTCCCCCGGTATCGAGCGCCAGATATTTGCCGGTCTTTTCGTGATACCAGCGCGGCGACATCACCCAACTGTAGTTGCCGTCGAAATTCCGCTTCTGCGGCCGGGGCGTGGTGGTCTGGTTCCAGGGATGGCGCTTGTCCACTGGATTACCCAGCGGATCCTGCTTTACAAAGAGTTCTTTGTCTTCCCAGTCTTCGTAATAGGAACTGCCCAACAGAATGCGAATGTTCAGGTTGATGTCCACGAGGTCGTTGGTGACCAGTTCCCCATCGACGATCACTCCCGGGGTCACGTACATTTCTTTTCCCCATTTGGACATGTGCTTGTATTCGTAATCGCATTCCTCCGGGTTCTGGAATGCGCCCCAGCAGCCAAGCAGCACACGACGCTGGCCCACCTTTTCGTATCCCGGCAGCGCATCGTAGAAAAAGTCGAACAGATCGTCGTGCAGCGGAACGCACTTCTTCATGAACTCTATATAGCGCAGCAAACGAATCATGTAGTCGGTGAAGACTTGTATCGTCCCCACCGTGCCCGTACCCCCTGGATACAAGGTGGAGGGATGCACGTGGCGTCCTTCCATCAGGCAGAACATCTCGCGGGTAAGCCGGCTCATCTGCAGCGCCTGGAGATAGAATTCCCCGGTAAACGGATTGAGCGCGCGCATGATGTCGGCGATGGTGCGATAGCCGTGAATATCGGCGTGCGGCGCTGCGGTGCTCTGCGCCTTTGCCAATACGCTCGGATTGGTGGCCTTCACCATCTCCTCGCAGAAGTCCACGCCGACCAGATTGTCCTGAAAGATGTTGTGGTCGAACATGTACTCGGCGGCTTCGCCGAGATTGATGATCCAATCGCCGAGGTTTGGCGTCTTCACTCCGAAGGCCATGTTCTGCGTGTACACCGCGCACGTAGCGTGATTGTCGCCGCAAATGCCGCAGATGCGGCTGGTAATGAACGGGGCATCGCGCGGGTCTTTGCCCTTCATGAAGACGCTGTAGCCGCGAAACATTGATGACGTGCTGTAGCACTCGGCGACTTCGCGATTTTCGAAGTCAATCTTGGTATAGATTCCGAGACTGCCGACGATGCGGGTGACTGGGTCCCAGTTCATGTCCACCAGCGTCCGCTTTCCCGATCTGGTTCTGGTCTGTTCTTCAGTTGCGACTGGCATGGTCCCGGTCCTTTCCGTTGTAATTCGAGTTTTCGTAGCCGGTGTTCAGCTTCTTGCCCTTGTGACGCCACTTGGGTTCCTTGTTGGCGCTGGCATTGGTGATCGCGCGCAGCGCGCGGATCACATGACCGTAGGTGCCCACCGCTGCGCTCGAGAGCCGCGCGCCCGGCGGCTCGTCCATGAACGGCATGAACTTGTCAGGAAAGCCGGGCATGGTGCAGGCAATGCAAATGCCTCCCACGTTGGGACAGCCGCCGACCCCGCGCATCCAGCCGCGCTTCGTCACATTGCAGTTGACCACCGGTCCCCAGCAGCCGATCTTCACCAGACATTTGGGTGAGCCGTACTCGTGGGCAAAATCGCCCTGCTCGTAGTATCCGGCTCGGTCGCATCCCTCGTGGACCGTCTTGCCAAACAGCCAGGTCGGGCGAAGCTGCTGGTCAAGGGGAATCATCGGCGCCATCTGCGCCGCCTGATAGAGCAGGTACAGCAGAGTCTCCGTCATGTTGTCGGGCTGCACCGGACATCCGG
Source organism: Terriglobales bacterium (assembly GCA_025980765.1). Lineage (GTDB taxonomy): Bacteria > Acidobacteriota > Terriglobia > Terriglobales > Acidobacteriaceae > Gp1-AA112. Next base: position 12,430 of record JAICXB010000040.1, read on the forward strand.
GAACATTGATGATCGGCACACCGGCCCAGGAACGCCATTTCCAACCAAGATAGTCCGCGAGCCCCATGCTCCCGGTAGGATTGCCGGCCATGGCGTGAATGCCTCCGTATGCCGCACAGGTGCCGGCGGCGATCACGGCGAAGGCCTTGGGCGCCAGCCGATCGATCCATTCGTTCAGCGTAATCGGCTGTCCTGTTTTGGGATCATTGCCGACGCCGGTCCAATAGCCTTCCCGCTTGATCTCCTCGTTGGGAATGGAACCTTCGATGACCAGCACGAAGGGCGTCAGCGCGCCACTTTCCGCCTTGTACAACCATTGCATGAACTCGTGACCGCCCTGTTCCGCCGCGAGAACGCGATTATGCAGGACCACTTTGGGAATCCCGGGTATCGCTCCGAGAATCAGGTCTTCAATCGACGGCTGTTCGGCCGCGGTGACCGAGACGGTGTCTCCGTCGCAACTCATGCCGTCAGGAAGCCAGATCACATGAACATCCAGCGGAATGGGTTTCTCAGGTTTTATGAATGGCAGACTTAGTAACGGCATGGGCGCCTCGCATTACTTCGCGCTGCAGCCATGCCGGAGAGCTCACTCAGGCAAGGTCGCAGTGCAGATAAAGTGGAAGGACAGGTGAACGGGAGTTTTTGTGCGATAACGCAGAGACTTTGAAAATGAGTAACGAGGTCCTTCTGGTGACACGCGCGAGTCGAAGCAGCAAAATCGAGCGGAGGGATCAAGCCAGCCCCACCTTCCAGAACCACTTCACTTTATTAGACGAAGGCAACTCAAACGCAGTACAGCGCCAAAGCACGCCTGAACTGTTGCTGTCGCAAGAAACAGATTCAGAACTTTTGTGCGATGCCGCAGCAGCTTCTGCGGGTTGCCGGAGTCTCAGGCCAGTCTTCCTCGGGCGCCGTTCAGCATATCCTGGGCAGTTGCTCGCCAAACATGACATCCAGCACGCGAGTGCCGCCGATCTCGGTCTTCATCAGGACCATGCCGGGATGTTCCGCGACCACTTCGCCGACGATCGCGGCATCGGCTCCAAGCGGATGTTGGCGCATCCGCCGCAATACTTGTTCGGCAGAATCTCTCGATACAATGGCGACCAGCTTGCCTTCATTAGCGACATACAGAGCGTCGAGCCCAAGAATTTCGCAAGCTCCCTTGACCGTTTCGCGCACCGGGATCGCGTTCTCAACAAGAGTCATGCCCACATGCGAGCGGCCGGCTATCTCGTTCAACGTGGTCGCAACGCCGCCGCGAGTAGGATCGCGCAAGCAATGAACTGGGCCCGATGTTGCGATGCCGTTGCCGAGAGATTCAGGCTCGGCATCCAGCATGGCCGCGACCAGTCCATGAAGCGGCGCGCAGTCGCTCTCGATCGCACCTTCAAACTCCAGGTTTTCCCGCTGAGACATAATCGCCATACCGTGATCGCCGATGTATCCGCTGACTATGATTTTGTCTCCGGGGCGCGCCCGATCCGCAGAAATGGCGATCGGCTTCTCGACGATTCCGATGCCCGTGGTGGTGATGAAGACCTTGTCACCTTTGCCGCGATTGACAACTTTAGTGTCACCAGTTACAAGCTGTACGCCGGCATCAATGGCGGCATCGCGCATCGATTCCACGATGCGCTGCAGCTCTTCGGCAAGCAGCCCTTCCTCAAGAATGAATGCCGTGGACAGGTACAGGGGACGAGCTCCACTCATGGCCAGATCGTTGACGGTTCCGTTTACCGCCAGCCGGCCAATATCTCCGCCGGGAAAGAATATCGGGGTGACTACGAACGAATCCGTCGTAAATGCCAGCCGCGAGCCACCGACCTGCACTACTGCCTGATCATCCAGCTTGTTCAGGACGGGATTGGCAAAAGCAGGAAGAAAGACCTTCTCAATCAATTCAGCCGTGAGCTTCCCTCCGCTGCCATGCCCCAGCACAATTTGCTTATGTTCGAAAATGGGAAGCGGACAGGAGCCGAACACGGGGGAAACAGCTTCACTCATAACGATCTCCAACACGACGATTGAGTAATTGGGTAATTTCGTAATTGAAAACCGGGAGCGGGATTGCCTTTTCAATTACTCAATTACGAAATTACACAATTACTCAATTCCTAAATCACGTCTTCCTCGCCCATCGCCACGTGCGTCAGGTCCCAAAGAATGTGCAGCAGGGCTACATGCGATTCCTGAATGCGATGAATGCTGTAGCTGGGGACAGTAAAACAGTACTCAGCCGCGTCCTGCATACGGCCGCCGTCCTTGCCGGAAAAGGCGATGGTGAGCATGCCTCGTTCGCGTGCCGCTTCAAGCGCGTAAATCAGATTGGGAGAGTTGCCGCTGGTCGAAATCGCAACCACCATGTCTCCCGGCTGGCCCCACAGTTCGATTTGGTCCACGAATACGCGAGCGAAATCTTTGTCATTGGAGATCGCGGTAAGCACCGGAATCTGGCTGACTAAATCGAACGCGGGCAGGGCCTTTCTCTTCTCAATAATCGGGTGTACGAATTCCACGGCGATGTGCTGCGCGTCGCAGGCGCTGCCGCCGTTACCCATCACCCACAGCCGGCGGCCCTCGCGGAAGCGGTCCGCCATTTTCTGGCTTAGCTCACCGATGATGTCGGCATATCGCTCGAAAAAGATTTGTTTGACTTCGACCGACTCGCGGCACTTGCGCATTACTTTTTGCCGCCATTCGTGGTCGATCACCGGGCCAGTAGGATTCACGGCAGATGAAGCTGAGTGACTCATGCCGCACCTCCCAGAGAACTCGCGATTGCGCTCTTATTCTCCTGCTCTTTTTTCAAATGCCTGCCATATGCGTAGTAAGCCGCGCAGGCGCCTTCGGCGGAAACCATGGTCGCGCCCAGCGGATGCTGCGGATCGCATTGCGTTCCGAACGCCGGGCAGTCGTGCGGCTTCTTGATACCTTTCAGGATTTGCCCGCTGATGCATACTGCGGGTTCGTGGGTGTCGATCTCTTTCACGTCGAAGAGCTTTTCGGCATCATGCTCGCGGAATTCCCAGCGCAGCTTGTATCCGCTTTTGGGAATCGAGCCTACGCCGCGCCACTTGCGGTCTCCGATCTCAAAAACACTGAAGACCAGCTTCTGCGCGGGCTTGTTGCCATCGCGATCGAGCACGCGGGAATACTGGTTTTCGACTTCCGCCCGCCCAGATTCAAGCTGCCGCAGCGTCATCAGCGTGCCTTGCAGAATGTCCAGCGGCTCGAAGCCGGTGATAACGATAGGGACCTTGAAGCGGGCGCTGATCGGCTCGTATTCCCGGTATCCCATAATGGCACAGACGTGTCCCGGCCCCAGAAATCCCTGCACCCGGTTCAGTGGAGATTGCAGTATCGAAGCAATCGACGGCGGTACCAGCACGTGTGAAACCAGAATGGAAACGTTCTTCACGCCTTCCTGCTTCGCCCGCCATACCAGCATGGCGTTGGCCGGCGCGGTGGTCTCAAATCCAATGGCAAAGAAGACGATCTTTTTGTCTGGATTGGCGCGTGCAATCTTAAGGCAATCGAGCGGCGAATACACGATGCGGACATCCCCGCCTTGAGACTTAATTGTGAACAGGTCCCCTTCCGACCCAGGCACCCGCAGCATGTCGCCGAAGGAGCAAAAAATCACGTCCTGACGCCGGGCGATGGCGTGGGCTTTGTCAATCATCTCCAGCGGAGTCACGCATACCGGGCAGCCCGGTCCGTGCACCAGCTCGATTCCTTCGGGCAGCAGGTAGTCGATGCCGTGTTTCACGATCGAGTGCGTCTGCCCGCCGCAGACTTCCATGATCACCCATGGGCGCGTCTGGATCCGGCGAAGCTCATCGACGATCTTGCCGGCCAGGCGTCCATCGCGATATTCGTCGAGATACTTCATTTGGTGCCCCCACCGGCGCCGGCTTCGTTCACCACCGGCGCGCTGAGCTCTGTAAGCTGGTCCATCGACTCGAGCAACTCGTAGGTCCTTCGCGCTTCGGCTTCATCGACGCGGCTAATGGCAAAGCCGACATGGACGAGAACGTAGTCGCCAACCTTGGTTTCAGGAACGTATTCCAGGCAGGCCTCGCGCGTGATTCCGCCAAACTGCACTTTGGCCATACGCAATCCGCGCTGCTCGAATGATTCGACCACCTTACCGGGAATCGCCAGACACATTTCAGTGTTCCTTTCGTGGTAGAAGCAATAAGCGAGCAGTAGGCAATAAGCGATAGGCAATAGGCGCCCAACGATACGCATTAAAAATGGGTAAGTCGAAAGCCACTCCCGAATTCAAGAGACGACGGTCTTGGGACCTTCGCCGACTGCTTATTGCTTATCGCCTATCGCTTATTGCCTATTGCTTATCGCTTCGTTCGCAATCACAGCTTGTCCTAAGGAGATTCCGCCATCATTCGGAGGCACGGCGCTGTGCAGATATACCTCGAAGCCGTGTTTCTCCAATCCGTCAACAGCCCGCTTCAGGAGGTAGATGTTCTGAAACGTTCCGCCGCTCAGGCACACACGATTTATCCCATCGCTCTTTCGAATCCTGGCGCAGACTTCCACGATGGCCGCCCCCAGGGTGTTGTGGAACTTAGCAGAAATCTCGGCCTGAGAGTTGGATGCAAGATCCTGCACCATGCGGGCGATCATCGGACGCATATCTATCTGTGCGACATCATCCGCGGTGATCTCGAAGTCATAACGATCCTCAAGATTCGGCGCAATTATGGCCTCCAGCTCAATCGCGGCCTGGCCCTCGAAGTTGACCTGATGCCGCAAGCCAATCAGCGATGCCACTGCGTCAAAGAGGCGACCGCACGACGAGGTTTGGACGGTATTGATGCGCCTGGCAAGCATTGTTTCGACGATGCCGCGCTCGTTTTCTGGCACAGGTGAAAATCCAAGCGCCCGCTCCGGGATGGAATTGCCAAACGTATCTCGCAAGTAGCTGAGTGCTACGCGCCAGGGCTGGCGAATCGCAGCATCGCCACCTGGAAGCGGAATATAGCGCAAGTGGGCGCGACGCTCGAAGCCGGCAAAGTCGGCGACCAGGAACTCGCCACCCCAGATTTGTCCATCCGTTCCGTAACCGGTGCCATCGAATGCGACACCGATGACCTTCTCCCGCAGGTGGTTCTCCGCCATGCAGCTCGCAATATGTGCATGATGATGTTGCACGCCAATCTTGCGCTCCAGCGCCAGCTCTCGCGCAAAACGTGAGCTCATGTAGCGCGGATGCAGATCGAAGGCGACCGCGCGCGGTTGCACGCGAAACAGCTTCTTCAGGTTCGCCAGCGTTTCCTCAAAGAACAGCAGAGTCTCGTAGTTTTCGAGGTCGCCGATGTGCTGGCTGAGAATCGCATAGTGATCTTTGGTGAGGCAAAACGTGTTCATCAGTTCCCCACCGCAGGCCAGAATCTCGTTGAGCGGCATTCCTAAATCCGCCGGATGCGGCACATATCCGCGGGAGCGGCGCAGAACGCGCTCCTTGCCGGCAAACGTGCGTACCACGGAGTCATCGTTGCGCATGTAGATATCGCGGTTGTGGAAGAGAAAACAATCGGCAATCGGCGCCAGGCGCTGCCACGCATCTTCGTTCGAAATCACGATTGGTTCTTCGCTGATATTGCCGCTGGTCATTACCAGAGCGGGAAACTCGGAAGGGTCCTCGGGCGAGTCACTGAACAACAGGTAATGCAGCGGAGTGTACGGCAGCATGACACCGATGGTGTTGTTGCCGGGAGCAATCGATCCGGAGATGTCTGCATCTGCGCGTCGCGGGAGTATCACAATGGGACGCCGTGAGCTGAGCAGCGAAGCACGGTCGGTTTCATCGAGAACGCAGAATGATTCCGCCGAGGCAATGTCGCGGGACATCAGCGCGAAGGGCTTGTCACTGCGGCGTTTGCGCTGGCGCAGCAGCCGCACGGCATTGTCATTCTGGGCATCGCAGGCGAATAGAAATCCTCCGAGACCTTTCAGGGCAACGATTTTTCCCTCATGCAGAGCCTGTCGCGCATCGCGCATGATGGAGAGCGACAGTTCGCCGAACCCGAACGCCCATCTCCCATCCGGAACAAACGATCCCGCCTGAGCCAGCGCCAGAGTCGGTCCGCACACCGGGCAAGCGTTCGGCTGCGCATGAAAACGGCGGTCGGTGGGATCGTGATACTCCGCCGCACAGGCCCCGCACATTTCGAAACCGGACATGGTGGTGAATGGCCGGTCGTACGGGATGTCCTGAATAATGGTGTAGCGCGGGCCGCAGTTGGTGCAGTTGGTGAATGGATATCCAAAGCGGCGATCGTTCGGATCGCTGAAATCTCTCCAGCAATCGTCGCAAGTTCCCACATCGGGAGAGACCAGCACGAACTCTCCGGCTTGGGCAACACTGTCGCGGATCACGAAATCTTCGTGACCGCACGCCGCGAGCTCCGAGGCGACAATCTCCTCAACCCGCGAAAGAGGAGGTGGAGAGCTGCGCAACTGATCCACAAACAGAGCGAGCGCCGGCTCCGGTCCTTCGATCTCGATGGTCACTCCGGAGGAGGAATTGAAGACGTAGCCGGTCAGCTCCAGCTTACGAGCAAGGTTATAGACAAATGGGCGGAAGCCAACACCCTGCACGATTCCCCGAACCTGTATGTGTTTCCTGAGGATCGCGGGCTGTGAATAAGTCGCCATGAAGCGGCAAACTTACAACTACAGATAGGATGCGCGAATTGTCGTGCTGGAACTCTGCTTTCAGAGTTGCGTGATCGATTGCGGGGCCTTCTCGCCGCAGATACTGAAACTACGCCGCGACCGCGATTTTTGCAATCGTGCGCCATCCATCCGAGCGGCCTTCCGGCGACTTGTAGCGCATCCTGCCGACTCGGCGTTTACCAAATAGTATGTAGCAATCCACTGTCTCGGAGGTTCTGGTCTTTGGTGACTAACGGCATATCTTCAAGCTGGGCAGTCGCCGCAATGATTCGATCTGCAGGATCGCGTGAGAAATGCGCAGGAAATTGACATCCGGCCGCAGCCACCTCCAGCGTGACTGGCCGTACACCAACTTGCTCAGTAAATCGTCTGAGTGAATTGTCGATCGTGCCGTACAGTTCAATCCTGCGTCTCGCAAGCAGGACCGCGAGTTCCCAAAGTGTGATTGCCGAAATTGCCAAGCCTTCATTCCGCTGGGCATCTCTGATGATTTGGGTCGCATTTTTCGACAAGCGGCTTGGATCCGCGACTGTCCAGACCAGGACATGGGTGTCGAGCAGAATCACCGCAGAACTTCCCAGGCTTCTGGAGGTTCCACCGGCGATTCTATGTCTCCCACGATCTTGGCCTTTCCTTTCAAATAGCCGAAAATGTCCTTAACAGGCTCCTCGGCAGGCACTAGCTTGGCGATAGGCTTGCCGCGCTTGGTGATTACAACGGGCTCGCGGGTGCGCTGCACCGTGTCCATCACACTGAGGCACTTCGCCTTGAACACTCCGGCCGCCATTTTCTTCATAATTCCTCTATATGACCATGGTCATAATAGCATGACTATATAGCTCGTCGAGCAAAGCTATTAGGAATAACTGTATCAACAAATCCGGGGTTCTCTGCCCAGTTCCGAACACGCACTTGCATGCGTGAACAATGAACTCGTTTGACGGCGTTTGTAACTCATTGAATTCTCAACTCGAAGTCAAGGCCGGAAAATTGCAAGTTGTCATTGAATACCGCAACGACGGAGGACCTGTTGATGGTTTCATTTCTCCACGCGCTTTCCGAAGAGATTCGCTACGCCGTGCGGATGCTGGTGCGCAATCCCGGATTCGCGGCGATTGCCACGCTCTCGCTGGCGTTGGGCATTGGGGCGAACTGCGCCATTTTCAGTCTCGCCGACGCGTTGCTTCTGCGCCCCTTGCCAGTCTCTCAGCCGAGCTCTCTGCTGGCGGTAAGCGCCGATCCGGCAAATGAATCGGGAGCGTTCGGCGGCGTCTCTTATCCCGACTATCGCGATTTTCGCGACAAGACCCATTCCTTCGACGGCCTCGCCGCTTTCGAACTTTCGAATGTAAGCGTGGCGAAATCGGCCAATGACAGTGCCCATTTTCGTGCCGCATTGATGGTCAGCGATAATTTCTTCCGCGTTCTCGGAGTTGAGCCTACCCTCGGCCGCGGTTTTCTTCCGGAGGAAGGCTTGGTTTCTGGAAGGAACTCGGTCGCCGTGCTCGCTTATGACTTCTGGCGCACCGCCTTTTCCTCCGATCCCGCAATCATTGGCCGCACCATCCGGATCAACGGAATGGATTTCAGTATCGTCGGAGTCGCTCCCGAGAGCTTCACTGGAGTCGATCAGTACATTCGTCCTCACCTTTACATTCCCGCGGTCATGCTGCAGCGTTTGAGCGCGGGCGCGGAAAACCCGGTGGACAATCGCGACAGCTATGACTTCAATGTCAGAGGCCGTCTGAAGCCAGGCAGTACGCGCGAACAAGCCCAGGCGGAACTCGCGACCATCTGGAAGGGACTCGAGCCGCTGCACTCGATAACCGGCCGGCAACGCGTGGTTCGAGTCCGCACGGAGCTCCAGGCCCGCGTGGTAGAGGACCCGACCGATGCTTATCTCATGAGCATGCTGCTGGCCTTGGTCGCGGTGGTGCTGATTATTGCCTGCGCGAATGTAGCCAACCTGCTGCTTGGACGTGCCCGCGGCCGCAGCCGCGAGATGGCAATACGATTGGCATTGGGCGTGAGCCGGCGCCGACTCCTGCGTCAACTGCTCACGGAAAGCATGTTGCTGGCGTTTTTGGGAGCAATCGTCGGACTAGGCTTTGCCTACGGCGGCATACGGTTTCTCAACACTATCCCTATTCCCACCGACCTGCCGGTCGTCATCTCTCCACGACTTGACGGTCGCGTGCTCCTCTTCAGCCTGGCTTGCGCCCTGTTCAGCGCCGTTGTCTTCGGTGTAGCGCCTGCGCTGCAAAGCTCACGACCCGACCTCGTATCCGCCTTGAAGAATGCCGAATCGGGAAACCCGACGCGGCGCCGCCTCACCGGGCGCAATGCGCTGGTGATCGCTCAGGTTGCAATGTCGATGACTCTGCTGATCGCAACCGGCATGCTGGTGGATGGCTTCCGCCACGCGCTTGTGCTGAACCCGGGCTTCCGCATCGACCACATCCTGACCATGCAGTTCGATACCTCGCTGGTGCGCTACACGCCCGCGCAGAGTCACGATTTCTACCGGAACCTGGTTGATAGAGCGCGCGCGTTGCCTGCAGTTCGCGGGCTCACGCTGGCAAACACGGTGCCGCTCGCACCCCAGCAAAACCAGGAGAATGTCGCTCCGGAAGGTTATCACTTTCCCAAAGGCCAGTTGACGTCATCGATTTTCAGCGACGTGGTGGATGAGAATTACTTCGACGTTATGCAGACACGCATGCTTGAGGGCCGCGCGTTCCGGTCGACAGACAAAGAAGGCGGCCCAGCCGTCGCCATCGTGAACCAGCAGTTTGCAAAAACTTATTGGCCAGGACAAGAGGCGGTTGGCAAGCGACTGCGAATTGACAGCAAAAAGAACGGGTGGCTGCAGGTTGTGGGCGTCGCGGAGACGGGCAAGTACACCTTTATGGGGGAGCCTCCGATGCCGTTTCTCTATCTGCCGTTTGCGCAGAACCCCCGAAACAGCATGTACCTGCTCACCAACAGCACCGGCGATCCAGCGGCGCTCGTCGCGCCTCTGCGGCAACTGGTGCACACCCTCGATCCCGACCAGCCGGTCTTCAATGTACGCACGTTGGAGGATCTTTATCAGCTCCGCGCAATTTCCAGCATTCGCATAGTCGTGGAAACTGTCGCCACCATGGGCACCATCGGCTTGATACTGGCGCTGATCGGGCTCTACGGCCTGATCGCGTATTCAGTCGCACGACGCACGCGTGAGATTGGGATTCGTATGGCAATCGGAGCTCGTCGCTCGGATGTGCTGAAGATGGTATTGCGCCAGGGACTAAAGTTGTCGATCGCGGGAATTGGTATCGGCGGAGCAATCAGCGTGGCGGTTGCCCGGGTACTTACCGCAGGACTCATTGGCCTCGGTCATCCCAATTCGGCAACCTACGTGATTGTGCCGCTGGTTCTGTTCGTAGTCACCCTGCTGTCGTGCTATCTGCCGGCATTGCGCGCGGCGCGCGTGGATCCCATGGTGGCGCTGAGGTATGAGTGAGTGATTAACTGCTCTGTCATCCAGAGCGCCGCAGGCGCGAAGGATCTCCTGCGATGCGTTGTTCCTAAACAAAGCATCGCGGCTCTTCGAGCACAGATTGGTTGGAGAGCCGCGATGCAGCAGTTAAGTCCGAAATTTTCGCAGGAGGTTCTTCGCCCAAAAACTGGGCTCAGAATGACATACGAATAAGGAGGGCGGCTCTTGGCAAACTAGATGTGACGCCCTCCATGGTCTCCGCATTGTTCAGAGGTGATTCCCTAATTGGAACCCGGCTTATTCACATCCTCCGCCGGTTTGTGGGCGGTCTTCAGGTTGTAGACCGGAAATGCCGGGTGTTTGGGCCGCGTGATCGGGTGCTCTTGCAGCTCTTCCATTGCTACAGCTACCGCTTTCTCGAGCTGCGGATCGTGGCCTTCGCGCCAGGCCTGCGGAGACATTTCCACGTCCACATCCGGAGGTACGCCGTGGTTCTCGACATCCCATTGTCCGGCGGGACTGTAGAAGGCCACGCGCGGCGCGGTGACCTGGGCGCCGTCGATGAGATTCGGGTAGTCGTAAATTCCGATCAGACCGCCCCAGGTGCGAGTGCCCACCAGCGGACCGAGCTTGGCTTCGCGGAAGTACCAGGGCATGGCGTCGCCACCGGAGCCGGCGTGCTCGTTGATGATCATCACCTTGGGCCCGAATATGGCCGACACTGGCGTGGTGAAGTCGTGGCCTTCGCGAGTCATCCAGTAGCTCATCAGCGGACGGCCGAGGCCATTGATGATGTAGTCGGCCGCGGCGCCGCCGCCATTAAAGCGCTCGTCGATCACTGCGCCCTGTTTCCCAACTTGGGCATAGTAGTAACGATTGAAGTTGGTGTAACCACCATTGGCGGTGTCGGGAAGATAGACGTACGCCAGCTTGCCTCCGCTTAGCTCGTCCACTTTGCGGCGGTTGTCATCCATCCACGCGCGATTGCGCAGCGCGGTCTCGCTCTCGATGGGAACTACCGATGTCAGGTGCGCGTTCTTTCCCGCGGGATCGGAGCTTACCTTCAGCGTGACCGACTTTCCGGCAGTGCCCTGGAAGAGCTCGAAAATTTCGTCGCTGCCCTTGAGCTCGCGGCCGTTCACTTCCAGCAGATAGTCGCCCTGATTCACTTTGACGCCCGGCTCAGTCAGCGGAGCGCGCAGGCTGGGGTTCCAGTTTTCTCCGCGATAAATGCGGGAGAAGCGGTAGCGATCGTGCTCGATGGAGTAATCGGCGCCGAGCAGGCCGGTCTGTACCGTGCTGGGCTTCTCTCGATCGGGTGGCGGTAAAAAGAAAAGATGGCCGACGGTAAGGTTGCCCAGCATGTCTGACCACAGGTAGTTGAGGTCCTGGCGGCTGGCCAGCGAATTGACATACGGTCTGTAGTCGGCGAGCGTGGCCTTCATGTCCAGGCCGTGCAGATTGGGATCGTAGAAAAAGTCGCGCTCGATGCGTCCCACTTCGGTAAACATCTGCTCCCACTCCGCGCGGGGATCGACGTAAATGTTCATCTCCGCCAAGTTCAGCTCCTTGGCATCGTGACTGCCTGCACCAGCGCCGCCCGGGGCGGCAGCCTTGGCGGCATCGTCGATGAACCACTGCGATTCAGCGCCAGGTCCAGCACCGTGGCGCTTGGCGTACAGCACGCGCTTGCCATCGAAGGAGACGCGGAACTCGCGCACGTTCTCCCAAACTTTTTCCGGCTTGCGTGAACTCAAATCGAAACGATAGACGCTCTCACCCTGGGCCGGGCCGCGACGATCGCCCACTCCCGGAGCTTCCACAACGAAGATCGTGTTCTCCTTCCCGGCATAGAGACCATCGAAATTGCCGGGAGGAATCGGCAGCGCCAGAATGCGCTGGCCGAGATTGTCGAAATCCACCTTCACCACGACGTTCTTGGGTTTCGATTTTGCGGCCTTAGCGTCTTCGGCTTCGGGTTTGTCCGGCTTGCTTTCATCGCCGGCCTGAGCTGAGGCTGCTCCCGATTTGGGAAACGCAGCCGATTCGGTCTTTTCATCGTCGCTCTGCGGCGCGAGCGGCGAAGGTTCGTCTTTACTCAGCACTGCGACGTAAGCGCTGGCGCTCACCGGGCGATTGAAGCTGGAAAGATCGAGCCAGCCGCTGGTGGTGCCATCGTCAGTGCTGGCCAGGAAGTACAGATACTTGCCGTCGGCGTCGAAGTTGGGGTGACGCGCATCGCTCAGGCCATCGGTGACCTGCTCGGAATTGCCCGATTCCAGCGAGTAGAGATACACGGCGTGCATGAAGCTGGGCAGGCGCTTGGTGTACGCGATCCATTTGCTGTCCGGCGACCACGCGGGATCCAGGGAACGCTCCGGCGTGTCGTAAGTGTCGGTCGTAACCTTCACTGGCTGGCCTTTAGCCAGATCGATATACCAGAGGTTGAGCCGCTTGTCGGTGAAGGCGATCTTGTTGTTGTCGGGCGACCACACGGGATCGTAATAGAAAGACGGGGATGGTCCCAGACTGTACTTCCTGGCTTCGCCGTTTCCATCCGCCGAGCGCACGCAGAGTTGATACTCTCCACTCTCGTCGGAGAAGTAGGCAATCGATTTCCCATTTGGGGACCATGCCGGATAGCGTTCGGCCACGCCGGCAGTATTGGTCAGGTCGCGAATGTCGCCCTTTTCGCGAGGCACGGTGAGGATTTCTCCGTGCGCCTCAAAGACGGCGCGAGCGCCGGAGGGCGACAGGTTGGACGAGGCAATCTCTTCCTCGCCCTTGATGAAATGGGGGCGCACCTGCGGCAGGTCGGCATTGACCTGAATGTTGAGGGCGTTTTCCCGGCCGGAAGCGAGATCGAGCAGATGCAGCGATCCAAATTCCTCAAAGACGATCGCGTTGGCGGCCGCTGAGGCATCCTTGATGTCCCGTTCTGGGCGGACTACTTCTTTGGTCTGCTTGCTGGCGGTGTCGTACTCGAACAGTCCGGCGACACCGTCATTGCGGTCAGAGATGAAATAGACTTTGTCGCCGATCCACATCGGGTTCCAATCCTGGGAATCCTCGCGCGGAACTTTGATGGTGGACGAATCGGACAGCTTGGCAATCCACACCTGCGCGGCGTTGCCGCCACGATAGCGGCGCCATCCACTGGTATTACCACGTCGCTCGTTGGTGAATGGAACATAGGCAAGCTGCTGGCCATCTGCGGAGTACGAGCCGGTCTCTGCCATCGGCAGCGGCACTTCCATCGGCAGTCCACCCTCGATGGAAACCGTGAACAGACGGTTGAAGCGCGAGTAGCTGTTGCGGTTGGAGCGGAAGAGGATGCGCTTGCTGTCGGGCGTCCAGCCGACTACGTCATCGATCGACGGATGGTGCGTCAGCCGCTTGGCCATTCCGCCTTCCGCGGGCATCACGTAAACGTCGGTGTTCCCTTCGCTGTCAAGGCTGAAGGCCAGCCACTTGCCGTCTGGCGAGAACGCCGGGCTTGATTTCACTCCAGGACCGTTGGTCAGCAGGTGCGCTTCACCACCCTGGCGCGAAACAGTCCACAGGTCTCCGCCATAGACGAAGACGATGCTGGAATTGGAAATTGTCGGACTGTGCAAGAGGGGAGCGGAAACGTTATCAGATGCAGATGCCAAAATGGAACTAAAGGCAAGAACGAAAAACAGCACGGCAAAACGCTTCACGGGGTATGTACCTCCAGAAAAATGCGCCAAGGGATCGGGGCAGCAGAGTATCACGATTCTGCGATGAAGCGATAAGCGATAGGCAATAAGCGATAAGCAACGATGAAGAGTTAGCAGGTGCAACCAATGGCGATAGCTTCCTGCGGCGGATCGCCTTTTTGCTTATTGCTCGTCACAGATGGCTTATCGCTTATCGCTGCTGTTCCCGCTGTCCGCTTTCGAACATCAATTCTCATTTCCAACGAGGCTTCACAGCATAGAATCGCCAAAGCCACGCCTTGTGGGCACTTACAAGACAGCAATCTGGCTGCTGAATTGCCCTTATCTGCACGTTAAACTCCGCTTCGGCGACGCAAAATCATGATCCAGAATCTTCGTTATTCCCTGCGGCGACTGACAAAATCTCCAGGATTCACTATTACGGCAGCATTGACGCTGGCTCTCGGTATTGGCGCAACTACTGTGGTGTACAGCGTGGTGCAATCCGTGCTCCTCAACAGCCTGCCGTTTCCCGATGTGAAGCAGTTGTATGTGCTGTCAGAGGCACAAAAAGGCCAGGAAATGAGCGTCGCCTGGCCCAATTTGCAGGATTGGCGCCAGCAACAGCACAGTTTTGAAGCGCTGGCGGGCTTCGATCAAGAGCATTTTGATTATTTTGACGGACAGCACACTTCCCTGTTGCGCGCAGGACGCGTTTCCGCCTCGTTCTTCTCGCTTTTGCGCGCTCAACCGGCCTTGGGACGTGTCTATACCGAGGCAGAAGACAAGGCCGGCGCCGCTCCCGTCATCGTTCTGAGCCACTCTTTTTGGCAAAACCAGCTTCACGGTAGCGACAAAGTTCTCGGCAGTACCCTCGATCTGAGCGGAAAGCCGTACACCGTGGTCGGAGTTCTGCCTTCCAGCTTCCGCTTCTGGTATGGGCGACCAGTAGATTTTTACGTTCCGCTGGGACTTTTGGCTTCCGATCCGAACTTTAATAGCCGAACTGGGCATGGCAGTATTCGTGTGCTGGGGCGTTTGTTGCCTGGAGTCACGGCCAAACAAGCCAATGCAGACATGAATTCCGTTGCCGCGAGGCTTGCAGCGCAATATCCGGCGACGAATGGCGGGCATTCGGTAGCGATGATACCGCTGACCGAGCGCTTTTTCGGACAGGTGCGGCCGATTCTGCTGCTTCTGATGCTATCGGTGATCGTGGTTTTATTGGTGGCGTGCGCGAATGTAAGCAATCTTCTGCTCGCGCGTGGGGCCGATCGAGAGCGCGAATTTGCGATTCGCAGCGCGTTGGGAGCAAGCGAATATCGCATATTCCAGCAATCGCTGGGCGAATCGTTGTGTTTGGCCGTGCTCGGCGGCAGCGCAGGTGTGCTGATTGCTTATTCTGCTCTGCCAGTCCTACTGCGCCTGGCGCCAAACAATGTCCCCAGGCTTGCCGAAACCAGCGTCAGTGGCGCGGTTTTGGCATTTGCCTGCGTTGTTTCCGCGTTGGTAGCCGTTGCCTGTGGGCTGCTGCCCGCTTGGGCCGGCTCGCGAATTGCTCCTGAGCAGTCGTTAAAAACGCAAAGCAGCGTGTCCTCGCGCGGACGTGGACGCCAGAAGGTGCGTGTTGCGCTCCTGGTGGGCGGAATAGCGGTCACAATTGTGCTCACTGCGGCCACCGGCCTGATGCTCGACAGCCTGCGGGTTGCGCTTTCCGCCGATCCAGGCTTTGAACCCGATCATCTGCTGACGCTCGATATCGTGCTCTCGGGCGAAAAATACAAGGCAGATGCGGCCGCGCTAGCCTTCTTCACCGCCGCCGAGGAGCGCGTGCGCGCATTGCCCGGCGTGAAAGATGTGGGAAGTGCCTGCTCTCCGCCTATGACCGGAGAGTGTGGCGATTACTTCTATTCCATTCCCGGTCGGGTCGAAGCCGATTCGGAGCAGTTGCCGGTTTCTTTGTTCAATTTTGCCGACGAAAATTACTTCCGCGCCGCCGGCATTCGCATCCTCTCCGGGCGGCCGTTCGCCGCAACCGACACCGCGTCTTCTCCGTCAGTTGTCGTGGTAAATGACCTGTTCGCGCGCAAATGGTGGCCCAATGGCGATGCTATTGGACACTATGTGCGCTCGGGCGGACGCGGCGAGCCGCACAAGCTGCTGCAAATCGTGGGAGTGGCGAGCACAGTAAAGCAGTGGGGACTCGATGTTGATCCATCCCCGGAAATCTGGATTCCAGTCACACAGCGTCCGAGCCAGGCGATGGTGCTAGTAGTGCGCACCGCGGGCGATCCGGCGAGCCTTTCAGCAGCAGCGGAAAACGCGGTTCACACCGTCGATAAAGAGGTTCCAGTGCGCATTCACACCATGGATGCGCTGATCGGCGACACGCTGCAGCAGCGTCGATTCCTTACTCTGCTGCTCTCCATCTTCTCCGGACTCGCGATTTTCCTTGCCGGATTGGGAATTTTCGGCGTTGCCGCTTACTCGGTTGCGTCGCGGCGAGCGGAAATTGGGCTGCGCATCGCGCTGGGGGCCGTGCCCACCACAGTCAAACGCTGGATCTCGATCCAGACTTTGCGTCGGGTGGGCGCAGGATGCGCGATTGGAATTGTGGCCGCAGTGCTTTCGCTGCGCCTGATGCGTGACCTGCTGTACGGCGTTTCGCCGCTGAATCCGCTGGTGCTGGCCGGAACTTGCGCGCTGTTGCTGCTGATCGCAGCCGTCGCTGCATGGATTCCGGCGCGACGCGCGGCGGCCGTGGACCCAATGGAGACGTTGCGAGCGGAGTGAACAAGCTGCGAAGCCACGCAGCCTCGAAGCTGCGCAGCCAAAATCATTCCTTAGCGCATGATTTCCACTCCGCGCCTCCTACTTCGTCCCTGGAAGGATTCTGACCGCGACCCTTTCGCGCGATTAAATGCCGACCCAGAAGTAATGGAATTCCTTACTTCCCCGCTCTCGCGCAGTGAGAGCGACCACCTTTTAGATCGCATCAATGCTCATCTGGCGCAGCATGGGTTCACCTTCTTTGCAGCGGAGCTGCGCGAGAACAGTGCTTTCATCGGCTTTATCGGAATAGCGCGACCGAGCTTTCAGGCGCATTTCACGCCTTGCATCGAGATCGGCTGGAGGCTTGCTCGCCGGTATTGGAACTAGGGTCTGGCTACCGAAGGCGCGCAAGCCGCCTTACGACACGGTTTCGAGCAGCTTAAGCTGGATGAAATCGTCTCGTTCACCACGGCCGCGAACCTCAGATCCCGCCGCGTGATGGAAAAAATCAGGATGACGCACGATCCGGCAGACGATTTCGATCACCCCAACCTGCCGCCCGGACACCCACTCACACGACATGTTCTCTATCGTGCAAGAGCTTCGTGGCTTCGTAGCTTCGCGGCTCCGCAGCTCTGAATCGTGTTATACTAAGCATGCGTTTGACTTGAAACGGTCTTCGAGCAAGTTCTCGCCTTACCCGCCAGTCCCTGTTCTGCAGTCACTCCGCCTCAAATTCGACGTATATTTCAAAAAAGAAAGAAGTGTTTTTCAACATGGAACAAGGAACAGTGAAGTGGTTCAACGATCAGAAGGGCTTTGGCTTTATTCAGCGCGAGAACGGCGAGGACGTTTTCGTCCACCAGACCGCGATTCAGGCCAACGGCTTCCGCAGCCTCAGTGAAGGTCAGCGCGTGGAATTTCGCGTGACCAAAGGGCAAAAGGGATTCCAGGCCGAGGAAGTTCGGCCCCTCTAAGTTAGTCCCTCTTCAAACAAATTTGCCCTCCGGCCTGTCCGGAGGGCTTCTCTTCCTCTCTTGCAAGACATCCGCAGTAGCAGTATAGGAGCCGCATGCGTTCCGACCTGGTCTTCCGCGCCAACGCCAAGATCGTAAATCGCTTTGAACTGTGTCATCTCGCGGCGCGTTCGGCCAGAACCCTCAGCCGCAGCAGCATCGCCATGCATGACAGCATCAATGAGGCACTCACGGTTATCTGTACCGGCGATGGAAAGATAGTGCTGGTCGAGCAGCCGCTGGCGGCATTGCCGACACTGGATGTTGTCGGTCCAGGCGACTTCGCGCCAATAGCCTAGAAAACGAAGAAAAGGCGTTTCCGGATAATGTGTTTCAGCAAATTTGTTTCAACGAATGGCGTTTCAAAGGTAATTCACCGTCAGCCTGACGATTTTTAAACGCTCCCTTTGAAACGCCTTTCCTCGAAACGATCCATCCGAAACGCCTTTTTGTCCTGTCTACCCAATCCTTGCGCACACGGATTTCACTTCCGTGTAGAGTTCCAACGACTCTTTGCCCATCTCGCGTCCCCAGCCTGACTGCTTGTATCCACCGAAGGGCAGGGCTGCGTCAAAAACGTTGTAGCAGTTGATCCAGACGGTGCCCGCCTTGATGCGGTGAGCGAGCTGGTGGGCTTTACCCAGATCGCGCGTCCACACACCCGCAGCCAGTCCGTAATTCGTGTTGTTGGCTTCGGCGGCGATTTCGTCGACACTCTTGAAGGGCATCGCCGTCACCACTGGGCCGAAGATTTCCTCACGGACTACTTTCATATTGGGATTGGTGTTAACCAGCACCGTGGGTTCCACGAAGTATCCACGGCCTTCGATCTTTTTGCCGCCGGCTGTGGCTTTGGCGCCTTCCTTCAGACCGGCTTCCATGTATCCGATCACCCGGCGATGCTGCTCATCAGAGACCAGCGGGCCCATCTGTGTTTTGCGGTCCATGCCCGGGCCGATGCGAATTTTCTTTGCCGACGCGGAAACGCCTTCCACCACCTGATCGAAGAGCTTTTCCTGGACAAACAAACGAGAGCCGGCAACGCAGCACTGTCCATGGTTAAAGAAGATAGCGTTGGCAGCACCGGCAACGGCGGAATCCACATCGGCATCATCAAAGACGACGTTCGGAGACTTACCACCCAACTCCAGTGTGACCTTTTTCAGATTGCCGGCTGCGGCCTGCACGATCAGCTTGCCGACTTCCGTGGATCCGGTGAAGGCAATCTTATCCACATCGGGATGCGCGGCCAGAGCTGCGCCCGCAGTCTCGCCGTAACCAGTAACGATGTTCAACACGCCTGCGGGAATTCCGGCTTCGAGCGCCAGTTCGCCCAGCCGAACCGCAGACAAAGGTGTCTGCTCCGCCGGCTTGAGAACGACGGTACAACCGGTGGCCAGCGCAGGTCCAAGTTTCCAGGCCGCCATCAGCAACGGAAAATTCCACGGAATAATCTGTCCAACTACGCCAATCGGCTCACGGCGGGTGTATGCCAGGTACTCGCCGCGAGGAATGCTGATCGGGAATGTGCTGCCGTCGATTTTGGTCGTCCATCCCGCCATGTAGTGGAAGAGATCGGCCGCGAGCGGGATATCGGCGGCACGCGATACGGAGATGGGTTTGCCGTTGTCCAGGGTTTCGAGTTCTGCCAGTTCATCGCCGTTTTCCTCGATGAGGTCGCCGAGCTTCCAGATAATGCGCCCGCGCTCGCTCGCCGTCATCTTCGACCAGGCGCTGTTTTCGAATGCCCGCCGTGCCGCTTTGACTGCGAGATCAATGTCGGCTTTGTCGCCCTCGGCGACCTTTCCCAGCACTTCGCCGGTCGCAGGATCAAGCGTCTCAAAGGTCTTGCCCGATGAGGCTGCGACCCACTTTCCGTCGATCAGCAGCTTCTTCGGAGCTGCCAGAAATTCGCTGACTGCGTTTTGCATTTGCAATGGAGTTGCGGTTGCCATAAGTGCCTCCTTATCGACCTGTTTATCGTAGCACCGGCACGGGTGTGGCGGGAAAACCAACAGCTCTACCATGGATGCACACGGATGAGCACGGATTCTCACGGATCTACTAAGAAAAGATCCGTGCGATCCGTGAACATCCCTGAAATCCGTGGTAAAGCTTTTGCTGTTGCCTTTGATTTGGTTTTTTACAAGGTCTTCAGAAAAGCCACCAGATCGTTCTTCTGCTGGTCGGTCAGGTGAAGATTGAAGCGGGTGTCGTAGAAGTTCACTACATCCAGCAGCGTGGCCGCCAGTCCGTTATGGAA
>JAICXB010000050.1 GCA_025980765.1 Terriglobales bacterium
CCATCGCTTTGCGAGGCTGCGGTCAGGTCGAGATCGCCCTTCCTCAGGAACTGGTTCTCCAGATCGAATCCCGCCTGCGCGATATCCTTGTTTTTGTGGGCGATCAGAGCCCCGATTTCCAGCGGCATCGTGCTGGCGTGCAGGTTCTGGCTGACCTTCAGCGTGATCTTCACGTCTTCTTTGAAAGGCGGTGACACGTGTTCAGCGACAACATTCTCCGGCTTGTAATCGGTGGACAGGGCCTGGAAATCCGGGTTTGCCGCCGACTTAGCTGATTTAATCTTTATGCCTTTTTCCTGTAGTGCTGCTTGTAACAGTGCTGCAGCGAAACGGCTCGGCTCCGGTACCGCGTAGGAATTCATCGCCGGAGCATGCCCAATGGGAATGTTTCCGACCAGGCTCACGCTGCGGCTGCCGTCAGGATTTGTCTTTTCATCTTTGTAGTCGGCGTCAAAATGTGAGTTGGCGTCGCCGGTGACGATTTGATTCATGATGTGAATGAATGCAGTTTTCGGCGAAATCTGCAGATTGGCGGGATCGCCCGCCTTCGCTCCCGGGCTGACGATCACATCCACCACATTGTCATTGACGACGATCGGCGAGATTACGACGCCGGTGCCAAGCTCGCGTTCCCCTTCTGGGAAAAGAGATACGTCCACCAACACTCGCCCGTCGATCTTCTTAATCCCTTTCGCTGCAATCTGCTGCGCTAGCTCGTGAATAACCAGCAGCGGATCTCCCGGTAGCCCTTTGCTGTCGACGCCACCGTAGGAGTGGTCTTCGTTCTCAAAGGCCAGAGTGCCGTCCGGCTGAATACGATTCGAGAGATCGGGATCGCCGCTGGCAACCAGCACCAGATCGCCTTTTACAGCCCCCTTCCTGATCTCACCGGTCCGATACACACGCGTATGAAAACGATAATCACCGCCCAGCAGTTCCAATGCGGTACCTTCGGTCAGCAGCTTGGTAGTCGAACCGGGGACGAACAGTTTCTGCTGATTGAACTCATAAACCGGTTTGCCGGTCTGCGCAGAAACAAACTGAATTCCGAACTGGGAATGGGCGAATTCGGGCCGCGAGATGATCTTCTGGATTCGTTGTTCGAGCGTGGCGGAGTCCTGGGCGGATGCAGAGAAAGAAAACAGCATGGCGAATGCGCATGCGAGCGTCGCCAGCCAGCGATTTTTGTTAGACATGTAGATTAGTTCCTTAAGATTTCAAATGCCCGTCGCGAACACCGGCTTCCATTCCTGCTTGCGGGTGGTGAGCCGGTCGATCAAGTCGCGGCGCAATGCAAATCCCAGGCCCGGCGTCTGCGGCACGCGAATCGTACCTTGCGGCGAGACCTCGACTTCGGGGTCAATGATGTCCTCGTCCCAGTAACGCTGGCTCGCGGAAACGTCCCCGGGCAGCGTGAATCCCGGCAGAGTTGACATAGCAATGTTGTGCGCTCGCCCAATTCCGGACTCCAGCATCCCTCCGCACCAGACTGGAACCTTGCGCTCGCGACACACATCATGAACGCGCTTTGCCTCGGAATGCCCGCCGACCCGTCCCAATTTGATATTGATGATGCGGCATGCCCCCAATTCAATGGCCGAGAGCGCATGACGAGCGTTGTTGATGCATTCATCCAGGCAGATTGCCGTCTCTAGCTGGGGCTGCAATTTCGCGTGCGCGTGAATGTCGTCCCAGTTCAGCGGCTGCTCGATCATCAATAGTTCGTATTGGTCCAGCTCTCTGAGATGGGCAGCATCCTGCAATCGATACGCAGAGTTGGCATCGACCGAAAGCATGATCTTCGGGAACTCACGCCGCACTGCGGCAACAAAGTCGAGGTCTTTGCCGGGTTTGATCTTCAGCTTGATGCGGCGATAGCCGCCGCGAAGTTCCAGTTCTACTTTGTTAACCAGCGCCTGGGGATTCTCGCGAATACCTAAAGATACCCCGCACGCGATCTCCTCCAAGGTTCCGCCGACGAGTTTCGAAAGGGGAAGGCCGCGGAATTGTGCTTCGCAATCCCACACTGCATTTTCTACGCCGGCCTTCGCCATCTCGTGCCCGCGAATGCCCGCGAGACGCGGGTTGATGTCGGCAGCGTGTTGCACCTGGGTATCAACCAGCGCGGGCGCGATGAAATCGGAGATCACGTGCCAGGCGGTGTCGGTGGTTTCGGGATTGTAGGAGGGAGTTTCTCCGGTGGTGACCTCGCCCCAGCCACTGACGCCTTCGGCGACCACCTCCACCAGGAGAATGCGCCGGGCCTGCGTGACTCCGAAGCTGGTTTCAAATGGGGACTTCAACCGCATGCCGATCTCGCGGAGAGTAATGGATTCAATTTTCATAAGGCTCCAGAATGTAAGCGCCGCCTTGTTGCTCGACTTCAAATCCGGTCACCGCATAACCGGCGGAGAATAGCTGTTGAAACTGTGAGCGGATACGCAACTGCATCTGCTCGGCTGTAGGCAGGTCCCTAGTTCTCAAGGTTCCGATCGCGGCGGAAACCGATATGCGCTGGCCCTGCCGGCGGGCAGGCGGCCGTCCTCCTATGATCTGCGCAACACGCGGCGAAGAAACCCACCATTCTGCCACCAGGCGATCGGTGGGGAGTCCGCCATGCAGGGGGCTTGACGTGCGGCCATAAAGATCGGGCAAGTACTGGCGCACCATCGCACCCAGCCGCTGGATATTGAAATAGGCATTCTTGATCTGCAGTGGATCGAACGTCCACTCGATGCAGTCAATTCCCTTTTTGACAGCATCCTCCCTTTGCGCCATTTTGAGTGCGCGTCCCACTCCGGAATTCTGATAATCAGGCAACACTGCGACAAGATGGGAATGAAGGTAAATGCTGCCGTTGCGGGCGGCCGAGAACGCCAGCGCAAATCCAGCCAGGGTGTTGCCGTCAAAAGCTGCGAGCGCGTGTCCCCCAGTCTTGGCGGCGACCAGGAAAACATGATCGGGCACCGTCTCCATATCGGAGTAGCCCCAAACTCTCTGTTGAAGTTCAACGCAGGCCTGCATCTCGCCGATTCCGTGCAACTCACGGATTTGGATTTTTACCTCAGCGGGTGCGCTCCGGCTCATGCTTTGGCCACCTCGACGTCGGCAGGATTGGCCGAAGTTTTGTGATCGCGTCGGCGCCAGATCGCGTAGGCGGGCGCTCCCAGCAGAACAATACCCAGCCCGATGGCGGCGCGTGCCGGTTGTCTGATAACGGTGTTGATTACCAGCAGAGCGGCAGCAAGGATGAACAACAAGGGCGTAAACGGGTATCCAGGGACTCGAAATGGGCGTTCCAGATTGGGCATACGCTTACGGTAAACGAAGACGCTGGCCGCCGCGAGCGCGTAGAAAATCCAGCCAATGAAAATGACGTACGTGAGAAGCTGTTCGAAGGTTCCACTGGCGGCCAGGAGGGCGGACCAGGCAGCGAGCGCAATCACAGCAAATGCCGGCGTGCCAAAGCGCGGATGCACCTCCGCCAGCTTGCGAAAGAATAGGCCATCGTTCGCCATGGCGTAGTACACGCGCGGTGCGGTCAGCACAATGGAATTGGCGGCGCTGAACATCGCAATCAGGATCGTCGCCGTGACAAGTTTCGCCACGCCCGGACCGATGACTGTGGATAAGGCCGTCGCGGCAACGCGATTCGATTGCGAAACTCCCTGTGCTCCCAGCGCGGAGATGTAGCCGACATTCGCAAACAGATAGATCCCGATCAGCGTGGCCGATCCGGCGAGAAGAGCGCGCCCGAAATCCCGTTGCGGATTGGTGACTTCTCCAGCGCTGAAAGTCGAGTATTGCCATCCTTCGTAGGCCCACAGCACGCTGATCATCGCCAGCCCGAAACCAGAGGCAAGAGAGGTTCCGCTGCTTGTCGCGCTGGCGGTGCTGTCGGGCATCACTCCATGATTACTCGCAAACCAGAGCAGGACCGCGCTCATGATCAGGATCGCAGTGACTTTAATCGCCGTGGTGACGTTCTGCAGATCGGCGCTCTGTCGCGTTCCGCGGACATTGACTATGCCGATGACCACGATAATGAGCACGGAAATCACTTTTGCCCAGAAGTGGGAGAGCGGAAT
Organism: Terriglobales bacterium; assembly: GCA_025980765.1. Classification (GTDB taxonomy): domain Bacteria; phylum Acidobacteriota; class Terriglobia; order Terriglobales; family Acidobacteriaceae; genus Gp1-AA112. The sequence goes on from JAICXB010000050.1 coordinate 4,089, forward strand.
GAACTCCGCCAAATAGTTGCTGAATGCCACCGCCAACGTGGCAATTGATCCTGAACTGATGACGAGGAAAAGCGTCCAGCCAAAGAGGAAAGCTAGAAAAGGCCCGAAGCAGTCGCGGATGTAGACATACAGTCCGCCGGCCTGCGGCTTCATCGCGCTGAGTTCGCCATAGGTAAGAGCACCCAGCAACGACAGCACGCCGCCAATGAGCCACACCGATAACCCTAGGGGAACCGAATTGCCGACCTGCTTGAGCACCGCACCCGGAACCAGGAAGATTCCCGAGCCAATCACGGTGCCGACAATCAGCAGAACCAGGTCGCGAAAGCTGAGAATGCGTGAGAGTTGCTTCTTGTATGTGGAAGCCTCTGTTACTGCGAGATTGTTCTCAAGCGCGGGCACGGATTTTGGGTCAACGTTGCGATTTACATTGCTAGAGACGCCGCATGCCGCGTCTCTCTGGCAAAACCAAATTTGGCGATATACGACGAGAGACGGGGGGTGCCCCGTCTCTGCCGTCGGTCGTGGTCAAAAATTCAAATTGAAATTCAGCATGCCCCAGTACACCGCAAACCAGGTGAAACCGATGCACGCCAGCGCGATTACAGTTTCAGACAAGCGACCCCAAATCCACCGCCGTCCTGAATCCGTCACCTGGGAATCGGCTGCCGAATCACTGCCCCCCTCGCGCGACGCCACTGCTGCGCGTTTCAGTGCGACTGGAGAAGAGCCCGTACGCCACACCTGCACCGCGTTGTAGACCGCCGCGATGATTCCCAGCGCTCCCAGCAAGCCGATCACCTGAATGAGGTGCAGCTTGAAATCGATTCCGCTGTTGAGCCCGCCGATGTCGCTGCTGATGCTTGATAGCTGAGCTATCAACAACACAACGAAGAGTATGTCTAACACGCAGGTGAGCCGCACCAGCAAGCGCGCACGGCGCTCTCCAGGAGTGAGGCTGAGGCGTTTGCCATAGTGACGTCTCGCGATCGCAGCGATAGGCCACAACAGGAGCGTCAATACCAGAACCGCGAGGCTGGCATACAGAACGAACGTGTTGAAGCCTTTGCTGCGAAAGAATCCGACGCGTTGAAACACCATGAATGGATACTCCATGGCGAGCACCGTGTTTCCGGTGGCATCTTTGTTGAATGCGATCATGTCCTGGCCATTCACCTCGCGGAAGGCCAGCGGAGCGATCTCGCGAAATTTCTTTGGCTGTCCGTTGAAGCCCTTGATCGCATCCACGGAAACGGTGTTGTCCGAATTGGGATAAACCTTGGCTTCACCCAGCACCGACAAAGGCCCGAGCACATCGCCCTGCGAACGCCGGCTCACCATGTAGGTTCCGCTCACGCTGCGAGCGTCCTGAGCCGCCGTCGAAAGCGTCGGATCAGTGGGCACGGTGTAGGGGAAATAACGATCCATGAATTTGTCGAGCAGCTCGGTGCGATTGCTCACATCGCCACGTCCCGCGCTGTTGTAGGAGACAAAGAAGCCAACATTGGCGTCGGGAATGATGTGCAGGTCGCTGTGGAAGTATCCAGTGTCGCCGCCGTGTCCGATGATGCGATGCCCATTTCGGGTCTCTTCATAAAATCCCAGACACATACCCAGCGTCGCTGGGTTCGCTCCAAACGCGCGCGAGTGCATCAACTGCGCTGTCTCCGGCTTGAGAATCCGAGCGCCGTTGTATTCCCCGTTTTGCAGGTGCGCGATCATGAAATGCGTCATGCCGATCGCGTTGGTGGAAACGCTGCCCGCCGGAAACGCCTGCACCACTTCGAACTTCTTCGCCCCGCCCGACGCTTTTTGATAGCCCTGCGACATTAGCGGCTGCAGGTCGGCCGGCAGCGGCTGCACGAAGGTCGTCCTGGTCATGTCCAGAGGCTTGAAGATGTGCTGCTCGACGTAATCGTTGAAGGGCTGTCCGGAGACGCGCTGCACAATGTAGCCCGCCAGCGACGTAGCGTAGTTGGAATAAGCCGGAGTCACGCCGGGCGGATAGATGCGGCGCGGCATGTGCGTCGCCAGATACTTGCCCAGAGGTTCAAGATTCTTGGTGTCGGGAATAAATAGGTCCTTGACCGACTCATCGAAGCCGGCAGTGTGCGTCATGATGTTGCGCAGAGTGATCGGCTGCGGATAGGTGTCGGGGATCTTGAAATCGAGATAATCATTCACATTGCGATCAAGATCGAGCTTGCCCTCTTCCACCAACTGCATCACCGAAGTCCAGGTAAAGAGCTTGGAAATCGATCCGGGGCGAAACAGAGTGTCTTCGGGTGAAACTGGTTTTCTCTTCTCCACGTCGGCATAGCCATAGCCTTTGGCAAAGAGCAGCTTGCCATCTTTCACTACCGCGACCACCGCGCCGGCAATGTCGTCGCGCTCCAGTTGTGCCGGCAGCAGACCATCAAGAAAACTTTCGACATCGGTGGCCATCAGCTCGTGCGTGCCGACCGAAACCGATGGCGTGGTCGGAGAAGTAGCTTTCGCAGCCGGACGCGCTGGAGCTGGCTTCGGACCTTGCGCAAAGCTGGCCAGTGCCAGCGTTGGAATGAGCGCCGCGAGAAGTAATGGAACCTTAGTTCGCCGGCAGCAAGACTTTATGAGAAGAGCAGTCATAGATATCCCCTAAGCAAATGAAGATTTGCCGTCCCCCTTGTAAGAGCATCGCGCAGCATTGTCAATAGAAATCTGCAACAGATGATGATTTTTGTCCGTCGCGTGCAACACCTGTTGTACAGCAACTCTGCTGCTGCGGCTCAGGATCTGCAAGACCCGGCAGAAGCGCTTCATCATCGTGCACTCACGGTGTGTGCATCCTGCGACTGTTGTGAGGTTGCTGTCTGGTGCTTTGCCGCGGGAGCGCTTCGCGTGAAGGTGATGTTGTCGAACACCAACTTATCTACCTGGCCTTGTCCATTCACAAAAAACGTGACTCTGCTCTTTCTGTCAGCCGTCGAGCCGGTCACAAAGGTGTCGTATTGGAAATGGTCAAGGTCGGACGCAATGGAATGGAAGTGCAACACCAGCTTTCCACTCTCAAACGCGATGTTTGCGTCCCCATAGGCCGGATTTTTAAAATCGCCCGCATAGGCCGGGAGGTCATGTGAGGGATGGGCGCCGGGAATGCGCTTCGATTCCCAGGATTGCATGGATTTTTCTTCTTCCGCTTTTGAATCGGCTTCGAGTTTATGGAAGTGGGCGCTCCAACCGGCATCGGACAGGTTCAGCAGTTTGTCGACAATGTCATACACCATGACTTGCCGGCCCAAACTGGTACGGTTGATTGCGAGAAAGAAGCCGGCATGAATCTCCGGAATTAGAACCGTCTCCGCGGCAAAGCCATCGATGTCGCCGGGATGCAGAATGAGTTGGTGCCCTCGATAGTCCTGCACGAACCAGCCCAATCCATAGCTGAGCTGCATCGAGTCCGGAAAGAAGACGGTCCCGATTTCTCCAGTTCGCGGCACCACCATCTGTGGCTCATGCATTTCCTGCATGTTCTTTTCGGAAATCACCCGCTTGCCTTGATACATTCCATCGTCGAGCTGAAGTTCAATCCACTTTGCCATGTCACGCGCGCTGGACGAAATTGCTCCGGCAGGAGCAACATTGTCGAGGTTGAACCAGGCGATCGTCTTGATCGAACCGTCGTGGTTCTGTTCATGTGGCGTCGCGACATCGCCGGACTTCTGCGCTTCGGCCACGGTAGTGACCGAGCGGCTCATGCCCAGTGGCCCAAAAATGCGGGTATGGACCAGATCGTCCCAGGTAGTGCCCGCAGCCTGACCCGCCGCCTGACCCGCAGCAAGAAACATCAGATTCTGATACTCGAAGCGGGATCGGAAACCCTGCCGGGAGGGAATGTACGCAACCCGGCGAATCAGCTCGTCCCGGCCCACACTGGAGCCATACCACACCAGATCAGCGCCTGGCAGACCGGTTCTGTGCGTGAGCAGGTCGCGAATCGTAACGTGCTCGTCCGCTTCAGGATCAGAAAGATGAAATGCAGGCAAATAGTTGTCGACCCTGCCGTCCCACTGCATCTTCCCGCCATCTACCAACTCGGCAATTGCTGCTGCTGTAAATGCCTTGGTACAGGAACCGATGTCAAAGAGGGTGTCGGGCGTCACCGGCTGCCGGGTATTGATGTCGCGTACACCAAAGCCTTTCATGTAAACCACGGAGTCGCTTTGCACAATGGAAACTGTCGCTCCCGGAATTTTCCAGTCGCTGATTACCGATTGAAGCGATTGATCCAGTGATGACAGGTCTCGCTGCTGCTGCGCATTCAAAGCCGCCGGAACGCTGGCAACAACAACTATGAAGAGAAATATCTGAAGTGCCCGTTCACGCATTCTGTTTCTCATAGGTTTCTGTCGTAAGCCTCCGAACCGCCTGCGCAGCCAATCGCAAACGGGTTCCATTCTTTACCATCGCTTCCCGGAAAATGCAACAGATGATGTTTCCTGTTGACACCCTGCAACATCTGTTGTATTCATGTGCCGCGCCGAAATTGCGTCCTGCCAGTTGAGCTCACGAAGGAAAAGAATGGAAGTCGCTTCCAAGACGTCAGCAGGCAAAAGAACGTCAGTCGCTCGCCTGAACAACAACGGCGATGGCCGCAACTCCTGGGCCACGCCTCTGGAAGGCCGCTTCGCCGAAGCTGAAGACAAGCTGAACACCAGCCGCCGCGATTTGATCCGTCAGATTTTGGAAGAGGCCGAGGAGACTTGCTTCCTTTCCTCACGGGAACTCGCCAAGCGCTACCAGGTCGATGCCGCCACCATCGTGCGCAGCATTCAGGCATTGGGATACGAGAAGTACGGAGACTTCATCGCCGACCTGCGCGCGCACTTTGTCACTCACATCTCGCCGTACACGCAGATGAAGGTAGCGACGCGCGAGCACCGCAGCCTCGCCAGTCATATCGAACACAGCATGGAGATGGAGCTGCAAAACCTGCACGCGTTGCGCTCGCAGCTCCGCGCCGCCGAAATTATCGAGGTGGCAAAACTGATCGGCCGGTCGCGCCGCATCATGGTAGTGGGAGTGGATTTGGCGGCCGCGCTCTCTCATCTTCTGAGCTACGCGCTGGTTTCGCTGGGATACGACTCCGAAGCGCCCACCGGATCCACCGGCAGCCTGCAACAGAAAGTAAATCTTTTGGGGAGCAAAGATTTACTGATCGGCATCAGCTTTGGCCGCTGCCTGCGCGCCACCGTGGATGCCGTAGTCCGCGCTCGGGAGAAAGGGGCGCGCACGGTGGGCATTACCGACAATCCGCGCACCCCGATTGCGCGTTTCAGCGACTCATTTCTGCTGGCCTCCGTCGCCAGCCCGTCGTTCCATGCTTCTTATGCCGCTCCGGTGGCCACCATCAATGCGATTCTTGTCGCCTGCGCCCACCTGCACCCAGAACATTCGCTGGCGGTCTTGCAACATAAAGAGCTGGAGTTCCGTTCTGGGACACGTTGGTACTCGCCGGAAGTGAAAGATAAAAAAAACAGGTCCGGCAATCACAATTTGCAGGGAGGCCATTCGTGAAACAGCGGTGTATCGTTTCAAGTTTCGGGTTTCGAGTTTCAGGTTTCGCGCATGCAGTTAGCGATGGCCTGTTTGGTTCCAAACTTGAAACTCGAAACTTGAAGCGCTTTTCTCTCCTTGGCTGTTCGGGCTGCGATACTCCAACAGAAAACGAATTCCGTGCGGCGGTCACCGCCGCGGAGGTCATATGAGCAAACTCTTCGTCCGCTTTCTCGCCGTCTCCTGGTTGGCCTGCGCATTAAGCGCGATGTTGCTTGCGCAAAGTTCCGGCACCGGCGCCATTTCCGGCGTGGTTACCGACACTTCCGGCGCCGTGGTTCCGGATGTGCAGATTACGGTAACGAACCAACAGACAGGGGACACGCGCAATCTGCGCTCCACCTCGACCGGATCCTTTACAGCCAGTTCGTTGCCCCCGGGCAAATACCGTGTGGAGGCAAGCAAGAGCGGATTTCGCACCCTCACCGTCTCGCAACTGGCGGTGGACGTCGCCAACATTGTCCCGCTGAACATTAAGCTCGAAGTTGGCGCCGCCAGCCAGACGGTGACCGTTGAAGCGAATGCCGAGCAGTTACAGCTCGAAACCGCCAGCCTGGGACATGTGACGACCGGAGAGTTGGTGCAGAGCCTGCCTCTGGTCACGCGCAATTTCACGGAGATCATCGGCTTAAATCCCGGCATAAGCACCGACGTGACCAATGCCGGCGAGTTGGGACGCGGCTTGGGCGGCGAGCCTCCCGGTGGAGCCTCGGCAGGCGGCACCTCTCTCATGGACAACAATTTTCAGTTAAACGGAATCGCCGTCGACGACTTCCAGCAAAGCGGTGCGTTTAGCGGCGGCATACCCATTCCCAATCCGGACACCATTCAGGAGTTCAAAGTCCAGACTGCCGCTTACGATGCCTCCGTCGGTCGCAATGCAGGCGCCAATGTGAACGTGGTGACGCGAACCGGCCAGAACGCCTTTCACGGCACGCTCTTCGAGTTCTTCCGCAATGAGAACATGAATGCCAACGATTATTTCCGCAATCAAGCCAAGCAGGGCCGCGCGGAACTTCGGCAAAACCAGTTTGGATTTACGCTCGGCGGGCGCATCATACGCGACAAGCTCTTCTTTTTCAGTTCCTACCAGGGAACCAGACAGAAGAACGGACTCGATCCTCGCTGCTCCAGCACATTTTTCGAGCCGCCGTTCACCAATGACCGCTCCGCCGCGACTTTGGGAGCTATGTTTGCCGGCCAGCCAACCTTCTGGCAGGTGCTGGGATTGGATGCTGCCACGGGATTGCCTGGAACCACAGTCGCTCCGGACGGCTCCAACATCAGCCCGCAGGCGTTGGCTTTGCTGAATCTGAAATTGCCCAATGGCCAATTTCTGGTTCCGAATCCGCAGACTATCGATCCCAGCAAGCCCCTCGACCAGCAGGGATTCTCCGCCATCAGCAATCCTTGCCCATTCAACGAAGACCAGGGAATGCTGAACCTGGATTACAACCAGTCAGATAAAACGAAGTGGGAGTTCCGGGCCTTTCGCGTCAACAGCAACGAGACACTCACATTGAATACCCCAAACCTGGGCGGCTCAGCAGTGCCCGGCTTCCCAACCAACGTGCCCAACAAATTCCGCGATTTCTCGATCACCAACGAGCACATCTTCACCTCCAGGCTGCTCAATCAGGTGGTGGTCGGCTTACATCAGGATCTCACGTCTACTGATCAAGCACAGCCGTTCCAATGGAGCACGATTGGCGCGAATGTGAACTCTTTTGACATTCTCCCCCAGATCAACGTGTTGGGAGGGATCACCATTGGGGGTAACGGACAAACCATTAATTTCGGTCAGAATACCTATCAGATTGAGGACAACGTTTCGTACAATCGCGGCCGCCACAATATCCGCTTTGGCGCCGGCGGCGAGCGCTACGACGACAACATCAAATCCTTCAATTTCCTCAGCGGAGGCATCTTTGGAACATGGAGCGATCTGCTCCTGGGGCAAAGTGCCGCCCAGAATGGCACGCTCGCCAGCAACGTATTCTTGAGCGTCGATCTTCCTGGCGAATTGGGGAGGCACCTTCGAGCATACGATTGGAACGCGTACGCGCAGGATGACGTTCACGTGACTTCTCGTTTTAACCTCAATGTGGGGTTCCGTTTCGAGCGCCTGGGCGACGTTGGTGAATATACAGGAAGGAATGCCAACTTCAACTTTGCTGCCGCCAACCCCAATCCTGGAGCTGCGGGCTCCCTACAGGGCTTTGTAGTCGCTGATAACTTCCCTGCTCCGCTGCCCCCGGGAGTTGTAAGTTCGGGCAATAATCTGGCCTTAAAAGGAATCGGCCAAAACACGATCAACCCTCGCGTGGGTTTCGCCTGGCAACTGCCCGGATCGGACAAGGTAGTACTGCGGGCGGGCTATGGCGTATACCACCAGCGTTATTCCGGCCAGCCTTTCGTACAAACTTTAACTAATCAGCCCTGGGCTCTGTTCCGCGAACCATCCCTATTCGACAACGCAACCGCGAGTCTGGCGAGCCCTTTTGCACCACTGACCATCACCTTCCCCAGCTTTACTCCATACAGCACAATCGCCGCGCCACTGGGCGGCGAGACTTTCTCTCAAGGCTTCCGGCCACCTATGATTCAACACTACAGCTTGAATATTCAGGACCAGTTGGCCAGCAACACCGTTCTGGAAATCGGATATTTGGGCAGCCGCGGAACGCGACTGCTGAACACGATCATTCCGAACGAAGCACTCACTGCCAGCGCATCCAATCCGATTCGCGGCGTATCCACTAATTCCTTCAAGAATGTTGGTTCGCGAGTTCCGGTGCAAGGTATCTCTACTACCAGCTTCTTCCAGCTCGAAACTACGGGTCAGAGTTGGTACAACGCCATGGAAGCAAGCTTGACCCAGCGAACACGATGGGGATTGCAACTCCAAGCCTCCTACACCTGGGCCAAGAGTTTGTCCGATACTCTCGACGCCAGCAGTGGCTTCAATGGAGGTGCGCAGACCGGCGACCAGTTCGATCGCCATCACGATTACGGGTGGGACTCGTTCGTCCGCCCACAGCGATTTGTGCTGAGCTTCTCTTATCAGTTGCCGTACTTCAACGACAGAGGGAGATCGTTGCTGGGTGAGGCGCTTGGAGGGTGGGGCCTAGCCGGCGTTTACACCATCCAGAGCGGCGAGCATCTCTCGGTGTTTGACACCAATGCCACCAATGTAAACGGAATCAAAGGCGGCGATGCCGACTTTGCCCAGATCGTGCCTGGCTGCAACACCGCCACGCCAGGCTCGATTCAGAACCGTTTGACCAACTACATCAACACGAGTTGCTTTGTTGATTACCCAGCCATCGCCGCCGACGGAACTACCGGTTTCGGAAACAGCAGACCGGGAACCTTCGTAGGTCCGGGACAGAACAATCTCGATCTGGCGCTGATGAAACGCTTCGGCATCAAGACCTGGACGGAAGCTTCGAACCTGGAGTTCCGCGCCGAAGCGTTTAACGCGCTAAATCATCCGCAGTTCTCAAATCCCGGCAATGACCGGGATTCACCGACTACGTTTGGAGTCATAGACTCCACAGCAGTCAACCCGCGGGTTCTGCAACTCGCGCTGAAGTTCAACTTCTGATTCGAAGCATCAGGGCAAACACCGGGGGCATATCCGATCAAAGGGCCAGAGGCCCGATACCAAACGTCAGCCCAGGCTGAAAGGCCTGGGACTGTCGAGATCAGTTTGTTTTTTCCGGAGCCCCGTCAGGGGGCGGCACCGAAACACGATTTATGTGCCGCCTCTCGGGGCTCCATTCATTTTTCCATTACCCAGGCCTGCCGGCCTGGGCTGACGTTTGGTATTGGGCCTCCGGCCCTTTGGAATGGAGGACTCGACACATGCAACTAAGCCGGCGGGCGGCTTTGAAGGCGGCTGCGGGCGCGGCGATCGCGCCTATGATCAACCTGGGCAGCTTCGAGCTGTTCGCGCAGAGCAAGAACAATGACAAGTACTCCGCGCGCGCGATCCAGCTGGTGCAGCAGACTACGGTCATGGACCTGCTGAATCCGTTCAGCCTCTACGCCGTGATCGCTCCGCTGGCTGCACCCCGTGGGACGGTCCCCCGAACCTGGTTCAATGATCCCACGACGTTCACCGAGACAAATCTGGTTCCTTTTCGGGAATCCGGCATTAACGTGTATCACATCGCCGTTGGGACCGGCGGTCCGAGCGCATACGATGAGACTTTACGATTTCTTTCGCAGTGGAACGGCTTTGTCGCTCACCACAATGACTGGTTCATGCGCGTAGATTCACCGGCAACGCTGGCCGCCGCGAAGAAGAGCGGCAAGCTCGGCATTCTGCTCGGGGTCCAGAACTCCGAGCACTTTCGCTCCCCTGCCGACGTGGACTTTTTCTACAGCATTGGCCAGCGGATCTCGCAGCTCACTTACAATTCCCGCAACCTGATCGGCACCGGCTCGACCGAGCGCAATGACAGCGGCATCAGCGATTTCGGAGTTGCCATCGTGGATCGCATGAACAAGCTGGGAATGGCGGTCGATCTCTCTCACTGTGGCGAGATGACTTCAATCGACGCGTGCTCCGTCTCCAAGCAGCCGGTATTGTTCACACATGCCAATTGCTACGCGCTCGACCCCCATCCGCGCTGCAAGAGCGATGAAGCCATCAAGAAAATGGCGGCTACTTGCGGCGTGATGGGAATCACCGGCGTCCGCATGTTCGTCACCGCGAAGGAACCCACCACAATTGAAGACGCGTTGAATCACTACGATCACGTGGCCAAGCTGGTTGGGCCCGAACACGTCGGCGTCAGCAGCGACATCGACCTTTACGGCTATGACGCCATGCCTGAACCCCTGCGCAAGGCGCTGCACTCCGGCTACAAATCCAGCTACGCGTTTCGCGATAAGGACGACATCGAAGGCTTGAATCATCCCAAGCGTTTCTTCGATATCGCCGAAGGCCTGATTCGCCGCGGCTATTCGGACCAGGACATCAGCGGCATCTTGGGCGGAAATTTCCAGCGCGTGCTCAGCAAAATCTGGTCGGTAGCGCCGCCGCCGGACCCGAACCAGAAGTATGGATAAGGGGTTAACACGAAGGTCACGAGGTTGACAGGAGAGGGCACGGAGAAAATCAGATAACGTCTTCTTGGTCGCTCCCCTTGCCCTTCATCATCCTTGGTGCCCTTCGTGTTAACCTCGGGAAAATTTCAATGGCAACCACACCTGTACTCTCTCCCAAACGCGGACGGCTCTTTCGCTGGTTTTGGAAAGGACTGCTGCTCGTCCTCGCCCTCGTAGTCGTATTGGGTATTTGCGGCGCTTCTTATCAGGCGATTGAAAATGCCGCTGATGCTCACCGCTTCCAACCGCAGGGCAGGTTGGTTGATGTCGGCGGGCACAAGCTCAGCATCGACTGCACCGGACAAGGCTCGCCGACGGTGGTTTTAGATACGGGTCTGGGCGTGCCGGCAATTGGGTGGAAGGCGGTGCAGACCGAGGTCGCGAAGTTTACGCACGTGTGCTCTTACGATCGCGCCGGATATGGGTGGAGCGATGCCGGACCGCTGCCGCGCACCAGCGTCCAAATAGCGCAGGAACTGCATACCTTATTGCAGAACGCGGGCGAACATGCGCCTTTTGTGCTCGTGGCCCATTCCTTTGGCGGCTTCAATGTCCGCGTTTACAACGGTAAATATCCCGGCGAGGTCGCGGGCATCGTGCTGGTGGATGCTTCCGAGGAAGATCAGAACCAGTTGATGCCTGCGAGCTTTAGGCGATTCAGTGAGGAGCAGCAGAAGCAACTCAAGACGCAGGAACGCATTGCGCCAATCCTGAATGGACTGGGCATCAGCCGCCTCATGGCAGCTCGCCAACCTGTCCCTGCCGGCGTTTCCAAGGATGAATGGAGAGAATATCTCTATTTCTCCTTAATGCCGAAGTTCGCGCAAGCGACTGGAAGCGAGTTGCAAGCCTTCGACGAAAGCGCGAAAAGAAGTACACGCCGCCGGCTCGCTGGGAGATAAACCTCTCGTAGCTCTCACCGCGGGCAAAAGCGTTGATAGAAAGCTCTTGCCTGCCGGCATCACTCAAAAAGATCTGGACGACCTTCGCCAGCTCTGGATCAACGATCTGCAAGTGCGCGAGGCGCGCCAGTCTACGCGCGGCAAGCGCATCATGGTTCCCGACAGCGACCACATGATCCCATTTGAGCGTCCGGATGCGATCGTCGCCGCAATTCGCCAGGTTTGCGATGCGGCACATTCACCGGCTGCGCGCGATCAGCTTTTCCCCTTGCACTAGTTGAGGACCGCGGCAGCCTCCGCCGCGCCTAGCCGGCGCAAGACAAAATTCCCTGCTAATTCCCTGCTAATCTCTGAATTTTTCCCGCGACAGAACTAAGTACAAGTGCTGCAATAGGTTGAGAGGAAATCGACAAATTCCCTGCTAATTCCCTGCTCTTTTCCACAATTTGCGGATTTTGGGCAGAATTCGATGCTTTTCTTGGTTCAGCCGGAAAATTCCCTGCAGATTTCCCTGTTCTTGTGCGGATTAGTAATTCCAAACCGAAGAATTCTCTCCCGCGGGGGTGTTCTTCTTAACCTCGGCCGCCATGCGTCGCACGAACTCGGCCCAATGGAAGGGGTGATAGCTGTGTCCTTTCATCGGCCGGCCGAAGATAAAGTCGCCTTCATAGTGAGGATTGGTGGTTGTCTGCAAGAATTGCTGGTAGTTATACACGGCCAAATTCAGGTAGAAGTGGTCCATATCGCCACAGGAGAAGTGCAGTTTCCCCACTAGCTTCGGACCCAGAGTCGGCCAGTTCCGCCTGGTGTACTCCAGCAAATCGAAGCCGTGATCGCGCATGTAGTTTGCGACCTCATGGTCGATCTTTCCCGTTTCCTTGTCCCAAAGCGCTTTCGGATAGCCATCTTCACCGACAGGGCCGTACACGGCCTCCCATCCCTCGAACTGGTACTGCGAGCGGCCGTGCGAGCCGAGCACATCCTCCATCCGGCTGAGTTCGCGAACCGTGGTATTCACCTGGCCGGTCGGACTTCTTCGCATCGGCCGCTCTGCGGTGGTGAATGGTCCGGAAGGGGTGGCGAAGGCATTGTCGTCCTTATAGGCATCGACGAGCTGATATCGATGAAAGTCGATGGGATCGGGCTGCAGCACCCAGGCTCCGCCGAAGAAATCCGGATGCTGTAATTGCAAAGCGAGGGTCTGCCAGCCTCCGGTCGAAGCGCCTTCGATTACGCGCGCATATCCGGAGCGGATCATGCGAAAGTGTTCCTCCAGATACGGAATCACCTCTTGAATGATCGCGTCGCCATACGGACCGTTATTGGCGGAATTCACGGAATAGGAGTCAGGAAAAAAGGGAGTCTGCTGCTCAAAGCTGATGGCAATGAAGCGCGGAAAATTATCGGAGTCCCATTGCTGATAAAACTCGTAGCCGGTCTCGAGACCGCGTTCGGCTTCTGCCTTCTTCTCCGCTTCCGTGTCGGGCTTAGTGGAGAAACTAAACGGCACATCATGCCCCATGGTGTAAACAGAGGGATAACGAACGTTCGGATGATCGGCGTATCCCTTCGGCAGCAACACCGTCGCGTGAACATAAATCGGATGTCCCCAGAACTGCGTCAGCTTCTGGCTCTGGATGCGGACATGCTTCACCCACTCGGTATCCTGCGGGGCCGGTGGGGCGGGACTCACGTGATTGAGTTCCAGGCGCGAAATCCCCGAATTCCCAATATGGATCGGCACGGGATCGCTGTAAAGATTCCCCGCGGCGATCTGAAACGTTGCCGGCCATCGTTGATCGCAACCCAAATCGTATGTCCATCGGAACGGTGCAGTTCGGTGTAGACATTCAGGACAGCTTGCGCGTAGTAATCGCCTTCCGGCAGATCGGCGAGCTCGCGCGGATAGCCGCGTACCTTCGAGTCAATCACCGTGGCCTGACCCGGCTGCCAGTTGCTGACGTCGATGCCGAGAATCTCGGCGCCGTTGAGTCCCACTTGATATCGCGGCTCGGGACTGGCCTTCTGCGCCAGCACCAGAATCAATCTTCCGGTGAGCGGAGCCGCGTGCACGCCGGGAGCGTAGGTGATTTCAAACTGCGGCGGTATCGCGCCGAAGGCAAATGACGATAAGACGATGATTAGCGAAGCGAGGAACGACGGGCGTATTTTGCGAAATGTCATTTCGGAATCTTTGCAGGTCGGCACAGCGTAGCGACCCGATTTGATTTTTGTCAAGATTCCTCTCCCGGGTGGAAGGCGCAGCGCTCACAGGCTAGAATCCTCTGGCTGTTTTAATCCCTGCTCACTGCCAGAGGAAACCATGGACCCACAAATCGCACGAGAGCTTCGGTTGCTCAAAATCTATGTCGTGATTTCATTTGTTCTGTTCGCCGTACTTGGACTTGCCGCCTTCCAGAACGAGCACAAAACCAAATTTGATGAGATCGACGCTGAGCGCATCAACATTGTCGAAAACGGAAAGCTTCGGCTGACCATCTCCAATAACAAGCGCTCTCCAGGACCGATCATGCAGGGACATCCGATGAAGTCGCGCGAAGGCACCCGCGGCGCCGGTTTTATCTTCTTCAATGACAATGGCGATGAATGCGGTGGCATGACGTGGAGCGCCAAAGAAGAAAACGGCAAGGTCAGCGCTGACAGTGGACTGCTCTTCGACCAGTACGATCAGGACCAGACAGTAGGCATCACCTATCGGCAGAACGGTGATAACCGCTCTTCCGGTCTGAGGGTGTGGGAACGTCCGCTGAAACCGATCGGTCCACTGGCAGCCAAGGTGGAGGCAATCGAACTTCAACCCGAAGGACCGGAGAAAACCGCCGCCATGAAGAAGCTGCAAGAAGAAGCCGTCAGCAGCGGAGTTGTCGGCGTGCAGAGAGTCTTTGTGGGACGCGACCAGAAAAACGATGCTGAGGTGACCTTGATGGACACCAAAGGCAAGCCTCGCATTGTGATGTCGGTGGATGCGGCAAACAATCCGTCATTGCAGTTCCTCGACGAACAAGGCAAGCCGACGTACACGCTGCCGGCGCCAAGTTCGGCAAAACCGAGTTCGCCAAAACAATGACGCGGATGTCGAGAATTTCTATCAAGTGAAGAGCGGCGCGACGGATTCTCATACAATGTTGCCGGAGGCCTGCCTTGCCGACCCAAGCGGAAAAAGCCAAAACTTTTCGTGCGCTGCATGAGCGTGATCGCGCATTCATTATCCCCAACCCGTGGGACTCAGGCTCCGCGCGCCTGCTCGAATCGCTGGGCTTTGAAGCGCTGGCCACTACCAGCGCAGGCTTTGCGTTCTCTATTGGGAAAGCCGATGGCGCAGTCGATCGCGATACCATGCTGGCGCACGCCGCGGCGCTGGTCGCAGCAACCGATCTGCCGATAAGCGCAGACCTTGAGAACGGTTACGCTGACGATCCGGAGCGCGTTGCTGAAACTGTTCGCCTCGCCGCCGAGGTTGGCTTGGCCGGCTGCTCGATCGAGGATGTCCCTTCCGGTCGGGATCGCAAGCCCTACGACTTATCCTTAGCCGCCGATCGCGTTCGCGCTGCGGCCGAGGTCGCACACTCTCTGCCGTTCCCATTTACGTTGACGGCGCGAGCAGAGAACTTCATCGTCGGCCATCCGGATCTGAACGATACGATTGCGCGCCTTCAGGCCTTCCAGCGGGCCGGGGCCGACGCGCTGTTTGCTCCAGGACTGAAAACCAGGCAGGACATTACGGCAGTGGTGGGCTCGGTGGACCGGCCAGTGAATGTCATTATGGGACTCGAAGGCGCGAAGTTCAGCCTTGCTGAACTGTCGCAGATGGGAGTCAGGCGTGTGAGTGTTGGAAGCGCCCTTGCGCGAGCAGCGCTGACCGGATTTCTGCACGCAGCCGAGGAGATGCGCGAACGCGGAACATTTACCTTTGCCGATGGGATCATAAAATATGCGGCGTTAAATGAGCAGTTTGCCTGAAGGAACGATCCAATCGCGTCTGTTACAATTTATTTGCAGAGCATGGACAGATGTTCTGACTGCAGCGCCGGTTGATTAGCCATTTGAGCCAGGCAGCGGCATCGAAAAATGAGTTGTAAAGAAGCGGGTTTGCCACTGACCCGCTTGCTCAAGCTGGGGACGTAGTTCAGTTGGTTAGAACGCTGCCCTGTCACGGCAGAGG
>JAICXB010000049.1 GCA_025980765.1 Terriglobales bacterium
GCAACCCGCTGCGGAAAGGCGAGGAGAAGTCGAGGCGGAACCCGGCCCTTCCGAGCAGCCCGCGCCTTCTGAGGGCCAGTTTGAGCGCACGCCCCGCAAGTGGCGTGGACGCCGCGGACGTCGCCGGGGTCGCGGCGAATTCCAGGAGCACTCGGCATCATCCTCGCAGCCCACTGCCGAGCCAATGGAGAGCAATGAGGCTGAGCCGGTTCTACTTCCTGGAGAATCCCTTTCCAAGTATCGCGGCGGCGAGCACGCCGAGGCCCAACCCACGGCACAGCAACATCAAGCTCCCAGTCCTCAGGAAAAGGTCAGCAGCCAGCAGCCTGCAGCGAGCAGCTTGTCTTCCCCCATTCCTGAAGGGGAGGGGTTTGCTGTCCTTCCCGGAGAGTCGTTATCGAAGTACCGCAATCGCGGAGAATCGGAGACCGCGCCTGCAGTAACAGCGCCGGAGCCGCGGCGAGACTTCCGGCAAGAGCGAAGTCACCGCGAGCAGCGCCCGCGTTGGGAAGCGCCGCCGACCGGCCCAGCGGTGGCAACGCTGCCGGGAGAATCTCTCGCCAAATACCGCAATCGACCTGCGGCAGTCTCGGAGGAAGTTACTTCAGAGCGTGCACCTCAATCTGATGTAGTTCCGACCGCCCCGGCCGGACCTTTCGTTTCTCCCGCGGAGCAGCAGGCGACGGAATTCAGTCAAGAGGCGGGCGAGGCGCCCGGAACAACAACAAGGGGCACGCAATTCATTTCCGAACTGCAACCAGAGCCCGAGTCTCGCTTCGAAGCCGCGGATGTTGAGCAAACAGATTCTGAACAGCCTTCCGTTGAAACCGTAGATTCCGATTCAGAGTCTCAGTCTGATGCGACTCCACATCAGTTTGGCTCTGGCGTGTTGGAAGAAGAAATCATCGACGAAGAAGAGAGCGAAAATCATCCCTTCCTCGAGCACCCGGACGAGGAGATTTACGAAGAGCTAGAAGAAGAGACGCTGGATTCCGACAACGCCGAGCAACTAGTGGAAGCCGTTCGTGAGGCCCACCAGCGCCAGCGCCTTGGACTGCGCGAAGGAGAACCGGCCGATCTCGAAGATCATGCTTCCGGGGAAGAGCAGAATGGCGAATCTGAATCCAACGGTGAAGCAACCGAAGTTATGGAAGCAGCCGACGCCGAGGACTCAGGCTATCTGGAGCATGAGGAGCAACAAGAGGAGCACCAAGAAGACTTATCGCAGCACGATCACGAACTCAGCGAAGAAGAAGGTCGAGCCGAGTTGCGCGCCCCGGCGAACACCGCTGCGTTTCAGCAGCGCACCGAGCGTTCAGATCGCCCTGCTCCCGACCGCTTTCGCCGTGGCCGCCATGGCCGTCCCATGCGCGGGCGCCGTAATATCCAGCGCGAGTCACAGCCCACCATCACTGACCTGCTGAAGGAAGGCCAGGAAATCCTGGTCCAGATTGCTAAGGAACCGATCGCGAAGAAGGGTGCGCGCATTACGAGTCATATCGCGCTTCCCGGCCGTTTTCTGGTGTACATGCCGACCGTCAATCACGTAGGGGTGTCACGCAAGATTGGATCCGATGAAGAGCGTCAGCGCCTGAAGCGTGTGCTCATCAGCGAAAAAGGAAACGCGCATGGTGGATTTATCGTGCGCACCGCCGCGGCCGGAGCTAGCGAAGAGGACCTGCGCTCCGACCTTCGCTTCCTCATTAATCTGTGGAACGATATCAAGTCGCGTTCGGAAAGCAGCAAAGCTCCCGCGCTCATTTATCACGATCTCAACCTGGTGGAGCGCATCCTGCGCGATCAGGTGACTGCCACCTTCAGCGGCGTATGGGTCGATAGCGAACAGGAGTACGAACGCATCGTGCGCTTCCTGGGGCGCTTTCAGCCGGCAATGGTGAAACGCGCCAAGCTCTACAGCAAGGACACTCCGCTGTTCGAGCAGTTCGGCATTCAGGAGGAGATCAACAACGCGTTGAAGTCGAAGGTCTGGCTGAAGAGCGGCGGCTACATCGTGATCAACCAGACCGAAGCGCTGGTCGCCATCGACATCAACACCGGCAAGTACGTGGGCAAGACCGCGCGTCTCGAAGACACGATCGTCAAGACCAACATCGATGCCATTAGGGAAATCGTGCGGCAAATCCGGCTGCGCGATCTGGGTGGCATCATCGTCATCGACTTCATCGATATGGACGAGCGCCGCAATCGCCAGAAAGTCATGCAGGCGCTTGAGGAAGAGTTGAAGAATGATCGCGCTCCATCCAAGGTCTTGCAATTCAACGATTTCGGACTGGTGGCGATTACCCGCAAACGCGTGAAGCAATCGCTGGAGCGAACGCTCTCGACTTCATGCACCTACTGCACCGGCACGGGCATGATCAAGAGCGTGCAGACCGTCTGCAACGAGATTTATGTCGAGATGCGCAAGATGATGAAGAACCTCGAACGGCATGACGTCCTGCTGCGCGTGAATCCCGAAGTGGTAAAAGCGCTAAAGGCCAATGGCGCGCGCTGGCTGCAGGAGATGGAAGAGCTGACAGGAAAGACCATCATCGTCAAAAGCGATCCCATCCTGCACCAGGAGCAGTTCGATATCAACTAAACCATAGCCGAAAAACGTGGATGCGGGCGCCGTCTGCACCCCATCAGGCGGCAAAGGTAGGCCGCTGATGCGGCGGCCCTTAGCTCCATCGCGAACATCTTAACTAACAAAACAACGCTCATGATTCCCGCCACAGCAATCAACACGAGAGGGACGACCACAGAGGCAGAGAGCGCATTCGTGCTCCTGCCTATGGTCACCGTCAAGTAGAAATCCCTTCGAATCAGAATTCTGCCGAGCACCGCAAAAAACACCAGACATTCACAAGCCACCAACAGCACGCGATCTGCCATGAAAGACCTCTAGTTACGCTGCAATCACTTAATTTTGTATGAGTAGAACGTCAAAATTCCAAGCTTCCACGCAATAAACAGGGTAATTCCGAGCAACACCACGGCAAAGCAAACCACTATCAGAATCTTGGAAATCACGCATTCCTCTCTTTCGCCGACCGTATCAAGCGCCCAAATTGAGGTTTTCTCATTTTCCCTAAGTACATGCACTCGCGCACAAAACGTTCCTATTGTGAGTCTCTGGATATCTGGAGTATAAATACGCACCCCCAGAATCGTCCTCTCCGGAGCCGACGCGAATGTTTCTCTTCATCCAAATGGGAGTCCTACGCCGCCACCGTTCATTGTCGCTTGCTTTTCTCGCGACGCTTCTATTTATAGCCGCAATTCCAGCCACTGTTTTCGCGGGCGAGGATTGGCAGCCAATTCGTCCGGACGAGCTCAAAATGACCTCCGATCCGAGCCAGCCAGGAGTGGCTGCGGTGATCCTGTATCGCGAGGAAAACAACGATGACAACGAGCATTACGAGTACAGCTACCGCCGCATCAAGATCCTCACCGAGCAAGGCAAAAAATACGCCGACGTAAAGATTCCTTACGACAACAAGTACTCGCATATCTCTGACGTGAAGGCCCGCACTATCCACGCAGACGGCACGATCGTGCCCTTTACCGGCAAGCTGCTCGACAGCACCCTGATCAAAGGAAAAGGCATAAAGATTCTGCAGAAGACGCTCACTCTTCCCGATGTTCAGGTTGGAAGCATTATCGAGTACAAGTACAAAATGCGCTGGGAAGAAGGCATCGCATATGCTCCACATTGGGACGTCCAGGATGAGCTGCTGCAAAAGCATGCGCTATTTTCGTTCACTCCCTTCAAGGGGGACGTCATTGCCGAGGATGGAAGCTATGCGCACGTCGCGTGGACGACGGAGTATCTACCCAGTTCCGCAGAGCTGAAGAACAAGGGCCAGCGAATCGAGTTGCAGCTCGACAACATCCCGGCATTTCAAGCCGAAGAGCTGGCCCCGCCGGAGAACGAATTGAAGATGCGCGTGCGCTTCTACTATGCCAGCGCCAATTTCAGAAACTCCGAAGAATTCTGGGACCGCTCCGGCGTCAACTGGAGCAAGCATGCGGAGAAGTTCATGGGGCGGCACTCCGACGCAGACGCCGCCGCCCGTCAACTTGTCCTGCCGACTGACAATACCGAGCAGAAGCTGCGCAAATTGTATGCCCGAGTGCAGCAACTCGATAACCTTACTTACAAGCGAGATCGCACGGCCGAAGAAGCCAGGAAAGAAAACTATAGAGACAACAAAGGCGTCGATGACGTGCTGCGCCAGAACAGCGGCGACCGCGATGAAATCACTCGGGTGTTTGTCGCGATGGCCCGCGCGGTGGGACTGAATGCACAAATCGTCCGCGTTTCCCGCCGCGACGAGAATTTCTTCAGCGATAAGCTTCTCGATTTCGACCAGCTGACCAGCGAGATCGCCGTTGTTCACGCCGACGGGAAAGATGTGTACCTCGATCCGGGCACGCGATACTGTCCCTACGGCATTCTTTACTGGACGCGCAGCGGCGTTCGTGGGTTGTTGGAGAACGGCAAGAATGCCCAATTTGTCACCACACCTGTGCCGCGCCCGAAAGATGCTGTTACCCAGCGCCTGGCCGCGGTCACTCTGTCTCAAGACGGCTCCCTCACGGGCAAGCTCCGCATCCTTTTCCAGGGGCAAGAAGCGCTTACGCATCGCATCGACGAGAGGTTAAACGACGATGCCGGGCGCACCAAAGACCTCGAAGAAGAAGTCCGCGGGTGGCTTCCCAATACGGCAACTGTGTACCTTCTGTCGGTGAAAGGTTGGGATTCGCAGGACGAATCGATCGATGCCAGCTTCAGCGTCGAGGTGCCCGGCTATGCCGCTGCGACTGGCAAACGGCTGCTGCTGAACTCAGATTTCTTCACCGCGAACGAGAAGCAGCCGTTTGTACACGACAAACGCATCAATCCCGTCTACTTTCCCTATCCATATGTGACAATCGATTCAATTTCGATCACACTGCCGCTTGGGCTACAGGTCGAGAGCATGCCCAAGGAGCGCCAGGTCTCCGATGAAGTCGGTGCGTACCTGGTCAAATGCAAGGCCACCGGACAGAAGCTGACTTACGATCGTCAGTTCATGGTGGGCGCTTTCTATATCCCGATTAAGTACTATCCAACGGTAAAGTCGTTATATGAGCAGGTGAAGGCCAGTGATGATGAACCTACGATTTTGCGGACTACTGCCATCGCTCAAAAATAGCGCGAGGCTTCTGCTGCTTGCAGCCTGTGGAACTGCCGCGGCGACCACACCGGACTGGGTACGCGCCGCCGCCTCGCAGCCGCCCATGGCTGTGGATAAGGAAGCGAATGCGCTGGTGCTGCTCGACGATCAGACGACCACGGTTTCCGAGACCGGCGACGTATATACCCTGTACAGGCGCGCAGTAAAGATTCTTCGACCGGAAGGCCGCGAATACGCCAAAGTCAATGTGTACTTCGACAGGGAAACAAAACTGAAATCACTGCACGCCTGGAGTATTACCTCTAAGGGACTGGAGTACGAAGTCAAAGATAAGGATTTCGTCGAAGTTAGCCCGTACAGCGAAGACGAACTGTACAACGACGTACGCGCGCGCGTCACCGAGGTGCCCGGCGCCGATCCAGGTACGGTGATTGCCTACGAATACGAACAAAGAGACCGCCCTTATCTTTTGGAAGACGAATGGCAGTTCCAGGAACGTATTCCGGTGCAACTGGCTCGCTACACTCTGCGTCTGCCCGCAAGCTGGGAATACTCTGATTTTTGGATACAGCATCCCGAAGTAAAGCCAGTGGAGCAGGGCAGCGGCAGCAATGCCTGGGTCTGGGAAGTGAAGCAGGTTCCCGGAATCAAACACGAACCGGCGATGCCGCAGTGGCGAACCATGGCTGGGCGAATGGTAATCAGCTATTACGGCACGATCAATGGGAAGCCGCTTAACATGACCAGATCGTGGCAGCAGATTGGCTCATGGTATTCACATCTCACCGCCGGTCGTCGGGACGCCTCGCCTGAGATCCGCAGCAAAACCCTTCAGCTGGTGGCCGGCAAAACGAGCTTTGAAGACAAAGTCGCGGCAATTTCCGGTTTTCTTCAGCATGATGTGCGCTATGTTGCCATCGAGGCGGGAATCGGCGGATATCAGCCACATGCGGCTGCGGACGTTTTCAAGAACCGTTACGGCGACTGCAAAGATAAAGTCACCTTGATGAGCAGCATGTTGCACGAAGCCGGAATCGAGTCTCGTTACCTCGTAGTCGATACTGAGCGCGGCGAGGTTGTTCCCAACGCGCCGAGCATGCATTTCAATCATGTGATCCTCGCCATCGAGCTTCCTGGAAAGGAACCCTCAGGGTACGAATCCGTGATCGCCGCGAAGGATGGTAAGAAGTATCTGATCTTCGATCCGACTGACCAGTACACCGCGCCGGGGCAGGTGATCTTCGCGCTTCAAGGCAGCTATGGCTTGTTGGTCGCAGACAACAGCGGTGAGCTCATCCAGATTCCGGTGCTTCCGCCAAAGGACAACGAACTCAAGCGGGTAGCGCACCTGAAGCTGTTGCCCGACGGATCGCTTTCCGGCGAAGTGGAAGAAACGCGCTCGGGAGAACAAGCCTGGGAGAGCCGCTACGAGCTGCTCAATTCCGCTCAGACAGAGCGCAGTAAGGCCCTCGACCACTTTCTAGGATCGTTCCTGAACGGATTCACAGTGAACAAGTCCGAAGCCGAGCACCTCGATCAGTACGATCACGATCTCGTGCTCAAGTACAGCTTTACCGTGCCCGGATACGCGAAATCGGCAGGCCCGCTGCTGTTGCTGCGCCCCCGAGTTCTCGGCGCCAAGAGTGAAGCGATCGGTATGGAGAAACCGCGGAAATTCCCCGTGGAATTCCATTCAGAAACCCACCAGACCGATATCTTCGAAATCGAGTTGCCCGCCGGATATGCAGTCGATGAACTCCCCGATCCAGTAAAGGTGGATGTGGGCTTTGCGCAATATGAAAGCAAGATCGAAGTTACCGGGCAAACGCTGCGCTACACGCGCGATTACACCGTAAATGAACTGCTTGTACCCACGACCAAAGAACCAGAGTTGAAGCGCCTCTTCTCCAGCATCTATTCCGATGAACGCAACAGCGCGGTTTTAAAGAAGTCAAATTGATCAGTTCAGCATGAGTGTGGGTGCCATCGCCTGGGCCACTCCTCGATGTGCTATTCAGGCATGGCACTCCTTGGTGGTGGACTTGAAGTCCCTACGATTAGCGCAGAGAAACAAGAGCATTCATTTTGGAATCGATACTCAGGCCTGAGAATCGCGATTCACTCCAGCCGCAAGCTGTCCAGAAACTTTCTCAAGAGTTGCGAGAATTCCTCTGGCTGTTCGAACGCCGCATAGTGTCCGACCCTGCGCATGACCTCAAGTTGCGCGTTGCGAATGCCTCGTTGCAAGACTTGCGCGTGAGGGAGCGGCGTTAGCGTATCTTCCTCACCGGCGATGACCAATGTGGGAATCTCGATTTTGCTCAGAATGGGGACAGAGTCCGGGCGCTCGGCCATGCCGAGTTGCACAGCAGCAAGCCCGGCCGCTGTCATCGGCTGCATCATGCTTCGCGCGTTTTTCACCAGGTCGGGACGATTGCGCCGCGTTGTCTCTCCAATTAGGTGCAATATCTGCAGATCGAGAAATGGCCCTGTGCCGCGTTGCCTCACCTCAGCCCCAGACTTCAGCCGGTTCGCTCTTCCTTCCACCGTATCTGCTTCGGCGCGAGTGTTCGCGAGCACAATCGCAGCGATTCTTTCTTGTGCTCGCCGCCAGAGTTCGAAAAAGATGTATCCGCCCAGGGAAACACAAACGAACACGGCCCGCCCGATCCGCTCGGCATCCAGCAGTCGAAGCACGTCTTCAGCATGCTTGGCCATCGTCGCAGGACCGTCGCCCACTCCGGAAAGCCCATGCGCCCGCAGATCGGGGAGGATCAGCCGATACTTATGAGAGAGTCGAGTGGCGATGGGTTCCCAGAATCCGTGATGAACAGGGAAGGGATGCAGAAGGATGACAGGAAACCCCTCGCCGCTGGTTTCGTAGTAAAGCTCGATATCATCGCTGCGAATTTGCACGCGGGGCGAGTGTAGCACTGCAACGTTAGAACGGGACGTAAGCCTCACGCCACAGCCGCATTCCGGAGTCGAGCGGCGAGGGCACCCATCCAAGCTAAAATCGGAGTTCCAGGCGGTCAAATGTCCAAAGCACGTGCGCAAAAAATTAAAGTGATGCTCTTCGATGTCGATGGGGTCCTTACGGATGGGACTCTGTGGTTTTTTCCGGCTGCCGGTGCCATGCGCGACAGCAAAAGCGGTGAAGCCGCCGCCGATGACAGTGGATATGAGATCGTCAGCATCAACACCGCGGAAGGCAAAGGCTTCAATGCGCACGACGGAGTCGGAATGTCGCTGGCGCGTCTCGGTGGACTGAAATTGGGGGTCATCACCAAGCGACAATCACAGGCGGTTGCCATGCGCGCGCGGGAGCTGCGCATCCACCATGTGTACCTCGGTCAGGACAACAAACTGCTGGCACTCGACAAAATCATCGCTTTGGAAAAGATCACGGATGAGGAAGTCGCGTATGTGGGCGATGACATCATCGATATCGGCGTGATGCGTCGCTGCGGTCTGGCTATCGCAGTACCGAATGCGCGCGAAGAGGTCAAAGATGCAGCGCACATTATTACCGACCATCGCGGCGGCGACGGAGCGGCACGTGATGCGATCGAATACGTGCTCCGGGCACAAGGAAAATGGGAAGGTGTCCTGGAGAAGTATCTCGCAGCAACGAATGCAGCCGAGGTGAAAGGGAATTAATTCCGGATCGGGTGATTTGAAATCGCAAAATCAACAACTCGCGGAATTACCCGATTTCTTCATAGAACCGCAGTTTCCTCGATCGCCCTGCCTTCCGCGTATCGCTGGAGGTTGAGCAGGTTTGCATTCACCAGATCGGTTCTCCCCTGCAAAATCAGGTCTGAAAGGATCTTTCCTGTCGCTGGAGCGTGCATCACTCCGTGGCCGCTGAACCCATTGGCCAGGAAAAAGCCAGGCACGCCCGGAGCTGGTCCCAAAATAGGATGATGGTCCGGGGTCATTTCGTACAGGCCCGCCCACGCGCGTTTGGGATTGACGGCCAGGTTTTCAAACACCGGTACGCGGTCAGCGGCGTGAACCAGGATCTTCTCGATAAATCCATCCTCGAAGTTCGTGTTAAAGCCGGGGGCCTCCTCAGGATCGTTCCAGGCGAGCAGAAACCCACGACCTTCCGGACGAAAGTGGAAACCGGTGGACATGTCGATGATCATCGGCGCGGTGTGGGGAAACTGATCGAAGGGTTCGGTCGGCACTAACATGCGGCGGAGCGGTTCCACGGGAAGATCGATGCCGGCCATCTTCCCAATCTGGGCTGCCCAGGCTCCGGCGGCGTTGACGACCGTTCGTGTCGCGACCTGACCACGCGAAGTTTCAACGGCGCAAACGCCACGTGCGTCCAGCGCAATTCCTGTGACCTCGGCGTTGCGCCACAACTGTGCTCCATGATCGGCGGCGCAGGCCATGAATCCCATCATCGCGCTGTACGGATCGACAAAGCCATCGGTGGAACAAAAGCTTCCGCCCACGATGTCATCGGAGCGCAACTGCGGATACATGCCGGCGACTTCATCCTTGCTGACCAGCCGCACCGCCTTGAGTCCGAGCGCGACCTGTTTTTCGTAGTTGGCGCGCAGGTAAGCCATGTGCTTCTCAGAGTTGGCAAGGAAAAAATATCCCTGCGGGCGATAGCCGCATGGATGTCCGAGTCGCTCCTCGAAGCTCGCATAAAACGGAATCGAATAAAGCGACATCTGGATGTTAATAGGAATGGAGAACTGCGCTCGCACTCCGCCCATGCTCTTTCCCGTAGAACCTTTTCCCTGGCTGCTCTCGCGTTCAAGGACAAGCACACCGGTGCAGCCCTGTTCCGTCAGGTGATAGGCGATGCTGGAACCCACAATCCCGCCGCCGATGATGACTACGTCAAATGAGTCCATTTCGAGCTTCCAGCGTCCGGCTATAACGATACATGCTGTAAGTGAGACTCGAAAGCAGATCGCCGAAGCTGTTAGCCGCCAGCTCGTACTTCAAGGCGGTAGCCGATCCTGTTGACACTCTGGATTCTGCCATCCCTCGAATTCCCAAAGTCACTCTAAAATGCGCACCCTATGTGGAACTCGCAAAACGCTTGTAGCCGACGTTGCGCGGTGTGCCGAGGGCAAGGGCGCCGCCGAGACGGCAATCTCTGCCGTGCTTGTGGTGGCTCGGGAGAGATTCCTGCCGCCAAGGTCCGCAGCGATGAAGCATCGCAGTGGCGGGCGCGCTTCGAATTTGCTCACAAGAGAGCGCTCGGCTCAGTCCAATAATCGGAAAGCCGCCCGATTCAGACGCGCCGCTCCGGAGCATGCAAGCGCGGAACGCCTGCGAAAATGGGGTAATCGCAATGGGTTACTGCCGTCTTGACGTGTTCGTACCAATTTGGGAAGATCGGCCTCCTTCCCCCAAAAACTTAGGCTAGCTCCCTCGGAATAGGACTTTGCAATGAAGTGGGTTCTAATCGGATTGATTGGTTTTGCTTTCCTCGCCATCTTCGCGCCTTGTAGAGCAGCTGCCGCTGCTGACGCAGTTGCCTCTGAGCCGCAGAAGCGTTCGGCTGAAGCGGCATAGTTCATTGCTGGCCACCAGCCTGCATTAGTATTTTCACTACTGCTCAATGGCCAGCGAAACTGCGCGAATCGAGGCTTTCTCCGACGGCGTCTTTGCCATCGCGGTCACCCTGCTGATCCTTGAAGTCAAGATCCCCGCCGTCGGCGCCCCGCATCTGAGAGTTCAATTGTTGCAGCAATGGCCGCAGTATGTCGCCTTCGTCCTCAGCTTTGCCTTCATTGGCATCATGTGGATCAACCATCACAGGCTTTTCAACTACATTCGTCACGCTGACAATAACCTGCTGGTCCTGAATCTCGTTCTGCTCCTCGGGGTCACAATTGTGCCGTTTCCCACCGCGGTGCTCGCCACCCGTCTGGGCACACCCGACCAGCGCACTGCGGCGATGCTCTACAACGGAACTTACGTATTCATTGCGATTTGTTTCAACTTCCTTTGGCGCTATTCAGTTTCGCGCAAGCTCTTGGGACATGACATCGATTACTCCGCTGCGGACAAGATTTCCAAGCAATACGCCTTCGGACCCGCGCTCTACCTGATCTGCTTTCTCGTTGCATGGTGGAGCGTGGCAGTCAGTTTGCTGATGAACTTCGCATTAGCCCTGTTTTTCGCCTTGCCACCGGCGACTGCGGAAAAGCTGCGGCTCAAACACTCTGCCAATCCGAGGTTCTAAGGCCTCACTCCTTCGCCCCCCGCGATTTGAGCCATTTTCCATAACGTTGTAAGCTACTCCATCGGTTTAATCCCACGGGCCCATCTTCGGCTTCAGGCACAGTGTTCCTTCATGGCTTCTGCTGTAAATCAGACGCGCAGGTTCTTCCTTAAAGCCGCAGTTGCCGGCGCACTTGCATCGGCGGTGCTGGTCATCGCCGTTGCCCACACTCGCGGAATCGAGTGGCTGGAGGGCGGCACCTACGATGCTCGCGTTCGCCTCTCTGCCGACCCGGCGAAGGCGGACAAGCGCATCGTCATCATCGATGTGGATGATGCCAGCTTCAATGGCCTGAAAGACAACATCGGCCGATGGCCCTGGACACGGGCGGTTTGGAGCGCCTTTCTTTACCACCTCACCCAAGGTCATCCGCGGGTGATTGCCTTTGACAGCATCTTTGGTGGAACTGAAAGCCGTGCCGTCGATTCCGATTTCGCCAGCCGCATCCAGCAAGCGGGGAATGTCGTACTTGCATTTAGCCTCAGCGATTCGGTGGAAATCAGCTTCTCCGGCGAGAATCTAAACCTCAACAAGCTGAAACTGCTGGAGCGGGATTCATCGGCAGCGCCGCAAGGCAGCGACGGCGAGTCTTACGACATGAAGCAGACCGCCTACAATGTGCCCCTGGACTCGTTATCGAACGCTGCAGCCGGACTAGGTTGCGTGACCAGCATTCCCGATGGCGATGGTGTCACTCGCAGAATTGCCTTGCAGTACCTGGTGAATGGCCGCGCGTTGCGGGCCTTTCCTGTGCGCACCGTCGATGTTGCTGAGGGCCTTGGCGGAGTTTTCCAGCACCTGGGCAGAAGAGCAGTACGCGGAATACAGAACCTGCCGGTTGATTCCTCCGGACGGATGGTTCTCCTTTGGCATGGCGGGTCGCAGGCTTACGAGCGCATTCCCGCCTGGAAGATTATCGCCTCGATTTATCCCAATCAATTTCCTGACTACAAAGCCTATTACCGGCCGGAGTACTTCCGCGACAAGATTGTGCTCATCGGCGCCAGTGCTGCCGGTAGTCTTGAGGCTCGCGCCACTCCGTTTTCGGAAGTTGCGCCCGGCTTCATCACTCATGCCGCCGCGATCGACAATCTCCTCCACGGACAAGCCGTAACGGTTGCGCCCCCGTGGGCTCCAGATACGTTTGTGCTCATCATGGCGCTGCTGGGCACTTCACTGGTCGTGTTCGGCTCGGCATCAATCAGCTCCGTATGTGTTGCTCTCATCGCGTTTGCTTATTGGGTCGTGGCCTATGTCGCCCTCGCACGTTTTCATTTCTGGTTGCCGGTGGTTGCGCCGTTGCTGGGGCTGGTAGTTTCTTTCGGTTCCGCATCCATCATTCGTTTTGCCACTACTGGACGCGAGTTGCGCCGCACCCGCAACACTCTTGATCGCTACATTTCGCCCGCGCTCGTGAACTACGTGCTCGAAAACATCGACAGCATCAAGCTCGACGGCGAACGGCGCGAGCTGACCATCTTCTTCTCCGACGTGCGCAACTTCACCACATTGACCGAAGGCTCAGAGCCGATGGAGCTGATCCATCTTCTCGACGAATACCTGCAGGGGATGACCGAGGTGATCTTCAAGTACGACGGCATCGTCGACAAGTTCATCGGAGACGGAATCCTCGCCTACTGGGGCGCGTTCACGCCCGACAAGAATCACGCGCTGCTTGCCGCTCAGGCCTCAATCGAAATGCTGGAGAAGCTGGAAGAACTCAACCGCAAATGGGCAAGCGAAGGACGCAAGACGCTGCGCATCGGCATCGGCATCAACACCGGCGACGTGGTTTTTGGCAACGTCGGACGCGGGCGCAAAATGGAATTTACTGTTATCGGCGACCCCGTAAACCTTGCCTCGCGCCTCGAGGGCTTGAACAAGGAGTTTGGAACGTCGATTATTGTGAGCGAATTCACCTTGGACCGGCTGGGCGAGGCGGCGGTCGCTCGCCCGCTCGGCAATGTGAAAGTAAAAGGCAAGACCATCGAGACCTCGATTTTTGAATTGCAAAGTTTGCGAGATCAAGCCGGCGCCACGCCGCAAGCAGTGGCGCAGACGGTGCATCAATAAGACTGATTTTTGGGAGAGACACGCATGCGCAAAACACTGGAAAATGACGAACGACTTTCCGGCGCCATCGTCTGTCGATATTCGGTGACGTCCCGCCGTTGGCCGAACGCCGGGCGCCGACTGCCGAAAGCCATCATGGAATGTTTCCTGCTGATTGCGGTGCTATGGGCGTCATCATTATGGGCGCTGCCGCAAAACGGACAGAATCAGCAACCGCCTCCTCCGCCCAGCGGGCAAAACCAGCAACAGCAAGGCAATCAGCAGCAGCAGCAGCAGAACGCGGGTGCAGCGCCAGCGCCGCTGTTTCAGGGACAATCCACGCTGAAGTCCTCACGCCAGGGAAAAGAGACGGCGACCGCAGGTTTCAACGGCATTGGTCCTGACGGCAGCCTGCAAAGCGCCATGCTGAAAGCGAACCCCACGCCCGCCGACGCGGCCCACATTGCCGCGATGGCTTCCACGGTGACGGATCCGGCGGCAGTGGCAGCGTTTGATAAGGAAGGCAATCTCAACCCGCCCAAGGGAACACAATGAAAGCCCAGCCAATAGGAGGACGTATGCGACAGATTCTTTCGTTAGCGATAGTCGGAATTCTGGCTGCGGGCACCGCTCAGGCCCAATTTGGGAGCATCGTCAAGCGCGTGAAGAAGGCCACCGAAACTTTCACGCCCTGGTCGGTCGCCCAGGAAGACGCCATCGGACAGGCCGCCGGAGCCAAAATGTTCAGCGCTCTTGGCTACTACGATAATCCTGACATGACGAAGTACGTAAACCTGGTCGGCAACACCGTTGCCGCCGAAGGCGCGCGCAGCGACGTGCAATATCACTTCGCCATTCTCAATAGCGAGATCGTCAATGCCTTCGCCATGCCCGGCGGATACATCTTCATCACCCGCGGCGCGCTGGCCAACATCCAGAACGAGTCGGAGCTCGCCGGCGTTCTCGCACATGAAGTCGCGCACGTCGATTCGCGCCACCTGGAGAAGGAAGTCCGCGCTAAGAAAACGACCTCCTGGGCGGTAGAAGAGGGAACCGCAAAGATTCCCGCCGGCTCCGAACTCAACGCGCTTACCAACGATCTGATCACCGCCGCAGTCACGCAGCGGTATGGACAGGACAAGGAGAGCGAAGCCGATCGCAAAGGCGTGCAGTTCGCCGCAAAGGCCGGCTACGATCCCTCGGGACTTATCTCCTTCCTGCAGCGCATGAGCGGCGTATCTGCCTCGGCGAATCCCGCAACGAAACGCGCGCTTGGCATGCTTGACGGCAAGACGCATCCGCCGTTTGCGCAGCGGATCGCCGACCTGCAGCCCATCGTCGCGCAGCAGAAGCAGGGCGGACAAACTCTCGCCGACCGCTACGCCAAGAATGTGGACTTCACCAAGCCGGTGACTTCGAGCGTTCCCAGCGCCGGCAACGTGCAGTGCACGCTCACCCAGGCTAAAGATCGCATCATCGCCGAACGCGCGGCACTCTCGTCGACATCCACAACATCGACATCAACCGCCAACAGCCCCTGCTCGCTCGACGACGCCAAAGCCAAAATCGCCGAAGCCCGCCAGGTACTGCAGGAGCTGGATCAGAGCCAGTCAGCTCCAGCGAGTTCCACCGCCAGCAAACCCGCGCCGAAAGCCGCAGCAGCCAAAAAGCCGCACTGAGGCAAGTCTCTCCACAGCTCCGAAGCCGCAAGGCTTCGGAGCGTTTGCCGGTCCGAAAGCCGAAAGTCCCTTTGCCGCTTTGCTGGTATCTGGAACCCAGTAGCTAGTGGCCATTCCTGAGAACAGGGGGAAAATACAGGGAATTTTCCCAAATTCAGGGCAGGCGCACATAACCTATCTGTTAAGTACTTTCATTTGCTATAGGCTAGCGATCAGTAGGCAGGTGCTGCTCCTGCGAGCTGAGGAAAGGAACAGGAAAAGAACAGGAAAGCCGCAGTTTTCCAGTCTAAGTCTTTGCTTTGATAGAACCTAGCAGCCAGAAGCCAGCAGCTGCTGCAAAAGAACAGGAAAGGAACAGGATATGACAGCGCCGGGGGCGCAGCCGTGAGGGCCAGAAACGACGAGAACGGCTTGCAGATTCCAAAGGGCTACGCCTTATATTTCTGGGGGGAATGAGCCGATTTCCACAGGCAGGCCGCGGCAGCAAACGCTTGCATGGTACACATAAGAGTGACATTGTTACACATTAGGGAAATGCAAATATGCGCACTAATATTGAAATCGATGACGCCCTCATGCGTAAGGCAATGCGAAGCAGCGGAGCCTCGACTAAGAGGGCTGCGGTCGAGCAGGGCTTAAGGCTGTTGGTTAAGACCTACTCTCAGGCGGGAATCCGTTCTTTAAAGGGCAAAATTCGATGGGATGGTAATTTGAACCAATCTCGTTTGGGCCGGATTCGAGAATAATTCTGGTCATCGTCGACACAACTGTTTGGATCGACTATCTCACGGGAACTGCCAACAAGCACTCCTCCTGGCTGGACCATGAGCTGGATCGGCAACCCCTCGGACTAGTCGATCTGATTCTTTGCGAGATCTTGCAAGGCACTCGCGACGATGCTGACTTTGCTGAGGTGGAACGAGGATTGTTAAGATTCCACGTATTCAGTACGGGCGGCGTTGAGTTGGCCACAGCCGCTGCCCGAAATTATCAAGTGCTGCGAGGGGAAGGCCACACGATACGCAAAACCATCGACTGCCTGATCGCGACTTTCTGTTTGCAGCAAGGGCACCAGTTATTGCACCGGGACCGCGATTTCGACGTATTCGAGCGCCATTTAGGACTTCGCATAGTTCATCCTTGAAATTTCCGGTACAAAAGGAGCGCTGCGGCCCGTTCGCCGAATTTTGACTTTGATCTTTGCTTCGGAGCGCAAGAATTTCGGCTCACGGCCGCCGCGCGCCTGTGTGCGGATCAGAAGGAGAGCGGATGATCGACGACTTCGATCCAAAGCTTAGAATTTGGTCATTCGAGGCGCCACTTAGGAGTGCGAGAAAATCCGCTTTTCGTGTGCGACCGCAAAACAGGGATCCCATCACTGCGTTCGCATGACAATGCTGCATTTTTCCGAAAATGATCTAAATTTTGGTCGGCTAGCAGCTAGAAGCTGGCAGCTAGTAGCTGGTTCTTTCGCCCAGCACTGGTACGCAAACCGCCTCACCCTCGAAGCCCACAAACCAAAGCCAGAAGAAATCCGCCACATCTTCGCCGATATCGGTCTGGAAGACCCATTCTGGGACCCAAAGGCAGACATGTTCGCATAACAGCAATCGTGATACGAATGTTGTTGCTTTGCGCTGACGAATGCTGATTTGTTGCCTGCGGAATCGTTTGGGAGCGCGCGACCATAACCAGATCATCGAATGCAAAAAATTGGAGTGTTTCATTGCTGAGATGATCTTTGATTTCGTGACTGTTAGTGAGAAATTGGAAAACTTGTCGATCCAGTTGCTCGACACTGAAGCCAAAGTCGTAGGCCGATTGCCGGACGGGACAAAATAAGCAACACCACACCAATACAAAGCAGGGGGGATTGACATGTTTCACATCGACATGTCACTATGCGTCATGTCGCGGCAGATAACCAACGTGCCATTCGCCCCGCTCAGCGAACCGGTCATCTTCATCATGCTCAGCCTGGCTCTGCGTCCGCAGCATGGCTACGCCATTCTGAAGAACGTGGCGGAGCTTAGCGAACACAGGGTCAAACTAAGTACCGGCACGCTTTACGGAGCACTGTCACGTCTGCTGGATGACGGCTTGATCGAGAGGGCTCAAGAAGAAAACGCTTCTCGCGGACGCCACAAATATCGACTGACTTCCGCTGGCCGCCGGGCGCTGCATTCCGAAATTGCCAGGCTGCGCGCACTTACGCGAGTCGCCGGGTTGCGACTCAAGATCAAGGAGGCGTAATGACCAGAAACCGCTTCGTCCTGGGCGCGCTGGTGTTCTGTGGCGGTCTTGTCATCGCGGGAATGATCTATGAACGAATTGGCGAGTGGCGCGACCGAAAAGCCCTGCCCCAAATCGGCCGTTCTTACGACATCGGCGGGCGGCGGTTGAATCTTTACTGCTCCGGCGAGGGCAGCCCGACGGTGATCTTCGAAAGCAACGGCGGCATCCCCGGTTTCCGATGGGTGCGGCTGCAACGCGAAGTTGCGAGCTTCACGCGCGCCTGCTGGTACGACCGCGCCGGCCTGGGCTGGAGCGATCCAGGACCATTCCCGAACCACAGCGACTCAATCGCACACGATCTCCACGATCTGTTGGCCGCGGCGAAGATCGGCTCGCCCTACATTCTTGTGGGGCATGCGATCGGAGGCTTTGACGTTCGCGTCTTTCGCTCGTTCTTTCCCGATGTAGTTGCCGGGCTGGTTCTCGTCGATCCTACCAACGAGGACATGAGCGTTCACATTCACAATCACAACGAGCTGTACCGGCCAATGGTGATGTTCATTCTCGGCACTCTCAGTCGAGTGGGACTGCTCCGACTGCTGCAAGGGGAACCGGGTCCGCCTCAACATGGCTGGGACCAGCACGAATGGAACACGCTGATCCGGCTCTCGCGTTCACGTAAAGCGCGATTGGCCGCTGCACAAGAGCTGCCGATCTGGGTGAATGGAGAGTTGGCGCGCGCAGGAAGTTGCTACGGCAAGATGCCAATGATCGTGTTGTCAGCCGGAATACAGGATCAGGAGGAGGATCCCAAACTGGACCACAACCACGGCTGGAAGATGCAATTGCACGAGCGTCTGGCGCATCTTTCGAGTGCCGGAGAACACGTAATCGTGCCGAGCGGACACGACATCCCCGACGAAGCGCCCGAAGCCGTGGTGGCGGCAATTAAGAAAGTGACACAGGAGGCGAAGGACGCGATGCAGGTCGCTTCACGTTGAGCTAAAGCCCAATGCACGATTTGAAGCTATTGCCAGAGGTCGAACCCGACCGGCCGAACCTGACAGACTGGGCGATACGGCTTGGCGTAGGCATGATCTTCACACTGATTGGTTTAGACAAATTCCCGGACAATCCATCTTCAGAATGGGTGCGAATATTCCATCAGATTGGCTGGGGTGACTGGTTCCGTTATGCGACAGGCATTGTCGAAACGGCAGCCGGAGTTGCAGTGATCATGCCGAAATTCGCGTTAGCGGCATACGTCGTACTGGCCTGCACAATGGGAAGCGCCGCGTTGATTCACCTGTTCATCCTCCATGATGGGGGATTGGCGATTATTCCCGTTGTTCTGTTCGCGGTCCTCACAGGACTGGCATACCATCGCTATACGGAGACAAGCTGACGTGCCGATGATCTACTCATTCCTGTACCGACTTGCACTCCGCCTCTACCCGCGGCATCATCGCGAGATCTTTCAGAAGGAGATGCTTGCCGTATTGGCCGCCGCATGGGCTGACGTTTCGGCAGAGCCAGTGCTGTCGCGTATCCG
Organism: Terriglobales bacterium; assembly: GCA_025980765.1. GTDB lineage: Bacteria > Acidobacteriota > Terriglobia > Terriglobales > Acidobacteriaceae > Gp1-AA112. The sequence goes on from JAICXB010000049.1 coordinate 18,961, forward strand.
CTTCGCAATGCGTGAAAGCATCGGACTTATTGCAGGCGCCGTAATCGAACATCGCAGGTTGGTGAACGAGCGCCGGGAGACATCCCTGCGCGAGATACGGCGATTCTCGCGCGGGCTCATCTATGGAATGGCGTCGCTGTTCTGTGTTGTTCTCGGTGCGATTGCCTCATGCACGCTGGTAGCACTGCATGCCGCCCCGCCATCTCAGCCCTTGTTGCACGCAAGCATGTATGCTCTTCCCGCAATCATTCCCATGCTGCTCGTGGCGTATGTAATTGGAGGCGTCATTTCTCTCGCCGCCAGCCAACTGCGGTTACGCCACTAATAAGAACTCTGCCTTACAGCGGTCGCGGTGGCCGTCCAACCACGAGTTTGCCGCAACTGTGGCAAATGGCCCAGCACTGGTACGCCAACCGCCTCACGCTAGAAGCCCGCAGACCAAAGCCAGAAGAAATCCGCCACATTTTCGCAAGCATCGGACTGACAGGCCCATTCTGGGATCCGCAGGCAGACAGTTTGGCGTGAAGCGATCATACTTGACGACTAGTCTTAAGATGGGCTGCGCAGCCAGACTGCGGAGTAGATTGTGCCAGTCTGCTTGCGGGGCGAAGCACTCGCGATTCGCCCCCGCTAGGTGCTTATCCGCTCCGCGCGTTCACCCTGAACGGTGCCGGCGCTGAGCTATATGAGCTTAGCTTCGAGGGTCCTCGCTTTTTGCATGCAGCAGCCAACTAAGGCATGTCATGAGGATGATCTGCGCTCCAAGAACACGGACCATTTTCATCCCCCGACAGCATTCACACTCCGAACGCGCACTTCAGAACCGCTTCGGCGAAAGCTGGCCAGTTATGTTGCAGGGCGAGACCAATATTCTTGAGAGCGCACTCCAGCAATTTGCCAATGTGCTCGAAGGACGAAAGGGAAGGACGAAAGGGGACGTCCATGATAAGTAGAAGCCAAGGGGAGACGGAGGTCTCCGTCTGCCTATCGGAATAGCTTTCCCGAAGCGGCGTAGCGTTAGACTTTTGCATTCGGACGATCTTCGATCTCTTGGCGCGGCCAAAGCCTCAGCTCGGCCAGACATCCATTTGCGGGAAC
>JAICXB010000042.1 GCA_025980765.1 Terriglobales bacterium
CCTACCCGGAGGTTGTGACGCGCCGAGCCGGTGCGTCTCCGCCGAAGCGGAGTCCCTCCCTATTTGGTCTTGCTCCGTGTGGGGGTTACCCTGCCCTGCCCATTGCTGTGCAGGCGGTGCGCTCTTACCGCACCTTTTCACCCTTATCCGCCTGAGGCGGACGGTATGTTTTCTGTGGCACTGGCCGTCTTCCGGCCTTGACGCCGGAATCCCGGACGTTATCCGGCACACTGCTCTGCGGAGTTCGGACTTTCCTCCCCGGACAAGCCGGGGCGACCGCCCAGTCCACTGGCTGTGTCTATGATAGCTGCTGAGCTGCTGAAATAGCTCCTCAGCTCCTAAGCTGCTGAGCTTCTAAGCCTGAGAGATCCGTTTGGCGGCGAAGACAGTGGACGCTCAGGGCGGCCACACTCCGCGATCAGGAATGCTCAGAAGCCGCTTAGGAGTTCAGAGGCTTAGCAGCTCTCCCAGAAACAAATCCCCGGCAATTCTCGTAAACTTCCTACAGGTACTGGATTCCCCAATTTAAATGAAAGCCGAAGTGGCTGAGCCTTTAGGTGCCCGGCTTAGCAGCTTAGGGGCTTAGCAGCTTAGAAGCTTCTTATGAACATTGTCGAGGCCATGCGCATCGCCCTGCAGTCGCTGTGGGCGAACAAGCTGCGCTCCGTGCTTACCCTGCTCGGGGTGGTGATTGGCGTGTCTTCAGTGATTGCCGTGGTCACCTTCGTGAACGGCATTAACGGCTACGTTGCGCAAAAAGTGTTCAATCTTGGCGCCGACGTCTTCATATTCGGCAAATCCAAGAATGTGATCACCAATGTCGACGATTACCTGGCGGGTCTCAACCGCAAAAATTTCACGCTGGAAGACTATGAGGCGGTACGCGAGCAGTGCAAGACTTGCAAAATGGTAGGCGCCTCGCTCTCGAACCAAAATGGGATCGTCAAGTTCTCGCAGGAATCCAGTTCCGACACGCAGGTGCGCGGCTGGACACCGTCGATGGCGCCCATCTATGACCTTGATGTTGTGAACGGGCGCAGTCTCACCGAGGCAGACGAGCGTTCCGCCTCTCACGTTGTGGTCATCGGTAACGACATCGTCGAAAACCTGATTGGCAATCTCGATCCCATCGGCAAAGAGATCCGCGTAGATGGCGACACATACACCATCATTGGCGTCGCCAAGAAGGAAGGAAAGACCCTGGGCCAGAGCCGCGATAATTGGGTCCTGATGCCGATTAGCACCTTCGAGAACCGCTACGGTGTCCACAATAACAGCCCTAAGATCTGGGGTAAGGGTTTCGGCGTGGGCACTCCGTTGATTAACGCCATCGATGAAGTCCGCGTCATTTTGCGGACCCGCCGCCATGACGCTCCGGGAGCGCCCGACAGCTTCAATGTGGATACCAATGAATCGTTCATTAGCCTGTGGTCGAGCATCAGTCAGAATTTCTTCCTGGTGACGGTGGCAATCGCTTCGATTTCGCTGATTGTGGGCGGCATCGTGATCATGAACATCATGCTGGTCTCGGTGACGGAGCGCACCAGAGAGATCGGCATTCGCAAAGCCTTAGGCGCGAAGCGCAATGACGTGCTCGGCCAGTTCCTCATTGAGTCCGGCACCATGGCGCTGGTGGGCGGCATCATTGGGACGCTCGGCGGGATCTTCGTCGCCAAGACCGTGACGCTTCTGATCGGAATGCCGTCGGCTATTGCGCTCTGGGCGGTGGCCGCGGCGCTTCTGGTTTCCACCAGCGTGGGGATATTCTTCGGCGTCTATCCTGCGCGCAAAGCAGCCATGCTCGATCCCATTGTGGCACTCAGGTCGGAGCTCTAGCCATGCAGAAGAAGGACTATGTCGAGACCGTCCGCATGGCGATGGACACCATTGCCAAGAACAAGCTGCGCTCCGGACTTACCGTATTGGGAATCGTGATTGGCGTGATGACGGTGATTGCGATCTCGTCTGTGGTGCGTGGCCTGAACTCCACCATCCAGCAGCAGGTGGCGCAACTGGGCTCGGATGTGATCTGGGTTTATAAGTTCGACTTCTTCCAGTTTGGCCGTCCCTCACCCGAACTGCTCACGCGCAAAGAGTTGACCCTGGAAGATGCCCAGGCGCTCGAAGGACTTCCTCATATTGCCGCTGTGTCTGCCGGCGTGCGCTACGTGAATCCCATCTTCCAGGTGGGAACGTTTTCGGTGAAATACAAGAATCACAAAGCCACAAACACGATTCTGGAGGGGGACACTCCGCAAGTGAATGATGTTTATGACATTGGATTGCGCAGCGGCCGGTTCTACACGGAGCAGGAAGACGAGCGGCGCGCCAACGTCATTGTGCTGGGCTACGACACTGCTGAGGAACTCTTTGGCGACGAAGATCCCCTGGACAAGGAAATCAATATCGAAGGCGAGTTGTTCACAGTGATTGGCGTGGCAGACAAGCGCAAATCCGGCATTGGCGGGGGCAAGAATCCCGATGACAACATCGTTTACTTCCCACTGCACACCTTCCGGAAAATTCATCCTGAGTTGAAGGACCACTTCATCAGCGTGAAAGCCGACTCGCAAACATCGGTGGATGCGGTGAAAGACGAAATTCGCGAGGTGCTGCGGCGGCGGCGCAAGGTGAAGTTCAATCAGGCAGACAATTTCGCCATCTTCACTCCGGACGCGCTCGCGGACCTCTGGAACCAGCTTACCGGCGGCATCTTTCTATTCATGTTCGCCGTCTCCAGCGTCGGCCTGATGGTCGGCGGTGTGGGCGTGATGAACATCATGTTGGTCTCCGTCACCGAACGCACACGGGAGATCGGCGTGCGCAAAGCGATTGGCGCCACCAAGCGCAACATCCTCTTCCAGTTCACACTGGAGGCCATCACCCTGTGCGCGATGGGAGGGCTGATCGGCATCTTCATCGGGGGCATCATTACCTGGAGCATTCGCGCCGCATTTTCAGCCTTGCCCGCAACCATGTCCGTATTCTGGACCATAGCCGCGTTCTCGGTTTCATGCTCGATTGGGCTGCTGTTCGGAATTTATCCGGCATGGAAGGCTGCGAACCTGGATCCCATTGAGGCGTTGCGATACGAATAGACCCCCAGACCTCCCGGTCTGGGCTGACGTTTAGTTTCGGGCCTCCGGCCCTCCGGGTTATTCCATTAGGCCCGTCGCCAGCAGCCAGCAGCGAGCAGCTATTCCTGCATCTAACCCACGGGCTTGTCTCTCTTTCGGAACCTGCATGGAACGATATATCTGCATTCATTGCCACTTTTATCAGCCGCCGCGAGAGAATCCGTGGCTTGAAACCGTGGAACTGCAAGACTCGGCTTATCCCTTCCACGATTGGAACCAGCGCATCACTGCCGAGTGCTACGCGCCGAATGCCGCCTCGCGCATTCTCGACGGTGAAGGGCAAATCTCGAAAATCACCAACAACTACGCCAAAATCAGCTTCAACTTTGGCCCAACCCTGCTGTCCTGGATGGAAGTGCAGGAGCCGGAGGTCTATCGCGCAATTCTGGAAGCGGACCGACTGAGTCAGGAACGATTCTCCGGCCATGGATCGGCGATCGCGCAGGCTTACAACCATATGATCCTGCCCCTGGCCAACAACCATGACCGGTACACGCAAATCTTCTGGGGAATCCGCGATTTCGAGCACCGCTTCGGACGCGCTCCCGAAGGCATGTGGCTGGCCGAGACTGCGGTCGATTTTCAATCGCTGGACATGATGGCTCAGCTGGGCATCAAGTTCACGATTCTCTCTCCCTACCAGGCGTGGAGATACCGCCGCATCGGAGCGCGTGCCTACCGCGATGCTGCTGGAGCCAAAATCGATCCCAGTCGTCCTTACCTGGTTCGTCTGAAGCAGGGGCGGGCAATTACGGTGTTTTTCTACGATGCACCGATCTCTCAGGCGGTCGCATTCGAGAACCTGCTGACCAGCGGTGAGCAGTTCGCGCGCCGGCTTGCTGATGGATTCGTGGATGCCCGGGATTGGCCGCAACTAATGCACATCGCTACCGACGGCGAGAGTTACGGACATCATCATCGCCACGGCGACATGGCGTTGGCCTATGCATTGCAGTTCATTGAAGAGCAGGGCATCGCACGCCTGACGAATTATGGCGAGTATCTCGAAAAACATCCGCCGCAGCATGAGGCACAGATCATAGAGAACAGCGCCTGGAGTTGCTCGCACGGCGTGGGTCGCTGGCGTGAAAACTGCGGGTGCAATAGCGGAGGCAATGCCGGATGGAACCAGAACTGGCGCGCGCCCTTGCGCTCCGCGCTCGATTGGCTGCGGGACACGGTGGCTCCCTTTTACGAGCAGGCCGCCGCTGCATTCTTCGACAATGTCTGGCGGGCGCGAAATGAATATATCGGCGTGATCGTCGAGCGCTCGGCGGAAAACCTCGATCGCTTTTTCGCCGCGAATTCCTCCCGCGAGCTGTCGCACGGGGAGCGGGTCACTGCGCTCGAACTGCTGGAACTGCAGCGCCACGCCATGCTCATGTACACCAGCTGTGGCTGGTTCTTCGACGAGATTTCCGGAATCGAAACCGTGCAGGTCATCCAGTACGCCGGCCGGGTAATTCAGCTTGCGCAGAAACTCTTTCCGCAGGAAGGTGACCAGATCGAATCAGGATTTCTCGATCGCTTGCAGCATGCGCAAAGCAATCTGGCCGAGCACGGAAATGGTGCTGACATCTACCGCAAGTGGGTGAAGCCGGCGGTGGTGGGACTGGAGCAGGTCGGCGCTCATTATGCGATCAGTTCCCTCTTTGAAACCGGGGCCTCCAAGTACTGCTACAGCATCGACCCCAGCGATTACCGAACGCAGGCTGCCGGGCACACACAACTGGTTGTGGGCAAGGCCAACATTTGTTCGCGGATCACGCAAGAATGCGAGCAGCTTACGTTTTCTGTGCTGCACATGGGAGATCACACGCTCAGCGCCGGCGTCCGCCGCTTCCAGGGAGACGAAAGCTACGCCGGGACGGTCGAGGAATTGACCCGGGCATTCTCCCGTGGAGACATACCCGGAGTGATTCGCGGACTCGATCGGCATTTTGGCGGTACCGTCTATACCTTGAAATCGCTGTTTCGTGACGAGCAGCGGCGCATTGTCGATCGCATTCTGGAATCGACTCTGGAAGAATCCGAAGCCAGCCTGCGGAGTCTCTACGAACGGCATGCACCGCTGATGCGCTTTCTTTCAGATATGAATGTCCCGCGCCCCAAAGCTCTCAGCGTGGCGGCGGAATTCGTGCTGAACGCCTCCCTCCGCCGGCAGTTTCAAGCCGATTTTGTGGATCTGCGAGAGGTGCGCTCGCTGATGGAACAGGCAAAAGAAGAGGGCGTACAGCTCGATTCCGCCGGACTGGCATACGCGATGGAACGGAAACTCGATCTGCTGATGCAACAGTTGCATCGCCGTCCCAAGAACCTGGGATTGCTGCGCAAGGTTCTGTCCTTGATTGATCTGCTCCGCGATTTGCCTTTCACCGTCAATCTGTGGAAGGTTGAGAATCTTTACTTCGAGATGTCCCGGACAAAATATCCAGAGTTCGCCGCCGGCGGCACTGTGCCGAATGAATGGTTGCACGATTTTCTCGAGCTCGGGCGCAAGTTGCGGATACGCGTGGAAGAAGTTCCGTCAAAGCAGGTGGCGCTCGCGAGTTGAGGTCTTCTATGCAGTACCATCCGAGGTAGCGGGTGGCTTAAGGCACATCAATACCCATCTGCTACCGCTGATGGAACTGAAAGCGTGCGAGGTACGTTATGGATTTGCTCGACGATTTTCGCAACTTCACTCTTTCTCCACGTTCCAAGAAGCTGATCAAAGGGGCGGCAGCCATCACTGCCGGCGGGCTAGCGTTAGGCGCAACCTGTGCTGCACTCGGCATCTCTGCGCTTTATCGACGGCGGAGGGGCTTTGCACTGCGGGACAAAGTCGTCTTCATTACCGGAGGCTCGCGCGGCTTGGGACTGGCGATGGCAGAGGAATTCGCCCGTCGCGGAGCCCAGATCGCGATCTGCGCGCGCGATGCCGAAGAGCTCGAACGAGCTAAGCAGGTGATTGAACGCGAGGGCGGCGGATCGGTGATGACGTTCGTCTGCGACGTCTCCGATCGCGAGCAGGTTGAGAGTACCGTACGCATGATCGAGAACCACTTTGGCGCGATCGACGTCCTGGTCAACAACGCCGGCGTGATCTCCGTCGGCCCCATCGAAAACCAGAACATCAGCGATTTTGAAGAGGCGATGAAGGTCAACTTCTGGAGCCAGGTGTACGCAACCCTTGCTGCTCTTCCCCAGATGCGGCGTCGCGGCGAAGCTCGCGTCGTGAACATCACGTCGATTGGCGGCAAAGTCAGCGTGCCGCATTTGCTCCCTTATAGCTGCTCAAAGTTTGCTGCGGTCGCCTTCTCCGAGGGCTTACGTGCGGAGTTAGGCAGGACCGGTGTAAAAGTCGTGACCGTTGCCCCCGGACTGATGCGCACGGGCTCGCACCTGAACGCAGAGTTTAAAGGCAAGCACAAGCAGGAGTTCGCGTGGTTCAGCCTGAGCGGCACCAATCCGATCACGTCGATCAGCGTGCACCGCGCTGCCCGGCAGATCGTGAATGCGACCACCAGCGGACGTGCGGAGTTGATCATCTCTTGGCAGGCGGAGTTGCTGGCGCGGGCACATGGCATCGCTCCCGGGCTGGTGACGGAGGTGCTCGGGCTGGTAAATCGAACCTTGCCCAGCGCCGGCGAATCGGATGAGAAACGGAAAGGAAGAGAGAGTCACAGTGTAATTACAAAATCTCCGCTGACCGCCTTGGGTGAAATGGCGGCCAAACGCTACAACCAGAAGCAGGCATAGAAGTTCATAGGTGGTAGCGGCTAATGATCAGCAACGGCCGGCGCTAGCGGGCCGCAGATTACAACTTTCATAAGGGTGCGGCCTGCTACCGCAGGCCGTTCTGTGGGAGCATTCATGGCCTCGAAATCATCTCGCAGTTCAGGTCCAAAGCAAAAAACCGGCGAACAGAAACGAGCACGCGTCATGCAATTTCCCCGGCGCGAATCCGGCCAGCAGAAGGAGCCCAAGAACCCGCTGCCACCCCAGCACCAGCCGCGCCCCGGCATCGAAGCCGAAATCGAGCCGCGCCCAAGGTACAAGGCTCCGCTCTACAAAGGTTCCGAGAAGCTCAAGGATAAAATCGCCCTCATTACCGGAGGCGATTCCGGCATTGGACGTGCCGTCGCGGTGCTATATGCGCGTGAAGGCGCGGATGTCGCCATCGTGTACTTGCCGGAAGAACAACAGGACGCGGAAGAGACGAAGCAGGCAGTTGAAGAAGAAGGTCGTGAGTGTCTTCTGATTCCTGGCGACGTCAGCGATGCCGCTTTCTGCCGTCGCGCCGTCGCGCAGACGGTGCGCAAATTCGGGAAACTCGACGTGCTGGTAAATAACGCGGCTTTTCAGCAGCACCAGGAGAGCATCGCGAAGATCTCAGAGCAGCAGTGGGAAAAAACCTTCCGCACAAACATCTTCGGCTACTTTTATTTGGCCAAGGCAGCGGTGCCGCAGATGAAGCCGGGGAGCGCGATTGTGAATACCGGGTCGGAAACCGGATTGGAAGGCAACAAACAATTGCTCGACTACTCCGCAACCAAGGGGGCGATCCACGCCTTCTCGAAATCACTGGCGCAGAACCTGGTGGAGAAAGGAATTCGCGTCAACTGTGTTGCTCCGGGCCCGGTCTGGACTCCCCTGAACGTTGTCGATAAACCTGCCGAAGAAGTTGCGAAGCACGGGGAGAAAACTCCTTTCGGCCGGCCGGCGCAGCCGGAAGAGATCGCGCCTGCGTACGTGTTCTTCGCTTCAGAAGCTTGCTCCAGCTATATCACCGGCGAGGTCATTTCGGTAATGGGCGGAAAAACCACTGCGGCTTGAGCTGCAAGCATACGCGCGGGGTTGCAGCGCGCATCTCAATCAGCATGTCGATCTCACATCGACAGAGGAGAAGAGTTCATGCCATCAGCCAGCAATGTGACAACAGACCATGAGGAGATTCGCCGTTGGGCGGAAGAGCGTGGCGGGCGTCCCGCGCACGTGAAGAGCACCGGCAAAGAAGACGATCCTGGAATTCTGCGCATCGATTTCCCCGGATATTCGGGCGAAGGTTCGCTGGAGGAGATCGAATGGGATGAGTGGTTTGACAAATTCGATGAGCGTGGATTGGCGCTGCTGTATCAGGAAACTACCGCCGGAGGACAGCAGAGCAACTTCAACAAGATCGTCAGCCGCGAAACCGCGGCAGAGAATGAGGACCGCTCACATCGAGCATCTTCGCGAGGGAAGCGAGCCCGCTCATCGAGTCGGGGAGAGAAAGGCACACGCACAAGTTCAGACCGTAGCTCCCGCTCGAAAACTGCCACGCGCTCCCGCAACCAGAATCGTAGCGAGGGACGCTCCTCAAAGAAGAGCACAACATCGCGAAGCGCTCAAGGTGCAGGGCGTTCGTCGAGCAAGAAGCGTTCGAGCGCAACCAGCCATAAAAAGGGCCGCAGCTCGGCAAAAGCAGCCTCACGCCCTTCCCGCAGCACGGGCCGCAAACAGGCGGCCTCGGCAGGCAAGTCGCCATCGAGGCGCAGCGCCTCGGGCCGATCTAACAACAGGCGCGCGGCATAACGCTCATCTCGCAAGCCCAGGGAGAGACGGGGCATGCCCCGTCTCTTTCTAGATCGGCGATTCTCGCCAACGCGAACGCGACTTGGCACTCCGCCGCCTACCCACGTGACTCGCTCTTCGCGAACGCATTGAGGAATCCGTCATGACGCCGATTTGCCGATGATTCCCGCCGTGTGGTAACTTCCGCCCAATTGCTGTCGTATCTCAAATAGTGCCAAATTCAGTCGCCCGGAGGGGGAATGTCGATCATCGTCGGCGTCATCATTGCGGTAATTATTCTGCTGCTGATCGTGTTGTACAACGGTCTGGCGCAACTGCGGGTGCGCGCGGATTCGGCATGGAGTGACATCGATGTTCAGCTCAAGCGCCGGCATGACCTGATACCGAATCTGGTGGAAACCGTAAAAGGTTATGCCAGCCACGAGAAAGGTACATTCGAGAACATTGCCCGCTATCGTTCAGCGGCAATGTCGGCGACTTCGGTTGACGAGAAGGCCCAGGCAGAAGGACAACTCACGCAAGCTCTTCGTGGATTGCTGGCTGTAGCCGAAAATTATCCGCAATTGCGGGCCTCTGAGCAGTTCACGTCGTTACAGAACAACCTCACGGACACGGAGAACGCGATCCAGAATTCCCGCCGCTACTACAACGCTGTGGTGCGCGATCTGAATACCAAGATCGCAACCTTCCCCAGCAACATTATCGCTGGCATGTTCAGCTTTCAGCCGCGCCAATTCTTCCAAACCGAAACCGCAGAAGATCGCGCCACGCCGGTAGTGAAGTTCTGAGCGGAGGTGATTGCCTTTCATAATCCGCGATTGATCCGGAGAATGCGCAGACACATCATCCTGATGCTCTTATGCATCGCGCTGGCTTCTCCAGCCGCTTTTGCGCAGCGCAGTTGGCATGTTGCCGATATGTCTGACGATATCGACGTTCACAAGAATGGATCGGCCGACATCAAAGAACGCATTTCGCTGGTTTTCATTGGCGAGTATCACGGAATTTATCGTTATATTCCGGTGGATTATCCCGGGCCCGATGGAACCAACTATTCCATCTTTCTCAAAATCCGCAGCGTGAGCGATGAGAACGGTCAGGCGCTCGGCTACTCCACCAAAGATGAGAATCATTACCGCATTCTCAAAATCCTGATTCCCGGAGCGACCGATACCACGAAGAAAGTGGACATCGTGTACTCAGTTCGCAATGCGGTGAAGTTTTTCGACGATCACGACGAGTTCTACTGGAATGTGACCGGAAACGGCTGGCCAGTGGCGATCGACGCAGCTTCCGCGTATGTGCGCTTTCCCGAAGATGCCGCCGGCAAGCTGCGCGCGCAAACCTTCGTCGGAACCTACGGCTCGAATGAAAAAGGGATTACCGACATCCAGGGCGCAAACGTCGTTTCAGAAACAGCCAATCCATTGTCGGCGAGAGGCGGACTGACGGTTGACGTTTTCCTGCCCAAAGGAGTGCTGGCTTCTCCCAGCGAATTTACCCGCTGGCTGTGGTTCCTCGGCAGCAACCCGATCGTGTTTCTGCCGCTGGCGGGTTTTGTGGTGATGTTCACGCTGTGGTGGGAAAAAGGACGCGATCCCAAATCGGGCCTCTCCGTCGCGCCTATGTACGAGCCGCCGAAAGGAATGACGCCGGTGGAAGTCGGCACGCTGGTGGACGACAGCACCGACCCGCGCGACATCACTTCCATTCTGGTCGATCTCGCGGTGCGCGGTTATCTGAAGATTCGCGAAGTCCAGGTCGCGCAGATGTTGCTCTTTAAGAAGAAGGACTACATCTTTGTGCAGCTCAAGGGACCGGAGCAGTGGGGCGAGCTCAAGCCCTTCGAACAGGAACTCATGCAGAATCTGTTCTCAGCAGGCGCAACTGAGACCCACTTAGCGGAGCTGCGCAATCGGTTCTACGTGGCGATTCCGAACATCAAGAGCGGGGTCATGTCGTCTTTGAAAGAACAGGGTATGTACACGCTCGACCCCGAATCGGCCCACTCCTACTGGATTCTGGGTGCGGTGATCATCGCGATTCCTTTCGTGCTCGCCGACTACTTCCTTCATATCAACTTTTTCGATTCGGGCGTGGCTGCCGCCGGGGCAATTGCTCTGACTGTGCTGATTGTCTTTCTCTTTGCGCGCGTGATGACCGCCAAAAGCCTGAAGGGTGTGCGCACCCGTGTTGCCATTTTGGGATTTCAGGAATTCATGAACCGCGTGGATGCCGATCGCCTGAAACGCATGCCGCCGGATACCTTTGAAAAGTACCTTGCGTATGCCATGGCGCTCGGGGTGGAACACCGCTGGGCCAAAGCCTTCGAAGGAATCGTACAAAATCCGCCCACCTGGTATGAGGGATACGGCTACGGGCCCGGCTTCAACAGCTGGATGTTCATGCACGACCTGAGCGCGATGACCAGCGACACTACCTCGGCATTTCTCTCCACGCCCCGCGCTGCCGCGAGCGGATCCGGATTCACCGGCAGTGGCGGTTTCAGCGGCGGCGGATTCTCCGGCGGCGGATTTGGCGGCGGTGGCGGCGACGCTTTCTGAACGATCTATACACCCTGCGCTACGGTCGCTGTTCTTAAGTACCGTGGACGAATGACAGCAGACAATATAAAAAGTACTGACCTCATCCGCAGACAAAGTGTAAGTCTCTGATTTTGCGGCAAGCAGCCTGCGGACTCAGGAATGCAGGAGTTGCGCCAAAGGAGAGATCCGAATGAATCGTTCGAGTTTCATAGCCCTCGCTCTTGCGCTTGGGTTCAGCGCTTCGCCGCTGGCCGCTTCTTCCAACCACCAACAGGATCAGTCCAATCATCTACGCAGAGTGGCTTGGGACGATCATGACCATGATCGCGATGCACGCCGCGATCACCATGCCCGACGCGAGGAACTGCGCCGCGAGCATCGCCAGGAAGCGCATCATGATCAGAGGGAGCACCGTTTACGGGCCGACGAGCACCGTCGTGACGAGCATTTCCGGCGGGAACATGAGCGACACGAAAAACATCTTCCTCCCGGCCAGGCGAAAAAATTGTCTGAACACCGGGATCACGACCGCCACCGCGCATAGCAACCAGCGACTTCACCTGCGGGACGCAGAATCCTCCTACCCGATATGAGGGAGCTGCTTCTGGTCCCGCAAGCTGATTACGCGCGCAGCGCTGATTGAGTTTTCCTGGGCAGCTTCTCGAATACCAGATCATAGGACCGCCGCAAGAGGGGTTTGAGTTCCGAAGCGGAAACGGCATCTTGCGTTTTCAGAGCAACCCAGTGATAGCGGGCGGAATAGGGCGCGGGAATAACGCCGGGACGCTGCGTCAGTTCCGCGAAGTCCTCCGGCATGGTCTTCAGCGAGAGCCAAACAGGCGCCGGCTCCAGCACCAAAACCGCGAACATCTTGCCTCCCACTTTGAAGACTAGATCGTCTCCCCATTGCAGCGATTCCGTCGCATGAGGCAGGGACATGCAGTAGCTGCGTACCCAATCGATCTTCATAGCCAGACGCCGAAATTCCCTGTTCCCCGAAATAGCAGGGAATTCTACAGGGAATTTCTCGAGCGCGAGCTCTAGAACGCTGGATTTTGCCCAAAATCCGCGATTTTCCCTGGTGAGCAGGGAATTAGCAGGGAATTTTCGGAAACTGAGTCTAAACCATTGTCATTGATGGGCTTAGCTACACCTGGCGCGGGTTCCAGAAAGTTAGCAGGGATTTAGCAGGGAATGAGGTGACCCCTAGACCTGAGACAAAGAGGGAAGTGCCGGTTTGCCGTTCGTTGAGAAGAGTTGGGGCCGCCTAAACCGTCGCTGGGCCTGCGCTGAGAGCGTCGGGGGCAGGCGCGGGTGGATGCGGACGATGGGAAGACAATCCCTTTTCGATTCTGTCGTTGATGCGGGTGTCGGCAAATTGCGCAGCTACGCGGACCGCATTTTTCAGCGCAGTCGCATTCGATGATCCGTGGCCCACGATGCACACGCCTTTAATGCCGAGCAGGGGAGCGCCTCCGTATTCGGCGTAATCGAGCCGCTTCTTGAAATCGTCAAATGCACGGCGGGAGAGCAGGAAACCCACTTGGGAACTGATCGTGGATTTCAGCGACTCCTTCAGCAGGTAGCGCACGGTCGAGACCAGTCCTTCTGACACTTTTAAAGCTACGTTGCCGACAAATCCGTCACAAACTATGACGTCGAGCTTGCCGTTGTAGAGATCGCGACCTTCGACGTTGCCGACAAAATGTAAGGGCAGGCGGCGCAGCAAGCCATAGGCTTCGCGGGTAAGATCATTGCCCTTGCCTTCTTCTTCGCCGATCGAGAGCAGCCCGACCCGGGGCTTCGGAATGCCGAAGATGCTGCGCGAATAGATTTCGCCCATCACCGCGAACTGCTCCAGATGGTGCGGCTTGCAATCCACATTCGCGCCGACATCGAGCAGAATGGCGGCGGTGCCGGATGCGGTGGGGAAAACCGCGGCCAGCGCCGGACGGTCGGCGCCGGGCAGAGTGCCCAGTACCATTTTGGCACAGGCCATCGCCGCGCCGGTGTTGCCCGCGGTAACAAAACCGGCAGCGCGCCCTTCGCGCACCAGCCGAAGTCCCACGCGCATTGACGAATCGCGCTTGCTGCGGACCGCTGTTGACGCCTTCTCGCCCATGCCGATCACTTCCGTCGCATGCACGACGTCGATGGGGAGATGGCGCGCCCGGGGATGGCGTTCGAACTCCCGTTCCAATTCGGCGCGCACTTCTTCTTCGCGTCCCACCAGCAGCACGCGGACGTTGTGATGGCGGCAGGCAAGGATTGCCCCTTCCACCTCGGGCCGTGGGGCCCGGTCAGAACCCATCGCATCCACTGCGATCACGGTTGGCATCCGGAAGGGGGAGTGTAGCTTATCCAGCCTTTTCCGTCTCCAGGATTTCGCGACCTTTGTAATGGCCACACTTCGGACACACGCGATGCGGCATCTTCTTCTCGTGGCAGTTCGGACATTCCGACAGCGAGTTTGGAGTGAGAAAATCGTGGGCCCGGCGACGTCCAGTGCGTGCTTTGGAGTGCCGCCGTTTAGGATTTGGCATGATTGATTCCTTAACTTCGACGCTAATAACGCGTCGCAAAAAATTATTTCAGCTTGTCTTTTAAATCGGCCAGCGCCGCCCATCGCGGGTCGCGTGGCGCTTCCCCGCAGGCACAAGCCTCGAGGTTCAAATTTCGACCGCAACCAGGACAAATGCCCCGGCATTCTTCACGACAGATTGCCCTTGCCGGCAGAGCGAGCAGTATCTGCTCGCGAAGCACATCCTGCAGCTCAATCCCATCGCCCGAGTAGTATCCGATTTCGGTTTCAGCCTCGGAAATCGATCGCTCGTCCCGGCCGGCGTCGGCCCCCAGAGGGCGATAGAGGAGATCGAAGCTCCCTCCCACCGGCGTAAGCACCGGATCGAGACAGCGCGCGCAGCGGATCTCGATCTCTGTCGAAAAATCGCCTACCACGCGGATGTCCTCGACCACGTTCTTGCCGCCGCGATGCTCTTCCAGCAGCTCCGCCCGGCCTTTTGCCTGGAGGGCGCCAGACTGCCGCAGCTCCGTCCCTAATTCCAGGATCCCCGGCGCAAGTCGCTGAGAGAATTCGACTTTTCGTACTTCAAGTTCTTGGAGACTGATGAACATCGCCGCAGAACGGCCTGCGGTAGCGGGCCGCGCCGTTGGGTCGCACGAACCACAGCACAAGCTACGACTAGCAGGGCAAAACTCAAGAATACGGACGACTAAGCAGGGGTGTCAAGGAACGGCGCCGCGGATTAGCGGCAGCAGCGGCGGCGGCCGGCTCTTACGTCACAGCAGACAAAAGGCGGCCGTTTGGCCGCCCTTGGAAATTTTGGGGTGCGAATCTTTTCGCACGTTCCCTGATAGTAAATTAGACGTTCCCTTCGGTTCCGGTTGCCTGCTGGCTCCGGGAGCTGCCCATCGCGCTCTCCGCCTGTCCGCGAATGGCGCTGATACCAGAACGGACGCGATCTTTGCCCTGGTCGACCAGGTCGCGCGCGCTGTCTGACAGATCGCTGGCGCGATCCACGAGGTTGTTGCGGGTCTCTTCACCACTCATCGGCGCAAACAGCACGCCCAGTCCCACTCCGATTCCAAGTCCAATGAGAAAGCCTTTCATGCATATCCTCCACGCTAGAGTTTTACGGGGCCTAATTTCCAGAATTTCGCCGTCCGCCTCTGTAGAGATGCCACTTCTCCCTCAGAGTTTGCCGCCCACAGTCGCTGCAGCTCTCGATTGCGCAACTCAGCTCATTTTGTCTTCGCCAACTATTATATTTGCCAGGGATGCGCTGAACTGTCTTTCTCCGTGACTCCATGTCCGCCGTGAATTCGAGAGACTTTGTGAGATCGCGGCATCGAGAATCTCTCAGTGAGTCTGTGCTAAAGTAGCGCCGCGAACCATCGCATCTCACAGCCTCGATGCAGGCGTGGAAATGCCGCGATACTTCTTATTCTTCACCTCGGTTGCAAGGCCTATTTTCTCGACGATAGCCATTACAACCGCGCTCTGCCTTGCCCCGATGGTTTGTGCCGAAGCTCCTCAGGCCTACGCATCTTCTTCTGCTCTTCAACCTGCGTCACAAAGCCAGCCCGAAATCGTCCTCCTTGAGCCCGGCAAGCCCCTGAATATCAAAATCACAGGCGGTCAGAAGTACAGTTACAGCTTCGATCTCGCCCGCGGGCAGTACGCCAGCCTCACCCTTGATTGCCGCGATATGACCGCAAGCGTCAAGCTCCTCGATCCTGCAGGTACTCCGATTGACCGGAACTTCATCTATCCAAAAGAGGGTCACCAGAGTTTTGAAATTGTTGCGGAAAGCACGGGTCGCTACGGGATCGATATAAGTAGCAGACAGTCTCCAGGGGCGCCAGGCTCCGGCACAATTGAAATCGGGTTACCCCGCGTCGCATCAGAGAACGATCTTGTGCTGCAACACGCGCGCGAGCTGGCCTATCAGGCAGGCGTTCTTACCGACGCCAGAAAATTCGACGAAGCCATCGGACCGGCGCAGAAGGCGCTGCAAATGGAGGAAGGAGTGCTTGGTCCGGACGACGCTTCGGTAGGCCGGCTGGTTTTTCTGCTTGGCACCATCTACTTGGGCAAGACCGATTTTTCCAAGGCGGAGCCACTCTTCCTGCGCGCACTCAAGATCCTGGAGAAAACCACCCCTGGAACGGTGAGGGTGTTCTCCCTTCTCAACAATCTCGGCGCTCTCTACTCGCAAACCGATGAGCTCGACAAGGCGCAGGCGACCCTGGAGCGGGCGTTGCAAGCGGGCACAGAGATCTTCGGCGCGGACTCTCCGGCGGTGGGCAACACAGTAGTAAATCTCGCGAACACGCATGACGACAAGGCCGACTATAGCAACGCGGAATTGCTATACCGGCGAGCCGTGGCAATCACGGAAAAAAACTTTGGCCCGAATTACCCTGGACTCGCCGTCATACTGTCCAATCTTTCCGGAGTGTGCTCCGAAAGGGGCGACTATCTCAATGCCGAGAACTTTGGCCGCCGCGCTCTTTCCATTTTAGAGAAGCTACCTGGACCGGAAAATCCCCGCCTCGGACTTATCCTGGTAAATCTTGGCGACGTCTACCGCCTGGAAGGCAAGCCTGAGACTGCCGAGCCGCTTTACGAGCACGCCCTTAAGAACATCGAGGAGACCCGGGGATCTGATGATCCGCTTTTTGCCGACACCCTGAACAACCTGGGCGGCATCTATCACGACCGCCGCGAGTTCACGAAAGCGGAAATTTTTTACAAGCGCTCGCTGGCGATTCGGGAAAAGAAGCTGGGACCGAACCATTCCGATGTTGCGTCATCGCTCGAGAATCTCGGTTCCCTTTATCGCGATCAGGGCGACTACGCTCGCGCTGAGCCTTTGTACCAACGCGCGTTGGCAATACAGGAGAAGACCCTCGGCCCGGAGCATCCCGATGTAGTGGGCACGCTCACAAATATGTCGATATTGCAGATGGCGAAGGGAAATTTCGCGGCGGCCGAAACATTGTTATCGCGAGTGATCGCCATTAGCGAGCGGAATGCCGATTTGAACCTGCTCGCCGGGTCGGAACGCCAGAAGCTGGATTATCTGAAGCTGTTGTCTTCGCAACTGGATGAAGCCATCACCTTGAATGCGCATTTCCCTCCTGACCAGCCCGCAGCGCGCGATCTGGCCTTGACTACCCTGCTGCAGCGCAAGGGACGCGTGCTGGATGTGCTTGCCGATAATCTCAAGGTACTGCGACTGCGTTCGGGTGCAGACGACGTCAATTTGCGCGAGAACTTCGATCACGTCACCTCTCAACTGTCGCGGCTCGTTCTCGCGGGCCCGCAGCATACAACGCTCGACGAACATCAGAGGCGGGTCGCTTCCCTGAAGCAAGAACGGGAACACCTCGAAGCTGAGATCAGCGCGCACAGCGCTGAGTTCCGCGCCGCGTCACAACCGGTGACGCTGGAAGCTGTGCGCCTCGCGTTGCCACAAGACTCTGCCTTACTGGAATTCGCGAGCTACCACAGATTTGTCCCTACGGGAATTACCGGGAAGCAACGGCGCGGGCAGTCGCGCTATGCCGTCTATGCCCTTCGTCCCGACGGTCACACCGAGTGGAAGGACCTCGGCGACGCAAAGACCATCGACGCCATGATTGCGGCTTATCGTGGCGCGCTGCGCGACCCAAAGCGGAACGACGTTGTCCATCTTTCCCGCGCAATGGACGAAAAGATTCTTGAACCGGTTCGAGGGTTCTTCGGTGACGCCACTCACCTGCTCATCTCCCCCGATGGGCAGCTCAGCCTGATCCCATTCGAAACGCTGATCGATCGCCACTCTCGTTTCACGGTGGAGCGCTACTCGATCACATACTTGACTAGCGGGCGCGACTTGCTGCGCATGCAGGTGCCGAGGGCGAACAAGAGTGTCCCTGTTGTGGTGGCCGACCCGTTTTTCGGCGCGCCTGGCGGCCGGAGTCTTGCGCCGGAGGAACCGGCAAAAGCGAAGCTGGTCAGTGCCGCGGTAGCCCGGCGAGGCATCACCAGGGGAGAGAACCTGTCGGACATCTACTTCGCGCCACTTACCGGCACGGCGCGAGAGGCGCGCGAGATTCAATCGCTGTTTCCCAAAGCGAAACTCCTTACCGGCAAGCAAGCCAGCAAGGCAGCTCTCGAGGACCTCGAAGCGCCTCGTTTCCTGCATATCGCCACCCATGGATTCTTTCTGCAGGACGCGCCGCAAGACTCCCCTTACTCCAGAGCGGGCGCCACCCGTGGCATCCGCGCGTCAGTCAAAATCGAAAACCCGCTGCTGCGTTCCGGATTGGCATTGGCGGGCGCCAATCTGGTCAAGGGTGCGGGCGACGATGGCATTCTCACCGCACTCGAAGCTTCCGATTTGAATCTCTGGGGCACGAAGCTGGTCACGCTCTCTGCCTGCGATACCGGAGTCGGCGAGGTGAGAGACGGCGAAGGTGTCTACGGCTTGCGTCGCGCATTTTTCCTGGCCGGCACAGAGACCCTGGTGATGAGCCTGTGGCCGGTCAGCGATAATGTGACGCGCGAGCTGATGGCGGAATACTACCTGGGCCTGAAAAACGGACTGGGCAGAGGCGAGGCCCTGCGCCAGGCCCAACTGGCCATGCTGAAACGCAAGCAGCGCCACCATCCGTTCTATTGGGCAAGCTTCATCCAGTCTGGCGAGTGGGCCAATCTCGACGGCAAGCGATGAAAGCTGAGATTGTGGGATCTCTCGTCGGAAAGCTTAACCACAGAGATCACGGAGGATCACAGAGGAAACCTCGGAAAATGTTGATTGTTGAATTTTGATTGCTCGATTGCACGCCCGCAAGAACTGGCTTTCAATCAAAATTCAAAACTCAAGCGATCAAAGTTCCCTACTTCCTCCGTGTTCTCCGTGTCTCCGTGGTGAAGATTGCCCCTAGTGCCCTTTGTACTCCACGAACAAATCCGGGAACTGCTGTTTCAGCGCCGCGGTCTTGGGGCGATCGCAGATCTGGATGTAGGGCTGATCAGGATGATGGAGCGCGTAGTCCTGATGATAGTCTTCCGCGCGGTAAAAGCCCTTGAGCGGCGTCACTTCCGTCACAATCGGTTTCCGGAAAACGTGAGCAGCGTCGAGCTGCGCGATGTACGCAGTGGCAATGCGCCGCTGCTCGTCACTGGTATAGAAGATAGCAGAACGATACGAGGTTCCCACATCGGGTCCCTGGCGGTTAAGCTCCGTCGGATCGTGCGCCACGGAAAAGAAGATCCGGAGCAGCGTGCCGTAAGTAATCTTCGCCGGATCGTAGACCACCTGCACCGACTCGGCGTGTCCGGTGGTTTCGGTAGTCACCTGATCATAGGTAGCAGTAGCCGCCGAGCCGCCGGCATATCCCGCAGTAGTCGCAGTCACGCCCTTCACCCGCTCGAACACCGACTGCGTCCCCCAAAAACATCCCCCGGCAAACACCGCAGTCTGCTTACCCGAAGACGCGCTAAGCGAAGCATCCACGGCAGGCGCGGGAATCGGCGCCTTGGGCGCCGCATGAGCCACGCAAGATAGAAGTGAAACCGCAAGCGAAAGAGTTGCAGAACAGCTAAGAAAGCGAGTAAGCGTAGGGAATTTCATAACAGCTCCGAGTTCGGGAAATGAGGACACAAGATAATCGTATACGCAGTCAGCCTAGCTCGGTCGTCCTGAGCCGCTGACCTCAGCCAAGAGCGAGGTTGTGAAACCAATGAACAAAGATTACGACCGCCGGCGAGACAAGTGTTAGGGCACGTCTTCACCTGCATTATTCATCGAGTTGGCATCATTATCTTCCGGTGTCATCCTGAGGCGCAGCCCTGAGCTTGCCGAAGGGACCTGCTGCAAAAGCGTCTGGGATGATGCGCTCGGCAAGGGCCCTCGGCCGCTGTACGTGAGGACCGTCCATCTCTTGATCGCAAAATCGGTATCGCCACCCAAGCGGGGCTCGAGATTATCACGTATTGGGCATCTCTTCTTTCGCCCGTTCCGGGCCGCCTTCCGTCGGCTGTTGAATTTGAGCATGAGGTCATGCCGCGGAATGAAAACGATTCCGCCTGCTTCACATGCTGCATGCGAAGATAGAGCCGTGAAGCGCATAGTGTTGATTGCGACGCTGTCGTTGACCGTTGCGGGTTGCAGCCGCAGCTTTCGACCAGAAACTGCTGCTTATCGCGTAATCGAGCGCCTGGACAAACACGCGAACAAAGCTGGCGTGTATGTCAGCGAAGATCAACCCTATGACCATGACGAGGTGTATCTCGCGCTGGGGCGCGGCAAGGTACGAATATATGGACGCTGCCGTGGCAGTTGCGATATGCAGCCCGAGCACGACTATGCATGCACATCTCAGCCGAACGGTATTGACGGAGCGCTGCCTCCGATTCCGAAGGCTGATCTGATGTGTAAAGATGGCGGCGGCCGCTCCGTCTTTGTACACGCCTTAAGCCAACAATAGCGGTTGCACGGGTCATTGGCGGAAGCCGACAACTGGAGGCCGCCGGGTCTGCCGTGGCGCCTGCGCTCGCTGAGCCGTTCCAGAAATGCATTCTTCTTGTCGCTCCGACCTGCGGTCTCCGCTCCCGCCTGCGGCAGCGCGGTATGGCTGGGGCCTCGTGCTTAACCAGGATTTCATCCTGGGCTATTCTCAGTTGAAGCTCTCCACCCTGATCTAGGTCGTTACCTGACAACGTCCCGCAGAACGCGAGTGCCGTGCCTCGCGCGGCACGACTGAAAATAGCCCAGCACAACGTGCTGGGTAAAAACCAATACACCGCTCTGCCGAAGGCGCGCGCGCAGCATCGCGGAGCGCTCTAGAAAAATGCATTCTGTTGTTGTCGCTCCGACCTGCGGTCTCCGCTCCCGCCTGCGGCAGCGCGGTATGGCCATGGGCCTATGCCTAACCCAGGATTTCATCCTGGGCTATTCTCAGGTGTGCCGCTAGCGGCACTCTGTAATGTGCTGTAGCTTGGATTTGCTCTGTACGCCGGATCTGGTCGCGTTTTTTGCGAAGCAAAACGCGCTATCGTTGCAAGCCATGAAAGAACCGAAGTTGACAGTCATCGGGGTGTATCGTCCAACGATCAGCGCTGAGACCTGGCAGCAGCAGTGGGAGGTCACAGCAGACGATGAGGCTACGCGAGAGCACTTCGACAAACTGGTGCTGATTGAAGCTGTGGTCGAAGGATTAACTGAGCCCTTTGACATGAGCGAATTCGGGCAGATGCAGCTCGATTATCCAGACGACCCGCGGCGAATGATGGTCGGCTACGATGAAGGATTGCTTTCCGCAGATGGCGAGTTTCTGATCCAGCGCGAAATGGACTGCGTGGAAGGAACTGGGCCACTGCGTTTCGCAGTCTACTTGCACTTGTACGATCCGAAGCGGCCGCTTCGATGGCAAAATGGCGAGGTAACCTGTCCTGCCATTCAGGATGCGCCGGATCGATTGATGAGGCTTATGCCGTACAAGGCCTGCGATTAATCCTATGAATCTCACGCATCTGGAGGGGTTTCGATGCTGAAGTCCATCGCCGTTGTCGTCGGCAGCTACCTGCTGTCGGTAGTTCTTGTGCTGGGGACAGGTCCCCTGCTCTCTCGCCTGTTTCCGGGGGAGTTCGTCAAAGGTCGTATTCCCTCTGATCCTGCTCTCATGGCGAGCACGGGGTTCTTTGTCGTGATCTCGATTTGTTGTGCCTGGGTTTGCGCGCGCTTTGCTCCCGGCGACTCCGCGCGGGCTGTGCTCTGGTTCTTTGTTCTGGGAGAGGCGATGGGACTGGTCGCTACCATTCCCAACTGGAGTAACGGTTGGCCGCACTGGTATTGGCTGTCATGGTTGGGAACTTGGCCGATTAGCTGCTGGCTGGGGCTGCGGATGGCCGGCGGTCGTGCTGCGCGGGCTGCCGCGGCGGGCAACTAACCAGCGCAAAAACGAAAATCTCACGCGGACCGCAATGGCGCAGCTATTCAGGCTTGTATTTCACATTGTGCCCATTGGTGAATTGCAGGCCCAATCTGCGGCTGAGCTCGGCTTTGCCTTTGTCGGTGAGTCGTACGGCGCGCGGGACTCGACATTTTGCGACCCACTCCAACTCCACCATGCGGGTGAGCAGCGCTGCTCCGAGCGCGCCACTGAGATGATGGCGACGCTCGGTGAAATCGAGGCACTGGGTGGCCAGCAAACGTCTCCCGGAGCGTAGTTCCTCGGAATCGATGTCTAACCTGGCCAGCCACGCGGAACCATGGAGCGTGATTTCATAACCCTTCCCATTTGCACGGATGATGTCGTGCCCCTGCAGCGCGATCACGAGTTCGACTCCGAGTTTGCCCGCCAGGTGGTCGTAGCAGGTGCGCGCGAAGGAAAACGGGTTCAGCGCAGAACGGCCGGTGGCCTGGAGCGCAGCGCCGGGTGAGGCCACCAGGGCCAGAGCTTCAACTGCTTGCGCCACCGCGGCTGTCGCAATGCGGTAATACTTGACGCGTCCGCGTTTGACCATCGTCAAAATGCGCGCGCCGACCAGCTTCGAAAGATGCGTGCTGGCCGAAGAGGCAGAGACGTTGGCCGAGATCTGCAGCTCTCCCGTGGGACGCGAGCTGCCGTCCATCAGGCTGATCACCATGGCGGCCCGCGCTCGATCGCTGAGCTGCGCGCTGAGTTTGGCTAGCTGGGCCGCCTCGTCCCGTGCGTCATTCATAGTTTGAGTTTAGATGAACTATGCGCGCACAGCAACCGCTATCGTCTCACTGTGCATTGAAATTCTCGCAAGGAGAGAAGCAGTGAAATTTTTCAAGAGTCTCAGTCTCGTTGTTCTTATCAGCTCGATATCGACAGTCGGCGCGCAATCGTTCGCGAAGAGCAAAAGCAGTGCGGCGGCGAAGAGCGACACCGTCGTGGAAGGTCTGGTGCGCGATGTTGCCTGCCCGATTCAGAACCACAAATCTACGGCTACGAACTTCAGCATGGAGTGCGCGCTGGCGTGCGCGAAGGCCGGCTCTCCACTGATCATCCTCACAACGGACGGAAAGATCTATTTCCCGATATCAGACGAGATGCCGGACCCCAGCCAGAGAGAAAAGATGATGCCGTTCGTAGGCAAGTACGTGCGCGCGACGGGCAAAGTGAGCGAGCTTAACGGAACCCGCACCATCGCCATCGAAAGCATCAAAGAAATGCCCGAGGTGAAGCTCAACAGCGGCGCGTTCAGTAAGTAACGAAGCCTTCAGGGTGAGATAACGGGATTCACAGCTTTTCCAGCTGCGCGAATTTTTCTACCAGCTTCTTCAGGCCATGGCGGGGGAAATGGACTGTGATCTTGGCGTCTTCGCCTTCGCCTTCGCGTTTGTACACCGTGCCTTCGCCATATTTGGGATGGCGGACGCGCTGGCCGGCGCGGAATCCGCGCTTCCCGCTGGGAGCTTCGATGTCTATTTTGGGACGCGAGAACTTCTTGCCGCGCGAGGCGAAGAACTCGGCGATGTTATCGATGGACTGATACGCCGCAGTCGAAGTGCCGCGCTTGCTCGAGTAGGCGCGCTCACCGGAGAGCGATCGCCCCATGCGGGCGCGAGCGGAGACGCTTTGGTCTTCGTCCTCGTAGCTGTAATGAGTGGCGTCGCCGGCTTGATCGTAAGCAGGGCCGGCGCTCGAACGCCGTGAAGTGCCGCCGATCTCTTCAATCAATTGCGGCGGAACTTCCTCCAGAAAACGCGAGGGCACGCTGGCTTCGGGCAGATCGCTGCCGTAGCGGCGGCGATAACGGGCGCGGCTGAGGACCAGCGTGTCCATGGCGCGGGTCATGCCGACGTAGCAGAGGCGGCGCTCTTCCTCGATGTCGTCGGGATTGAGGAATGTGCGCGAGTGCGGGAAGAGGCCTTCCTCCATCCCGGCCAGCACCACCAGGGGGAATTCGAGGCCCTTGGCGGAATGCAGCGTCATCAGCGTGACGCGCGAGCTCTCGTCGTACTGGTCGGTGTCGCTGACCAGGGCGGCATGATCGAGGAATTCACCGAGTGTCTCGCCGCGGTCGGCGGAATCACGGGCCGCATTCGCAAGTTCCTGCAGGTTCTCAATTCGGGAATAGGATTCGGGAGTGGCCTCTTCTTCGAGCACCTTCACGTATCCGGTGCGGTCGATCAGGAACTTGATGACTTCAGGCAGCGTGGCCGCGGCGCCCGGAGCGCGGAAGCCTTCGGGGGGCTGCGAAGCCTCGGAGCCTCGAAGCTGCGAAGCTGGACCGTCGGTTGCATTTTCATTGGTCGCGAGAGACGAGGCATGCGGCGTCTCTGCCGGCATCTCGGGGCGATCGGCGTCGATTATGAAATCGACCGAGCCAAACAGCTCGTGCTGGTCGTTCTCGCCGAAGCCGAAGCTGGTGTCTTCATCTTCGTCATCCGGGGGGGCCACAGGCGAAGGCGCCACATTTGCAGCAATCTCTAAATTAGACGCAAAGGCACGGCCCGCTACCGCAGGCCGTTCTGCCAGGTGCTCTGCGAAGCTTCCGGCCAGCATGGCGCGGCTGTCGTCGATGATCTGTTTGAAGTCGGCCAGCGCGCTAACGGCGCGCGCCGGTAACAGCTTCTGCTGGATCGCGTTCTCAGTAGCTGACCAAAGGCTACAGCCGGTCTCGAGGGCCAGCCTCTCGAGAGTTTCAATTGTCGTTCTGCCGATGCCGCGCGCGGGGGTGTTGACCACGCGCAGAAAGGCGATTGAATCGTCGGGATTCTGAATGAGCTTGAGATACGAGATCATGTCCTTGATCTCGGCGCGTTCATAAAACGAGAATCCGCCGACGACGTTGTACTTCAGGCCGTAGCGGCGCAACGCTTCTTCAAACAGACGCGACTGCGAGTTGGTGCGATAAAGCACTGCAGCTTTGCGCGGAGCGTCGTCCTCGCTGGGCTCGCGCAGATAGCGCGAGATGTAGTCGGCGGCAAAGAGGGATTCGTTCTCCCCGTCGGGAGCTTCGTAGTAGTAGATGGGAGTGCCGCCCTCGCGGTCGGTCCACAGCGTCTTGCCTTTGCGCTGCTTGTTGTTGGCGACCACCGCCGACGCGCCCTCCAGAATGCTTTGAGTGGAGCGGTAGTTCTGCTCCAGGCGAATGATTTTCACTTCGGGAAAGTCGCGCTCGAACTCCAGGATGTTGCGGATGTCGGCGCCGCGCCAGGAGTAGATGGACTGGTCTTCGTCGCCGACTACGCACACATTGTGGTGCTCGCCGGCCAGCAACTTCATCAGTTCGTATTGCGGGCGGTTGGTGTCCTGGTATTCGTCAATGAGGATGTACTCGTAGCGCTGGTTGTACTTGCGGCGGACTTCGGCAGAGCTCTTGAGCAGGCGCACGGCTTCGAGCAGCAAGTCGTCGAAGTC
Source organism: Terriglobales bacterium (assembly GCA_025980765.1). Classification (GTDB taxonomy): domain Bacteria; phylum Acidobacteriota; class Terriglobia; order Terriglobales; family Acidobacteriaceae; genus Gp1-AA112. The sequence goes on from JAICXB010000042.1 coordinate 25,148, forward strand.
CATGGCATTGGCTTTGTGTAACTCCTTGCGATAGATCTCGTAAATGTGCGCGATGCGCTCGGTGTTGGGATCGGCGGACTGCAAATAGACTTCCTGGGGATCGAGCATGTGGTTCTTCGCCCAGGAAATGCGTCCCAAAACGGAACGCGGAGTGAGCTGCTTGTCGTCGATGCCGAGGCGGCGAATGGCGGCCTTCACCAGCGCCTGCTGGTCGGCTTCGTCGTAGATGGCGAAATCTTTGGTGAGTCCCTGATCGCCGATGCGCAGCGCTTCGATATCCCGGCGCAGCGCGCGCACGCAGAAGGAGTGAAAAGTCGAGACCCGCGGCTGCACCACCGAAAGATGTCCAGCGAGCTTGGAGACGCGCTCGCCCATCTCAGCAGCAGCCTTATTGGTGAAGGTGACGGCCAGTATGGAATCGGGAGCAACGCCGTGCTGCTCGATCAAGTAGGCAATGCGATGGGTGATGACCCGAGTTTTGCCTGATCCGGCGCCGGCGAGGATCAGGACAGGGCCATCGACGGTCTCGACGGCTTCGAGCTGTCGCGGATTAAGTTTTGCGAGGTCCAACACTGCTAAGTCTAAAGCTTAAACACGGAGGACACGGAGGTCACAGAGGGAAAAGCGAACGAGAATAAAACAAAAGGAAAGCCAACGCCGATTGGGACAAGCGCAATCAAAGGCGCCTTGATTTTCTCTGTGCGCCTCTGTGTCCTCTGTGGTAAAGGGATCGCAGCTATGCCTTTTGAACTTTGCCGCTCTTCAGGCAGGAGGCGCAGACGCGGACGCGCTTGTGTGAGCCGTTCACGATGGCGCGCACCGGACGCAGGTTGACGTTCCAGCGCCGCTTGGTGACATTGTGGGCGTGGCTGATGTTGTTTCCAAATTGCGGCCCTTTGCCGCACATTTCACATACACGTGCCATTGCAAACTCCGGATTTCTTAGTTCTTAACCACTGAGGACACGGAGGGCCACAGAGGAGAAGAAACAAATTCGCTTTTCTCAGTGCGACTCTGTGTCCTCTGTGGTGAAGGACGAGAGCGTCCGAAAGATTGATTATATCGATAGGACTTGGATATGCGCAATTTGCGGGGGAGCTTCTGAGCTGCTAAGCCTCTAAGCTGCTAAGCTTGAAATCTCCGGCGGTGATTTCCGGTCGCTGAGCTGATGCACCTTTGAGCTGAGCAGCTAAGGAGCTTAGCAGCTTAGGAGCTTTCTCAGGAGCTTTCTTCCATGTCCCATGAGCCCTACAAGACGGTATCGGCCGAAGAGATGGCGCGAGTCAAGGCCGAAGAACGCAAGACTCTGCCCGCTGCTGCGGCCGATCCCAAGTCGGTGAAGGTGAACAAGAGCACCGGCGCAGGCATGGACATTGAGTGGAAAGATTCGCATCGCAGTCACTATTCATTCGCGTGGCTGCGCGACGCGTGTCCCTGCGCAACGTGCAACGAAGAACGCGAGCAGACTGGGCGAAAGATCGGACAGCCACCTGCCAGCAAACCCGGAGCTCTGCCCATGTACAAGGATCCGGCGCGACCCTTGGAGATAACGCCCGTAGGCCGGTATGCGATCAGCTTCCACTGGAACGACGGCCACACTACCGGGATTTACTCCTGGGATTTCCTGCGACGAGAGTGTCCGTGCGAGGAGTGCAAAGCAGATCGGGTGATTTCGTGATCGGGTGATCTAAAGCAATTTCACAGTGGCTGTACTCTGCCGAAACCCGGGTGGGAGCCCCCGCATTTATGCGGGGGAGGAGCGCTTCAGCGCTCCGTGGACGCGGCGGCTCCTCTCTAATTCTTCCTCTTTTTGCACTTTAGCGCCGGCGGAGGCAGGGCCAAAGCCCAATTCTTTTTTGGGGCGGCTTTCTCCCGCTGGACTAAAGTCCAGCTTCCCCCTGCTAAAGCAGGGGGCTCCCACCCGAACACCCCATGTTTATGGGCCTCATAATCCGCTAAAGCGAGGTCGGTTGCTCGAAATGACAACTTCATCACTTCCTGCCTCTATGACTCCGCGTCTTCTAGTGAGATTGCCTTCTACAGGTAGTTTCTCTCGGCGGCGCGTAGAAGTTTGTAGCGCTGGAATGCCTTTTGCTCATCTTCGAGGCGCAAGAATGTTTTGATGGTGCTGCCGCGGAAGGTGTAGCGCAGCATTCGCAGGCCATTGCGCAGTACGAAGCGCGGACTGCGGCGTATCACCTTTGGCAGGTGACGCACCTTCATCCAGCGCTCGGCGCGCCAGCGTAGATACTCGATTTCCGCGGCGGGCATGGATTGAGTTCGCACCACCGCCGTCGTGCCGTCATATTGCGTAAGATTGTCGATCTCGATAAGGCCTTGCTGCTTGAAGTCCCTGGTCATGGGAGTGCGCGGATATGGCGTGGGGTGCTGAATGTAGGGCCAGTCCACGTGGTTCCAGGCGAACCGCAAATTGGTTTCGATGGAATCCTGCGTGTCCTCGGGATTGCCCACGATCAATCCGCCCACAACGTTCATGTGGTTTCTGTGCAGGTACTCGATTGCCTGCAAAGTGGCGTTGCCGATGGAGTGGCCGTGCTCGCGGGCAGTGTTCTTGGCGGTGGCGCGCAGGAACTTGAGATCGCCTTCCACGATGTTTTCAATGCCAAGAAAGACGTAGCGGAAGCCGGCTTTGCGCATGAGGGGTGCGAGGGTTTGGCCGTGGTTGGCAATGGCCGACGTCATGCCCTGCACCAGATATTCGATACGGTTTAGGCCGGCGTCGATGATCGCCTGATCGGTCCCTTTTTTCTGTCACAGTTGAAGAGTTAGTTTTCGGCTGTTGTTGTTGCTAGAGAGATCGCGGCTAGCCGCGATCTCTCTAGCAAATTCGTGTGGCGTCCTTTCCCCCAGCGCTCTGTGAGGACGGCTCTCA
>JAICXB010000051.1 GCA_025980765.1 Terriglobales bacterium
CTGGCTGGGCGGCTAGGATTCGAACCTAGACAAAGTGCTCCAAAGGCACTTGACCTACCATTAGTCGACCGCCCAACTACGTTGAAATTTGCGATTGGAAGAGCGAAATCAGCGTGTACGGCTAATTACCATTGTCTCCCAATATTGCTCTCTTGTCAGCGTGGTGGTTATCTGGGCGGTTTGACCCATCGCGCGCACCCGTTCTGCTGCCGATTCGGCCTTTTCTCTGCTTTCAAATAGCCCAAACACTGTAGATCCGGAGCCGGAAAGCGAGGCAAAGCGCGCTCCGTCGCCGGATTGGCCGTAAAGCACACGTTTAATGTCGCGCAACTCGGGATATTGAGGAAAGACGACCCGTTCAAAGTCGTTTTCGATCCCGGTACGGACAAGGTCGAGATGCTGTGCCTCGGCCCGGTCCCCGCCATTTGCGGGAACACCGGTGACAGGAACCCTGTAACTTCCGCTCAGCCACGCATAAATACTGCGGCTGAAAGATGTAATTCTATCGGACGAAGCAGCATTGGTCAAAGCCGCAGTCCGCGAGGAAGGGCGCGCAGTCGGGTTTTCTGCCGCCTCTTTTTCCATCAAATCGTCCCAATCGCGGAACGCACGCGGCGTGGAAACGCCGATTTCCGGCGTCACAATCACGCAATCCGTCGCCGGCAAGTCCTGCAATGGGAGAACTTCTTCGCCGTGTGCCTGGCCAAATATCGTCCCGCCGACGAGAAACAATGGCAAATCCGAGCCCACTTCCGCACAAATGCGCAACCGTTCTTCCGCATTCAACGGCTTTTCCGCCTCACATTCCAGCGCCAGCAGCGTGCTCACTGCGTTGGAAGATGCAGCTCCAAGCCCTCCTTGAAGCGGTAAATTCTTCTCAATCGTGACAATCACTCGCCCGCGCTGGCCAATGCTGCGCATAAATCGCTCCGCCACGCGATAACAAGTGTTGCTTTCATCCAGCGGAACCGCGGGATTTTTGCAGCGAATCTCAATGCCAGTGCCACGCCCGATCTCAACTTTCACGACATCATGCAGCGCAATCGTCTGATAGACGGTGCGCAGCTCATGAAATCCGTCATCCCGAAGCGCGCCAATAGCCAGTCCAAGATTGATTTTCGCGTAAGAACGCAGCGCGGTGGGCATCTGCAGATTCTATCCAACTCCATCGATGCTCGCCCGCAAGGCAAATGGTTCAGCGCCAGCAGATACAATAGTGCTCGATGAAGCTGGCTCATGACATCGAGGTTAAGCTCCGAGACGTAGATGAAATCTGCGAACGATTCTACGTAAAGGAACTTTCGCTGTTCGGATCTGCGCTCGGAGCATCATTTAGCAACCGCAGCGATGTGGATTTGCTCGTCGAATTCCAACCCGGAACGCGCGTAGGGTTGTTTCACCTGATCCGCATGCAGCATGAACTGGAGGATTTGTTCGAGAGAAAAGTCGATTTAGTGCCAAAAGGGGACCTCAGAACCAGTATTCGCGAAGAAATCCTCAAACAAGCCCAGGTTTTATATGCGAGATGATTCCTTGCGGCTCAAGGATATGCTGATTTGCATCGCAAACATCGAGTCTTTCACCACGAATAAGGCGCGAGAAGACCTCGATAAAGATCCCCTTTTGAGCGGCGCACTGCTTCATCAGTTCTCAATTTTGGGTGAAGCCGCTTATACCATCTCACGCAAGCTCAAAAGCCGACATCCGGAAGTGGAGTGGCGAACGCTCAGTGCCATGCGCCACTGGATCATTCATGAGTATTTCGAAGTGAACTTGAATACGGTTTGGGAGACTTCGCAGACTGATGTCTTGCGGTACAAGCAAAGCATTGAGCGTATTCTGCGCGACGATTATCCTCAGAAACCGCTCGATTGACGCTACCGAACCGCCAGCTCAGGCGCTTCCACCACGGCTTCTCGCAAATATCTGGCGGCTTCTTCCGGGGAAGTTGGATTGATATAGAAGCCGGTTCCCCACTCGAAGCCGGCAACTTTGGTCAATTTGGGCATCAATTCCACGTGCCAGTGGAAGTAATCTGCGCTGTCCGGGCCCGACATCGGCTCCGTATGCAGCACCATGTTGTAGGCCGGACGCTCCAACACCGCGTCCATCTTGCCAATTACGAGCTTGATCATCTTCGCCAGGTCGGCAAAATCGCCGGAATTCGCGTTCTCAAACGCCGATTCGTGCTTCTTCGGCAGGATACAAGTTTCAAAAGGGAACCGTGGAGCGTACGGAGACACCGTCAGAAACCCCGCATTCTCCGCCACTACGCGCGATTCATCGCCGCTTTCCTGGTGAATAATGTCGCAAAAGATGCAGCGTTCCTTCAGTTCGTAGTACCGGCGCGCGCCCTGCAGCTCCTCGGCAACGCGGCTGGGCACAATGGGCAGCGCAATTAGCTGACAATGCGAGTGCTCCAGCGTCGCTCCTGCCGCTTCTCCATGGTTCTTAAAGATCAAAATGTACTTAAAACGGCGGTCGCGTTTGAGGTCCACAATGCGATCGCGGAACGCCCAGAGCACATCCTCAATGCGTTTTTCCGGCATGGAAGCCAGAGTTTGCGCGTGTTCCGGCGATTCTATGATCACTTCATGCGCGCCAATGCCGTTCATCTTGTCAAACATGCCGTCGGCGCGGCGGTCTAAGCCGCCTTCGATTCCCAAAGCGGGATATTTATTCGGCACTACGCGCACCGTCCAGCCGGGTTTATCGCGTTCTCCGCCGTTCCCATTGCGATAAGCCAGGATCTCAGGCGGAGTTTTGGCTTCATTTCCCGGACAAAACGGGCAGAATCCGCCCTTCAAAGTGACGGTTTGACGGGTAAAATCCGTGGGCCGGCGCGCGCGATCGGTGGCAATAATCACCCAGCGTTCGGTCACCGGGTCCTTGCGTAGCTCAGGCAATGTGTTCCTTTCGCGTCCTGGAAGCCATTTTTCGGGTTCTCTGGACCATTTTAGGCTATGCGGAATGCGTCTCTAAAGAGCGTAATGTCGCTGGCACCGTTACTCTCAAGGTAAATACTGACGACATCAAAGCGAAATTGCGGCGCTTTTCCTCGCGCCAAGGCCACCGAACGCAAATATTCCTGCGCCACAGCCGACACTGCGGCCCGTTTTTCCGCGTCGACAGCCGCCTCGGCAGGCTTCACAGCCCGCCGCGAGCGCGTCTTGACCTCGATAAAACAAAGCGTTTCGCCCTCCCATGCAATCAAATCCACGTCGCCACGGCGCCGCGGAGAGCGAAAATCCCGCGCCACAACCGTGAATCCCAGCTCGCGCAGATAGAAATAAGCGGCATCTTCCCCCAGCCGCCCCGTCTGCAAATGCTCAGGAAGCTGCGTTTCGCGCGCCAACCAAGGCGCCAAACGGTCCAGAATTCGCACAGCTGAGCGCACCAAAAGCATAGAAAGAAACGTTTTATCCTACACCCAGCCGCCAAACTGACCACGAAAATGAGGCAATTTAGGTGCATTTAGGCGCGATGTAAGTACCGCGAAGCGTCATTTTGCAGCCGTTAATTCCACCACAGGCGGGATTTTGGAGCGATTGTAAGCGACGGGGACGGGATTTTAAGCGCGCAAATACGTGACCGGAGCGCGAGATGAAATTCGCAAGAAGTCCCACAAGAAATCTGAAATTGTTCCACGTGGAACATTGCTGCTTTGGTATTGCCTCTCCCAGCCTTCAGACCCGCTGGACGATGCCGTTCCAAAGAGGAACAACACGGGCAACTGCGACGGCAAAAACAACGACAAAAGCAAACGCAATTGCAGCCCCAAGGGCACTGCAACGGCAAAAGCAAACGCAAGGTCCTTCTCCTCCGGCTTCGCCGTCGGCTCAGGATGACCACTCTAAAAACAAAGCAAGTGCAACAGCAAGCAACAGCAACACCGATATCAACCGCAACTGCACGGCCCGCTACCGCAGGCCGTTCCGACTTGCTGCTCAATCCTTCTGAAACCTTTGGATTTGCTGCAAACACGACGTCAGTCCTCTACATCCAAGATATTAGGTACCGGCTTGGGTCGGACGTTAGGAGCGTGTGGATATGGCAGATCCTTTGCAACGCGATGACATTCGGGAGTTTGAGGTTACGGATACGGCTACGCCGGTTTCGCCGGGCGAGCGCAGTGGGGCGAATCGGGTGCCGCTGCATGATCCCGCTCTTACCGGGTTGGAGGGCTCGGCTTTGGCGGGCACGATGAATCCCGAGCGGCAGCTGGACACTGACTTTCATGCCAATCCGCGCTTGAACCGCACGGCGGAGTCAATTGGCGGAGGGTTGGGGCGGGCTGTCTCTCGGGCGCGAAAGATGCCGGATTCGGCGCGGCGTGGATTGCACGTAGTGCGGGAACGCGCGTCGGTTGCGGGCGGAGATGCTGCCGAGTCGCTCTCCGCTTCCGCATCTTCGCTGGCGGACAGCGCTCGACAGAAAGTCGATGAATTGCGCGTCACCGCCGAGCAGCGTGGACGTGAGCTGCGGGATAAAGCCGGCGAGTTGGGTGAGACCATCTCATCGCGCGCTTCCGAATTGGGAGATAACGTGCAACGCTCGGCGGGCGAGTTGAAGCGGCAGCTCGAAGATCGCACGCGCGAGCTGCGGGCGCAGGCGCGATTGAAGTCGCAGGAGGCGCGGTTGCGCGGGAGGTTGATGGTGCGCGAGCGTCCGCTGGAGACGCTGGGCGGCATTGCCGCCGCCGCGTTTGTTACTGGGGTACTACTTCGAATTGTGAGGTCACGCAATGCACGTCATTACTGAACATAAGGTCGTTCACGAGCGCTACACCACGGAGAATCGGGTCGCTGGCGACAACCGGCCGATCGGCCAGGTGGTGGATGAACTGAAGACCGAAGCTAAGGAGTTCTTCAACACGCGTCTGCAGATGCTGATGCAGGAGATGAAGAGCAAGGTCAACATCTGGAAATATGCGATTCCCATGTTTGTGGTCGCGGGCGTGGTGCTGTGGGTGGCGTTTCTGGTGCTTACATTTGCGCTGGTGTCGTTCCTCGCGGGAATCTTTCAGCCCAGCAACTATGCGTGGTGCTTTGGCGGACTCATCGTCGGAGCGTTCTACTTGTTTATCGCCGCGGGCGTCTTCTTCCTGGCGCAAAAAGAAATGGCGCAGGCGGGACTGGCGCCCACGCGCACGATGAAGGTATTGAAGGAAGACCAAATCTGGATGCAAAACGAAGCGAGGTCACAGGCATGAGCAGCTTATCGATGAATGTGCCGCCGGAAATTCTGGAAAAGCGGGCTGCGGAGCAGCGTCGCAGCCTGCACAACTGTGTGCAGGAGCTGCGCACGGTGGTGACGGAGCGCGTGCGCGAGAAGACTGACGTGAAGCGCAATGCGCGCCGATACTTTGGTCCGCTGGCGGGAGTTGCGGCGGTGCTAGGGCTGTCAATCGGGTGGGGGCTGACAGGGATTTTTGTGGATTGATGAAGCCCCAGGCCTTCCGGCCTGGGCTGACGTTTGGTATCGGGCCTCCGGCCCTTGCGGTCGAAACTAAGATGTCATTCTGAAGCCCATCTTTTGGGCGAAGAATCTCCTACCATAGCTTTCGGACTTAACTGCTGTGTCGGGCTCTTCAAGCAATTCGTGCTCGAAGAGCCGCGATGCTGTTTCGGAGAACGACACATCTGCAGGAGGTTCTTCGCGGCTGCGGCGCTCAGGATGACAGTCTTAAATTGTGCACAGATTTGAAAGCTAAATTGGGCGCAGATTTGAAAAGCTAAGTTGTGCACAGATTTGAAACTACAAATCGCACAGATTTGAAACCAGAAATCGCGAAATCACCACATCCGAATTGTCGTCAGCGTGGCGCCGGTTTGTACACCTGCCCGTCCTTCATGACGAAGCTGACATTCTTCAGCACGTTGACATCGGCCAGTGGATCTCCGGGAACTGCGATCACATCGGCGTAAGCTCCGGGAGCAACGACGCCTATTTTGCCTTTCATATCCAGCAGTTCCGCAGCCCGCGATGTTGCGGATTGGATTGCCTGCATCGGCGTCATGCCAAACTCGACCTCTCGGGCAAACTCCTGCGCGATGGGATCGGTCCATGGCATGCCTCCCATATCGGTACCGAAGGCGATCTTCACGCCGGCTTTTAGCGCGCGCTGGAATGAAGGTCCGTGGACTGCAGCGCGTTTGCGATCGCGCCGTCCGGCTTCGGTGTTTTCCGGGGCCCAATCGTAGTAGTAAACGGAGAGCGTGGGCACGTACCAGGTGCCCTGTTTGAGCATCTGCGCGATCTGCGCGTCGGTGATGTCGAGGCCATGCTCGATGGAATCGCACCCACCATCGAGCGCGCGCTGCAGGCCGAGGCCGTTATACGCGTGACATGCGACTTTCTTGTGCCAGCCATGGGTCTCGTCGACGATCGCCTTCAGCTCCTCGACGGTGAGTGTTGGCTGCGAGACCAGATTCCCTTGATCATCAACCCATGAGCGGTGAGTCATGTAAACCTTGATCCAGTCAGCGCCGTTGCCGAGTTGCTCGCGGGCTGCTTTACGTGCTTCCACCGGTCCATCGATAAGTTGCGCACCCTTGGGCACCACGATCTCCGGCGCGTATCCCTCGAGTGGGTAACCGGCCGTGGTTGAAATGGCGCGAGTAGCCGCGAAGATGCGTGGGCCGGGAATGTAGCCGCCGTCCACGGCTTCCTTGATGCCGATATCGCCATATCCGGCACCTTCGGTTTCGAGATCGCGGATGGTGGTGAATCCCTGTTCCAGCGCACGCCGCGCCGAGACAGTCGCGCGAGCTGCACGAAAGGACGCCGGATACTTCAGCAACTGAATGTCGTAACCACCTTCGGCGGGATCTTCGCCTTGCAGAAAGATATGCGTGTGCGTGTCGATCAGGCCGGGGAGGACCGTTGCCGAGCTCAGATCGATGACCTGTGCGCCCGCCGGGGCTGCGGCGGTACTTGCGTCGGAAACGCTGACGATGCGATTGCCGCGAATCAGGATTGTCTGATTGCGTTTCGGCTGCGGGCTGACGCCGTCGATCAGCGTTCCTGCATGAATCACAAAGGTTGTTTGCGGGACTGTGGGTTGAGACGCCGGCGTGGCATCAACATGCTGCGCGCACGCGATTCCAGCGAGTAAGCAGAACGTCAGGGCAATTCGTGATGTTTTCATCGATTCGTTTCAACTCCTCCGGAAAGAAAGGCTTCAGCTTCGATCTCCACCAGCATGCGCGGATCGAGTAGCGCCTGGATTACCAGCAAGGATGTTGCCGGACGTATTTCTTTGAAGAATTCACCGTGGACGCGGGTCACCGCGTCGGCATCTTCATGTCGCACGACGAACATGCGCGTGCGCACCACATCGCGCAGCGACGCCCCAGCCTGCGCGAGCGCGCGCTCGATGTTGCGTAGGGTTTGTCGCGCCTGTGCGGGAGCATCGCCGAGTCCAACAATCTCGCCGGCTGCGTTGGTAGAGGTAGTGCCGGAAATCCAGATTTGATTTCCAACCCGTACGGCGCGCGAGTAGCCGACAATCGGCTCCCAAGGGGTTCCGCTGGAGTAGTTGTGCCGGTTCATCTTTTGAAATTTCGCTGAGCGCAAGCATTCTACACACCTCTCCAAGGGCACAAGGTTTCGAGTTTCGAGTTTCGAGTTTCGAGTTTCGAGTTTCGAGTTTCGAGTTTCGGGTTTCTGGTTTCGGGTTTCAGGTTTCAGGTTTCAGGTTTCGGCAAAGCCGGTTATCTCAACCTGAAACTCGAAACTTGAAACCAGAAACGCTTTCTCCGTATTTTCATGCTTGTCGCCGGCACGGAAGTTCACAGCGTGGGTTGCCCATTGGTGTTCGCACTCAGGCGCTCACAGTGCTAACAATCTTGATGGGTGACCCACTTTGCTATTGCGCTTGGAAAACCTGTCGATATAAGTAGTGTTCCAACTAGTAGATATTCCCCCAGTGAATCGTCGCCTGAGGCGGCGGATTGCAGCTCGCAGAGCTTCGGATTGTGGAACTCGGCGAGGACGGAGGAGAAGCACATGAACTCTGGATCGAAGCTGTTGCAGGAGTTTTTCGAGTCACTGGTTTCGCGCACTTTTGCGACAACGATTGGAGTTCGTGACTCCGAGATCCACGCCTATCTTTCGCAGATGCTGACGAATTTCTGTCAGGCGGAAGAACTCTACAAAATCCGTGATGCAGCAGGTCGCTCGCTGGCCGATGTGGGAGAAATGCTGCTCGAATCCGATCCGGTCTTCGGTCCTGCGCCTTCCTTCGATCGTGAACGTGAAGTGCGAAAGCACATCGGCGATTACACGCTGTTCTACGCGGGCATGTTTCCCGAAAGCATCAATCACTATCGCTTGCGTCGCCAACGGCTCGAGAGCCTGGTGGACTTCATCAAGGCGGGCAAGGAAAGCTACTACATCGTTTCCAAGTTCGACATCTTCGAGTACGCCGAAGCCGCTCCTCTATTCGGCAAACTTTCAGAGCGCTTTGAAGACTGCGTATGCGGACTGAATATGGTGAAGAACGAGCTCGATGTCATGCAGCATCCCATTGCGCGGGAGACGCGCGAGCTGCTGATGTGAGGGGACTGCAGTTGTCGCTCATGAGTTTTCAGTAATCAGTTGTCAGTATTCGGCACGAATTGCCGTTTTGCTATTTGCTGACGACTGAACAACTGATGAGAGCGTGTTCTCTAAAATAGTTTCATCGTCATTTAACAGTCTGTCATCCTGAGCGAGGGCGAACGCCCGAGTCGAAGGATCCCTACAATCTGTCCCACCAGAGGTGCATATCTAAGTTTTGCAAAAATCAGACTCGCTATGCTGATTACGCGCCAAGAATTCTGCACGGCGTACAAGCGTTAACATCCTTGGGGTCCTTCGACTCGGGCGTTCGCCCTCGCTCAGGATGACAGGTTGGAAATCGCAGCACCTTTGATCAAAGCATCGTCATTCTTGAAAGATGCTCTACTCATTACCCATTACTGATTACTGAATACTGAATACTGATTACCTCCCTTCAGTTCAGTCGATAAAAGCTCAACACCGCATCCCCCTGCCGCAATCGCCTGTATCTTCCTAGCGATCCATATCGATCCAGGAGATCAGAATGTTTGTCGTGCTCGGCAATAATGATTGTTTTTGTCGCCACCAGTCGCGATTGTGAAAGGAATCCGAGCGACTGTTCGTAAGCCGCTGAGTCGGCGTACGGGGGATCGAGAAAACAGAAGTCGCAGACCACGGCAGCCGCATCGAGCGCGCGCAACGCCTGCACGGCCTCTCGCTCCTGCACCTCAAAACCTTCGCTGATTTCGAGTGCTGCCAGATTCTTGCGGATAAGAGTGGCGGCACGCGTACTGTTTTCTATGAAATAAACCGAGCGTGCGCCGCGGCTAAGCGCCTCAATTCCCACCGCTCCCGATCCGGCGAAAAGATCGATCCACACTGAATCTGGAACTCCGGCTGAAACCACATTGAACAACGTCTCTCGCAGACGATCGGAGGTCGGACGAGTATCATCGCCTTTTGGCGCCAGGAGCTGGCGGCTGCGATATTGTCCGGCAATCACGCGCATAAATAAGCTGCTGGCTGCTCGCTTCTCGCTGCTGGCAAAATATTGTGGCGTTGAGCGCGGCGTAAAGATGGCCACAGTGCCCAATTGCAAATAATAGAATCGCATGTTCAGCTATTGACTAACAGCCGGGCATCCCGGGGGCCAGCAGCTACTACAATTGAGAGTCGCCGACAGTTCCTATCTAAGCCATGATGCGCGCCTGGTCCATTCCGATTGGCAAGTACTTTGGGACGGAAGTACGCCTGCATTTGATTTTCTTCCTGCTGTTTGCGTTGATGGTGACGCAGACCACGGCCAAAGCGGGAATCGCCGCCAGTCGCGGTGTAGCTCTGTTTTTTGTCGTCTTCGCGGCGGTGTTGGTCCATGAGGCAGCGCGGGGCTTGTTCAGTCCCAAACGTGACAAGCTGCAGCGACTGGTGCTGCTGCCCACTGGCGGCGTGATTGTAGGCGAATCGGAGCGCTCCGGGCAGCACGTTTCCTTCGCGCAGGAGGCTCGCGCGGCACTGGCTGGCCCAATTGCGAATCTCGTCATCGCGGGCATCGCTGCGCTCATCCTGCTGGGCGTCGCTCCGGAGATCAAGATTTTCGCTTCCCCGTACATCCATTCCGGACACCTGGCGCGCAGCGTAGTCTGGATCAACGCCGGCTTGGGATTGCTGAACCTGATCCCGGCATATCCGCTTGCGACCGGCCGCCTGTTGCGAGTGTGGCTGGCGCAACATCCCACCAAAGAAGTGGCGGACCCGTGGCAGGAAGCGACTAAACGCTCGCTGGCCTATGGTCAGGGGTTCGCTATGCTGCTAACGTTGATGGGCCTCTTTGCCAGCAATGTGTGGGCAATGCTGATCGGCTTTTGCGTCTTTGTCGCCGCACATATTGAGGACCGCAGCTTCATCTTCCAGTCAGTGGTGTCGAGCGTGCGAATGGATGAGATCATGCTCACCGACTTCGCCGTGCTCTCGCCGGCGGACACTCTGCAGGACGCTCTGGAAAAGGCGCTCCACACACTGCAGGACGATTTTCCCGTGGTGCGCAGCGGAGATCTTGTGGGCACGATTACCCGACAGAAGATTCTCGATGCGGTGCGCTCAGAAGGAAATGGCTACGTGCAGTCGGTGATGAACCGGGTCATCGAGGTTTGCCAGCGGGGAGAATCGCTGGCAGCAGCGTTCCGGAAGATTACTGTTCGTGGACTCACGATGATTCCGGTGGTCGATCAGCAGCGCCTGGTCGGGATTGTGACCTTACAGAACCTTAGCCACAACATGGCGCTGCTGGCCGAGAGCCGGCGATTGAAGAAGCTCGAAGACTGAGCTGCCGTGTGCTGCATCTCCTGCATATACAACGCTGTTGTGGAAATCCAGCTTTCGATTTTTCCCAACGCAACTCTCGCTTCTGGCAATCTAAGTATGTATGCATTTCCGCGTGCCATCCCCCAGAGTTCTTAAGGCTCTCGACACGGCCATTGGAACTCTGATCTGCGCTTCCGTCGCTCTGTTTCTGGCTTTGATCTTCAACCAGAGCCGCCTTGAGCTGGTGCTGCCGCTGGTCTGCCTGGCGATCGTCGTGGCTATGGCTGCCCGTTTCGGAGTAGCGACTGGTGTGTTGGGCAGCCTGGTTTCAGCCCTGCTGCTCGCGTATTTCGTCTACTCCCCCGAACACTCTTTGCGAATCAGCAGCCCGGAAGCTCGCGCCAATGTCTCCTGGCTGCTGCTGGGCGGAATTTCGCTAAGCTTCTTGTTCACTCCGCGTCGCGAGCGCTCATCGAAAGACCAGGAAGAAGACACACCGGAAGAGCAGCGTTAGACGCTCGCGTCGGTATTTGGCTGTTTGCAGTTCAGCAGTGCCATTTGCATTTTCAGGGTTACTGTAATCCAAGCAAGGGCAGGGTCGCCGGTAAAAGGGAAAAAGGGAAACGCCCTAAAAATGTCATCCTGAGCGAGGGCGAACGCCCGAGTCGAAGGACCCCAATGATGCTCAATACTGAATGCTGACCAAGGCTTCCAACGAAAATTCCCAATTTGGGCTGGGCCAGCCGCAATCCAGCAGACACATCTCAGGGGTTCTTCGGCTCGGGCGTTCGCCCTCGCTCAGAATGACAGGTTCAAATCAGGAGACACTCTTTCGATCGGACTACACCAAATTGATATTCCGGCCTGAAGCTCCTAACAAAAAATGAACCACAATCAGGCAATTCCCAATCGCTTGCCGACGCGCTTGAGAGTGTCGAGCGCCTGATCAAGTTGCTGGCGAGTGTGTGTGGCGCTCATGATGGTGCGGATGCGAGCTTTGCCTTCGGCAACCGTGGGAAAAGCTATTCCCGTCGCCATCACGCCTTCCTTGAATAACTCGCGCGAGAACTCCATCGTCAGCTTGCCGTCACCTACGATGATGGGAGTAATCGGGGTTTCACTTGCCGGAGTGTTCTTGCCGCCGATATTGAATCCGATATTTCCCAGTTCCTTTTTGAAATAGCGGGTGTTCTCCCATAGCTTTTCGATTCGTTCCGGCTCCTGCTCCAGGACTTCGAATGCAGCAATACAGGTAGCAGCTACCGCCGGCGGATGCGAGGTGGAGAACAGAAATGGGCGGGCGCGGTGATAGAGAAAGTCGATCAGGTCGCGCGTGCCGCAGACATAACCGCCCAGCGCGCCAATTGCTTTGGACAGCGTGCCCACCTGCACGTCCACGCGCCCGTGTACCTGGAAATGATCGACGGTGCCTCGCCCGTTGCGGCCGAGAACTCCTGACGAGTGGGCGTCATCGATCATCATGATCGCGCCGTACTTTTCGGCAAGATCGCAGAGCGCGGGTAGCGGGCCGATATCGCCGTCCATGGAGAAAACGCCGTCGGTGATCAGCAGCTTGCGTCCGGGCTGGTCTTTCACTGACGCGAGCTGTTCCTCGGCATGGGCAATGTCCTTGTGCCGGAAGACGAGGATCTTGGCCCGCGAGAGCCGCGCGCCATCGATGATCGAGGCGTGGTTGAGTTCGTCGGAGATAATGAAGTCATCTTTGCCCAGCAGCGCGGAGACGGTGCCTGAGTTCGCCGTGAATCCTGACTGAAACACCACACACGCTTCCACATTCTTGAACCGCGCAATTTTTTCCTCCAGCTCCATGTGAATGCTCATGGTGCCGGCGACGGTGCGCACCGCGCCGGAGCCCACGCCATATTTGCGGGTCGCGGCCAGTGCGGCTTCACGCAGCTTAGGATGGGTGGTCAGTCCAAGATAGTTATTCGAGGCAATGTTGATGACTTGCTTGCCATCAATGGTGGACAGAGGCTCCTGCTCCGATTGCAGAACGCGCAAGCGGAAGTGAGTGCCCTTTTCTTTGAGCTGAGAAATCTGATCGCCGAGGTAGGAGAGCGGATCGACGCGGGTGGCGGTAGTCATAGCCAATAGTCTAAAGCTTCAAACGATGTATGGGCGATCTTGAATTGTCACTCCGAAGCGCGGTCGTCCAGCGCGAAGCGAGGTGCTCGGGACGCAAATCGATCAAGGTTTAGCGCACCTCGATCGGCTTCTCACCTTTGGGCAACACTTCGCCAATGCGCGCAGCTGCGACTCCAGCTACTTCCAGCGCTGCGATCAGCCCGTTGCTGATGTCGCTGGGAACTGAGAGCAAAAGCCCGCCCGCGGTCTGCGGATCGTAGAGCAAGGTCTTCAAATCCTCTGGAATGGATTGTGCATACACGACGCAGCTTTCGGCAAAATCGCGATTGGCTTTCAGCCCGCCGGGAATCGATCCGGTGGCGACGCACTCCAGCGCCCCGGGCAGAACCTCGATGCGCTCCGCCTCAAGTCGAACTGTAACCTTGCTGCCGATGGCCATTTCCCGGGTGTGTCCGATCACGCCGAATCCAGTGACGTCGGTTGCCGCATGCACGCAAAAATCGCCTTGATGAATGACCTCTACGGCCCGCTGATTCAATCTGGTCATGGATGCAGTTGCGGCATCGATCCACTCTGGTTGCGCGGTCCCGCGCTTGATCGCCGTCGAAATCACGCCGGTGCCGATTGGTTTGGTAAGCACCAGGGCATCGCCGGCCCTCGCGCTGGAGTTTGTCCAAATTTTCTTAGGATGCACGCGGCCAGTCACCGAATATCCCAATTTCATTTCGGGATCGCGCACGCTGTGTCCGCCGGCCACGGTGCAGCCCGCTTCCTGCATTTTGGAAAGCCCGCCCGCCAGCATTCTTTCCAGCACCTGAACATCCTCGCCGTCAGGAAAGCACACGATCGTAAGCGCCGTCATGGGCAAGCCACCCATGGCGTAGACGTCACTCAGGGAATTCACGGCGGCAATCTGGCCGAAGGTAAAGGGATCGTCAACGATCGGGGTAAAGAAGTCCACGGTCTGGACCAGCGCGAGATCGTCCGACAGACGGTATACGGCGGCGTCATCGGCGGTATCAAAGCCGACCAGCAGATTGTCATCGTGTTGCCGGGCTAATTTCCCAAGCACTTTGTCCAGCACCGCCGGACTCAGCTTAGACGCTCAACCAGCGGCTTTCACCTGCTCCGTCAGGCGCGTGGGCTTGCGGTCAGACATGAGCTCGATTCTAAACTTCGCCTGGGGTTAACACGAAGGTCACGAAGGACTCTCAAGGTCACGGAGAACACAAAAAGCTAGAGCAAAATTAGGTCCTATGTGACCTTCGATTTTTTCCTTTGTGACTTTCGTGTTACCCAAAAGGCCCAGAACCAAGAGGAACATCCCTTATTCCTCATGGTTTCATGGTGGTTCATGGTATAAACCGAATTGCCCTCCCCCGGCGCCTCTCAGGAATTGCCCCATTTGGGGCCGAAGGAGACTCTAGTTTGTCGGATTCGAGAACTGGCAGAAGATTCCCATTGAATCTGCCGATCACGATTCGTGAGGGTGAGTCGGCGGACCAGACTTCAGCTACCACCCAGAACGTGAGCGCGGCGGGAGTTTACATCAGCGCCAACTCCGAATTGGAGATCGGCTCTCACATCGAATTTGAAATCACTTTGCCGGCGGAGATCATTGGCGGGCACCAGGACGTGCGCGTGCGCTGCCAGGGTCGGGTAATCCGCCGGGAACGACCGGAAGAGAGCAGGAACCCCAATGGCGGTGTAGCCTGCGTAATTGATAATTACAAGTTTGTCCGCGGCGCGTAGCTGTACGGAACGGACTTGCAATGAGGGCGGCGGCGTTCCGTCGCATGAACAATGCTAAAAATCATTCTGGCAGACAGCCAAGCTATTTTTCGCGCCGGCGCCGCTAAGGTGCTGGCGGTGGAAGACGACTTCCGCATCGTCGCTCAATGTGAGAATGCCGAGCGCATGAGCGCGGCCCTGGACAGCTTCCACGCCAACATCCTCATCTTTTCCTCCGCGCTGCGGGTCGACATTCGCAAGCTGGTTGAGCATGCGAAAAACATGAAGACCCGGCTGGTGCTGGTGATCGAGAGCAACGACAGCAGCGCGCAGTACATTCAACTGGGAATCGCCGGAGTGGTCTTCCGCAACGTGAGCGGAGCCGCTCTGGTGGAATGCGTGCGCAAAGTTGCCAAGGGCGAAACCTGGGTGCAGGACACCGGGGCAGCCGCCGAAGCCACCGAAAACGACATCGTCGGAGCTCGGGTTCGCGATCGGTTAACGCCGAAAGAATTGAAGATCGTGGCGCTGATCGTGCAAGGCTTCAAGAACAAGGAAATCGCCACACAGCTCGGCACCACCGAGCAGGTCATCAAGAATTATCTGCGTAACGTCTATGACAAGATTGGCGTTTCTGATCGCCTGGAACTGGCGCTGTTCACCATCCATCACCGCATCCTCGCGGAAGCAGCGGCAGCATTGACGGGAAACGTGAATCAGATAGCGAATTAGGAAGAAGCAATAGGCGATAAGCAGTAAGCGATAAGCAAAAAACCGCGATAAGCGATAAGCAGTAAGCGATAAGCAAAGGCAGGAAACGACGT
This sequence comes from Terriglobales bacterium, assembly GCA_025980765.1. Taxonomy (GTDB): domain Bacteria; phylum Acidobacteriota; class Terriglobia; order Terriglobales; family Acidobacteriaceae; genus Gp1-AA112. Next base: position 15,507 of record JAICXB010000051.1, read on the forward strand.
ACAAAGGAAAAGGCGGAAGCAAATTATTGCTTACCGCCTTTGTTTTTGCTTATCGCTTACTGCTTATTGCTTATTGCTGCTTTCAGTACAAGCGGAAATCTACTTCAATCTGGACTTCGACCGCGACTTTGCGGCCATCTTTGAGGGCAGGTTCGAACAACCATTCTTTGACCGCTGCAAGAGCTTTTTCGTCGAGTCCCAATCCCAGAGAGCGGACCACGTGTTCGCGCGAGACCCTGCCGTCAGGTCCAACCACAACCGAGAGCAACACCGTGCCCTGGTGTTTGGCCTTGCGGGCTTCTTCTGAGAATTCAGGTTCGGTCTTGTATTTCAATTTCGGAGGAGAAACGCCGCCGCCTACCTGAAATACACCGCCGCCGATTCCCGCGGTATCGCCGGGTCCCAGCCCGCGCCCATTGCCAATGCCGGCGCCGCCGCAGCAGGATTCACCGTATCCCGAGCCGTATCCGGTGCCGTTCGAGGGCACGTTCAGCACGCTGGTGAGCGCGCCAACATTGCCCTGCTGGTTGAGCTTCACCTGCGGGGGAACCATCACGCTCTGCTCCACTGCAAGTTTCGGATCGGGATTGCGGACCACCACCGTGGGCGGAGTGATCTGCTTCATATCGAATTTCGGAGCAACGCCCTTGCTGGCCTGCAGCTTGTCGCGATCGCCGCCGCCGCCACCACCGCCGGATACCTTCGCTGAAGAAGGCAGCGGAATGTACGCGCCGATGTCGACTACCGGCCCCAACGCCTCGGCAATTTTCGCGCGGTTCTCCACCACGGTGTGCGTGGCCCAAAGCAACAGAGCGGCGCCCACGGTGTGCAGCACAAAAGATAAATAAAAGTTGCGAGACTGGACTGCGTAGGTGCCGTAGCCCTCGCCGAATAATGTCGGCAGTACCGGAGGCAGGTTTTGCCCTCCTCCTGAACTCCGGTCCGAACCGGGGACTTGCGCCGGTTGCGTAGCTGAGGTGGCCATCTTGCTCACAGTATAGACCGACCTCGTAAGAAAAAGTTTCAACAGCGTAGTGCTTTATCGGTTCCAAAGGGCCTTAACCCTTGGTTCCAGCAAAAACCGGCTCAAAATTCCCTCCTCGGCGAAAATATCAGGGAAAAGAACAGGGAATTCCTGACACTTAACTCCTCTGTTATAAAATTTCGCTCAAATTTTACGGAACGCATTCTAGAGCAGGGAATTTGCAGGGAATTTTTGCTGTTCAGAGCTAAACCATTGTAGCTGCGATACTTAACGGCAGATTAGGGGTGGTGCGAGGATCGAGCAGGGAATTTGCAGGGAATTTCTCAGCATCAATCCTGAGGCGCAGCCGAAGGACCTACTGCGAAGTGTATGAGATGTTGCACCGAAGCAAGGTTCCTTGGCCACTGTACGTGAAGACCTGATTTGTGGTTGAAGAGCCGCGCAACCGACGTTTCAAACCGACAATGTCGCAGGAGGTCCTTCGGCTGCGCCTCAGGATGACACCGCAAGAAACGGAATTTTGCCACCGTGGGCTTGCCGAGTCGCTGGGTGCAAAGTCCGCGTTCAGCCTGATCAGTTTTTGGTCAACATATTCCTAGCGCGGTGGGCGAGCCGGCGGCTGTTCTTCCTGCTCTTTTTCATTTTCCATGGGTAGCGGCTTTTCGATGGGCTTGCGCGGGAACATCTGATCGCGCATAGCGGCGTTGTACACGAAGTCGGCTACGATTACCGCCGCCTGCTTCAGGTCGTCCATTTGCAGACGGTCATAGACGTCCATGTTGGAGTGGTGCGTGCGCGTCTCATACTCGATGGGATCCTGGATGAACTGGAAGCCGGGAATGCCGACGGCGTCGAACGACAGATGGTCGGTGCCGCCGGTGTCTCGCATGGTCAGCGTGTCCATACCAAGATCTTTGAAGGGACGCATCCACGACTCGAAGATAGGCTGAACCGCCGCGTTCTCCTGCATGTAAACGCCACGCAGTTTGCCGGTGCCATTGTCCACGTTGAAATAAACCGACACTTTTGCCTGCTCCGGTTTTACGGTGACGGCTCCAGCCTGGCGGCGCAGCAGTGTGGGCATGCCTTCCATTCCCGCCGTATTCATCGCAGGACGCGCGCCGAAGTGGTGAATCACGTACCACTGCGAGCCCAGCAGGCCCTGTTCTTCCCCGCTCCACAGGCCGATGCGGATGGTGCGCCGCGGCTTCACTCCCAGCGCCTCGAGAATGCGGACAGCCTCCATCATCACGATACTTCCGGCGCCGTTGTCAGTCGCGCCGGTGCCAGTGTGCCAGGAATCCAGGTGAGCGCCGAGCATTACCACTTCATCTTTCTTGTCAGTGCCGGGAATTTCGGCGATGGTATCGCTTTGCTCGTCGGCATCGTACCAATTGTTTTTTACATTGAGCTCGAGTTCGACGGGCTTCTTATCCTCGAGCAAGCGCGCAACGCGGTCCCACTGCTCGACAGCCATCGTCAGTTGCGGCACGCTGGCCTGCGGCTCATTCTTTTTATAGGAGCCGCCGGACTGCACGAACACGGTTCCGCCGCCCGCAGTGCCGCGGCTGTGGTCAATTACGGCCAGCACTTTTTCGTCTTTCCAAAACTGGTTAAGATCTTTTTGAAACTGCTGCCGCTTGATGAATGCGGCCATGGTGAACCGCGGCTTCTCGCTCGGGATTTCGTAATCAGCGATATCTGCCAGAGACTTCTCGTTGTAGCGTTCGTACGGCGCCTCGACGATCGGCTTCACTTCGGGCATTTCGCCCAGAATCACGATTTTGCCCGCGAGCTTGCCTTTGTATTTCGCCATGTCTTCGGCGGTGCGAATGCTGGCGCGAATGCATTCGCCTTTCACCACGCCTTCGGTTCCGGGCGTCCAGGCCTTGGGATAGGCAATGAAGGTCTGCACATCAGGCGAGGTCATGCGCACATTGCTGTATTCGTTCGCCCACCCCCGGCCAAACGGGCCCCAGCTCTCAAGGTGGGCGTTCTTCAACCCGAAGCTGCTCAGCTCGTCGCGCGTCCACTCGTTGGCGCGCTTCATGTTGGGCGATCCGGTAAGACGCGGCCCGATGGCTTCAATCAATCCGGTAGCAATCTCGGTGATCTTGGAATCGCGAAAACCTTCATAGCGAATCTTGGTCACCATATCGAGATCCACCGGTTCCTGCGCTTGCGCGCAGGCAAAAATGGAAGGAAATAACAGCGAAGACAGGGCAAGACAGCGCAGGACGATCTTCAATTCTTCACCTCGAAAGAAAATTAAGAGCAAAACAAAAGCTGTTCAGCTTCAGCGAGCACGAATTCGGCTGTATTAGCCACGAATAGTTTTGCCTCACCTCGGAAATGTCATCCTGACGACGAGCGATCCCGCCTTGCGGGATCGTGAGGAGGAAGGACCTCTACCAATATTCGGTCGTCGTTGCAGATTGGAACTCTTCGACCGCAGATTCTGGTTGAGGAGCCCGGCACCCAGCAATTTCATCGAAGACGTTGCAGGAGATCCTTCGGACGCTTCGCGTCCTTCAGGATGACAATCTCACGATCAATGGATCGGCATGAACACGCAAACGCAAGATACTAACACCGCAATCGTGTGACTACCGCCCATACTGTAAAATTTCGTTAATGACTCAAGCCGCACATGCGGAGACTCGTCCGGCTGCGGAGATCGTGCGCGACGCTCATGTCGCCCAGGCGCCGAACGGTATCTGTTACGCCACCATCGGCGAAATTGGCATTTCGCAGGAAGATCTGGAACGC
>JAICXB010000052.1 GCA_025980765.1 Terriglobales bacterium
CTTCACGATCGCCACGATCTGTTCGACCGAGAATCGCTTACGCTTCATTCGGCTCCATCCTCCTTCATAGGATTTTGCCGAAGACTCGCTCTCAAACTGTATTAACTATTGGGGAGCCGCTCACGACAAACCCTGGAAGGGCGGACTAGGCCAGGGCTGGTTCTCCTACTTTCAGGCTGGCTGCCTGCAGGATGCTGTCGACCACGCTGTCTTCGCCTACCGCGGTATTGAGCATCATGTGATAGACGTGGCGGTCGGGCCAGTCGATGTGGAAGTATTGGCGGATGAACTCTGCGCGTTCTTTATCGGCGGTATCGATTACGTCTTCGGCGTGTTTGATTGACGTGCAGTATTTGCGCACGCGCTCGATTTTGTAATCGCGCGGCGCGTAGAGGAAGATGTGGAAGGTGTCTTCGCGTCCGGCGAGAATGTACGGAGCGCCTCGACCTACGATCACGCGCTCGCCTTCATCGGCGGCCCTCAGCAGGACTGAGCGGGTGAGCTCGGTCATCTTTTTGCAATCGAAGTAATCGGGAGTGCCAACGCCGCGTTCGGCGCCGCCTCCCCAGAACAAGCGGCTTACGCGGTGCAGCAGCGGGTCGGGATGTTCGTCCAGCTTCTTTACCGCTTCCACATCGACATTAGCCAGCTTGGCGATATCGACGATCAGGCACTTGTCGATGAGCTTCCAGTTGAGTCTGCGTGCCAGGTGCGCGGCAATTTCTACGCCGCCGCATCCGACCTCCCGGTCGATGGTGATCACCCGAATGCTCATATACAGTTAGACGCCGCAGAGCCGGGGGAGCGCTGCTTCTAGCCTCTCCTGCGCACTATTGTAACTCGTAAAGTGGAAGATGCGACTTGGATGCGGGCGCCCGCGATTTTGTCAAAGCTTTCACCACAGAGGACACTGAGGAACACAGAGGAAATTCATAAAGGGTTTTCCTCTGTGCCCTCTGTGTCCTCTGTGGTGATGATTTTCAAAGGCGCGGCGCCCGCATCCACGTTGAATCTGAGAGGAATCTGCAGTTGAAGCTGAACCATTTGCCTCATAATCCGTAAATCCCATTGAGAGTTGTTAATTGTTTCCCGCCCGTCCCGTCTTCCCTACAACGGAAGTTACGGACTTGAGGAGCAGGGAACTGTGGAGGCTACGTTGCAAGCCGCAATCGGTAAGGACGTAATCGGCGGTCCGCACATCGCGGTGAGCGCAGAGGTGGAGCGGGTTTCGCTCGAGCAGGCGTTCAGGGAGCACAAGGACCACGTGTTTCGCGCCGCCTATCGCATCACCGGCAGCGCCAGCGATGCGGAAGACGTTTTACAGAGCGTCTTTCTCAAACTGGCGCGGCGGGAGATGGCGGAGGTGCCCGGAGACATTCAGAATCTGGGCAGCTATCTGCATCGCGCCGCCGTCAACACCGCGCTGGATCTGATCCGCTCGCGGCGGGACGCGCAGAATATGCCGCTGGAGGACGCCGAAATCACCCATCCTCTGGAGCTGGCGATGCGCGGCGAAGGCGAGTACAGTTCGCTGGAGTTGCAGCGCTGGTTGCGCCAGGCAATGACCAAGCTGGGAACGCGGTCAGCGGAGATGTTCGTGCTTCGCTATATCGAAGGACGCGACAACCGCGAGATCGCCAAGCAACTGAAGACCACGCGCGCCACCGTCGCCGTCACCCTGCATAGAACTCGCAGCCTCCTCAAGCAAGACTTTCGTTCTTATATGGAAGGCAAGAAATGAAGCGTACTCATATCGATCCTGAATTGATGTTGCAGAAAGCTGTCGAGGCCATTCGTAACAGCAGCCCCGATGGACAGGCAATGCAAGCGGCCACCGAACGCGTGTGGCAGCGCGTTGCGCAGGAGGCCGGTCCTGCCGCGGCAACGGCCCCACTGAATCGCATTGAGGGCTGCGCCGACGTTCTGCGCCTCCTGCCCGATTACCAGGCGGGTCGGCTGGCGCCGGCGCGAGCGCTACTGGTTGAGGACCATCTGCGCGAGTGCGCCGCTTGCAGAGTGCAGGCCGAGGCGAAAAAGACTTCCGGCAGCCTTCTGCCCTGGCGAGCGGATTCGCTGGTGCGTCCGCGGCATTGGGCACTGGGACATTACGCTCTGGCCGCCGCGGTAGTGATTGCCGCGTTTCTCGGCATCGCCATCGGCCGCAATGGATGGTTGCTGACTCCGGCAGGAGAACGCGCGTCAGTCCAGTCGGTAAATGGCGAACTGTTTCGCGTGGACGCGAATGGCGAGCACGCGGCGAAGATTGGCGATCAGTTCGGTGAAGGCGAACTGGTGCGGACTGCCGGGGGCTCGCGCGCGGTGCTGCGCTTGCGCGATGGCTCGCTGGTGGAGATGAATGGCCGCAGCGAACTGGCGGTGTACGTCACCCGTCGCAATACCACGCTGCATCTCGATCGCGGCATGGTGATTGTGCAGGCGGCGAAGAGAACCTCAGGACATCTCTATGTCGATACGCCGGATTCTCGAGTGGCGGTTACGGGAACGATTTTCTCGGTGAACTCCGGCATCAAGGGCTCGCGGGTCTCGGTGATTGAAGGCACCGTGCACGTGGCCCAGGCCGCGGGCGACAGCGTGCTGCATGCCGGCGATCAGGTGACCAGCACGCAGTCGATGGAGCGTGTGCCGGTAAAGGATGAGATTTCCTGGAGCCAGGACCGCGAGAAATATCTTGCGCTGCTCGCCGAGTTCTCGAAGTTCCAGAAAAATCTGGAACAGGTGAAGCTGCCGGACCTGCGCTATCAGAGCCGATTGCTTCCGGTAGTTCCCGATTCGACACTCTTCTATGCCGGCGTCCCCAATTACGGCGAGGCGCTGGCGCAGGCGAACCAGCTGTTCCAGCAGCAGCTTGTGCAGAGCCCGGTGCTGCAGGAGTGGTACAAGAAAGGTTTGGGTCGCAGTCAGAATGGAGCGGACTTCAACGAGGCAATCGAGACGATTCACAGCCTCAGCCAGTATCTCGGCAACGAGATTGTCGTTGCCGGATTGGGCGGACCGTACTCGAATTCCGGCGGCGTGCTGGTGGTCGCTGAGATTGCGCGTCCTGGTCTCAAGGAATTCCTGAACAACGAGATCAATAAAGACGGCGAGTACAAGAACCTGCATGTGCTCTCACCGGAAGAGCTGGGCCGCGCGGTGGCAGGCAAGCATGAATTCAATGTCCTGGTCGCGCCCGACTTCGTCGCTGCTTCTCCGGAGATCTCGGTGTTGCGCGCTGCCTACCAACGTTGGCAGCAGTCGTCGGCAACTTCGAGTTTTGTGAACAGCGACTTCGGCAAGCGCATCTCCTCGATTTATTCCGCAGGCGCAGGCCTCTTTCTGGCTGTGAACCTCGGTCAAATCGAGGCGGATGATGCTCAGAAATCAAACGATATGCACGGCCGGGAGTTCCTTGCTCGCAGCGGCTTTGGCGATGCCAGGTATCTGATCGCCGAACGGCAGGACGCAGGCGGCAAAACCTCGAACACCGCGGAAATCAGCTTCAACGGACCGCGGCAGGGAATTGCTTCGTGGCTGGCGGCCCCGGCCCCAATTGGCGCGCTCGACTTCATCACCCCGAATGCGGCGGCGCTGGGAGCGTTTGTCTCCAAGAGCCCGGCGGCAATGTTTGACGATCTGATGCAGATTGTCTCGGCCGACAACGCCAATGCGGCGGCCGATCTGGCGCGCGAGCAGGCGGAGCTGAATATCGACATCCGCGACGATCTGGCAGCCTCGCTGGGCGGAGACGCGGCGCTGGCCCTCGATGGTCCGCTGCTGCCCACTCCGTCCTGGAAGCTGATTGTTGAAATCAACGATCCCAACCGGTTGGAATACAGCCTGGAACGTTTGCTGGAGAGCGTAAATCGTGAGGCGCAGCAGCATGGCCGTCCGCAGGCTACACTGGAAAAACAGCAGGTGGATGGCAGAACCTTCTACACTGTTCATGCGCTCGATCCGAATGCCTTGGTTGAGTTGCACTACACCTTTGCCGATGGATACCTGATCGCCGGACCGAGTCAGGCGCTGGTGCAGGAAGCGATTCGCACCCGCGAGAGCGGCAACAGCATCTCGCGTTCCGATAAGTTCCGCGCACTGTTGCCGACCGATGAGCACGCCAACGTCTCTGGATTGGTTTATCAGGATCTGGCGCCGGTGCTCGGGCCGATTGCCAATCAGATCTCGGCGAAGGAGCTGCAGTCGCTACAGACCATCGTCGCAAACTCCGAGCCGATGCTGGTGTGCGCGTATGGGGGAGAAAATCAAATCGAGGTAGCCAGCAACAGCAAGACGCTGGGCTTTGACCTGAAAGCGTTCACCATCGGCACGCTGCTCGGCGATTTACGTTCGGGAACTGCGAAGCCAGTAGTTCCGTAATAACAGCAAAGGCAACAGCAAAAGATTTACCACGGATTTCACGGATGAGCGCGGATTTCACGGATCGGGTTAGGTTGGAGTGTGGTGTTCCAATCACCCGATCATGAGATCACCCGATCACCTGATGGGCGATGCAGCTTTGGATTTCATGAACGCGGTCATACAACTCGATGGTCTTTCCGTTCGTTTCGGCGAGCGCACGGTGCTGAAGCAGTTGACCGGCGCCTTGCACGGTCGTTGTATCGGCTTGCTGGGTCCGAACGGCTCGGGCAAATCTACACTGCTGAACACGCTGCTTGGGTTCTTTCCTCCAGCGCAGGGCGGCGCGCGCATCTTCGGCAAGGATATTCGTACCCACAGCCGCGAGCTGCGGGCTCTGATTGGATACATGCCGGAGAGCGATGCGTTCATCTCCAACATGAGCGGAGTCCGGTTCGTGCGCTACATGGCGGAATTGTCGGGACTGCCGCCGCGCCACGCGCTCGAGCGTGCGCACGAAGCGTTGTTCTACGTTGGCCTTGGCGAAGTGCGCTACCGCAAAGTCGGGACTTATTCCCTGGGCATGAAGCAGTTGGTGAAGCTGGCGCAGGCAATTGCCCATGGGCCACGACTGATTTTTCTTGACGAGCCGACCAATGGTCTCGATCCGCCGGCGCGCAATCGCATGATCCAGGTCATCCGGGAAATTAAGGATGCCAGCGACATTCGTGTGATCATCTCGTCGCATCTTTTGCGCGATGTGGACGAGTGCTGCGATGAAGTCATCATCCTGCGCAACGGACACATTGCCGGAATCTGCAACATCGAAGAAGAGCGGCGCACCAACCGCAAGTTTCTTGAGCTGGAGACGCACGGAGAAGAGCAGGGTTTTGCCGATGCAGTTCAGCAGCTTGGGTGCGAGTGCGCGTTGTTCGGCAAAGGACGAATGAAAGTAGTTCTTCCAGAATCGATCGAAGTGCGCGAACTGTATCGCCTGGCCGCGACTCGCGATCTCCAGATTCGCCGCATGAACTATCGCCGGGACTCGTTGGAAGACATCTTCCTCAAAGCGATGGAAGGAGTGGGGGCGCGCAATGGCAGTCTATAAGCGCAGCTACCGCGCCTACGAAGGCAGCACTACGCCGGAGCGCCGGCGGTTTCTCGTGCTCAGCCGGTATGCATTTTTCGGACTCTTCGATTCGCGTCCGTTCACTGCGTTTTTCGTGCTGTGCTTCGTTCCGTTCCTGCTGGCGTTTGCGACGATCTATATCAGCCACAGCCCAAGCGTGAAATTGCTGCTGGGAATGCAGTTTCAGGGGCCAAACCCGCTGGCGATCAACAACTACTTCTTCGCTTTCTTTCTGGGCGCACAATCCTGGCTCGGATTTCTGCTGATTACCTGGTGCGGGCCGCAACTCATTGCTGCCGATCTGGCCAACAGCGCGCTGCCCTTGATCCTGAGCCGTCCCATTTCGCGGACGGAATATGTCATCGGAAAATTGACGGTGGTCGCGACGTTGCTGACGGCGATCATGCTGCTTCCCACATTGATACTGTTTTTCCTGCAGGCAGGACTTGAAGGCCACGGGTGGCTGTGGTCGAACCTGTGGATGGCGGGCTCCATTATTGTCGCTTCGATTATGTGGATTGCGGTCGTGGGGCTGATCGCGCTGGCCTCGTCCGCGTGGCTGAAGTGGCGCGTAGCGGCAAGCGCACTGATGCTGGCAATCTTCTTTGTCGGCCCGGGATTGGCAACCGCGGTCAATCTGACGTTGGATACAAACTGGGGCCACATCTTCGATTTGGGATATGCGGTGAAGGTCATCTGGATGGGTATGTTCCGCGTTCCGTTTGAAACCATGCACAGGCTGAGGATTGCAGAACTTTCGCTGCCGGCGGCCTGGATGGTAGTGATTGGCTTTTGCGCGGCGTCCCTGCTGCTGCTGAACCGCCGATTGAAAGCTCGTGAGGTGGTACGTGGGTAGCGTGCACTCCTTGCTGGCGAGGATTTTTCACCACGGAGGCACGGAGCACACGGAGGAAAACCTTGATGGATTTGTCATCCCTCGTCCGCCGGGGCGGACTCGGGATGACAAATTCCAATTTCTTACGATTCTTCTCCGTGTGCTCCGTGCCTCCGTGGTGAATTCGGCTGTTTGTTTATGACGACACCTATCCCCAATTCGGGAGATCGCGTCACGTTCGAGAACGTCTCGAAGTTCTACGGCGACGTGCTCGGCGTCAATCGCGTGAACCTTTCGTTGCCTCCGGGCGTCACCAGTCTGGTCGGTCCGAATGGTTCGGGGAAAACTACGCTGATGAACCTGATGACCGGATTGATCCGTCCGACAGAGGGACGGATCGGGATTCTTGGCCTCTCTCCGGACGAGCCGGAAGAGCTGTTTCGCCGGGTCGGTTATTGCACTCAGTTCGACTCATTCCCGAAAGGGGTCACCGGATATTCGTTCGTCTTCAACATGCTCAAGCTGCATGGAATTGACAATCGCGAGGCGCACCGCCTTACCTGGGAGGCGTTGGAGCGCGTCGGCCTGACCGAAGCGGCGGAGCGCAAGGTAGCCGGCTACAGCAAGGGTATGAGACAGCGCATCCGGTTGGCGCAGGCGATCAGCCATCATCCCAGCGTGCTGGTGCTCGACGAACCCCTAAACGGGCTCGATCCAATGGCCCGCGCCGAATCGCTGGAACTTTTTCAAGGCCTGGGCAAGCAGGGACTGCATGTGATCGTCTCCAGCCACATCCTGCACGAAGTCGACAAAGTTTCCGATCAGGTAGTGCTGATGAGCAGCGGCTACGTCGTGGCCGAAGGCCAAATCCATTCCGTCCGCACCGAGGTAAAGGAGCACCCCATGCAGATCCTGGTGCGCTGCTCCGATCCAAACCTGCTGGCATCGCGCGTCTTTGCCCAGGACCATGTGGTCGAGGCCAAGCTCAGCGACGATGGCAAGGGCGTGCTGGTGCGCACCCGCGATGCCGACCGCTTCTATCTGCTGCTGAATCAGCTCGTCGTGAATGACAACTTGAATTTGGAGACAGTCGCGCCCACCGATGACGACGTGAATTCCGTTTATCAGTACCTGATCGGCTCGGAGAACAAGACGATATGAAGGCGCTGAGCCAATTTCGCATCACCCAATTTCGCAAGAGCATGAGCGAGCAGCCGTGGGAATTATGGACACGCCAGATCGGGACGATCATCCGCATGGACCTGCGCAAGAATTTTTTCTCCCGGCGCGGGGTGTGGATTTATCTGCTGGCGTTTGCACCCGTCGCGCTGACCGGATTGCACGCGGCATTCATGCTCACCGGGCATGCCCACGATTCCATGGAAGCCGATACCGCAGTGCTGGCCGGCATCTTCCAATTCTTCTACTTGCGCCTGGCGATCTTCTTCGGGTGCCTGGGTATCTTTACCTGGCTTTTTCGCGGAGAGATTATCGAGCGCAGCCTGCACTATTACTTTCTCGCCCCGGTTAGAAGGGAAGTGCTGCTGCTGGGCAAATTCCTCGGAGGATTGCTGACGGCTTCGAGCTTGTTCGCCGCCGGCTTCTTCCTGACATTCTTTCTGATCTATTGGCCGCACGGGCCGGCCGGACAATTCTTCGTATTTCATGGCCCCGGACTAGGACAGCTTGGGGCGTATCTCGGGGTGACCGTCCTGGCCTGCATCGGATATGGAGCGGTCTTCCTTGCGCTGAGTCTTCTCCTCAGGAACCCGATTATTCCCGCCGTCATTGTTCTGGGTTGGGAAACTTTCAGCCCCGTGCTGCCGTCGCTGGTGCAGCGCGCCAGCGTCACTTACTATCTCAAGCAGCTGTGCCCTGTGCCTATTCCCGCCGACGGCTTTCTGGCTCTGTTTACAGTGGTGAGTGAGCCAGTAAGCACGGTTGCCGCTGTGCTTGGCCCGATAGTCCTCGCAGCTGTGGTGCTGTTCTTCGCCACTCGAATTGCCCGCAAGCTCGAAATCAGCTATGTGGCGGAGTGAGGAATTGCCGAGGAAAAGCTGAGGAACTTCCTCGGGATGAGCGGGACGAATTCTCCGCATTTTAGTAGCAGCTTCCGTTTTTTGGTATATCATTCCTGCCCGTACCCGCAAATCACATACTTATCATCAGCTTACGATGCCGTGATTTGGTCAGCAGCTTGCAATCGAAGTGACGACCAACGTAGTTCCGCGCGCCAACAGATTTGCAACTTTCAAAACGGGACGCCCACAGAAGGTGTCCGATTCAGGAGGCGGTTTACATGCAACATCGGAGCAGGTTTTTTACCAGCCTGTGCAGACTCTTCCTCGTGCTGCCGCTGTTCTACGGCACGATGCTGTTTGGACAATCATCAAACGCCGTGGTGCAAGGCTCGGTGACGGATCCGTCCGGCGCCGCGATCGCCGGAGCAACGGTCACGGTTACAAACACCGCAACCGGCCTGAGTCAGACGACCAAAAGCGATTCCTCCGGCAACTACCAGGTGCCAGCGCTGCAGATCGGCAACTACGACGTCAGTGTTGACGCCTCCGGAATGCAGAAGGAAGTCGCTCACGGCTTGGTGCTGGCAGTTGGCCGCACCACCGTGCAGAACTTCCAAATGAAAGTGGCGCAAGCTAATGAAACGGTCACGGTCGAAGGCGTGGCGCCGGTCATCGACTCGGCCACAATCACCGTCGGCCAAACCATCGAGCAGAAGACGGTGCAGGAGATTCCGCTGAATGGCCGCCACTTCGTCGATCTGGCGTTGCTCACTCCGGGAACCGTGATTCCGCCATCGAACGGCTTTCTCACGGCTCCGTTGCGTGGTCAGGGTTCCTTCGGCATCGTTACTGCCGGCGAGCGCGAAGGCACCACCAACTTCATGATGAATGGGATCAACTTGGTGGATCCGGCGAATGGTCAAGTGACCTTCCAGCCGACTATCGACACTGTCTCAGAGTTCACGCTGAATAACCAGACCCCCAGCGCTGAGTACGGACGCAACTCGGGCGCTCAGGTCAATATCGCCACTCGCTCGGGCACCAATGCATTCCACGGCGAGGCCTACGAGTTCCTGCGCAACAACGATCTCGATGCGCGCAATTTCTTCAACCAATCCGTTAACCCGGTTACGGGCGCGCCGCAGCCGATGAACATCTTCCAGCGCAACCAGTTCGGCGGCGATGTTGGTGGGCCGATCATCAAAAATAAGACCTTCTTTTTCGGCAGCTACGAAGGATTGCGTCAGCGGCAGCAGTTGGCGTTGAATTCCTCGGTTCCTACTACCGCGCAAGCTAATGCGGTTACAAACCCCACTATCCAACAACTGCTGAAGCTGGTGCCCGTCAACGACACGGCCAACTTCACCGGCTCTGCCGGTGCGCCGGTCAACATTGACCAGGGCACGGGCGACATTACTCACAACTTCAGTGACAACGACCGCTTGCATGGTTATTACGTGTTTCAGCGCGATCAGCGGTTGGAACCCAATCTGTCGGGCGGTACGGTTCCGGGCGCCGGCGATGCGCGGCAATCCCATCGTCAGATCTTCACCCTGAACGAGACACACGTCTTCAATCCGAATCTGGTGAATGATTTTCGCTTCGGCTTCAACCGAATTCACATCACCTTCACCAGCGACACGCAACTAGCCGGCCTCGATCCTACCGCCTTTGGCATCAGCGATGGACAAAGCGGCCCCGTCGGTATTCCGCAGATCGTTGTAAGCGACATCGGGTTAGTCTTCGGTGGAGAACGCGGATTCCCGCAGGCGCGCGGCGATCTGGTGACGGTTGGCTCAGACACAGTCAGCTACATTCGCGGCAACCACTCCTTCAAGTTTGGCGGAGAGTATCGCTTATTCCGAGGCAACAGCATCAACGGCGACGAAGGCGGTATTACTTTTTCAACGTTGACGAATTTCCTTGCAGGCAATCCCACAGGCTTTGCCATCACTCTCGGCGGAAATCACCCGGCTCGCATCAGTGCCCCTGGCATGGGACTTTTCGCGGTGGATAGTTGGAAGGTGAAGTCTTACATGACGCTGGAACTCGGCCTGCGATATGAGGCGAATTTCACTCCAACCGAGGCCTTCAATCGTTCCAGCCTCTTTGTTCCGGCAAGCTCTTCCCTGGTGCAGCTTGGCACGAATGGCATCGATAATGAATACAAGCAGAACAACAAGCTGTTTGAGCCACGCGTGGGTGTCTCCTGGGATGTCTTCCATAATGGGAAGACGGTGCTGCGCAGCGGCTACGGCATTGCTTACGACGAGCCCTTGCCCGGTGCGCTGATCTTCTCCGGCAATCCGCCGTTCGGATTCCCAGCCAGCTTCACTTCGTCCAAAGCACAACCGTTTACCAGTTTTGGAACGCTGCTGACCGATGCCGCCGGCAGCGGCCTCTCGCCGGCAACGGTTGATCCTAATTTCAACGATGCTTACGTGCAGTCCTACAATCTGAATATCCAACAGCAGATCACTCCATCTACTGGTCTGATGGTCGGTTATTTTGGTTCCAAGGGCACGCACCTGGAAACCGATCTGAACCTGAACCAGATCGGCGCTTCTGGTATTCCGGGAGTACGTCCTTTCCCGGCGCTCTCGCCGAGCAGTCCGATCATTCCGGTTACGCCCGCAGGTGTGGCGGTTACGGCATTGGGTAACATCACCGATCGAACCAGCATCGGAACTTCCAACTACAACGCGCTGTGGGTGACTGGGACCAAACACTTCTCGAGGGGATTTGAATTCGACGCAAACTACACCTGGTCGAAATCCCTTGACGAAGTCTCGCAAAACTTCCAGGGCGTTAGGGTACAGGACAGCACCAATCCCTTTGCGGACTACGGACCGTCAGATTTCGATGCCCGCAATCACTTCACCTTCAGCGGCATTTATGACTTGCCGTTCGCAGGAAATCGGTTCAAATCGGGATGGCGTGTGGGAACCATCGTCCAACTGCAGAGTGGCAATCCGTTGAACATCGTCAGCGGCAGTTCAACCTTGAAGGGTGCTCCCAGCATCGCCGGGTTCACCGGTGTAGGAACCATTCGTCCGGATCTTGTCGGCCCACTGCCCTCAGTGGGACGAACCATTATCACCGCTGGGCCAAACTCTGGGCTGATTCAGTACTTTTCAGCTCCGGTTTGCGACCCCGCTACCGGGTTAAATTGTGCTGGAGGCGCGGTGTACGCAGTTCCTGTGACTCTGGTCAATGGCAAAGCAGTGTACAGTTTCGGCGATCTTTCACGCAATGCAGTGGTAGGTCCTGGCTTTGAGGATGTTGACTTCTCATTGACAAAGACCACCAAGATCACCGAACGGATCAGCAATGAATTCCGTGTGGAGGCTTTTGATCTTTTCAATCACGCGGATTTTGCCAATCCGACCACAACTGCAACACCGGGCTCCGCCAGCTTTGGGGTCATTCGCTCGACCCGCAACCCGACGGGAGATGCGGGCTCTTCACGACAACTGCAATTTGCCCTGAAGTTCATCTTCTAACCGGATTTCAGGCTTAAACGTCAGGAGCGTGCCGCGAGGCACGCTCCTTTTTGTTTGATCCTCCTATTTCGGGACAACTGGCTTTTTCTGCGTCTTGCGGTCGTACACGTAACCGCCGCCGCCGCCCGCTAAGGCACCAATTGCGGCGCCTTTCTTGCCGGCTGCGAGGCCCCCGATTGCGGCGCCGCCCAGGGCCGATCCCCCGATGATGGCTGCCGATTTCTTTTTGGAACGCCGTACCGGGCGATGGCGTTTCTTCGCGGTCCGGCTGTAGTGCTGGCTCTGCACAGCCGGTCCACTGCCCGGAGCCGCCTGGGATGCGGCAAAACCTGCCGCCGGCACGCACATTGATGCTGCCAACATGGTTGAAAGTACCCATTTCGGTTGCTTCATTGGTCCTCCCCGAATACACAACAGGGGCGCACGAATTCAGCCGTGTGCGCCAGAGTCGTTGAACTTGAATTGTTGGTTATCCGATGAGGTCTGTGAAGTTGGAGTTGGCAGCAGTTTTCTATAGCATGGCCATAATTGGTATGGACCAAACTGGACCGTCGAATCCAGCTAGGTGTCATCCTGAGCGAAGGCGCACGCCCGAGTCGAAGGAGCCCCGAGGATGCGTCGCGCTTGAATGTCGATCACGCATTTGCGTGCCTCGCTGAGAATTGGTCACGGCTATTGCGCAGCCGGAATCGCCGGGGTTCTTCGACTCGGGCCTTCGCCCTCGCTCAGAATGACACTCTCTGGACTTTGGGCAAGGCTGGTCCGTATCGACCGTGAAAGCGCCCCCTGACATTCTGGAATGGAACTTGATCAGCGCGCGAGCAGAGCTACACCGGCAAAGACGAGCAGGGCTGCACTCCAGCGGCGCTTGTCGACGTTCTCGTGCAGGAAGAAGCGGGCGGCGATTGCATTCGTCACGAAGGTGAGTGAAGCCGCCGCGGGTGCAACCAGGCTGACGTCTGCCCAGGAAAGCGCGGTCAATAGGGCGAAGAAACCCAGGGCGAGAAAGAACACTCCGGCAAGAAAGGTCCTGGAGGCCAGAACGGCTTTCGCAGCGCCAGCTAATCCTGCGCGCGCGGATTTCATCGAGGTCTCCGACCTGCTTCATCGCGCGCGCGGTAAGCACATCGCCGGCAGTGGAAGCTGCGACGATGAGCGCAATCATCGACCAGGTGGAGACAGTTGCTCCGAGAAGCAGCACCGACTCAGAGTACCAGAGAGAGTCTCGGATGCAAGAACACAGGAGCGCGGCCGCCCTCGGCCGGAATTTGATTTTGTTCTCTGTCGTTCAACGGAGAAAAACCCGGCGGAGGGCCGCCGCGCTCCTCTAACAACGCAAGTCGCGTTAATCGTGCAGCTACTGCTGCACCACCGACTTTAACTCCGGCCGCACCTGCAGATCGTGCAGGGTGGCCGCGTCCCAGCCGCCACCGAGGGCCTTCACTAGTGCTACTGAGGTAAGCAGGCGCTGGCCGAGAATTTGCGTTGCCAGCCGCTGATTCGTGAGCAGCGTTTGCTCAGCGGTAATGACGTCGAGATATGTCACCAATCCGCCGACGTAGCGGTCATTGGCGATGGTGAGATACCGCTGCGCGTCGGCCACGGCTTTTTGCTGCGCGGCGGCGGCGTCGGCCAGAGTGGTTAAGCCAGAAAGTCCGTCTTCCACTTGCTGGAACGCGGTCAAGACGGTGTTGCGATACTCCGCAACCGAGCCCTGATATCCGGCTTTGGCGAAATCGAGTTGCGCGTGCAGGCGTCCGCCGCCGAAAACAGTTTGTGTGGCGGAAGTTCCCAGGGACCACAGAAAGCTAGAGGCATTGAATAGCTTGCCAATGTCGCCGGCCTGAATTCCGCCGCCTCCAAACAACTGGACATCGGGATAAAACGCGCTCTGGGCCACTCCGATCAGCGCATTTTGCTGTGCCATGGTGCGCTCGGCAGTAGCGATGTCCGGACGCCGTTCGAGCACGTCGGCGGGAACCCCCACGGGAATCGCCGGGAGCTTAGCCACAAGTTCGTGAGTCGGGATATGGAAATTTGGCGCCGGCGCTCCGACTAAGACGGCGACCGCGTGCTCGAATTGTGCGCGCTGCTGCCGTAACAAGTGCACCTGCGCTACAGCCGCATCGAGTACTGTCGCCTGTTGCGAGACATCAAGGCCGGACGCGATGCCGCCCTGGTGCCGGTTCTCGACCAGCTGCAGTCCCTTTTGGTCATAGTCGACCGCCTGTTGAACTACTCCGATCTCCGCCTCGATTTCCCGCAATGAAAAATAATCGGCGGCCAATTCCGAAGTAGCGACCAGACGCACATTCTCCAAATCAGCGGCCGTGCCCTGATATTGCGCATTCGAGGCTTCCACGTTGCGCCGCACCCGTCCGAACAGATCTGCTTCATAGTTCAGTTGGAATGGAATCTGAAAAATATTCTGCGTGATTGCTCGGGAGGGGGCGGTGCTCGCCACCACCGGACGGCTCGCAGAAAGCCGCTCGCGTTCGGCGCTGGGCTGCGCGATCAGGGAAGGGAAATATCCGGCAACCTGAATGCGGGCCAGGTCACGCGCCTGCTCCACACGCTGGACTGCGGCGATGATGGATTGATTGGCGTTCAGGGTCTGTTTCTCGTATGCGTCCAGTTCGGGATCTCCGAAGATCGTCCACCAGTCCCCTTTCGGGAGGCCGTCTTTCGGGGCTGCCGCGCGCCAGGGCGCCTCAATTGACCAGGTGGGAGGAGTGACCACGCTGGCCCGCTGATACTTCGGTCCAACTGCACAGCCGGACAATGCCAAGACAGACAAAATCAAAAAAAGAAATGAAGTGCGTTGCAGAATCAAATCTGTACCTCGGTGTGAACAGGATAAACGGAGAAGATACTGCTTGTCGTGGATGAGGGCGCCTCGCCCGCGCATTTCCTAAATCTTTCAACACAAAGGACACTGAGAACACAGAGGAAATTCAAAAGAGGTTTTCCTTTCGTGCTCTCTGTACTATTTTTTCGCCAATTCTTGTTGTGCCGAGCAAATTTTCAACATCAATGTTCACCACAGAGGCACGGAGTCCACGGAGAGAAAAACTCCAGAAGGCTTTCTATTTGATTTCTCCGTGTTCTCTGTGCCTCTGTGGTGAAAAAAGGCTTTGGTTACGGCTCTGCGGCCTGTGTCCTCTGTGGTGGAGAACGACGCACTGATCCAGCATCTCCGCATTAATCCTGCCGCAGTTCTGAGTTAAGACCACCCAATCTCTAGAGGAGTCATCCTTCTCCACAGGAGGAAACAAAATGGCCCTTTTTTCCATGAAGCTCGATAACCTGAAGGCGCTTTTCGTCAACGAACTTCGCGATCTGTACGACGCCGAGAACCAGATCACGAAGGCTTTACCGAAGCTAATCGATAAGTCGCAAAACCCGCAACTTAAGGCCGGACTAAAAGAGCACCTCGAAGTCACTCATGGACAGATCAGGCGACTGGACCGCATTTTCCAAATGCTCAATGAGAAGGCTACCGGCGAAACCTGCAAGGGAATGAAAGGACTGATCGCGGAAGGCGACGAGATGGTGTCGCACTCTGGCGATGCCAGCGTGATTGATGCCGGAATCATCAGCGCTGCGCAGCGCGTGGAACACTACGAAATGGCCGGCTATGGAACTGTTCGCACCTATGCGGAACTACTCGGACATCGGGAGATGGCCAACCTGCTGCAGCAGACCTTAGACGAAGAAAAACAAGCCGATGAGACTTTGAGCCAGATTGCCAAGACCATCAATGTGGAAGCCAAGGCGGCGTAAGCACACCATTTAGGGTAGAGACGGGGGCGTACCCCGTCTCTTCTGGTTGATCTAAAATCTCCTTATGGTCCAGTTTCTGCGATTCGCGCTGATTGCCGGCGCGCTCTCGCTTCTGTCATTTGGGCAAAATCCCAGCCAGAGCGGAACTACCAACTCCAAAGCGCCGGCCTCCGCTCCGCTGCCCCGCTCGGATTCAACTCGATCGCCGTCGATCGACAACGTACCGCAATCCGCTCCCCCCGAAGGAGCCAACGAAAGTTCCAGCAACGATACGCGCATCGATCTCTCCCCGCCAAAGAATGATGCAAAGGACCATCCTGACAGCGAGGACCCGACGGCCAGCGATGTGACTGAGATGCATCCGTGGAATCCGCACAAAGCGGAAAAGGACATTGAAGTCGGCGAGTTCTATCTGAAGCGGAAGAACCTGCGAGCCGCAGAGAGCCGTTTTCGCGAAGCGCTGACCTACAAGCCCAATGACGCAGTGGCGACTTTCCGCCTGGGCGAAGTATTGGAAGAGGAGAATCAGCCCAATGAAGCGCGCAACAACTACGAGGCGTATTTGAAGATCCTTCCCGAGGGAAAATTCGCCTCCGATGCCAAAAAAGGAATCGCAAGAATCGACCAAAAAGCGGCTAAATAGATTCAGCTTGGATGCGGGCGGCGCGTTACACTCCGTAAGCTTTCACCACAGAGGACACTAAGGAACAGAGAGGAAATTCAGAAAGAGGTTTCCTCAAATAATATTTCGCCAATTCTTGTTGTGCTAAGCCACTTTCAACATCATTTTTCACCACGGAGGCACGGAGTCCACGGAGAAGAAAACTCCAAGAGTTTCCTTTTGATCTTCGCCGTGTTCTCCGTGTCTCCGTGGTGAAAAGGCTTTTAGTTACTCGGTGAGGGCGGCACATCAACGTTCAACTCTCCGCTACGAGTACAATCGTTGCCTGAGACCCGCACCAACTCACCGGAGCAATTTCTTTTAAATCATGGCCACCATAGCCGGGCTGTTCTCCCTATTGCTGCTCTTTTCCATGTCTCTCAACGCGCAAACTGCTGACGTGATCTTCACCCACGCGGACATTTACAGCGGCGGACACTTCTCCACGCCGGGTGATCCTTTCACCGCGATGGACGGCCCTCGCGCGAGCGCAATTGCGATCGCGGGAGGAAAGGTACTGGCGGTCGGAGGAGAGGAAGTGTTGTCGCACCGCGGACCTAAGACCCAGATCGTCGATTTGGGTGGGCGCTTTGTGATGCCGGGATTCAACGATGCTCACGCTCATCTGGCCAGTGGTGGGCAGGAAATGTTGCAGGTGAACCTGGTAGGTGTGCGCTCTCTGGAGCAGATGAAACAGCGCATTGCACGCCGCGCCAGTTCTACAGCGCCGGGAGAATGGATTGTCGGCGCCGGATGGGACCACACGCTCTGGCCCTCGCAGCAGCTGCCGACGCGACAAGACATCGATGCTGTAACCGCCGGGCATCCAGCATTTTTCGCGCGCGTTGACGGCCACATCGCCGTCGCCAACTCGGCTGCACTCAAGGCTGCGGGCCTCGATCGCAACACCAAAGATATTCCCGGAGGCAAGGCCGACCGAGATGCAAACGGTGACCTGACCGGGATCGTGCGGGAGAAGACGAAAGAAGCGTTTTATAAAGTGATTCCACCGATCTCGCCCGCGCAACGGCGCAAGGCCGTGGAGTTAGCATTGGCAGACGCGGCGCAGTGGGGCCTCACTTCGGCGCAGGACAACTCCGCATGGGAAGACTTCCTCGTCTATAACGAACTGGAGCGGGAGGGGAAGCTCACCCTGCGTATCGCTGAGTGGCTGCGCTTCGATAACCCGGTTTCTATATTGAAGCAAGAACGCGGGCACAAGAGCAGCAGCGACCGCATGCTGCACACCACGCAGCTTAAGGGCTTCATGGATGGCTCGCTGGGATCGCGCACGGCCGCATTGCTGCGGCCATATTCTGACGATCCGAAGAATGCCGGTCTTCCGCAGTACACCCAGGAACAACTGACCAAAATGACAGTGGAGCGAGCGGCTGCCGGTTTCCAGATCGGTTTTCATGCAATCGGAGACCGGGGAACCAATATGGGACTGAATGCTTTTGAAGAAGCTCTGCGTCAGGCCAAGTCGAAACATTTTCCCATTCCGCCCGGCGCTGAATCTCCGCTGGATTTTCGCTTTCGTATAGAGCACGCGCAGGTGGTCACGCCATCCGACATTCGTCGCTTCAAGGAACTCAACGTGATTGCGTCCATGCAGCCCAATCACCTTTTGACCGATATGAACTGGGCCGAAGCCCGCATTGGGCCAGAGCGCGCGAAGAACTCGTATGCCTGGGCGGAATTCCTCAAAACCACCGGTCACCTCGCCTTCGGTACGGATTTTCCTGTGGAACCGCTCACACCGTTTCGCGGTCTGTATGCGGCGGTTACGCGGATGAATGAGGCGGGAACCAAGTCTTATTATCCCGATCAAAAATTGAACATCCACCAGGCCATTTACGCCTACACCTGGGGATCGGCCTATGCCGAGTTCGAAGAGAAGACGAAGGGCATTCTGGCTCCCGGGTATCTCGCCGACTTTGTTGTTCTAGACCGAGACATTACCAAAGTCCAACCCGCTGAGATCCTGGGAACAAAAGTCCTGAGAACGGTGGTGGGTGGGAAAACGGTGTATGAAGCTGCTGGCTCTTAGCTGCTGGTTGCTTGCGCAAGAGCAAGGGCAAAGTCTTTACCACTGATTACACGGATTTGGCACGGATTTCACGGATTTAGACGGGTTTTGTCGCTTTATTCGCGGAATCCGTGCCGATTCCGTGTAATCCGAGTGAGCGTTTGATTTGCCCTTAGCTAGTAGCCAGCAGCTAGTAGCTAGCAGCTTCCCCGCGGTACATGACCTTCCTGCACATTGCCCCTTTCCTTGGGCAAGGATAAAAATAAGTTGCTCTTCCCCAGAATTGCTGTGTCCGGCTGTGAACCCAGGAGGCGTTATGCATCATGCGGTGTATGGAACCGGCTATCTGGCCACGGTAGTCTCTTCTTGCCTGGCCGATTTCGGCCTGCCTGTCACTTGCTTTGACGAAGATGCGCCTCGCGTAAGCGCACTTGCGCGCGAGGAGACACCTTACTTCGAGAAGAACCTGAAGGAGGTCGTGAGAAGGAATGTGCGCTCCGGCCGGTTGACGTTTTCGCACGACGTGGAACGCACCTGCAAGAAGTCGCAGGTGATTTTCATCGCGGAAGACGGCCAGGAAAACCTTGCGGAACTCGCAGTACGGCTGGCCGCATTTTGCTCGGAGGAAAAACTGCTGGTGATCAGCACCCCAGTTCCAGTCGGCACCGCGTCCGCCATCGAGAAGCGTTTGCGCGCTTGCGGATCAAAGTTGACTGTGGTTTCGCATCCGGTGTTCGTGACCGAC
>JAICXB010000047.1 GCA_025980765.1 Terriglobales bacterium
ATTGGATCAAGCCGGACTCTGAGATCACAGACATTACCACCGAGGGAAATGATCGTCCGTTCCTGACGGTGTTTCCGTATATCGCTACGCCGCACCCAGTGCCGGGCGAGCCGGGCACAGTAGGCTTCCCGCCGCAGCAGTAAAACCGCGCGGGGTTAACACGAAGGTCACGAAAAGTGAGGGCAGAGGACACGGAGAATCAAGACTTGATGTCTTCTTCAATCGCACTTCGTGACCTTCAAAGTCCCTCGTGTACTTCGTGTTAACCCCCGTGTCTCACGCCCGCTTCGCCCAGAGCGGATAATCCAAACCTGCGAGTCGGTTAATCACGATTGCCTGCACGGTGAGAATCACCACCGCGCTCTCGATTACAACTAGCTGAAAGGGTTTGGTGATGATGCCAAGCGCAATAATCAGCGTCGTCGCTCCCGCGGGAGGATGAGCGGCTTTAAACAGGATCATCAAGCTACTGGTCAGGGCGAGAGCAAGCGCGGCAGCGAGGATGCGGCGCATGTCGACTCCCATAACGAGCGCGGCTGGGGCATGCTGGAGGCCGGTGGCGCAGAGCATTCCGTAGCCACACAAAATCCCAATACCATGACCGAGCAAGGTATGGCGCGGTGAGGCTGGGGGCGACAGCGGCGAAAAGAAAAACAAGATCGCGGTTGGGCCAAGCGACGGAAATACGAACGAGGTATGAGCCACCATGGCGCAAGCCGCCAGCAGCGCAATGGTGATGAAGCCGTTCACGAACATGAACGCCGCCCATACGGGCCGCTCAGGAAGACGCTTCAACAGGTGCGTGAGTTGGAACTGGGCCGCGAGGCTGCGGGTTACTTGCGGTTCCAGAACTTCCAGAGGACGTGTGTCTTTCTTCATGGGAGCGGGAGCAGGCTGGTGCATAGGAATAGTCCTCCCTTTCATTGCACAATGAACATAGATCGAAAATGCGGCATGCCGCTTCTCGTCGGCAAATGGCAAGGACTGTTCTTACTGGAGATAGACGGAGCATGCCCCGTCTCTACCGCTGATTTTTCAGCGTGCTGGATTCGAGCGCCGCACGCGTTTATCGAAATCGTGAATGTAATACAGAAGCCCGGCATTCAGCAGAAGACCGAGAAATGAAATGATTGCTGCCGGAATCAGGATCTCGGTCTCGTGCGCCAGCAGTGCATCCATGCTGGCTCCCACCAGCCAAAGTTGGACGATAATCACCGTACCGATCAGGAGCAGGATTCCGGTGAACATGGTTTGGCCTTGTTGCCTGGTTTCCATTTACACCTCCACTCCGATGGCGAAAACCTGATCGCCCTGCTGGTCCAGCAGGATGCGCGGCAGGGGCCGAATGGGCGGGCCGGCAACTGGGCGGCCTTCGGTCTCGGAAAAGAGTCCCATATGGCAGGGGCAGGACAAAACCCCGTCCTGGGCGCGATGCACCACTGCGCAGGAGAGGTGAGTGCAGGTCTGCGAGTAGGCGCGCAACTCGCCGCTTTTCGCACGAACCAGAATGCACGGATCGCGATCGGTGGGATAACGGAAGAGCATCGATCCCGATTCGGGAATTGCTGAAGCGTTGGCTACGAACGCTCTGGGGTATTGTTCGGCGCCGCGGAACTTGCCAAAAAATGCCATCACGACATTGGCGATTACCAGAAATGCGGAACCGAGGGTCAGGAATTTCGCCAGTTCCCGGCGCGTGACATAGTGATCGTTCTCCCAGCGTATGGGGAAATCCTCCCGCCACTGCGGCTCCTGCGAAGGATTATTGAGTATTTTTAGCGAATCCGGTTTGAGAACTTCGGGCATATCAGGCCTCCAGTAACTCCGCAACGTCGTACAAATCGCGCGGCTTGGCTCCAGCACTTGTCGGACTCACCGACCGTCGCAGTTGATCAATGTGGACGGTATTAGTTTCTGCAGGAACTACGACGAAGACTTTGGTCTTCACGTGCTCGTCGCCGAAGGTCCATTCGCGTATGGTGGTGCCCCGCCGCTTCTTCTGGATGTCCTCCAGCGTGGTAAAGCAGAGCGCTTGTGATGGACACACGGTCGCGCACATTGGCTTTTTGCCAGTGCTGGTGCGGTCGTAGCACATGTCGCACTTCACCATCTGGTTGATGTCGGCGTAGTAGCGCGGAACCCCAAAGGGACAAGCCATCACACAGTTGGAGCAGCCGATACAACGCTCTTTCAACGAGCTTTGCGTCACGCCGTCGGGAGTCTGCTTTATGGCGTCGGCCGGGCACACGCGGGCGCAGATTGGGTCCTCGCAGTGCATGCACACCTGCGGAGTGGTCTGCACGCTGTCGGCGCGCTGCACGATTTCGAGATGAATGAGCGGACGACCGCGATGCGTATCGCATTCGCCGCATGCCTGCACGCACGACTGGCAGCCGATGCAGCGCGAGTAGTCGATGAAGAAAGCCAGGTCGCTCATGAGATGCCTCCGGCCTCCGCCGCGAGCGCTGCCATTGCATTAGTCGGACGCTGCGCCTTGCTCACGCGCACCGCGCAGATCTTGAACTCGGGAATGTTGGAGATCGGATCAATCGCCCGGATGGTGCAGTTGTTGGCGGCGCGCTCCGACGGCCAATGATAGGGCACGAAGACTGTATCGGGCCGGATGGTCTTCACTACCATGGCACGGACGGTAAGTGCGCCGCGACGAGACTCTACAGTAACGAAATCGTCGTTCTTTATGCCGAGCTTTTCCGCGAGCCGTGGATGAATCTCGCACCGCGGCTCTGGATATTGATCGAGCAGCGCCCCGATACGCCGTGTCTGCGTCCCAGAAAGGAACTGTGACACCACCCGTCCGGTGGTGAGGACGATCGGGTACTGCTCATCCGGTTCTTCCGCCGCGGGCCGCCATTCGACCACCTGGAAATGCGCTTTGCCGTCAGGATGAGCAAAGCGGCCATTCTCGTACAGACGCGGAGTGCCGGGATGATCGGCGCTCGGGCAGGGCCAGAAAACGCCTTTTTCCTGGTCAATCCGCTCCCACGAAATCCCGTAATAGTCGGAAATACCGCCTCTGGATGCGACCCGCAGCTCTTCAAAAATCTCGCGTGGAGAGGAAAATGAAAACTTTTCGCCTGCCCCCAGTCGCTTCGCCACATCGCAGATAATTCTCCAGTCTTCCCGCGCGCCCGGCGGCGGATCGACTGCTTTCTGATGATGAATGACGCGTCCTTCGACGCTGGTCGTCGTGCCCTCGTCTTCTTCCATGAGACTGCCGGGAAGCACCACATCCGCATAGCGCGCCGTCTCCGACATGAAGAAATCGATGACAGCGAAGTACTCCAGCTTCTCCAAGGCCTCGCCGATGAACTGCTGGTTCGGCAGTGAAACCATAGGATTAAAGCAAAGCAGCAGCAGGCCCTTGATTTTTCCTGCGTGAATGGCCTCCACCAGCGGTACGGCGGAGAGGCCTTTGTGAGGAATGGATTCCTCCGGAACACCCCAAACTCCGGCGATGTACTTGCGGTGCTCGGGATTTTCGATGTCGCGCATTCCAGGCAGTTGTTCGCATTTTTGCCCCTGCTCGCGAGCGCCCTGGCCGTTGCCCTGGCCGGTGATCATGGCGTAGCCGCAGCCTTCGCGACCGATGCGGCCGCTGGCCAGCACCAGGTTGATCGCCGCCATGCAATTCTGCACGCCTTTGCTGTGGTGCTCGATCCCACGTGCATGCATCAGAAAGCTGGTTGGCGCCGGCCCCCACATCTCTGCCGCTTCGATAATCATTTGCGCAGGCACGCCAGCCAGCTTGGCGGAGTATTCCGGCGTGTATTTTTCCAGGCTCTTTTCAACTTCGGCCCAGCCGATGGTGTGCGCAGCGATGAAGTCCCGCGCAATCCAGCCGCGCTTGACCATGATGTGCAGAATGCCGTTGAAGACGCCGATATCCCCACCGGAGCGCACGGGAATGAAGAGATCGCAAGTGCGCGCGATCGGGGTCATGCGTGGATCGAGGACGATGAGTTTGGCGCCGTTCTCGCGCGCCTGCCACAAGTATTCCGTCGTGATCGGAGAGCACTCGGCGATATTGGATCCGGCGACGATGACGACCTTGGCTTTGGGAATGTCTGACCACGGATTCGCGCTGCGATCGATGCCGAAAATTTTCTTTGACGCCGCTCCCGCGGAAACCATGCACAGCCTGCCGTTGTAGTCGATGTTGGCGGTGCGCACGGCGACACGCGCGAATTTGCCCATGAGATAAGCTTTTTCGTTGGTCAATGACGCCCCGGTGAGAATAGCGAAGGCGTCGTTGCCATAAGATTGCTGAATGCGGCGAATCTCACCCACGGTACGGTCCAGGGCCGCATCCCAGGAAATCGGGCGGAAACCTGCACCCGCTCCGGCATTTTCCAACGGAGTCGTAAGCCGGTCGATGTGCTCGTTCTGCATGTACCGCTTTACGCCCTTGGGACAGAGCTTCCCCTGGTTAAAGGGAAAATCTTCCCACGGTTCCAGGCCGACGACCTTGTTGTCCTTGACCTTTAGTTGAATGCCGCATTGCTGCCCGCAGAAACAGCAGTGGGTCTTCACCAGCTTGTCAGGTTCTCCGATGGTATTCCATCCCCCGGCGGGGACGCGCATCGCGTGCGGGCCATAACTGTGCACGAGTTCCGGAATGGGAAGTGGCGGTCGTGCCATTTAAGCTCCTTTTTGCGCGCTGAGGACCTCTGGCTGGGGTGGCTCCACCGGACCTCTGCCGGCTGCATGCCACAATGCATCTTGCGTCAAACCGAGATTTTTGCGGCGGCAGGCCGGACACACGTTCTGATAATGAGTGCCATCTTTCAGCCGATAGCGAATGCCCAACTGCGCCTCCACCTGCTTCAGGTCGTCGATGTGCATGAGCGAAGCATAGTCCTGCCCGCAACGCACGCACAGCGCCCTGGTTCCGGTGGCGCCTTCATGTTTATAAAAATCCACCCCAAGCTGCGCCGGCCGCTGAAACAGATGGAAGAACTTGCCAAACGGCAAATAGACCAGCGTAAGGATCACGGCAACCGCATGGAGCTCGGCGAGAAACAAATAATGAGCGCCGCGCAGCAGGTGGGTCGAAACCGTAAGCAACAAGCCGGTAATGCAAATGGCGAAAAGCATCACCAACGGCAGCAAATCTTGCGAAAACTGTTGCTCGGCAAGAGCGCTGCGGTCGCGCGCACGTCTCCACACGGCGAAGAAGAGGCCGATCAGGACCATTACCGCTGCGATGTCGAGAACGTTAAACGCCAGCAGCGCCATCGGCGTTCCCAGGCGGAAGCTGGAGAGGTGAATGCCGAAGACGTAAGCATCGTAAATTTCCTGCGAGTTACGCGCGGTTTCAAAACGCACCCAGCCAAACGACAGCGGGAAGGTGATGGCCGCAGCCAACAGACAGCCCCAGGAGATGAACCAGTGGCTGGCCCAACGCACACGGGAGCGGTTCCTGATGAAATTCTGCGCGAGGATTTCTTTCAGCAGCAGCTTGATCCAGCGGACGATGTTGCCTGGGATTCTTGACGGGCGCAGGAAGACCTGCCAGCCGCGAAACCAGTACATCCGCGTGGGCGGACGCTGCAGCCACATGGAGTAGCGGTAGCCGATGCCGAATGCGGCGAAAACACTCGCCCCGGCATACGGCACCAGCGCGGGATCGAAATCCCGCAGTCCTCGACTGCCGATGTAGATGCCAGCGATGAGTAGGGCTGCAACCAGCAGACCCCAGCAGGTGGCGCGGAGAACGTCGGAGCTTGACCTGTTCCTTTCCACGGCGCGCGAGACTATATACCCCCGCCGCCGGGTTTGCAATCACCAATCTCGGTGCACTCATCTGGGTGCACTCGCCTATGTTCTCGCCAGGAAACAATCATTAGCATGGCAACGTTTTTGCACAAGCCGAGGAGCAAAACGCCACATTCGCTGGTCTAAAATACGCGGCCTCTCGATAAAAACAGGGCCATTCAACGCATTGCTGCCCTCTTCGCACTCAACTGACCTGCTTCCTTGGGAGGTTTTATGGCGGAGCAGAATCGGACGCGAGTCCTGATCCTCGGAGGGGGGTTTGCGGGCGTCTACACCGCGCTCACTCTGGAAAAATACCGCAGGAAAATTCCCAATTTGGAAATCGGGCTCGTCAGCAAAGAAAATTACCTGGTGTTCCAGCCAATGTTGCCGGAGGTGATTTCCGGCAGCATCGGCATTGTAGATACCATTACCCCCATCCAGCGCCTGTGCCCTCACACCACTTTGTACCAGCGAGAAGTTGAGAGCATCGATCTGGCGAACAAGACCGTGACCATGAGCTCCGGATTTCGCCCGCACCCTTACCGCCTGCAATACGATCACCTGGTTGTAGCTCTGGGCAATGTGACCAGCTTCGCCGGAATGCCAGGGTTGCTGGAGTACGCATTGCCGTTCAAGTATTTGGGCGATGCGTTGATCCTGCGCAATCGCATCCTTCACGCGCTGGCGGAAGCCGATATCGAAGACGATGCTGAGCTGCGGCGCGCCTTGCTCACATTTGTGGTTGCCGGTGGCGGCTTTTCCGGAGTGGAAGCGGTAGCCGAAATGAACGATTTTGTGCGCAGTTGCGCGCGCAATTTTCATCATATTCAGACAAAAGAAATCAAGGTCATTCTGCTGCACGCAAAAGAGCTGATTTTGCCGGAGTTGCCGCAATCGCTTGCGCGCTTTGCGCAGCAACTGCTGGCGCGCCGCGGAGTAGAAATTCGGCTCTCGACTCGCCTGGCCGGAGCGACTGCAGAATCTGCGCTGCTGACAAGCGGCGAAAAGATTCCCTGCAAAACCCTGGTAAGCACGGTGCCTTCCGCTCCGAATCCCGTGATCGCAGCGCTACCCTGCAAGAAAGAACACGACCGCATCGTTGCCAACGAATTCCTGGAGGTGCCCGGATATTCCGGTCTCTGGGCCGCCGGAGACTGCGCCTGGATCATCGACCACGAGATCGGGGAGCCGTGTCCACCCACGGCGCAGCATGCGATTCGTCAGGCGCGGCGGCTCGCGAAGAATCTCGCCGCAACCCTGACCAACGACCTGCGAGAACCGTTCCATTTCAAAGAACTGGGAAAGCTGGCCGCGCTGGGACATCGTTCGGCGGTTGCTGAAGTATTCAATTTCAAGCTCTCCGGACTGCTCGCCTGGTTTCTATGGCGAGGTATTTATCTGATGAAGCTTCCCAGTCTGGAACGCAAGATTCGCGTTGCCATGGACTGGACCCTCGATGTGCTGCTGCCGCCCGATATCGTGCAGCTTCGCACCGAGCGCGCACCTGGATTCGGCCGCGAGCATTTCGAAGCCGGCGAGATCATTTTCCGGCAGGGTGATTGCGGCGACCGGTTGTACATCATCATCGATGGCGAGGTAGTTATCCTGCGCAGCGATGCCACGGGCCCGGAGCGAGTGCTGGCGAGGCTGAAGGCAGGAGAATGCTTTGGAGAGATGGCGCTGGTCGCAGACTCCCTGCGCATGGCGACGGCAAAGACGGCCTCGACCGCGAATCTACTGACCGTCGACCGCGATGGCTTTCAGGCGCTCTTTCGCCATCTTCCCCCACTGCGCGGGCTGGTGCAGCAGTGGGTCAAAGAACGGCTGGAGCAGGACGCGCTCGCGCCAGAAGCAGTTAAGACCGAAGAGTTGGGAAGGGGGGCTCCGGCGGCCTGAAAAATCCCTTTTGGGCGAAGTTGCGTACAGATAGCGTCATCGATATCGTCCGCGGCGGAATGGGTCGTTCGAAATAGTTCGCCTGGTCAGGCCTTATCGGATCAGGGAGGGGCTCGGATTTTTCGCGTCCCTGCAGCAAGACCTTTGATTGTTTTCAATGGTACACTTCTCACCCCCCACCAAAAGGAGATTGAACATGGTTCGCAACCTACTGAGAGTCGTAATGTGTGCTCTATTCTGTTCACTACCCGCGGGGGTGGCCTGGGCAGATGGAGCAGTGTACGCGATGACCAACGCCCTCGGAAACAACCAGGTGCTGGTGTTTCATCGCGGAGCTGACGGAAACTTGACCTCCACACCCGTACAAACGATCGCTACCGGCGGCGGCGGGAGCGGCCTGCAACTGGCAGGCGTCGATGCAATGGGCTCGGCCGGCAGTATTCAACTTGATCCCGGCCATCATCTTCTCTTCGTCGTCAATACCGAGAGCGCTGCCGAAAACGACGGCTCGGGCGCATACAACACCGATTGCCGGCAAGGCACGATCACTTCCTTCCTCGTCGGATCCGACGGTACGCTGACCTTCGCTGACCGAGTTTTTTCGCGCGGACTGTTTCCCAATAGCCTCACCGTCACCAGCGCAAAACGCGATGATGACGGTCACGGCGATCGCGACGACCACGCGGGTCGCGGTGATCTGCTGTACGTGCTCAATGCGGGTGGCCCCGAAGCTCCGGCCATCTGCAACAATCAGCCGGCCAGCGCCAACACCCCGAATATCACCGGCTTCAGGGTTGACAGATTCGGCCGCATGAAGCCCGTCGTGGGTTCGACGCAGCCCATCGATCCTGGCCCAGCTATGGGCAGCGGCGAGAACTGTCCCCCCACAGGCTTTCCGTTCGAAACCCGATGCGGATTGAACCCGCCGTCGTTCCCGCGTTCTCCTGCGCAGGTTCGTTTCGATCCGGACGCGGACAAATTGGTCGTGACCGTAAAAGGCACTAACAGCATCTACGTCTTCCGCGTTGACGACGATGGCAGGGCCGTGGACCCGGAGATCACACAAGCTACTCCACCGGCAGTGCCCAGCTTCTTCGGCTTTACCTTCGACAGGCATGAGAACCTGCTCGTCACCGAACTGTTCGGTTCAGGGACCACCATTCCCACGGGCGGCGCCGGAGCGTTGTCGTCATTCCGGATCAGCCACGATGGTGACCTGACCGCGATCAGCTCGCACGTCAACGATGGTGGAACCGCGGCTTGCTGGATTGCGCTGGAACCGATTACTGGCCGATTCGCTTATGTCGCCAACAACCTGAGTGCCAGCATCTCCAGCTACTCGGTCAGCAATGCGGGCACGGTGACCCTGCTCAACGGAACCGCCGGAAGCCCCGCCGCGCCAAACGATCTGGCGGTCGCCACAGAGGGCGGCTCCAGCTTCCTCTATGCCGTGGACGCCGCCAGCGGCACGGTTGACGCATTCCGTATCAGCTTAACGGACGGCTCCCTTACCGCGCTCACGGGCGGCATGGGTCTTCCTGCCAACCGCAGCGCACAGGGCCTTGCGGCTTACTAGGCGCTAGCTTTTGGAGTGCCAATTTGGGCCGAGACGAGGGTTCTAAACTCCTCCTCTCGGCCTTTCTCTTCATGAGAAGGTAGAATGAACAGGTTTTTCTCTGGGCGATCGCGTAGAGACGTTGCATGCTCCGTCTGTACCGTGGCATTTGCCCGGACGGTGCCCCGGATATGTCTCTCTGTGTATTCTCCCGTTTTTTTGCAATATCGCTGATCTCGTCGACCGCTTCGGTTTTCGGTGTATCGCAAACGTCGCATCGGACGCCATCGTCCTCCACTACCGATCAGGTAATACGGTTCTATCAGTCGAAGACCGCCCAGGATCCCGACGACATCTTCAACTACGACCGGTTGAGCTCGGCATACGTGCAGAAGGCGCGTGAATCCGGGGACATCACCTATTACCAGCTCGCGGAGACCGGGCTGAAAAAGTCGCTGGCGCTGGAGTCAAAGCATGGAGATGCCGCGCCGGCATTTGCCGAACTTGCGGCGGTGTACTACGCCGAGCACCGCTTTGCAGAAGCCGCGCAGGAAGCACAATCGGCAATCGCGATTGCCCCGTCCGCTTCAGCCTATGCCACGCTGGGCGACGCTCATCTCGAAATGGGAGACTACGACCAGGCTGCCTCTTTTTATAAGCATCTTCAGGATTCCTCAGCCGCGGAGAGAGGACCAAGTCGCGCCCCCTACCTGAGCGCCACCCGCCAGGCAGGGCTCGATTGGATTCACGGACAAACTTCCTCGTCGATCGCCGAGTTGCAGCATGCCATCCAGGTTGCGATGCCGCTCCACCTTCCGGGGGAGAACCTCGCGTGGACGCATTTCATGCTGGCCGAGCAGTTTTTTCAATGCGGCAGGCTGGACCGGGCTGAAGCTGAGGCTGTTCTCTCGCTGGCGGCGTACCCGCGCTATCATCGCGCCTTGGCCGAGATGGGACGAATCCGCGCCGCGCAAGGCCGCTACCCGGATGCCATTCGGTACTACACGCAGGCGATCGCGATCATTCCGTTGCCGATGTATGCCGCATCGCTCGGCGACGTCTATGCTCGCGTGGGCGATAAGAGCAACGCGGAAAAACAGTATGAACTCGTCGAGTATATCGGCAAGATCAGCGCGCTGAACAAGCAGGTTTTCAACCGCGAGCTGGCAATGTTCTACGCCGATCACAATCGCGAACTGCCCAAAGCCCTCGAATTGGCAAGAAAGGAGTTAGAGGTTCGCCACGACGTTTATACCCACGATGCTCTGGCCTGGACGCTCTACAAGAACGGGCGCACCGCCGAGGCAAAGGACGAAATGGACAAGGCTCTGCAAACGGGCACGCAAGATGCCTTGCTGATGTATCACGCGGGCCTGATCCAGCAACGTTACGGAAATGCATCCAAAGCAAGGGAATATCTGCAGAAGGCACTACAGATCAATCCGAACTTCCACGTTTTCTATGCGGACGATGCGCGAAAAATGTTGAAGCAGCTGGCGGGAGTAACTCAAGCGGCGAAGGAAAGCAATATTTCGCCTCGGAGCCAGAGATGAAGGGCCGACGCGCGCCCTCGCGCGGCCTTCCGGTCGCGAGATATTGCACGTGCGAAGGAAAAGACCCCCGAGGGAGGGCGACGGTCCTTCGCTCCATCTTCTTCACCCTCTTGGCCTGCCTGCCTGCGTTCGCGCATCCCATGGGCAACTTCAGCGTCAACCACTACTCTGGACTAAAGCTCTCGCCGGATTCGCTGGAACTCAGATACATCATCGATATGGCCGAAATTCCGACCTTCCAGGAACTGCAGGCGGCGGGTATCACAGCTGATCCTAAAGATCCGCGCGTCGGTCCTTACCTCAGCAAGAAGGCGGACGAATTCTGGCAGGGCATCACGCTGAAGATCGATGGACGCCCGGTAGAGTTGAAATGCCTCGAGCGGCAAGTGATCTTTCCTCCCGGCGCGGGTGGCCTTCCCACAATGAAATTCGGCTTCACCTGCCGCGCGCCACTGACGAGAATCGCCGCAGGTCTGCACCATCTGGAGTACCGCGACGATAACTTCCCCGGACGCGCCGGATGGAAAGAACTCATCGTCAATGCCGACCCTAAACTGCAGTTGGTCAGCAGTGCACCGCAGAAAGACCGCAGCGCCGAGCTCTCGAATTATCCGACTGACCTGTTGAACAGCCCGCCGCAGGATTTACAGACGAGCCTCTCCTTCACGCTGCCCATTGCTTCGGTGGTTGCAAATGCGCACAAGCCGGCGGCAGCAAAGCATGCGCAACTCGCAGAAGCTGCGAGTTCATTCGCGTTGTCTGTTCCCAACTCTCGAAGAGCGTTACCCGGGAGAAGTGCCGCGCCCATTACGCCTGCTCCGACTTCAAGCGCACCGCAGCTGACCGCCAATGTGCAGGGAACACCGCGCAGCGCGTTTACTCAGTTGATTTCAAACCGCCAGCTCAGTCTGTGGTTCCTGATCACTGCGGCATTGATCGCCATGAGTCTGGGCGCTCTTCACGCATTGGAGCCGGGACACGGAAAAACTCTAGTCGCCGCATACCTGGTCGGCTCGCGCGGCACCGCAAGACACGCAATTGTGCTGGGCTCGATCGTCACCCTCGCCCACACCGCCGGCGTATACGCACTGGGCGCAATCACGCTGTATGCCTCGCGTTACATTTTGCCCGAAAAAATCTATCCCTGGCTGGGCGTGGCTTCCGGGCTGATCATCGCCGGGCTGGGACTGCTGCTGTTCATGCGACGCTGGGTTGGCGAGGACCCATCGCTGCGTGAAGACCACAGCCACTGGTACGATGTTTTTTCTTCTCCGTCATCGCCGACACTGGTGGATGCATCATCCGCGGCGGCTGCCGTTCCCGCCAGGCAAGCCATTTCTTTCAAGCAACTGCTCATTCTGGGAATCACCGGGGGGATCCTGCCGTGCCCAGCCGCTCTGGTGGTATTGTTGAGCGCTATCGCGCTGCATCGTATTGCGTTCGGTTTCTTCCTCATCGTTACCTTCAGCATCGGACTGGCAGCGGTGCTGATCGGCATTGGATTGATGTTCGTGCATGCCGGACGATGGCTGCACCGGCTGAATCCACAGAGCGCGCTCGTTCGCCGCCACCTCCCCCTGCTGTCGGCGGCGTTTATCACCGCGATTGGCGTGGCGCTTACTTTACAGGCGATAAAAAGCGCCGGGTTCGCTCCTCACATTGCTTCGGTCATCGCGAGTCCGAAATGGCTGCTGATTGCGGGAGTGGGACTCGTATTGGGAATGCGTCATTCCACTGATCCCGATCACGTCATTGCGGTCACCACCATCGTCACTCGCCTGCGCTCCCTGCGTTCTGCCAGCCTGGTGGGGATGATCTGGGGAGTCGGCCACACCCTCACCATCTTCGTTGTAGGCTCCGCCATCATTCTTTTCAGGATTGTGATTCCACCGCGCATCGGCCTCTCGATGGAATTTGCCGTAGCGCTGATGCTGATCCTGCTGGGGATCATGAATCTGACCGGATGGCTGCAATGGATTACCGACCGCTTCAGTCCGCGATCGGGAAGCGACGACCTGACTGCTCCGGCGCGAAGCCCGGAGCTCCCGCTGCTCGAGTCGCCGGCCAGGACAAACGCGCTTCAGCGGCTCTTTACCCGGTTCGGGGCCTACCAACTACTTCGTCCGCTGGCGATCGGCATCGTTCACGGACTGGCGGGCTCGGCTGCCGTCGCTTTGCTGGTGCTCGCTACCATCCATAACCCGGTATGGGCGATGGGATACCTGCTGCTCTTTGGTTCCGGAACTATTTTGGGAATGATGCTCATGACCGCCGTGATCGCGCTGCCAGTGGTGTGGACGGGCAAGAGCTTCCTCCGACTCAATCGCTACCTGTGCACGACCTCCGGAATCCTGAGCCTGGCCTTCGGCCTGTTCCTGGTGTATCAAATCGGTTTCGTCTCCGGCCTGTTCACCTCGGCGCCAAATTGGATCCCGTCTTAGCTGCTCGCGCTTTACCTAAGTACAAATCCCGATGTTCAACTCCGGAGGAGCGGCTCAGAATTGGGCATCTACTCCGGAGTTCTTTTTGGGCACACTCTCATCGTCCGCCGGCCAAACATCACATGGCCTTGCCCAGCGAAAAGACGCCGAAAGGCGGGAGACGCTCCTGCAGTCAAAGCGTCGCGCAAGCAGATGGATCATCCGCTCCATCTGGGCTTTGTCGCTACTGATCGTCATTTACTGCTTCGTGCTGCAGCCCGGAATGGTTCCAACAGGATCGATGGAGAACACAGTTCTCATCGGCGACCACTTGCTCCTCTGGAAATTGCCTTATGGCCCACAGGCGCCGTTCACGCCATGGCGGCTGCCGCGATTGCGCACACCGCAGACGGGCGAAATCGTTGCGTTTCGCAGTCCTGAAGATGCCAGCGACATTTACCTCAAACGCGTAATTGCCGTTGCCGGCGACACGGTCGAGATCCATCGCGGCACGCTGTTCGTGAACTCCGTTCCGGTGCCGGAAAGTTATGCGCGTGTCCGCGCCAACCGCCGCTCGAGCTGGCAGGAGAATATTCTTCCCGAACGCGTGCCCGCGGGCGAGATCTTCGTGCTCGGCGACAACCGCGACAACTCCGAAGACAGCCGCTATTTCGGTCCCGTTCCCGCCGACAGCGTCGTCGGCGAGCCTGTGCTCGTCTTCTGGTCGTACGACGCTCCGAGCTCAGCCTGGCTTGATCCCAATCCGCTGCATCAGGCCCGCCTTTACGCCTCAGCGCTGGAGCACGTGATCACGCAAACCCGCTGGCGGCGCACGGGACTTCTGCTCGTTCTCAAGTGATACACTTTTTCTTTCCCATCTCTGCATTCCATCCGAAGGACCTGACTGCTTGGCCCAAACCACCGCCCAGAAGAAACGAGCGCTCACTTACGCCCAGGCAGGCGTGGACATCAGCCGTGCAGATCGCGCCAAGCAGCGCATTAAGTACCTCGCGCAAAAGACGTTTAACCGCAGCGTGCTCAGCGACATTGGCAGCTTCGGCGGGCTGTTTGCCCTGGGCAGTAAATATCGCGATCCGGTGCTGGTGTCGAGCGCCGATGGCGTAGGAACCAAGCTGAAAGTCGCCTTTGAGATGAACCTGCACCACACCGTGGGTGCCGATCTGGTGAATCATTGCGTAAACGACATTGCGGTGCAGGGCGCAACCCCCCTTTTCTTTCTCGACTATTTCGCCAGCGGCAAGCTGGATCCTGAGGTCACGGAAAAAGTCGTAGCCGGATTAGCAGATGCGTGCCGCGCCAACGGCTGCGCGCTCATCGGCGGCGAGACTGCGGAGATGCCCGGCTTCTACGCTGAGGGCGAGTACGATATCGCCGGATTCATTGTGGGAGTCGTCGAGCGCGAGAAGATCATTACCGGCGAACAGGTTGAAATCGGCGATGTGCTCATTGGACTGCCCTCCACCGGACTGCACACCAATGGCTACTCGCTCGCTCGCAAGCTCTTCTTCGAGGTTGCGGGCTATTCACCCGAAAGCTTTGTCAGCGAGATTCGCAATAAAGCAGGCGCCGAACTCATGCGCACGCACAAAAGCTATTGGCCGGTCGTCCGCCGCCTGATCGATGCCGACGCGGTGTCGGCGCTGGCCCACATCACCGGTGGAGGCATCACTGAAAACGTGCCGCGCGTGCTCCCCAAAGGCCGCGCCGCACTCGTCGAACTGGGATCGTGGCCGGTGCTGCCGGTGTTTGCCCACCTGCAGAAGCTCGGCAATGTCGATCAGGACGAGATGATGCGAACGTTCAATATGGGAATCGGCATGGTGCTGGTGGTGCCCGCAAAAAAATTCAAGCGCGTGCAGGCTATCCTGGAACGCGCCGGCGAAAAGGGCTACACGATTGGACGAATCGTCAAGGGCGATAGAAAGGTGATGTACTCGTAAAATCTGATTCACCACGGAGACACGGAGAACACGGAGGAAAATGAAATTTCGACTTCTCAATGTTCAATTTTGATCGGGTAGAACGACTGGGCAGGAGCCGCTGCATTCAATAATCAAAATTCAAGAATCCAAAATTCCTCCGTGTTCTCTGTGCCTCCGTGGTGAAATTGCTTGCTTAAGATGGCTAACAAGCTCGGCATTCTCCTCTCCGGACGCGGCTCCAACTTCCTCGCCATTGCCGACAACGTGGCTGTCGGCAAAATTCCTGCCGAAATCGCGGTTGTTATTTCGAATAAGCCGTATGCTCCGGGAATTCAGGCCGCGGAGCAACGCGGGCTGAACGCGCACGTAATCCTGGGCAAGGGACTCGCGCGCGTCGAGCACGATGCAGCGATCGTCGCCTGCCTGCGCGAGCACCGCGTGGATCTGGTCTGCCTTGCGGGATACATGCGCCTGCTCTCGCCGGTGTTTCTCGAGGCCTTTCCACAGCGCGTGCTCAACATCCATCCCTCGCTGCTGCCGGCATTTCCCGGATTGGACGCACAGAAGCAGGCGCTCGAATACGGCTCCAGGATCACTGGTTGTACCGTGCACTTCGTGGACGAGCATCTCGATCATGGGGTGATCGTGACGCAACGTTCCGTTGCTGTCCTGCCCGATGACGATGAGCACTCACTTTCGGCGCGCATCCTGGAACAAGAGCACATTGCTTATAGTGAAGCGATCAGCATGGTGCTGAGCGGCGAGTATGAGGTGCAGGGGAGAAGATATCTGCGGAAATCCAGATAGACTTCCCAGCGTGTCCGACATTCTCTCCGTCACTGCACACCGTCCCTGGCCGCTGCCGCACCGGCCGTGGGTGATGTATCAGCGCTGGCATGATCTGCTGTTTGCGCACTGGGCGATGCCGCCGGAAAAAGTTCGCACGCTGGTGCCACCCGAATTGGAACTGGACCTCTTCCAGGGAAACGCCTGGGTTGGTGTAATCCCGTTTTGGATGAGTCATGTGCATTTTCGTGGCTTGCCGCCGGTTCCAACCGCATCCAGATTTCCCGAATTGAACGTGCGCACATATGTAAGAGGTCCGAAGTCACGCCGCGCGAATGAGCCCGTCAAACCTGGAGTGTATTTCTTCAGCCTGGACGCTGCCAGCGTCTTGGCCGTGCTGGGGGCGCGTGCCGGCGCCGGGCTGCCCTACTTCTGGGCGGAGATGCAGGCGAAGGTATCGGACGACGAAGTGCGTTACCGCAGCACGCGGCGGCAGAGTCCGCGTCCGGCGGAATTGGCGGTGAGCTATGGTCCGACTGGCCCGGTGGCGCCGCAGAAAGCATCCATAGAAACGTTCCTGACCGAGCGCTATTGCCTGTACGTCGTCCGCTCCGGCCGAGTGCATCGCTTGGAGATCCACCATCTGCCCTGGCCGTTGCAGCCGGCGCAAGCCGACTTTGAAACGAACACGATGGCGCAGAGGGCGGGCATTGAACTGCCTCCTGCGCAGCCGCTTCTGCAGTTCGCGAAACTGCTCGAGGTCTTTGTGTTTGCGCCGGAAGAGGTACGTAACCCGAATCCTCCAGAACGTTCGCCTCAAGTATGATGAAGACATAAGCAGTTCCTCTCTCGCACTCCGCCTGCGCGGACGGCGCTCCCGGAACGCATATCTCACATGGACCGTCAGTACATCCGCAATTTCGCCATCATCGCCCACATCGATCATGGGAAATCCACGCTTTCTGACCGGCTGCTGGAACTTACCGGCTCGGTCACCGCGCGCGAGATGCAGGAGCAGGTGCTGGATGCAATGGATCTGGAACGCGAGCGCGGCATCACCATCAAGGCCCATGCTGTGCGCATGATGTACACCGCGAAAGATGGCAAGCTGTATCAGCTCAACCTCATCGATACCCCCGGACACGTGGATTTTTCCTACGAAGTCTCGCGCTCGCTCGCCTCCTGCGAAGGCGCATTGCTGGTGGTCGATGCCTCACAAGGGGTGGAAGCGCAAACGCTCGCCAACGCTTATCTGGCCATCCACAACGGCCTGGAAATCATTCCGGTGATCAACAAAATTGATCTCCCCAGCGCCGATATTCCCCGCGCCAAGGAGATGATCGAGAACACCGTGGGTCTGGATGCATCGGACGCTCTTCTGGTCAGCGCCAAGACCGGAGAAGGCGTCCCCGACGTGCTCGAAGCGATCGTTCATCGCTTGCCCGCGCCGAAGAGTCCGGCCGACGCGCCGCTGCAGGGCCTGATCTTCGATTCCTGGTTCGATCCATATCGCGGAGTGATCGTGCTCACGCGAATCGTCGCCGGCACCTTGCGCAAAGGAATGAAGATTCGGCTGTGGTCGAACGGCGAAGTCTTCGACGTGGAACAGCTGGGAGTGCTTACGCCGAAGCCGGTCGAGATCGATCAGCTCGAGGCCGGCGAAGTCGGCTTCTTGATGGCGAACATCAAGAACGTCTCCCACGCCAAAATCGGCGACACCATCACCGAGGACGCTCGTCCAGCGATTGAGCCGCTGCCCGGATTCGAAGAGCTGAAGCCAATGGTCTTCGCCGGACTTTATACCGTGGATGCGCACGAGCACACGCTGCTGCGCGAGGCTCTGGAAAAACTGCGGCTGAACGACTCATCGTTCTTCTTCGAGCCGGAGAGCTCTGCGGCGCTGGGCTTCGGTTTCCGCTGTGGTTTTCTCGGCTTGCTGCACATGGAAATCATCCAGGAGCGGCTGGAGCGCGAGTTCAATCTGGACCTCATCACCACCGCGCCGGGCGTCCGCTATCGCATTACAAAGACCGATGGCGAAGTGGTTGAGGTGGACAATCCTTCCAAGTGGATTGGACAAAGCGAGATTGCCAAAGTGGAAGAGCCGGTGATTACGGCGGTGATCATGACCAACGAGGAATTCGTTGGCGGCATTCTCAAGCTGGTGGAAGAAAAGCGCGGCAAGCAGAAGAATTTCGAGTACGTCAGCGCCAATCGCGTGATGCTCACCTACGAGCTGCCGCTGAACGAGATTGTGCTCGATTTCTATGATCGCCTGAAGTCGGTCTCGCGCGGATATGCATCGCTCGATTACCACCTTTCCGGCACGTGGGAGTCACCGATGGTGAAGCTCGATATTCTGGTTTCCGGCGATCCGGTGGATGCACTGTCGATTATCGTGCATCGCGACAGCGCCTATGAACGCGGGAAGGCGCTCGCGGCCAAGATGCGCCAACTCATTCCGCGCCAGATGTTCGAGGTCGCGATTCAGGCGGCGATTGGCGGGAAGATTATCGCGCGAGAGACGGTTGCGGCCATTCGCAAAAACGTGCTGGCCAAATGCTACGGCGGCGACATCACCCGCAAACGCAAGCTGCTGGAAAAACAAAAAGAAGGCAAGAAGCGCATGAAGCGCATTGGTCGCGTGGATATCCCCCAGGAAGCGTTTTTGGCGGTGTTGAAAGTGGGAGAATAAAAAAGAACGGGGTTTCAAGTTTCGGGTTTCAAGTTTCAGGTTAGAACCAAACCTTAAACCTGAAACTCGAAACTCGAAACTCGAAACGTCTTACATTCCCGATGGACCCACTGCTCCTCGTCATTCTCGGCCCCACCGGCAGCGGCAAGACTGCGCTTTCGCTGAAGCTTGCCGAGGAGTTCGGCGGCGAAATCGTGAGCTGCGACTCGCTCGCCGTGTATCGCGAGTTGGAGATTGGCACCGCCAAGCCCTCGGCGGAAGATCGCAATCGAGTTCGTCACCATCTGATCGATGTCGCTTCGCCCGCCGAGGAGTTCACGGCCGGCGATTACTCGCGCCAGGCGCGCGCCGCGATCGCAGACATTCGCGACCGGCAGCGGCTTCCCATTGTGGTCGGCGGCACCGGCCTTTATCTGCGCGCGCTGCTGGAGGGATTGTTCGAAGGGCCAGCGCGTTCGGAGCAGCTCCGCATCCGCTTGCGCCGCCGGGCCGATCAGAGAACGATTGCCCACCTGCACCGCGTGCTCACTCGCCTCGATCCCGAGGCCGCAGCCCGCATTCATCCCAACGACACCCCGAAGCTGATCCGCGCCATCGAAGTTTGCCTGCTGGCGGGCGAGCGACTCACTGTGATGTGGGACAAGGGACGCGACGCGCTCACCGGCTATCGCATCGTCCGCATCGGTCTCGAGCCCGAACGCAATGCGCTGTACACGCGTATCAACGCTCGCTGCGAGGCAATGTTCGCGCGCGGGTTGATTGAAGAGACCCGGCG
This sequence comes from Terriglobales bacterium, assembly GCA_025980765.1. Lineage (GTDB taxonomy): Bacteria > Acidobacteriota > Terriglobia > Terriglobales > Acidobacteriaceae > Gp1-AA112. Next base: position 19,402 of record JAICXB010000047.1, read on the forward strand.
TCTGCTGATGGCGTACCAATCTCCGGATTCAATCGACGACTCAGATCCCCGGCCGGTTGCGCGGGCCTTGGCCTCATTGGGATATAAACAGGCCGCTCAGCACCTCCGTGAAGAGATTTCTTCGAAGCTGGCGCTGTGGGCAGCGCAGCAGGCCCATCGCAACTACGCCAAGCGGCAACTCACGTGGTTTCGGCGCGAGCCGGAGGTGCATTGGTTTGAAGGATTCGGAGACGAACAGGAAGTGGAGAGAGCAGTATCGCAGCTGATTAAAGAGGAACAATCCGTGCAGTCGTCATCATCTCTGGCCAATGCAGGTTCCTGAAACTTGCGTCATCGCGGTTGTCGTGACTTTATTGCCTGCTCCCGGAGAAACTGTTGCAGCGGTTCAGGAATAGCTTGGGTCTGGAACTTGCCCGATCTTGCCGCAGCTTCCATGTACACCCACGTAACGGCGCGCATGCGGTCGAGCACTGCCTTGAATTCCACTAGCTGCGAGAACCCAACCTGAGGGTTTGTCCCCAGCAATTCGGTCGCACTCTTTCCCTCAACCGCGCTTCCAAGGATCTGCTTCTCGATGCGCTCTAACTCCGGTCGAACCGTTTCCATGGCTTTCAGCAGTTCCTGCATGGGTTCTCCAACCGAACTTGAATGGTAGCAGGAAGGCCCGCGCGGGCGTGAAACAAGATGTCACTTCGCCATTACCATCGTGCGGCTGCCATTGAAAGCTGCGCAAGACTGCTGAACCGCCCTAAATCGTTCAAGATGATTATCTTCGGCTCTCCGCGCGGGCACTGTCGAACAGCAGGTCCAGACTGTCTGGCCCGGGGTGATATAGAACAAACCGGCTTCCCTGGTCTCCGATGGCGCGGAACAGCAGGTCGCCGCGTCCTTTGCCGTTGGCGTCCACGGCGTCGATGAGTTCCAGCCGTGGATAGACATCAAGATGCGCATCGTCGGTAACTTGCGCGAACACTTTTCGCAAGCTCTCGTCGATCTCTTCCCATGCAGCTACGGTGATGTATTTCTTTTTTCCATCGATCATTGCGGTGGCCGAATAGACAACGATGGGAGCGTTGTCGGTGTTTACATCGAAAGCTCCGAACTGCGCATCCTCCAGCGGAAGTACCGGGAGGTGCTGGGGAGCTTCTCGCCGACGTTTGCGACCAGAGGCTTGTGTTGCACTGTCTGATTGCGGACCGGCAGATTTCGCCAGCTCTGCGCGCGCCAGCTTCTCCATCGCCCTGCGCAGATCCTGCATCTCGCGGTCCTTGTAGTGGAAGACGAACGAGTGCTCCTCGGGCCCTCTGGCATCGGAAACAGCCGCCAGCATGTGCACGTCTGTATCGTTGAGCAGGGTGAGCGGATTCACCGCGTTCTCCGCCTTCTTCATCTGGGCTTTTTCCTGCTCAGCCTCCGCTTCGGTCTCGCGATGCAGTTTGGGGCGATTTGGATCGCGGTCGATTCTCGCCAGCTCCGCATCGCTTTGCTGGGTTGGAGCAGCAGGCGGAGGCGGGCCCCGGCGCAGTCGCGGACGATCGTCCGCGGTGGAAGTATTCGCAGCATTGGAAGATGAATCCGGAGACTTACCCGTCCGCGAGCGCAAGACGGGTGCACCGCTCGGCGATGGCTGGGCCGCCGTCGCATTCTTGTCCTGGAACACTCCAGTGCCATACCAGGAATCGTTCTGCTCCAGTGCTCCAGCGACGGTAAACGTCCCAATCGGATCGCCGTTTTTGAGCACGTCATAGATCACGCCGCCGTCCAGAGCGAGCGGCTTGGGCTGGGCCAGATAAAGGTTCGCGTCGTAGTAGCGGCCTTCATTGAGAATCGCGATGGGCGTAAGCACTGAAGTGCGGACGTTCGGCGTCGCCCGATCGCTCGTCCAGGCAACTACGGCGATGGCGCGTGGTCCCCGCGACTGCTTCTTCTGCCCATGAAGATTCGTGCTGATACACAGAAGCGCGGCCGAAACCAGGTACAAAAATTTCCAGCGGAGTGTCGGAGAAGCGGCTCTGTATACACCTGTCATCCTGAAGCGCTTCTTTTGCGCGAAGGATCTCGCGAGATGTGTAGGATGGAAATGCTGTCTACGACTCTCTGGCCCACGCTCGAGACGTCCGCGGCCAAAGAGCCACGCGATTGGAATTATGCCCGACAGATCGCAGAAGGTCCTTCGCCCGCCTGAGGCGGGCTTCAGGATGACAGCGGGTAAATGTGCACTACTAAGTTGACGGAGATAATTGAACATGGATCTGAACGACAAGGCGCCTGCCTTCACTGTGCCCGACGAAGATAACAAGCCCGTGAGCCTGAAAGATTTTGCGGGCAAACCCGTCGTGCTCTTCTTCTTTCCTAAAGCCGACACTCCGGGTTGAACCATTGAAGCCTGCGGCTTTCGTGATCAATTCACGAAGCTTCAGCGTGCCGGCGCGGTCGTGCTGGGCATTTCGGCGGACA
>JAICXB010000089.1 GCA_025980765.1 Terriglobales bacterium
ATCCCCAGCTCCGCCTGCTTCACGATCGCCACGATCTGTTCGACCGAGAATCGCTTACGCTTCATTCGGCTCCATCCTCCTTCATAGGATTTTGCCGAAGACTCGCTCTCAAACTGTATTAACTATTGGGGAGCCGCTCAGAAGCGCTCGAAGAAGCTGTACACAAATCGCTTGCTCTGGTCAGAGCCGTAGGTGAACTGATGGCGATCGAAGTGATAAATACCGGAAGGAATGAAGACATTCTTGAAGATGTTGAAGGGGGTAGTCAGGCGCTGAATGAAGTTATCGAATAGATCGTCATCTGTGTAGGCTCCATTCTGGAAGTTGGCGCGGAAGGTCGCCTGCCATTCCTGGGTTTGCAGCACCCCATGCGTGTCGGGCTGATAGCGAAAGAAGCCTTCAAAATTGTATTCGCACACGCGGCCCATTTTGGGCCTGGGCGACAGTTGAAAATCGAGAAAGTTGGTCACTAGATCGGTGCGGTCGACGAAGCCGACTTCGGGATTGAAATTCGCCTGAACGACAGAATGAAGCGCCTCGGCTTGCACCAGATTGCTGTTATATGTGTCGTCCACGGTCGCGGCGGCATCGTGACCGCCCAAGCCGGGAACGCCGGATTGGGTTTTCGCGGCAAAGCCTGAAAGCGACAGCTTCTGGAAAAACACGAAGTTTGCATCCAGACCCGCAGCACGATTGTACGGATCAGTTGGGTTGTCGCTCTGTTTATCGACTGCAATGGCGCCGATGTAGCTTTCTGAAAAGAGCTTGCGTTTGATCCTGCCGACGAGGAAGTTCGCTCCAGGATTCGGCCCGCTGTCGCGGGTCTTGGCCTCCAAAAATCCGATATCGAATTTCCCCAGCGCTCCGGTCAACTTCGCGCCAACATCCAGCGGCACCTGCTGTCCGCTGACCGGATCGATGCCAATCTGACGGCTGAAGAAGAGGGTTGTGTCTTGCCGGTCGCCGAACTGGAAGGTGCCGCTGTTCTCGAGAAAGAACGGGCGTTTCTCCGGAATGAAGATCCTGAACGGGGTTAGATTGAGCTGCTGCGGGTCTACGTCGGCATCGGCGAAGTCCGTATTGACCGTGAGATTTGCCACCAGGTTGCTGCGGATTCCATACTTCAGGTCGAGGCCGGCGGAGTGCAGCGCGCGCGTGCCGGTATCGGAATCGTTGTGGAATCCGCCCAGCAGGTAAGGTTTGATCACCAGCAGGCGGCCGCTTCCGATCTCGCGCATGTCCGTAAGCTGACCACCTTTGGAAATCCGCTCCAGGCCGTAAATCCGCAAGTAAGAAAGCCAGAGGTCCTCTTCATTTTTGTGGCGAATGAAACGGCGAAAGTTGATTCCCACCGTCTGATTGGCCGAAGCCCGGAAGTTTAAGGTCGAGAAGGGAATCGTGATCGTCGCAATCCAGCCATCGCTTACGATTCTCGCGTCGGAGGTCCAAATGCCGTCCCAATTGGAATCGTTTGTCTTGCCCTCTTCTCCGATGATTGCATCGTACTGCGTCCCCAGAGGATTGACCGTGAATTCATATCCGCTGCGCCCGTCGTTGTTCGGGGAAAGCAGGACGGTGAAGTTATCGTCCACGCTGAGATTGGCATCGCGCCTGAGCTCGGTCGCGATGATCTGCTTCGGGTGACGATCGAAGCAATGCACGTGGAAGTAGAGGAAGCGGCGGTCATAAAGAATCTTCACCTCAGTCTTCTCGGTGGCCGCTTTGCCCTCATAAGGTTCGCGCTGGCGAAAATCCGAGACTAGAGTTGCGCCATCCCAAGTTTCACCTGCTCCGGTCGGTGGTGAGGAGGCCCTTTGGGCATGCAGTATTCGCTCCTGTCCGGCAACAGGTGCGGAGCAGAGAAAGAAAAGCACGATGCAGTTCGTGAGGCGCGAAATCATCGTTCTGCCCGATGTCGGCTGCCGGCGACCTCCGCCACCGCCGTGGCATGGAGAGGATCACTTCACCGGCTTGGTTCCTTGACGACTGCTTCATAGACGATCATGCGCGCAACCGGTTTCCCGTCTTCCTGCTCCTCAGGCGCATAGACACGGTGAGTTGCGGGATCAACCGCCAGGCTATGCACTCTGCGCTGAACGGGAAAATCCTCCAGCTTACGGAAATGATCAGAATCATCTTCCTGAAACACTGAGATAGCGCCACTGTAGCAAGCTACATAGACCCGGCCAAGACCAGGGTCGAATTTAACGACATCTGGGCCATCTGCCAGGGGCAGAAACGCGATCGGCTGATGCTTATCGAGATCGAAGACCGCCATCAAATTGTTTTCTTCACATGCCAGGAACGCGCGATGGTGCTCAGCATCCAGCGCCATGCCATGATTGCCCTGGCATTTGCCAACCGAATAACGGCCAATCACGGCATCGGATGCAGGATCGATCACTGCAAATATGCTCTGGTCCTGCAAATTCACATAGACCTTGCGGGCTACGGGATCATACTGCGGCATTCCGGTTTCGCTCTCGAACCGCAGCGTCTTGAGCACTGAGTCGGTGGTCACATCGATGACACTTTCATCGCGTCCGCGTTCGTCCGACACGTAGAGCTTGTGGAAGGGTTCCGCATAGGCGCTGCCGTCAGGCTTGTTTCCGGAAGGGATTTTCTTGATCACCGTCAGCCGTTTCATATCGATGACTCCGACCTTGTTCTCATGCCAATCTGAGGTGTACACCTTGCGCAGATCAGGCACATATTCGACACCCTCAACCCCGGGCACATCGGGAATGGCCTTTACTACTTTGTTGTCCCGGAGATCGATCACATAAAGAATGCCGGCCCCGAGATGGGCAGAGAGCAGGTAATGGTCGTCGTTGTCGATGGTCAGATAATCGAACCGCTTTCCCGCCGGGCCGGGCAAGTCAAAGCTCGCTATTTTTCTTAATGTGTGGGGAGCGGTTCGCTTTTGTTGCCGATTTGCCGTCAAGTTCGTCCCGGCAACGAAAAGCACACACGAACCAATCACAATGACGAACAGAGTAGTCTGCACCTGGCGATTCATGAGCATCGCTTGGAAATTAGCCGTCGCTTCGCGGTTCGGAGCTTCTTAGCCGCGAAGCTCAGAAAGGAAGTATATGCATTTACGTCGTGGTTTCCCATGCATCGCGATAACGCTCACGCTTGCAACTGTGATGTCTGCTTACGCGCAACAGAACGCCGGCAGCGAGTGGAAGCCGGTGGAAGACGCGTTGGGGCGCAAAGGATCGGTCCAACCCGGAGGCGTCTACAAATTCAGCATGCCGCGCTCGGATATGAAGGTCACGGTGGCGGGCACACCGATCAAAGCAGGCCTGGCGCTCGGTTCCTGGCTGGCATTCAAACGTATGGGTAACGATGCGATCGTGATGGGCGACCTGGTGCTGACCGAAGCCGAGGTCGAGCCGGTCATGATGAAGTTGCAGCAGGAGGGACTTGAACAGACAGCGCTGCACAATCATTTACTGCACGAGACGCCGCGGGTGATGTACATGCATGTTGCCGGGCACGGTGACCCGGTGAAACTCGCAACTGCGCTGAAAGATGCCCTCGCATTAACCAAGACACCATCGGCTGCCCCGGCATCGCCGGCCCAGCCACCGAATCTGGGGTTCGATGCCGCTCAGGTAGATCAAGCGTTGGGGCGCAAAGGAAAAAACAACAAAGGCATCTACCAATTTTCCGTGCCGCGCGCCGAGAAGATCAGTGATATGGGGACGGAAATTCCTGCTTCCATGGGCACGGCTACATCCATCAACTTCCAGCCCACCACCGGCGGCAAAGCCGCCATTACTGGAGACTTCGTGCTGATCGGCTCCGAGGTCAACCCGGTCATCAAAGCGCTTCGCGAGCACGGGATCATGGTGACCGCCCTGCACAGTCACATGTTGACGGAAGAGCCGCGGCTC
>JAICXB010000002.1 GCA_025980765.1 Terriglobales bacterium
AAGGTCAGGGTAAACTCCACGCGCGCGCCCTCGACAAGCTGCGAACCGGTGTAAAAGAAAACTCCCTGCGCGCTCACGTCGCGAGTTTCGGCCGGCACTTCACGCGCCTGACCATCGGCATAGCGAATCGAGACTGGAAGCTTTAAAGAAAAGCGGCGACTGCTCCGCTGCTCGACTTTGGTGGCTGATGTTGCCATCGGAGAGACCTCGCGGGGAACGCTAAAAGCATGAGGCCGCCTGCTGGCAAAGTCAAGATTTATCGAGCAGCTCAGGCCGCCGTGGGCTGCTCTGGAGAAGGGTTTGCCGCCCTCTGATTTTGGGAGCGGTCAGCACGGAGTTCCGGGCGGGATTCCGGAAGATCTCCGGGCAAGAACACGGCAAAACAGGTATAGCTTCGGCCCAGACGGTCGTCGCTATGCACGCGGATTCTGCCCCCATGGCGTTCAACAATACCCTGGCTCGCCCATAGTCCAACCCCGCTGCCCTTCTCACCTTTTGTCGTGAAGAACGGCTGGAAAAGCTGGCGTTTTGTTTTCGCCGAGATTCCGGCGCCGCTATCGAGCAATGCTACGAGGACGCCGGTTCGTCCGGTTCCCGCAGGCTCGCGAGCATGTCGAATGTGGATTCGCAGCCGACCGCCGGAAGGCATTGCCTCCACTGCATTGACGATCAGGTTGGTGAACACCTGACGTAACTCGGCAGGAAATCCCGGGATCTCTCCGCTCCAGTCAATTCGCTTCTCGAGACGAATTTTCTGCGCCAGGATTTTCTTGCCGTACAGCAGGGTAACGCCATCGATAAGTTTGGCCACATTTACCGGCACCTTCGATGACGACTGGCGATGAAGCGCCAATGTCTGCTGTGCCACTTCATTCATTCGCCGCAGCTCCTGGTCGACCAGATCGAGCCGCTGGAGCTCAGCGCCCTCCAGTTTTCCGCTCTGCCGGATCAAGTACAGAAGCTGCATCACCGAGTCGAGCGGATTGCGCAGTTCATGCGAAATGGTGGCGGCGATGCGCCCTGTGGCTGCCATCTTTTCGCTTGCCCGGAGAGTGGCCTCCGCGCGCTTGCGCTCCGAAATGTCGCGAAACATCATCACCGCGCCGAGCGTCAGGTTATCGCTGATCACCGGGGCTACGGTGTACTCTGTCGTCAGTTTTTCGCCCGCTCCGGTCGTCAATGTTTCTTCCTGCACATTGCAGGGATGGCCGGCCTGTATTGCAGCCGTCAGGCAACAGGAATTCCCGTCATTCGCGCTACAGCCGGCATGGATGAGAGCGTGAAGTTGTTTGCCCCGTACCTGCTCAGAGCTGTAGCCAAGCATGCGCTCGGCGGCCTCGTTCATGTACTGGATTTCACCCGCAGTATTGATGTAACAGACGCCTTCGGTGAGGCTGCCAAGCACGGCGTGGAAGTGCGAGCGCACCTCGTCCGCCTGTTTTTGCAAGGTGACCTCTGAAGCCATTCCCAGCATCATCGCAGACCCGTCCTCGACGAAGAGCTTGCCTTTCGCTGAGAGCCAATGGATTTCACCCCTCTGATCGAGAATGCGGTACTCGAGTTCGAACCGCTGATTCAGCGATGCTGCCTCAAACAAAGCAGTTTGCACCATTTGCCGGTCATCGGGATGAACTCTGACATTGACATAGCTTTCGAGCGCCAACTCCCGAATTTCTTCCTGATCGTTAAGCCCGCTCTCACGCGACCAGCGCACAGTATTTTGCTTGAGGTCCCATGCCCAAAACCATATGCGAGCGGCCCGCCGAGCTAGACGAAGCCTCTGGTCATGCTGCAGCAGCTTTCGTTTTTCGCTTTGCAGACGGCGGATGACTTCGATCAGGACCGCCCCAAACGCCACGTACGCCGCCCAGATCACTAGCCCGGATTCGAAGCCGTAGGCGTGAGCTGAAATCCGATCCAGGCTGACGAACCAGAGTCGTGCAGCGGTGAGGCCGAGACAAATCCACCCCGGGATTGGGCCACCAATCAGTGCGCTGATCAGAACTGCACAGACCCCGATCAGGGCTACCGGATGGGCGGTAATTCCCCGCAGCATAGCCTCTGAAAACAGAGCGCCTGCAGCCAGGATGACAGCAATCAGGTACACTCCGGCAGCTTTGGCGAGGCTAGAAGATCGGCGATGCAGAAATGTCGGCTTGGGAAACTGGGTAGGCATAACGGGAACACTGCGCCGAACCAGGTCATCGCGATACTGGGGATTGTGATGAGATGTGATAGAGAGGATTCGGGTTGGCGCACTTTGGCGTATCGCAAGTGTTACTTGCTGCTAGCTGCTGGCTAAAAACCAAAAACAACACCTTTACCACGGATCACGCGGATGACCACGGATCTCACGGATTCATTGTTGCTTTCCAGTATTGTTTCATCCTTACGATCCGTGCTCATTCAGTGGAATCCGTAGTAAAAGCTGTTGCTTTGCCTGTAGCTACAAGCCAGCAGCCAGTAGCTAGCAGCTAACCCAGCAGGAGATTGTCGATCAATCGAGTGCTGCCGACAAACGCTGCTACGGCAACTAGTGCTGGCTGGCTAATGTTGGCAATAGCCTCGAGCGATGCGGGGTCGACGATTTCGATGTAATCCAGTCGCACCTCCGGCTCGCTGAGGAGCACCCTGCGGGCAATCTCGATGAGCCGCGCGGAATCGCGCTCGCCGGCCCGCCAGCGGGTTTCCACCTCCCGCAGAGTTCGCGAGAGCACCAGTGCCTGCTTACGTTCTGCGGCTGAGAGATAGACATTCCGTGAGCTGAGCGCCAGACCATCGCTCTCGCGCACGATGGGGCACACGACGATATCTACCGGAAATGCGAGATCGCGCACCATTCGCTGGATGATGGCTGCCTGCGCCGCATCTTTCTGTCCGAAGAACGCGACATTAGGATCGAGGATGTGAAAGAGCTTGGCGACGACAGTGGTGACGCCGCGAAAGTGTCCAGGACGCGAGTGACCATCGAGGCGCTCGCTGATGCCTTCGGCAATCACCAACGTGGAGGCGCCGGCTGGGTACATCTCCTCCACCGATGGCGCAAACAGCAGATTGACTTTTTCGCTGATGAGCTTTTCACAGTCGGCATCAAACGTTCGCGGATATCTCGCTAAGTCTTCGCTCGGGCCAAATTGCGTGGGATTCACAAAAATGGAAACCGCCACATAATCGCAGCGCGCTTTGGCTGCGCGCACCAGCGAAATGTGTCCGGCGTGCAGCGCTCCCATGGTGGGAACGAAGCCGACGGTTTTGCCTGCTGCTTTCGCCGCCCGCACCGCTGCTCGCGTTTCGGCAATAGTGGAAACAATCTTCATTTCACAAACGGCTGCTGCGCGAAGTAGATGAATTTTGTCTTCACCTGACCCGAGGGGGAGATCTTATGAATGGCAAAACCTAACTTGCTCTTCGGTGACCAGCTCGTAGCCGGCGCGATGTGAAAGGTGAACCCGTCCGCTTCATAGATCGTTCCCTGGTGCCAATGTCCGGCGAGTATGTCCTTCACCCCAAGCTTGCGCAGCACGTTCAATTCGCGTGTGCGCCAAGGGTCGTGCAGCACCCAGTAGGGCTTGTTGTCCGGCGAAATGCGCTCGGAAGAACGGTCCGGAGGTACGTGCTGCACGGCGATCACCGGTCCGGAAAAGTGCAGGCCATTCAGCCATTCCAGCATCTTTTCGGCAGCCTCCCGGTCCTCTTTGGCCGGCAGTTCCGGTTGTTTCGACTCAAAATGGGAAAAGTTTCCGAGCAACTGCGAATCGACCGCAATGAAGTGAATGCCTTTGATGGTGAAGCTGTAGTAATCGTGCTCGAAGACCTTAGCGTAGCGGGAGACAGTCTTGGCCGTGACATCATGATTGCCAGGAACGTAGTACACCGGTGCCTTCACAGCAGCCAGCATCTCACGGGCCTGCTTCCAGGATTGCTCGAAGTGGTCGCCAATATCGCCGCTAATAATCACTGCATCCAGATGCTGTCGCTGAAGCATCTCGATCGCTTGTTGCAATCGTTGTTCGCTGCCCGGGTGCCCGGTCATTCCCAGATGCAGATCCGAGAGCTGCGCGATGGTGATGTCGTGATCTGAAGAAGCGCAAAAGCAGAGTGTTGCGATCAGCAAAACGGGAACGATGAAGAGAGTTTTGAGCATCGGAACATTTCGGTGTATCGCCACGAATCAAGTAGAGCATGGAGTCGGGCGCCCCCGCCCGGGGCTTTTTCGCGGGTTGCCGGAAAGCCGCGGCGAACACCCCCGACTCCACTCTGCCCGATGGTTTATCTACTCATCGCTCGCTTGCGTTCGCGAATGGTTTCAAGCGTGGCCTGCACTTCTTGCGGCAAGTGATAGGACTCGTTGTCTGCCGGAAACCCTTTCGACTCCACATCGGTTTTGAACTGCGCAACGGCATTTGCGATCAAGGCAGTCGCATCACCGTACTGGCGAACGAATTTTGCCGGCTGCCGGTCCGTCAGGTTGATGAGGTCATGAATGACCAGCACCTGGCCATCGCACTCCGGTCCAGCCCCGATCCCGATCGTTGCGCAACCGACTTCTTCGGTGACCATCGCCGCAACTTCACGCGGGATTCCTTCGAGGACGATGGAGAAGACGCCCGCCCGGTCGAGGGCCACTGCGTCGCGCATCAGTCGCTCGATGGCAGTGATGGTCTTGCCCTGCACGCGGTATCCGCTCATCATGTGCACCGATTGCGGCGTGAGTCCGATGTGTCCCATTACGGGAACTTCAGCGTCGAGCAGCCGGTGGACCAGGCCCACCCGCTTCTCTCCGCCTTCAATTTTCACCGCCTCGGCGCCGCCATCTTTGATAAAACGCGCGGCATTTTTCACTGCAGTTTTCTCATCCAGGTGATACGAGGCGTAGGGCATGTCGGCAATCAGCAGTGCGCGTTTGACCCCGCGGCGCACGGCACGAACGTGATGCAGCATCTCCTCCATGGTGATAGGCAGCGTGTTCTCATAGCCCAGTACCACCATTGCCAGAGAATCGCCGACCAGAATCATGTCGATGCCCGCCTGGTCCACCAGGCGCGAAGTTGCGTAGTCGTAGGCGGTGAGGCAGGTGATTGGCTGATGCTGTTGCTTTTTCTCTTGTATGGAGCTGAGCGTGACTTTGGCCGCGTCACCGCTCCGTGGCGAGGTGAGACTCATATTTCCTCCAGTGCACCTCCACCTCGGGTGGATAGCGCCTGTTCCTGCATTTGAGATGCAGACGGGCTGATTTTAGCCGCAATCGCGGAGAAAGCCAAATTACCGCAGACACTCTGGCCGGCATGGACTTTGTGGACTGAAGTCCATCTCCTCCCAAAGGGTCCACCGTGTCCACGCAGTGGCGTCGGCTTTCTTGCGCCAGATTGCACAACTGCAGATGCGCTTCTAAACTAGATTTGAGGCAGATCGCTCATTGAACATAGGACAAACCATCCGGAGCTACATTCTGTGGACCCATCCCCGTGGGGGAATTCACTATGACGTGATGGTCACAGTGATCCTGGCCTTTATTTTTCTCACTCCTACCAGCGTCTTCAAGGACCGAACCCCTGTTCGCTGGCCGCGCTCCGGCCAGGTGATAGTCACATCCGATGGCCACAACGGGATTATTTGCGAATTGCCGGCATCCGCAGTCGCGTCCGGCGACTCTGATATGCAGAGCGCACTCCAGCGGGCCATTGAGCCGGCTGCCGGACAAGTACAAATCTCGCGCTATGAAGAAGTTCGTGATAGCTCGGGAAAGCTCGCTGGATACCGCGTTTGGGCGCACCGCTCCTGAGCGTTAGCTACATACAAATCTAATGCGATGATGATCAAGCGATCCTCACATTTCGAATTCAAGAAACTTTCGTTTCTTGCTCCAGTGTTGTTGCTTTCGCTGCTGACGATTTCCCTTGCAGCCGGGAGTCCCCCAGCTTCCGCTCAGACCGAACGCTCGCCGGGGCAGACAACGGCATCTACGTTGGACGGTGTCTTGAGCCAGATGGACGCAGCCGCTGCCCAGTTTCGTTCCGCGACTGCCGATTTCGTCTGGGACCAATATCAAAAAGTTGTGAATGAAACCGACACGCAGAAGGGAAAAATCTATTTTCGGCGCGACGCCAAAGGCAAAGAGACGGAGATGGCCGCCGATATTCAGTCTCCCGAGCCCAAATATCTGCTCTTTTCCGGTGGAAGAATCCAGTTCTACCAGCCCAGAATTAATCAAGTAAACGAGTACTCTGCCGGCAAGAACCGGGCGGAGGTCGAAAGCTTTCTCGTTCTTGGTTTTGGCGGCAGCGGCCGTGAGTTGCAGCAGCAGTTCGATGTCAAGTTCGACGGCAATGAAGATGTGGATGGGGTGAAGACCGCAAAGCTGGAGTTAACGCCGAAGGCGCCCAAGGTGAAAAACATGTTTGAGAAGATCATTCTCTGGGTGGATGCGCCTCGGGGCATCTCATTGAAACAGCAGGCATTTGAGCCGTCTGGAGATTACCGACTTGCTCGCTACAGCAATATTAAACTGAACACCAAGATATCCGACGATGTTTTCAAACTTCACACCAGCGGCCATACCAAAACAGTCAAGGGAACGTAGCGGCTCTGGTTGTGAGTGTTGAAAAATCGGTGACTACCCCAAAAAGTTTCTTTCTCCAGAGTAGATGGGCACCTATACTGGCATTGAAATCGGATTCAATCTGTCGCGTAATTTCCTGCCGCACCCAGTTTCGCCCAAAAATTAAGGACTGATCTTGGCCAGAGTGTTCACTATTCCCGCGATGCCCGATCCTAAACGCCGTCGCGCGCCGCGCATCAGCGATAAGCGCTACATCGATGGTCAGAAATTGCTTGTGGAAGCTATGAAGTATCTGGCACAAACCGATCCAGAAGCCAACCGCGATGCTATCGGATTGCTCTCAGAACACTTCCGCACCCAGTTCCGCATGTCCGACCGTCCGATGGCGGACTGATTTCACCACGGAGGCACGGAGAAAAATCGGATAATTTCCCAATTGCTTTCCGTGCCGCCGATTCCTGCGTTTCAATTACCGAATTTCGAAATTACACAATTACCAAATGTCTTTCTCCGTGCCTCTGTATCTCCATGGTGAAAAATTGATTCCCGCCAGCATCAACACTGCTGGGAAACATTCCAGCGTATAGCGTGGTTCGGGGTTCGCCAGTGTGGCCAGCAGCACAGAGCGGCAGAGGATGAAGAGCCACAGGATCCCGCTGCCTGGAATTTCGCGTCGGAATGACAGAATCGCTGCGAGCAGGTAAAAAAGATTTATGGCGGCGAGCGCTAACGACATCGCCGACTCCTGCCACACGTTTTGGTAATTCCACCAATCGAGTTCGAGGTTGAAAATCTCCGTCCGCGGGCGAAGCCACATGTCGGCCACTCGGGCCAGCGGTAGTCCGAGGTAGTAGGCAATGGGATGCGCGCGAACACGGTCCTCGGCCAGGGCGGCGAATTGCGCATCGAGCTCCGGGCTGAGCTGTAAAGACTCCTTATATTCGCGGATGAGTGCTTCCGTGCGCCGGCGCTGCTGAGTGGAATCGAAGGCGCGATTGGGTATGTCCTTCACATCGACGGCTTCTCCATCAGTACCAGTGGAGACGTTCCACTCCACATTCATCACTGAGATGAAGTCCACTACCCAGGTCTTGCACCAGCGATTGAACCCTGCGGGAACATACTCCCCAGGCATCTCGGCATAAAATGGAGCCAACGGCTGGAATTGATGCAGAGTGCGCCAATTGCGCACAGTCCAAGGTAATAGGGGAAGCAGCGATGCCAGGCCCAGAACAACCATTGCGACGATGTATTCGCTCTGTCGGAACTCGATTGCCAACCATAGCTGATAGAGGCCAATCGCAATCAGCAGCACTCCGCCGTCCGGGCGAAGATAAATACAGGCGGCGAGCGCAAGGCCGGCGACAGTCCAATCGGACAAGGCAAACGTATGCCGCACGTCCCACGGCGGGGCACGCCGCGTCTTCTGCGCGGCGGCAACGGCAAAGAGCAGCGCAAGAGCCACGAAAAAAATCTCTAATGTCTCCGGCAATGGCGTAGCGGAGTAGCTGGCAGTGAACGGGCAGAGCGCGGCCAGCACAAACGCCACCTTCGCCGCGGAGTCAGAGAGCAGCCGGCGGGCCCCGGCAGCAATCACAAAACATGTCAGCAGATCGATAACGAGTTGCACGCGCCCGACGGCGGCGTAGTGCTCAATTCCAAACAGACGAAAGCAAGCGGCCAGAAATGCCGGATATCCTGGAGTGCGAATATCCACCGGCAACACCGAGCTTCCATCTGTTACACCATAGATCCCGTGAAGCAGCCAATTCTTGGCAAGGTCACCGTAAATCAGGGAATCGCCCTGAAACAGGAAGTGCCACTTCAGCATGTATCCGCGCAGCAGGAATCCCAAAATGAGAAAGAGCCCGAAGAAAAGCTTGTTGCGGCGGATCAAAGCGAGCATGTCTGTAAAATTGATCTTCTTTGCTCGTCTAGCGTCTCACATCGGAGTTGGCGAGAAGGCCCCAATTTCACAAAGGACAGGAAAAACATTGAAAAGAGTTGGCTCTGTTGCGGTTCTTATACTGCTCGCAATTCCTCCATCCATATTTGCATTAGCCGTGCAAACGAGCGCAGCTTCGGCTTCTCCGGCAGCTGACACGCTGGCAAGCCTGAACGCCGAAGCGAGAAAAGCCTATCAGCAGAAGGACTACCCTCGGTTTCTCAGCTTCGAGAAACGTGCTCTGGAGCTGTCA
Organism: Terriglobales bacterium; assembly: GCA_025980765.1. Taxonomy (GTDB): domain Bacteria; phylum Acidobacteriota; class Terriglobia; order Terriglobales; family Acidobacteriaceae; genus Gp1-AA112. Next base: position 8,758 of record JAICXB010000002.1, read on the forward strand.
CCGGGCAATCCTCGGCTCATCTACAACGTCGCTTGTGGGGATGCGCTCACGGGAGATTCTCATGCCGCAGTGGCGAAGCTCGATCAACTGCTCGCACTCAAGCTCGATTTAGGAGCGGAGACGGACGAAGATTTCTCCGCCATCCGCAGCACGGAAGACTGGGCGGGCTTTAAATCTCGACTCGCGCAACTCCGCAAGCCGATCGTCCGGAGCACGGTTGCTTTTCAGCTGAGCGATCCCGATCTTCTCGCCACCGGCATTGCCGTGGATTCCAAAAATGGGGATACCTACATTGCCAGCGTGCGCGAGCGAAAGATTGTGCGGCGCAGCAAAGATGGAGGAGTTTCCGATTTCATTTCGCCCGCGCAGGACGGCTTTCTGGCTGGGGCGTCGGTTGCCATCGATACCCAACGCAATGTTCTGTTTGCCAGCACGGCTACGGCGCCATTCATGGCCGACTACCAGAAGGGCGATGCGGCGCGATCTGGCGTTTTTGCCTTCGATTTGAAATCGGGCAAGCTGCTCCGAAAGGCCTTGCTTCCCAACGATGGTAAACAGCATTTCCTGAACGCACTGGCCTTGGACCAAAATGGGAACCTGTACGTCTCCGATTCGGCGCATTCCGGCATTTACAAACTTGCGCTCGGAAAGAAAGAACTCGAAGTATTTGTCCCTGGCAATGTCTTTCGTGCAACCCAGGGACTGGCATTCTCGCGCGACGATAAGGTCCTGTATGTCGCCGATTACTCCGATGGGGTCTGGGCTCTGGACATGGCTTCCAAGAAGCCGCGCCAACTGGAATCTCCCTCCGGCGTCTGGTTGGGTGGACTGGATGGCCTTTCGGGCGTGCCCGACGGCTTCATCGCCGTTCAGATCGGAGTACAGCCACAGCGCGTGCTGCATCTGCGCCTCGGCCCAGGCGGAGAGAATATCTCCTCGGTGGACATCATGGAGATGAACCATCCCGACTATGACGGTCCCATTCAAGGCACAGTCGCAAACGGAGCATTTCTCTACGTGGCCAACAGTCAACTGGAACTTGGCAACGGCCAGACCGGTGCCTTCGCAGCTGACCGCGCCCGGCCGACTATAGTGCTGCGATTGCCGTTGGCGCCCGGCAACTAACCCGCGATATTCGAGCAGGACGGCCTGAATCCTCGGAACCTGGCTTGCGGTTGAGGTGTCAATACTGCGATCGAGGATCTATGAACCATGGCTGCTCTGCGCGAAGACGTTCTTCGTGATCTTCGTTATGCGAGCCGCAGCTTTCGCCGCGCGCCGGGATTGGCATTGACCGCGGTTCTGGCGCTGGCGCTGGGTATCGGATCCAGCACTGCTGTTTTCAGCGTTGTCGATCGCATCCTGTTCCGCAGTCTTCCTTACGGAAATCCGGCCGAACTGGTGTCGTTTGGCTTTGTTGCGCCGATTGAGCCGGAAGAGTTCATGCTGGGCACTGCTTACGTGCAGTGGAAGAACTCGCAATCGGCGTTCGGGTCCATGGCGGCATCGGCGCCGGGAGGTCAGGCCTGCGACCTGACGGAGAGTAGCCCTGAGCGCCTGACGTGCGCGTTGGTGGAACGAACGCTGCTGCCCACACTGGAGGTGCGTCCGCTGCTGGGACGCAATTTCACTGAAGAGGAAGATCGGCCGCATGGCGCGCGCGTCGTCCTGATTTCACACGCGCTCTGGCGCACCCGTTTTGCCTCAGACCCGGCCATTGTCGGCAAAACGCTATCTCTCGATGGCCAGCCAAGCACCATCATCGGCGTTCTGCCCGCGGACTTCGAGATGCCAACGCTTTCGCCGGCGGACATCCTGGAACCACTGGCGCTCGACCTCGCCGCCCAGGTTCCACCCAATTCTGGACGTGTACTGCGTGTAGTGGGGCGGCTGGCGCCTGGCGTGAGTGCTGCACAGGCTGGCGCGGCGCTGCAAGTCGCATCGGATTCCGAGCAGTGGGTGCCGAAGCAGTTTCGTAGTGAGGTGAAGTTTCGGGTGGAAAACCTGCGCGACCGGCAGACCGGCGATTATCGCGTCTCGTCTCTCACCTTACTCGCAGCCGTTATTGCAGTACTGCTGGTCGCTTGCGCCAATATCGCCAACCTGCTGCTGGCGCGGGCTGCATCGCGAGAGCGGGAGAGCGCGATCCGAACTGCGTTGGGCGCCAGTCGCGTCCGCTTGGGGTTGCAGTCATTAGTAGAGGGCCTGGCGCTCGCCATCGCGGGTGGTATTGTGGGATGCGGGTTGGCGTTTGCACTGCTGCGCATCTTCGTGCGTCTCGCTCCGCAAGGAATTCCGCACCTGCAGCAGGCTACGGTCGATCTGCGCGTACTGGCGTTCGCGTTGCTGTCTTCCATCGCCTGCGGCGTACTCTTTTCGCTGGCGCCGATTACGAGTAAGCCAAATCGGGAAGCACTATCCGGCGGACACAACATTCAAGGCTCGCGCAATCCGATGCGACAGGTCCTCGCTGCGGTTCAAGTCGCAGGATCGGTGTTACTGATCAGTGCCGCGACGCTTCTGCTGCGCAGTTTGTGGTCGCTGGAATCAGTGCCGCTGGGGTTGAACACCGATCATGTTGTTACCGCCACGATCACTTTGGGAACTCATCAGTACCCCACCGCGAAAGAGCAGTTCGCTTTCTACCAATCATTGGAGGCGAAGCTACGCGGGGTGCCCGGCGTCGAGTCGCTGGCGCTGAGCGATTCGCTCCCGCCCAGCGGGTTGATGCGCTCGCGTCCATATTCCGGGTTGCAATTGGAAGGCCGGGAGCTTTATCGCGAAGGCACCGGCGGCATGATTGACTGGCGTGCGGTCACACCGGAATATTTTGATGTCCTCGGCATTCCCATAGTGCGCGGCCGCGGGTTCGAGCCTCAGGACCGTTCGCCCGGGCAGTACTCCATGATTGTGAGCGAGTCGCTGGCGAAAAAGATGTTCGGCAGCAGGGATCCCCTGGGTCAGCGGCTCCGCATGATCGACGGCAAAGAGTGGTACACCATTGTGGGAGTCGCCGCCGGAGTAAAGAACGGCGGCATTACCAGCGCAGCCGATCCGGAATACTACGTCGTACGCCGCGAGGTGGCTGATGATGCGACTGCGCGAACCTCCATCATCCTGCGCACTTCGCTCAACCCCAGTGCCACGATCAAATGGGTCCGAGGGGAAATTGCCTCGCTCGACGCCACACTTCCGGTGGACACTGAAACCATGGACCAGAGAGTCGGCAAATTGTTGGCGCGTCCGCGCTTCAATGCTGTCTTGCTATCGATATTTGGTGGCATGGCTTTGTTGCTCGCAGCTATCGGCGTCTATAGCGTGATGGCGCTACTGGTCACGCAGCGCACACAGGAAATTGGCGTACGCATGGCTTTGGGCGCGACTCGTCGTGGAATCGCCGGTTTGGTTCTCTCCAGCACCGCCGGATGGACACTGGCAGGAGTGATTGTCGGCGTGCTGGTTTCGCTTGCGGCCGCACGCGCATTTCGTACGCTACTCTTCGGAGTCCCGCAATTCGATCCAGTCGCGATGGGAGTCTCAGCCGCAGTGCTCATGGTTTCTGCAGTGCTTGCCGCTTATGTTCCGGCGCGGCGCGCCGCAATGGTCGACCCGATCATTGCTCTGCGGCATGAATAGCTCACGCCGACGCAGTCATTGAGAAAGCGCGCCGAACTAGATCTTCCTTGGCTTACTTTGCTGCCGCTCGCGAGCGCATCCGTGAGTGTGGTGGATAGTCCAGCGCCGCGCCCTGATAAAGCGAAATGCAGGGTTCCAAACGCTTGCTTCCATCGTGCACGCAAAAATGCCGAGGACGTCCGGGCGCGCCGCTCCACATGCTTACCCCGGCATAGGCCCCGTCTTTGCGCAGAATGTAGAACTCCATGTCGACGTAACGGAGCTTGTTCATGTCATTGTTGAAATTGCGCGCGATGCGCTTGAGCGTGTCAAAGCCAGCTTCTTGCGGCGACATCCCGTGGCGCATGTTTTCGACGATGGTATGCGCGCCTGCGACGCGGATGTTCTCCTCGCCCGAGCCGGTCGCGCCGGCCGAGCCTACATCCTGATCGCAATAATTGCCGGCGCCGATGATGGGTGAATCGCCGCAGCGTCCGGGGATCTTCCAGGCAAGCCCGCTGGTGGTGGTCATGCCCGACATTTCGTTTTTCTCGTTCAGCACGGAGACGTGAATGGTGCCGTGCGGCGGATACAAAACGGCATTGACCGCGAATTCGCGCCACTCTGGCTCAACGTGCAGACGTTCGGCTAAGTCATACAAGCGCTGCCGTTGGAGCTCCCACATTTCTTCCGTGTTCACGGTGGCCTGCTCACCGCCCTCTCCCGGTACGTGGTAGTTAGGGTCATCGAGGCCGGGTCCCCACCAATCTTCGTTGGAATTCGACTCCTTCCACATCAGCCAGATCTGGTGCGCACGCTCGGTCAGCAGGTTCTCTTTTGGGAATCCCATCGCATAGCCGAATTTCTCCGCGCCTTCTCCGACCAGCATCACGTGCCCGGTGTGCTGCATCACCGCTTGCCCCAGCAGCGCGACATTCTTGATATTGCGCACGGCGCCGACCGATCCTGCGCGCCGGGTTGGACCATGCATGCAGCAGGAATCGAGCTCGACGACGCCTTCTTCGTTGGGCAGCCCGCCGAGTCCGACGCTCATATCATTGGGATCGTCTTCCTGGGTTTTGCCCACCGCGATCGCGGCATCCAGCGTGTCCTTGCCGTCCTTCAGCATCTGGTATCCCTTATCGCTACCGTTCCAGCCGTTGGCGCTCGAGATCAGGATGGGCGGTTTCGATCTTCCCGATCCGGTGCCTGATACTGTCCGAGTCTGTGATGGCGAAGACTGAGCTGGTGCGGATGAACTGCTCTCTTGCGCGCGCAAGCCTACAGCAAGCGAGGTCATGGCGGCGCTGGTGATGAAATCCCTGCGGGAAATGGACATTGCGATCCTCCGAATGAATGGCAGAAAAGAATACTACGGCCCAGCGGGATGGGGATCCGTAGCGAGTGTCACTCATGCCGAGTGAGTAGTTCGGACATACCGGCCACCACGGCTGCATAAATTGCTCCATTTACCGGCGCAAGCACTGCGATGACAGTAAACAGAGATGGGTCAACTGTTAAGGATGCAAATGAAGCAGGAAAAACGAAGAGAACGTAGAACGGATGCGCTCTCCACGGCGGGACAAAGAATAGAATTACGGCCATACAATATCCCAGTACCGCCCCAACCGCTACGCGTCGTCTCATCACCGCGTGGCCAGTGCTGCTCGCACCGGCGCCTGATTACTGACCCGCGTGAGATGGAAGGTTAGGGTTCCCCAAAACATCTTCGCTCGCATTTGCACCGGTATGCGACGATCATCGTCGGAGTACCACATCCATATCTTGCCTTTGCCTTTTTGTGGACCACTGAGCGCCTGAGCGGAGACGCGCACAGTCTTGAACGTGCCGTAAGGAGCTTTGATCTGCTCGCGTCCTTCGACATCGACTTGCACTTCCGCGGTTTTACCTCCATCGTTTACCGGAAACAGGAGTTTCTGCCCAACGCTTAAAGGTTGCGAGGCGACGTAGTACACGGCAGAAATCACGTCGGTGACGCAGCCGGGGATATCGTTCTCCTCGTGTTTTTCGTTGTTAGCGCGCAGGTTTTTCTCGTCGAGCACGCTCTTCTTGCGGTCGTAGTCATAACGCACAGTCGTCTCAACTCTCCGGAAGCCCTCTTCGGTGTGTTTGGTCAACGAAAGCGTGCAATTGTTTTTTGGGTCGAATGACGACTCGATGTGATCATGCACGTGATAAAGCAGAGCAACGGCGCCGATCGAGTCGGCATTGGCCGTAACACGCTGTTGTTCGTTGATGGTATCGAAGCGCACGGCAGTAGTTCCGGCGGTGAACAGACGCCAGTCCACGCTATAGGCAAAAGTCTGGCCGGCAGGGAAGCGGTATGCAGACGACGGTGGTTGAATCGCCGAAATGCTGGTCGAAGTCGCCGCCGAAAAAGCTGGTTGGGGAGAGGTCTGGCTTTGCCACCCCCCAAGAATCGCGGCCAGGGCGAGCAGTAATAAGACTCGGTTGAGGAATGCGGTTGCTCTGCTCATTCGCTCTGAGTCATCTCACGCCGGCGCTGAACGCGCTGCGGTGAGCGACTGTCATTTTTATCAGCAACGCCGCTAACATCAACGCGGCTCCGATCAGTGCATTGTACTCGCGATGTTTCAGATAAAGCTCGCGAGAAAAGTTCGCCGCCAGGCTCTCGCTCGACCAACGCGGCCATAGCCGCGGCACCTGCCGGGCATACTCATCGAAGTTAGGGAAAGTGGAGCGCAGAAATGACTCCTCGCTTCTGATGACCGGCATGTAAATAATTACGAAGAAGACGAACATCAAGACCCAGATCCACAGGTTGCGAGCTGCCAGCGCGAAGCCAATCCCAATGATGATCGAGCCCAAATAAAGGGGATTGCGCGTGTAGCTGTATGGCCCCGAGGTCGCCAGTTCTTCGTTCTTACGCAACTGCGCCGATGCCAAAGCCCGAATCCCGATTCCCAAAATGATGACGATTGAGCCAACCGCGACCATCGCGGCACTCGGCTGCGCCAGCCACAAGTAAATCAATGCGAAGGCGAATCCCATAGGCACGCGGACGCGACGCGCTATGCGCTGCCATGTATCCTGTCGAGCAGCCTGCGGACTCAAACTGTCACTCCCAGCAAATTAAGCGCAGCCTCGCTCACTTGCTCGACCGAGATGTTCAGCAATCCCGCTTCGGGTTCTGAGCGCCGGCTATGATCGCGCTTGCTCTCCGGGCTGCGTAGGACAATGAATCGCCCGCCATAGGGGCCATTGCGCGCTGGGTCGGTGGGGCCGAAGATCGCGACCACAGGTACACCAAGCGCGGACGCGAGGTGCAGCGGTCCAGTATCGCCACCCACGAATATGGCCGCGCGGCGAGTGAGCGCAATCAGCTCCAACAGCGAGCACTCCACCACACGAGCCAACTTTCCCATTCCGGCACACACGGCTTGTGCCAATTGAAACTCTCCCGGACCCGCATTGACCAAAGCGCCCACGCCATGGTCAACGAGGTTCTTTACCAGCGCAGCGTAACGCTCGACGGGCCAACACTTCGCGCCCCATCCCGCACCAGGATTCACGATGGCGAACGGAGCAGAAAACGACTGCAAAAGATCATTTGTCCATTTTTCGACGTGCGCCGATGAAGGAAATGCAACTACAGAGGGATCAATGGTGCGCCCCACCGCTGCCGAAATGGTTTGGCACGCCTGGACGATAACGTGCCGCGCCGGTGTGTGCGCCTTGACGTTGTACCACCAGCGCGCGGGCAGTTCACGGGGTTGAAGGGCTCCGGCGCGTACTCTGGCATGACTTGCCTTTGCCAGAAGCGCTGAGCGGATTGCACCTTGCAAGTCAATTGCTATTTCGTACTGGAGCTCTCGCAAGTGATGGCGCAGCATGCCGATCTCGTGGAGTGTATTCCGGCCCAAGAGCGAATTCCGCCAGCGACGCATGTGTACGGGATGAACTGCGTTGACCAGCGGCTGCTCGGGCGATAATGCCATCTCTCCCCCGGCTTCGGCCGGAGGACGAGAACTGAGGAGCGGCATCCAGCGCTCTTCGATGGCCCAATCGATCACGCTGTCAGGAATCGCTGCCCGCAGCCCAGCCACAGCGGGCATGGCATGGATAACATCGCCCATCGCACTGAGGCGGACAATCAGGACCTTCATGCGTGAATGCTGCAATCATCCGAATCGATGTGCACTCCCGATTCTCTCACGCGCGACAATCGCAGCGCTCGGCCAGAACTCCCAGCATGTGCTTAATTGCAGCTTCTGCTTCGAGCAGTTCGAGGCGCATGGGAACCACGAGGGGATTCAGGGCCGCGAGGTGTGGTCCAAGATTCACTGCATCTTTTTCGGTTGTGACCAGCCGGGCATTACCATGGCGAAGACGCAGTTGCATTAAGCGCTCAATGTCAATGTCGTTGTAGCGATGGTGATCGCGAAACCTGATTTCCTCGCGCACTTCGAAGCCGCTCTCTCGCAGCCCGGAAAAAAATCGCTCCGGACGAGCGATTCCGCAGAACGCAATCAACGGCTCCGAAATGGACGGCAACGCCATGGTCCGCCGTGTCCGCCAGAGCCGCCAATCGCCTTTGGGCAGACGATCTGCAGAAAATGACTCGCTCACTACCACTGCGTCGGCCCGTTGCAGCGCCGTGAGCGGTTCGCGCAAGCGGCCCGCAGGAAGAAGCTTGTCTGCGAGGTCCTCCTGGTTCAGCATCACGACGTTGAAGTCGCGATGTAGTTGCCGGTGCTGGAACCCATCATCCAGAAGATGAACCGGATTCGAACTGGCACCGCCATATTGTCGTTCGGCTTCAACACCGGCAACGTGGCGGTCCTCACCAACAAACACCGGGCAGCGAAGTTTGCGCGCGATGAGTAGAGGCTCGTCGCCGAATTGCTCTGCCGAGCCATCAGCCTTTACCGGCAGTACTCCGCGGCTGCTGCGCCCATAGCCGCGCGACAGAACATCGACCCAGATGCCGCGTTGCGCCAGCAGTTCTCCCAGCGCAATCACGAACGGGGTCTTCCCCGAGCCGCCGGCAGAGATGTTCCCAATGCTGATCACCGGCCAGGCAAGCTTTTGGGATTTCAGGATTTCGCGGTCGTAAAGCGCATTGCGCGCGTGGGTGATCTGTCCATAGAGCGCAGAGAGCAGGCTCATCCGCGTTGCGCGCTAACCGGCGTGGAAAACGCTGGATTTCGCTCCATCAACTCGCGCAGTGCATTCAGCGTTCGTCGGGTGCTGCCGCGTCCGGCTTCGACAACTTTCCAGGCGCGAGATCCCAATTCAACGGCTTCTTGCGGCGCGCGCAAAAGATGAATGACGGTAGGCGTTAGCTCGGCAGCCGTGACGATCCTCAAGGCATCGTGGGCGGTAAACGCACGAACAATGTCGCGGAAATTTTCTGTATGCGGTCCCACCAGAATAGGCTTTGCGAACTCCGCGGGCTCGAGCACATTATGGCCGCCACGCGCCGCCAGCGAGCCCCCAACAAAAGCGACATTCGCCAAGGCATACGCCGACGCAAGCTCGCCAATGCTGTCGAGAAGCAGCACTCCGCCGCCGACCGGACTTGAGTCCCACAATGAACGTCGCCAGAAGCTCAGGCCGGAGGAACGCAATAGTTCCGCCACTGCATCGAAGCGCTCCGGATGCCGCGGAGCCACGATCATCAAGACATCTCGAAATTCATTCAGCACAGCTTTGATGCAGGGAATGATGAGTTCTTCCTCTGATTCGACCGTGCTCCCGAAAATAACAATCTTTTGGTCCGGACGGGTCGCATGGCGTAAGGAACGCGAAAGCGCAGAGTCGGCGGGAGCCTTGACGTCAAACTTGAGATTTCCGCTTATCCGAACTCGTTCCGGCGCGGCGCCGATAGCGGTCAAACGCTCGCGGTCAGACTCGGTTTGGCAGAGATAGAGATCCACATTCTTCAGTACTCGTCGCAGCAGGGAACGAAAGCGGAGGTATCCGGGAAAAGAGCGATCGGAAATGCGCGCATTTACCACCGCAATAAGAGCGCCGTTCTGCTTCGTGAGCCGCAACAGGTTAGGCCAGAACTCGGTTTCCGCCAGTACCAGCACGCCAGGACGGAGTGCGCTGAGCACAGGCAAGATCGCGAAGGGCAGATCCAGTGGAAGATAGAAAACGTTCTGCACACCAAAGCGATCGCGGGCCAGCTTCTGTCCACTCAGAGTTGTGGTGGATATGAATATGCGATGTTCAGGGAACTGGGCCTTCAATCCGGCGATCACGCTGCCGGTCGCTAGAACTTCGCCAACCGAAACGGCATGGATCCAGATCGAAAGCTCGCCTGGCGAGGGCAGTTTCAATCGAACGGGTATCCGGCCAAATCGTTCCGCCAAGCCGGCCCGGTACTTGCCGGCACGCAACATGCCGATCAGCCAGTAAGGCATGCTCAGAATCAGGACAAGCACGTAGAGAACTGTATAAAGCAGATACATTCGTGAGTACAGACCCATTGTATTGGAACGATTGCTTCGCGACCGGGGATCGTGCCCTGAGGCTTGTATGGCACAACCTGCTCTGACAATTTCTCCAGTGGATTTTTTGCGTTACACTCGTCTGCCGAGGCGCCCATGGTCAAGAAATCTCACGTAGTCACGTACGTTGTTCTGGTCGCGCTTTTTAGTCTGCCCTGGTACCTGCTCTTTATTCATACCGGCGATCTGGGAATCGGACGCGGTCTGGCGGTGCATTTCCTCATGTGGTGCCCGTGCCTGGCTGCGCTGCTCACCTGCCGCATCTCCGGATTGCGGATTGCCACGCTGGGATTTTGCTGGCCAAAGATGCGCTACATCGGACTCGGATATGGGCTACCCGTTCTATACGCGCTGCTGGCCTATGTTCCGTTTTGGGTTGCAGTAAAGGGCAGCTTCAATATTCAGGGATTTACGAACTTGAGCACCGAATCGCTGAAGCTGCACACCTCATCCGGCGCACTGCTGCTCAATCTTTTCCTACTGCTGACCTACGGCGTTGTTGCCGGCACCGCCTCGGGGCTCGGGGAAGAGATTGGATGGCGTGGGTTTCTCTTTCCCTCGCTTTACAAGCTGGGTCCAACATTCGCCGCGATTTTGATTTCCGGGATCATCTGGGGATTGTGGCACTATCCTGGAATTCTCGGTGCTAATTACAACTCTGGCGGACCAGTGTGGGTGGCGCTCGTGTGTTTCACCTGGATGGTCATCTCCGGAGCAGCAATTTTCGGTTGGCTGCGCATAAAATCTGGTTCGGTATGGCCGGCGGCGATCGCGCACGGCAGCCACAACCTGTTCATCCAGGCGATCTGCGACGGAATCACTCGCCACTCGAAGACTGCGGCGGTGTGGACCACGGAATTTGGTGTGCTTCTGGCGATCACGACCACGATCGTGGCGCTGGTCTGTTGGCTGAAGTATCCGCCACAGCGCGACAATGCTCGCGCCGCCTTATTCGAGCGTCAGCCTGAGGTGGTCTGGCAATGAGGTATTGCGGCCCGGCCGCTTTCAATTTTCTGTGAGTGACGGGTGCTTAGCGGGCGCCCTCCTGCCCGCTTCGCGCTCAAGCTTGCGGATCCAACGCAGCTCGGTGCGAAACTGGTCGATTATGAGCGAAATCATCCATACAGCCTCGTGAAAGCGGTGCCCGACTTCGGCGAGCACTGAGCGCAAGGTTTCCTGCTCGCGAACGAGTTCCGATTCGAGAAAGTCGCGACGCCTCTGCAGTTGACGCCAAAACGTATCCGGACTCGCTTGCCACGACAATGCCAACCAGGTGAGGAATGGCGGGCGCTCGCGTTGCGTGGCCCATTCGCAGTCGTCCAATGCCGTCGAAAGAGCGTGACGGCCTTTCGCAGTAGTAGCAAAGACGCTGCGCTCTGGCCCTGTCACTGGGTCCTGATCTTCAGCGGCACGGATTAGACCCAGTCGCGCCAGCTTTTCCAGCGAGTAATAAACCTGCGGACGCGAGATGCCGGCCCAGTCGCGAATTTCGCGGCGTTCCAATTCGAGATTGGCCTGATAACCATGCATCGGCCGCTCCGCCAGCAAGCTCAGCAATACGAGATCGGGAGTGGTGAGATGCGCCCGCTTACTTGTGGGCATCTGCAGCCTTTCTCTTCCGGCTCCAATACCACCATTGACATTGCTGCGGCGGAAGCAAGGGATCGCGGGCTTGCGCCACCGCCGCCGAAAACACATCGAGAACGCATGGATCCTGGCGTTCGCCGGTTATGCGGCATAGCCGCTTGTACATCTTTACTGGCTCTTGCCGCGCCAGGCCATCCACGCTCTTAACGTCCAGCAACTCGAAATCGCGCAGCATCGCCGGCCCTACTGAGATCAGGTCCTGTAACTTTCGTCCCGCTTTCATTTCGTAATCTCCTTGACGGCTTCCGCAGAGAAGCGTAGCGTGGCACTAGTCTAAATCAGACTACATCGACATTGCAAGGAGAATTGGACATGCAAACCACTGCGGTGATGTTTCTGGCGTCGGCGCTGTTTTCAGCCTCGATGTTTGCGAGCGCGGCAGATGAGGGGAAGCCGGCGGTCGCGCGAGTAAAGCGAATCACTCCGGTTCTGTACGTTTCTGAAGTTGAGCCTTGTGTGAAGTTCTGGCTGGAGCGGATGGGCTTCGAACCAGGAGCGCAGGTGCCGGATGGCGACAAACTGGCTTTTGCGATCGTGCAGAAAGGCGATGTGGAACTGATGTATCAAAGCTATGCCAGCGCTGCGAAGGACGCGGGATCAGCGGCGGAGAAAGTGACTCCACAAGGTTCGACATTTCTCTATGTGGAAGTCGACGACCTTGATCGAGTATTGGCCGCCATGCGGGGCATCGAGCTAGTTCAGCCGGTCCACACGACGTTCTATGGAATGAAGGAGTTCATCGTCAAAGATCCCGGAGGACATCTGGTGACATTTGCGCAGCCGGTACAGAAGTGATGCTGTTATAACCAGTTAAAAGGACCACAGAAACAGGCGGGCGATCAGCCCGCCTCTACCGGCATGGGTTCTTGACTTACGAAAAATCCAACTGGTGGCCGAACGAGCTTGCAACGAGAGAACCCTGTGCGCACCGCGCACATTCGGTCTAAGCGACCAGAAGCCCCCAAGGTGAGGATATGTCCTGTCCTGCACTCTGCAAGAGCCTATAACCGCCATCTCGCGAAAGCCCTGATCCCGGATTGATCCTACTTTGCCGGCTTCAGGTACTTGTCAAACCATTCCACTGTGCGGTTCATCGCATCGATCTGGTCTTCGCGCTTAGCGAAGCCGTGGCCTTCATTGGGATAGTAATGGACATCTACCGTGCGGCCTTCTTTTTTCAAGATCTCCACCACCTGCTCGGCTTCCTCTTTTGGGACGCGGGGATCATTTTCACCCTGCAGCACCAGCAGCGGGGCCTTCTCATCGCGAATGTACTTGAGCGGGGAGTCGTCTTCGTAGATCTTGCGATCGGTCTGCGGATCGCCGAGGAGACCCTTCTCATATTGGACCAGGAACGCGTCTTCGTGCTGCAGCATGGTGAGCCAATTAATGATGCCGTACTCTTCCACCGCCGCGGCCCACACTTCGGGCGTCTTGCCGATGGCCATGAGCGTCATGTATCCGCCGTAAGAACCGCCGGTGATGCCAATCTTCTTCGGGCTGGCGTAGCCGCTGGCCTCGAGGAACTTCGCGGCATACACTTCGTCCTGCAGATCGCCTCCGCCGAGGTCCTTGATATTGCCCTCCTGAAATTTCTTTCCGTAACCGGTCGAGCCGCGCACGTTGGGTGCGATGCAGATGTATCCGCGTGAAGCCAGCGTGGCCGCCTCTCGATTGAAGTAATCGACGGTCTGTCCCGTTGGGCCACCATGGGGCAGCACGACCGCCGCATTGCTGCCATCGCGCTTTAAGTTGAACGGCATCCACGCAAAGGCGCTGATCATGGCTCCATCGAAGCTCTTGTAGTGGACTAGTTGCGACTGCGGCAGCAGGTCAGCTGAGATGCTCGCGCCGGCGGAATGTGTGAGTTGCTTTCCTTGTTGAGAAGCGATGGAGTAGTCCCAAATGTCATTCGGACGACGGGAGCTCTGATGATCGAGGAGCAACTGGCGTCCGTCAGGCGAAAATGGAGACGGATTTCCCGCAAAGCCCGTGAGCCCTTCCGGCATCTTCAGCGCCTCAGATTTTCCAGTGGCAGTGTTGCCGAGAAAGGCCTGGGTGCGCCCATCCTGATTGATGGTGTAAGTAAAGCTCTTGCCATCCGGAGAAAAATGATCCGGAGAGGCCTCCCATTGCGTGTCCGTTACCCAGCGGATCTTCTTGCTGGCCACATCGAGCAGACCGACGTTATCATAGCCGGCCTTGCGATTGGAGCCGAACAGAACCGTCTTGCCGTCCGGCGAGATGTGAGTCGCCATATTCATCTGATCGCCGGAGTGCTCGGTCAAATTTTCCAGTTTGCCATTGTCAACATCGATGAGGTACACGTCGCCGTTGGTGAAGGAAGCCTTCAGCCGGTTGGCCACCAGCGATTTCCCATCTTGGGACCAGCCGGCCAGCGTCCAGCGCTCGTCCTGTTCCTTTTCATTGGTGAGATTGCGGACCTGATGCGTCTTCCAGTCAAAAACCGCAACGTCGTACACCGGCGATTGCTTCGGTTTGTAAGAGATCGCGATTTTGCTTCCATCGGGAGACCACAGCGGACTGCTCTCGGCAATATTGTCGGTATTGGTCAGATCCTGTGACTCGCCACCCTGCGCAGGCACAGCGTAGAGGTCCCAAATCTCATTCCCTCCTTTATCCTGAGCGTAGACGATCCACTTGCCGTCCGGAGACCATGCCGCTCCGTTCTGGCGATCGTCGGATTTCACCAGCTGCATGGCGTCGCTTCCGTCCGCGTGCATCGTCCACAGGTTGTTTCGCCCACTGGCATTGCTGTTGAATACGATCTCTTGGCCATTCGGTGACCAGGCGCCCCCGCCCACCGAAAGCGTCTTGTAAAGATCGTCGACCGGAACCGGTTTCGCTGCCGGATTGGATTGCGAGTTGAGGCTCTTCGGATTGGTTACTGTCCGACTGTCAGGGCCGGAACTCGCGGCTGCAGCGATACATGTGAGCGACAGCAGGAGAACAGAAGAGATCAGGAGCTTCATGCCAGGTACCCTCCAAAAAAGACTTAACAAAATACCAAAAATGCAGCGGGATGACACGAAAGGCCGGATCACCACGAAGACACGGAGAACACGGAGGAAAGAAAAAGGCGTTTCAAGTTTCAAGTCTCGGGTTTAGCTCAGCCGATCTGCTAGCCGTTGTTTCAGTGGACAGTTTTTGCTCGAAACTTGAAACCTGAAACTCGAAACGCTGTTCTCTGTGCCTCCGCGCCCCATGGTGAAATAAGGTGGTTGAAGCGAATCAGCCGGCTGCCTGCAGGGGAATCAATTGCGGCTTGGGAGTTGTGCCGTCGCCGCTCTTGCGCCGAGTGAAAGCCAGACGATACACCGCATCGTACTGCGCGGCGACGGCTTCGCTGCCGCGAGTTGCGAGGCAATGCTGCCGACCCGAGCGGCCAAGAGCTTCACGAAATCCGGCGTTCCGGGCGAGAAACAGCGCGCGATGTGCGATGTCTTCGATATCACCGGCGCGAAACCAGAGGCAGCCGCGGCCATCGCTACTGAACTCGCGATGCGCCTCGACATCGGCAGCCAGCAATGCACGCCCTCGGGCCTGTGCCTCCAAAGCGGGAAGCAGGGGCAATTCAGGATTGCCTGCATCGAAGGTCTCGGACGGACGGCTGTGCTCGGTGTCGCAGATAACGATATCCGCCGATTCCAAGGCGCGGGTTTGCCAGCACTCTTCGAGCACCTTCACGAAGGGCGCGAGCTTGCAAGCCGACGCGAGTTGCTGGACATCTGCAGACAAGTGCGGGCCCGCGAGGATAATGAATTTCACCTCGCGGCAGCCCTGGCGCACCACCGAGAGCACGCGCATCCAGCGCTGCATTGCGTCGCGCGCTTGCCACAGTTCAGTGGTGGACAAACTTGGGACCGCGAATACGGTGGTTTCGGACCCTGCGCCCACGAACTGCCTCAGCCAATCCTGATTGGGGGTGGACTCAAGCATTTCTACGCTCAGCGGCTCAGGAATGCAGAATAGTTGCTCGGCATTTACGCCTCGTGCAATACAGGCATCGCGCCGCACACGGGTGTGCACAACAACGGCAGCGGCACGGGTGAGGACGAACTGTTCAGCCACACGGAATGAGCGCGCCAACCAGGAGTTTCCCTCGCAGGAGCCATTCCTTGCGGCTATCTTCTCCACCGGCTCGCGCATTTGGTAAACCACTGCAGAGGAGGCGCGGACCGCGGCCATGCCCGCAGCAAACGAGTGCGCATGAACCATCTCGGCAAAAGTCTCGACCGAGCTTTCGTTAAGCAGTTTGCGCCATTCCCGGACATGGCTCCAGGCCTGGAGAAGTGCGATCGGCTTTGCGGACTCACGCCGGTGCTCGCCAAGAAAATATCGCGCTGGTCCAAACCCAGCCGGTGTCAACAATTGCGGACGCATGCCGATGGCAAGTTGTCCCTCGACCAGCGGCAAAACATCGCGGGCTTGCTCACAGGCGTGCACCACGTTCCAAGGAAATCGGGTGATCGGGTCATCGGATGATCGGGCCAAGGGCAATCGTGTGATCGGGTCATCGGCTGATTGGATGTGAGAATCAAAAGTTGCTAAGCGGGCAAATGCTTTTCCTTCGCCCGATGATCCGATGGCCCGATCACCCGATCTGATCATCCGACTTCCTTGTGCTCTTCGCGCAGCAACTGCGAGTAGGTGAAGACCTGATTACGTCCGCGCGCCTTGGCTGCATACAGCGCCGCGTCGGAGTACTCGATCAGCTTTTGCCGGCAATTTGCATCTTGCCCATACACCGCAATTCCGATGCTGATGGTTAGTTTTTCCTGATCTTTCAAGGAATCGATGTTGAACTCGGAGTTCTGCACGGTTTTGCGCAGTCGTTGCGCTACCGCGGTCGCCTCCTCTTCCGAGGTTTCGGGAAGGATTATGACGAACTCCTCTCCGCCGTAGCGGGCAACCGTGTCAACCTCGCGCATGTCCTTCACCAGCAGTGATGTCACCTGACGCAGCACTTGGTCGCCGATGTGGTGCCCATAAGTGTCATTGAGGATCTTGAAATGATCGATGTCCACCATGAGCAGCGAAAAAGCTTCGCCTTTTCGCTCGGAACGCTTCACTTCGAGATCGAGTTGCTGCTCGAAGTATCCGCGCGTGCGCAGGCCAGTGAGATAGTCGGTAAACGCAAAACGCAAAAGTCCTTCGTTGGCCTGCTCGCGCGTGAGCAAATTTTCGGCGGCGAGCACGAGTGTCCAAAGCAGTTGTGCGTCATGTTCGGTAAAACAGTCAGGAGAAGCGCAGAAAAGCTGCAACGATCCCAGCACGCGTCCCTGCACAAAAAGGGGCAGCACCAGTGCGCAGCGCGCGCCCGCAGCTGCAAGTTCGGCATCAGCCTTGGCATGCTTGCCGCTGTGAATGAGGAGTGGCAATGCGTGCTGCGTGACCCAGAAATGCAGCAGGTTCCCTCCCCATGGAACTTGCGGAGTTACGTCGATGTGACCTCGCCGCAGCCGTACTTCCATTTTTTCCTGCGGTTCATTCCAGAAATAAACGCACGCGCTGTCGAAATTCGTAATCACCGCGGCAAGATCGCAAAGCAGATTCAATGCGGGACCAAGCTGCATCTGCGATCCGGTGATGGTTGCGAGACGAAGAATCGCCTGCACGCTGCGCCAGCGCGAACCAATTACCTCCGGACTTAACTCATTTGTGACCGCGACAGCGAAGCTGGCGATGTCGAACTCTGGTTCTGGGTGCATGGAGACAAATCAAATCTTATCCGGCAGAACTGAAGCTGCCGGCCACGTGCACGTCTGCTGCTCCTAAGATGCGGGATTGAGCCGACCTCGTGGTATCTGATTGATTAACCGGAGTGAATCGCTCAAACCCACTCCAGAATTCAAGGATAAAAACAGGAGAAAAATGGACGAAACTCCATATAACTGCGGTGATTACGGAGCTTCCCGTTTGCCCGATTCTTGGGCACTCCCTCTTAATCTAGGTGTATGAAGGACTTGCAAACTACTCTGTCGCGGTACTAGGATGTGCCTAGCTGTGAACACGCCAACCCCCCGATGGCGTGTCGCTCGCGTCGCCCTTTTCGAATCTGAAAGTTGCAGTCCCAAAATCTGGGATCCCAACAAGCGTCCATCGTTACGCTTGATGGGTGGCTGGTCTTCCCGTGCCTGACGCACAATCGTTGAGGCATGTTATGGAGAGCGTCATGGCTTGGTACGCGTACTGCATCACCCAACAAGAAGCATTTCTTGGTTCCGCCCGTTCCCGCCGTCCCTTCCCAATCGACAATTTGAATGGCATTCGTGGGGGGCAGGTATTTGCCTATCCCAGCGGAGAGCTGGCGGTGATCGTCAGCGAGTACGTGCCCGGCGAGCTCACGCAACAGGCCATCATTGAGCACGCCCGCGTAGTCAGCGAGTGTTTCCGCAATACCACGGTGCTGCCGTTCCGATTTGGGACAGTCTTCGATAACGATGAGGCCCTGCGCCGCGCCATTCGCGCCAACCGCAAGGCCTTCACCGATTCAGTTTCAAAGCTGAAGGGCAAAGCCGAGATGCATCTGAAGCTGGTGGTGAAAGACGGCTCCTTACGTGAGGCGATGACCGATGTGGTGCTGCCCAGCTCCGTGGGTGGCGAATATCTCAGCCGGCTGCGCGAGAAAGCCGCCCGGCATCGCGAGCGCCAGACCAAAGCGCGCGCCCTCTCCGTGCAAGTAAACAAGCTGTTCCATCCGCTGCAGGAGGAAGTCAGTTGCCGCAAGGACGATTCCGGCGGCATGCTCATCGATATCGCCCATCTCATCGACGAAAAGGCGGTCGAGCGCTATCAGAATAGCTACAGCAGCGCTACCCGCCAACTCAAGAACTGCGAAATCGTGATCAGCGGACCGTGGCCGCCCTACCACTTCATGCCAGGAAAGCTGCGGACTGGAACCAGCAACTGAAGATGAATCGTTTCAGGTAGGCGCTTCCAGGAAAAGCGTTTCAGAAAGGGCGTTTCGGAATACCCGAAGCGCCTTTGCTTTTGAGATGTTGAAGCTCTTTTATGGAAACGGTTCACCTGAAACCCTGTTTTCCAGAAACGCCACTAAAATACCTTCCCTCCTATTGAAAAAGTAGTTAACATAGGCATCCAAGTACCACTCTTGGGAATCTGAGTACATGATTCGAGCAGCCTTCCGGAAGCTGCCTTCGCAGCTTAGCGTCTTTTTTTTGCAGTTACATACGCAGGCGCCAGACCAGAGGAGAGAGGGAAAGCCGATTGGAGTCTAAGACCAGAATTCTGATCGCAGACGACGATCAAACCATGGCCCAGTCGCTGGGCGACTATCTTGGACGCCGCAATTTCGAAGTCTCTTTTGCTGAAAACCATGAGGAAAGCTTGCGCAGTGTGCGTTCCTTCGATCCTGGATTAGTGTTGCTCGACTACACCCTTCCTCCGATAGACGGGGTAGAAACGTTGGAGCGCATGAAGCAGCTTCGTCCGGAGACTCCAGTGATCGTTTACTCCGGGCACGCGGCGCCGGATGTGATTTTCCGTCTCTCGAAGCTGGGCGCTGAAGATTATCTGACGACCCCCTTTCAGTTGAACGAGCTTTATAGCCGCATCGCCCGCGTTCTAGAGAAGCGGCAGTCCCAGTCCGGTGATGGAAACGGCCAATTGCGCGATCGTGTGCGACGCCAGCGTGATTTTTCCACGCTCTTCGGAACCAGCCCACGCATGCAGGAGATCAAGAACACCATCGACCAGGTAGCGGACACAAATGCGACGGTTCTGATACGTGGCGAGAGCGGCACCGGCAAAGAAGTAGTGGCTCGCATGATTTACGGACACTCCGTGCGTCGCGACAAACCGTTCGTGAAGGTGAATTGCGCCGCCATCCCGCACGAACTCCTGGAAAGCGAACTTTTCGGATATGAGCAGGGAGCTTTCACCGGGGCCAACCGGCAAAAACTGGGTAAGTTTGATCAGGCGAATTACGGCACGCTGTTTCTCGACGAGATCAGCGAGATGCATCCCGCTCTGCAGGCCAAGCTGCTGCATGTGCTACAGGACGGCCAGTTTTCACGTCTGGGGGGCAAACGAGATATTGGTGTCGATGTGCGCGTGCTCGCCGCCACCAATAAATTCCTCGAGCAGGCAGTAGGCGATGGCGCCTTCCGCGAAGACCTGTTCTATCGCCTGAACGTGATTACCATCCACATTCCCCCATTGCGCGAACGGCAGGAGGAGATTCCGCTTTTTCTCGATTTCTTTCTGCGCAAGTACAGCGAGTTCTATGGAAAGCAGCATCCGCCATTCAGCGAATACGCGATCTCGCGCATGATGGGCTATGCCTGGCCGGGCAACATCCGCGAACTTGAAAACCTGGTCAAGCGCTACGTGATTGTGGGTAATGAATCGCAAATTATCCGCGAACTTTCGACGCATAAGCCCATCATGTCATCCAACTCCGCAAACCCAGTTCCCGCGCCAACGCCGCAGATTGCGGTTCCGATGCAGAACGAGGAACCGGCCATATCCTCCAAGGTTGGTTCCATGATTGCGGAACCGCCGGCGCTGGAAGACGATTCCCCCTCACTCCTGGAAATAGGACGGCGCGCGGCCATGCGTGCCGAATCGGAAGCCATCGAGCGCGTTCTGCAACAGACGCGCTGGAACCGTCGCGAAGCGGCCAGAATTCTCAAAATCAGCTATAAGGCGCTTCTAAATAAAATGAAGCTGATGGAAGAGCAGAGTTCCCAATCTAAGTACCCGCAAGCCTAGAAGTGGTATCGAAATACCACGTTGTGCTCTGTTGCAATTCTGGTTCAAGCTCTGAGCCACTAGAATTAAGGTATTTGGAGAGGCGCGAAACCCGCATGAATGCTGCCCAATCCTAAGTGTCACGTTTTCAACAGGTAGCACTAGCGGATTTGGTCTGTGAGATGCTTAAGGGAGAGGCAAAGAAAGAGGCAAAAACTCACTTTTGAGACCTTATGGTCTTCCAATTTGAAATGTTCCACTTTTGCCTGGTAACCGCTGTGCGGCCCAGCGCCTTGCTTCTCCTGCCCTGAACGGTTCCCTCCTCCTTAGCCTCTTTGAAACAAGCCCTCAGAGATGAGGGCTTTTTTCTTGAAAGCTGCTGGCTGCTAGCTAAAACCAACTGCTCAACTCGGATTGAACGGACGGGCAGGATCGCACCGATTCTTTGGACATCTTTATCTCATCCGCGAAATCTGTGATATCCGTGAAATGCGTTGTAAAGCCTTTGCTGTTGATTTTGTTTTTAGCTTGCAGCCAGTAGCTAGACGCTAGCAGCTTAGCCAGCGGCTAGACGCTAGCAACTTTTCAGCTTATGATTTTTGTTTCCCCCTGACCTCGGAGCGCATCTATGTATTTTCGACTTTTCCGAGGTGACATTTCGGCATGCAGGCAACTATGGATAAGAAGCGGCTCGAACAATTCAAAAAGCAGCTAGAGCAGCGACAGCACGATTTGCGCAAAGTGGTGACGCGGACCCAGGAAGATGGCCGCATTGCCGACGCTGAGGCCGCGCAAGATATCGCCGACCGCGCCGCCAACTCCTATACCAAGGAGTTCCTCTTTGCCCAAAGCAACAATGACCGCCAGTTGCTGGGGATGGTTGAGAACGCCCTCGGACGCATTCGCGAAGGCAGCTTCGGCGAGTGCATCCACTGCGGCAACGAGATCAATCCCAAGCGCCTCGAAGCCGTGCCCTGGACCCGCTACTGCATTCAATGCCAGGAAAAGGTCGAAAAAGGGATGCTGGAAGAGTCGAGAACGTAAGACGAAGCTTCCAAGCGGCCAAGCTTCTAAGCTGCTAAGCCGTAAAACCTACTTCAAAATTTCACCGCGCGATTTAGCTGAGAAGCTCAGCAGCTTAGAAGCTCAGGAGCTTTTTTCCAGCCACTCTGCATAAAGTCGATGAAAGTGGTGCACACCTTTCTCCTGCCTGGCGCTGAAGCGACCGCGGTTGTAGCTGCGTGATTTCAAATTGCGGTGCACTACTTCGCAGATGTGTCCATCTTCAATCTGGATCTCATCGCTGAATCGGATCGTCGTAGCAGGAGCCCCTGTATCCAGCGCTTCTTGCGGGAAGTACCATTCAAAGATCGCCATGCAGCGTTCTGTGGTCACGGGCAAGACAATGTTCAGTGAAACATTGTCGGGATAGCAGTTCAGCATCCAGTTGGGAAAAATCCAGAAGTACTCCGCCGCCTGATCGCCCGATGCCAGCGCGTAGCGGCGCGGCACATTCTTCTCGTTCTCCGGAGCGCGAATCGGGCTCGACTGCCGCGAGTGAAAGTCGAATGTCTCAGTTACATATTGTCCGTAATCCAGTTCGCGATTGAGACTCGGATGCACGCTGGGCAGGTGGTATCCCTCAAGAAAGTTGTCAATGTACACCTTCCAGTTGCATTCCATGATGTAGTCGCGATGTTCGAATAATTTGAGTTTGTCAAGCTGGAATTTGTCCGCCTGTTCTGGCAATTGCCGCAGGCTGGCGAGCAATGGCTCGGCCTGCAAATCGAGGTTGGCGAAGACCCACGCGCCCCACTCTCCGACCACAATCGGTTGCAAACCGAATTGCGAGTGATCGAAATTCTCCGTGCCCTCCATCTCGGGAGCGTTCAACAGCCGGCCATCGAGGCCGTAAATCCAGCCATGATATCCGCAGCGAAACACCTTGCGCGAGCCGCATCCTTCGGCGGGAGGTCCGGCGCGATGCCGGCACACGTTATAAAAGCCGCGCAAGGTGCCGTCGGTGCCGCGCACGATCAACAACGGTTCGCCAAGCAGTTCGGTGGTGAAATAGTCTCCAGCATTCGCGACTTGATCGCGGCGCCCCACGATCTGCCAGGTTTTTCTGAAAAGCGAAGCCTTCTCGCGCGCAAGCAATTCCGGGTCAAGATAGACGTCCGCCGGCAGCGTCCATGAACGCCCGACCGCGGGATCGATTTCGAACTTCTGCTTGAAAGTCATCGATCTTGTGGGAACTCCGAAAGACAATTTCACCACAGAGGACACGGAGAACACGGAGGAAAAACGGGGACAAGAATTTCCGTTTCCAAAATGCCTTCCGGATCCTCTCACAGAATTATCTCAGTGCGCCTCTGTGACCTCTGTGGTAAAAGCCCTAAAGACGCGCGGGAGCAGCAGCGCGCGTAAGGACTCCACTTGGCCTCAGTGATTGAAGCGCCGGCGCCGCCACGACGCGGACATCTACTCCGTATTCTTGGCTTTGGTTTTGGCGTCGCTGTGATTGTCGGCAACACCATCGGCGTTGGCATTCTGCGAACCCCCGGCGACGTTGCCACTCACTTGCCCAGCAAGACGCTATTTCTCTCCATCTGGATTGCCGGAGCGGTGTTCACCTTTCTGGCGGCAATGAATATTACCGAATTGGGAACGATGCTGCCATCCTCTGGCGGACATTACACCTTCGCTCGCTATGCGCTCGGCGAGTATCCCGGATTCGTGATCGGATGGACCGACTGGCTCTCCACCTGCGGCAGCGAAGCCGCAGTAGCGGTGGTGATCGGTGAATATCTGGGACTGCTCTTTCCCGCGCTTGCCGGCAAGTCGCGATTGATCGCGGTGCTGGTGGTGGTAGGACTCGCCGCGATGCAATGGCGCGGAGTGCGTTGGGGCAGCGTCTTTCAGAACTTCAGTACCTTGGGCAAGGGACTAGGATTCCTGGCCGTGGTGGTCGCCTGCTTCTTGTTTTCTTCCAGCCCTACTCCCGCAAATTCAGCTGTCAGAGCCGCAGTTCCGCACGGCTGGCCTCTATTCGTAGCCATACTGCTGGCCATGCAATCGATGATCTACACCTACGACGGATGGGCCGGAGTGATCTACTTTTCCGAAGAAGTAGAAGATCCCGCGCGCAATATTCCCCGCTCGATGTTTGGCGGAGCCCTGGCGGTTGCGCTGATCTATATCTCGGTGGCGTGGGCGATCGTGCACGTGCTTCCAATCGCCGCGGTTGCCGGACAAAGCATGGCGCTGGGCACAGCCGCGGACCGCATCTGGAGCGGACAAGGCACACGCATCATCGCCGTCCTCACCATCGTTTCCGTAATCAGCTTCATGAATGCCTGCCATCTCATGGCCTCGCGGGTGCTCTATGCCATGTCGCGGGACAAGCTGATTATCCGCCACGCCGATCTCGTGAACCGCGGCGGAACGCCGACGATCGCGCTGGCGTTGAGCACAATCGCCGCGCTGCTGTTCATCTCCTATGGCGGCTTCAACAAAATCATCGCCGTGCTGGCGTTCTTCTTCGTCATCAACTACATCGCCGACCTGATCTCGATCTTCGTCCTGCGCAAGCGTGAACCCACCCGCCAGCGGCCCTATCGCGTCCCGGGATATCCCTGGACGACGGCGCTAACGCTGGCCATCTACACCGGATTTCTCGCCAGCATCATCGCCGCCGACACCCGCAACAGCACCTATGCTTTGATTCTGCTGGCAGCCAGCTATCCCGCCTTCCGGCTGCTCAAAAAAGCGGGTGGAACGCGGCAGCACTAGCTCCGGTTTTTCTCGCCGGATTTCTAGTTTGGAGAACGGCTTTTCCTGAGAACAGGGGAAAAATACAGGAAAAACATATGCGTACGGCGTCGATTGTGTGTTTTCTGCCCAAAAATCGCAAAATCTGCCCCAAGCTGAGGAAAGGAACAGGAAAAGAACAGGAAGTGCTGGTTTTTCGGCCTAAGTCTTTGGTTTGCTAGCAGCTAGGAGCTAGAAGCTGGTAGCTTGCCTAAAATTAACAGGAAACGAACAGGTAATTTCTTCCGAGCGGAAGTTTTCCACAGAAGCTCAGAATGACCTGCGGCAGGGGTGGCGCGGCTGGTGTCGATGCATTGCGCCACAGCGACACCAAGATCAAACCAAAGGCGTGGCCCGCTACCGCAGGCCGTTCTGCTGCTGCGGCGCTACCGGACTTCCTGGACGCAGTTCGTCTGTGCCGCGGACTGCTACTGCGTCGCCGACACGAAGATGGCCGAATACCTCGATGGAGTCTCCGGAGGTCACGCCGGTGGTTACATCCACCCATTGTGCCTTGTTCTGGTCCACGCGAATTACGAAGGTGCGTTGCAGGTCGGTGGCAACCGCGGTTGTGGGCACGAAGAGCGTTGCAGACGAGCGTTCCACCGGCCATTGCACGGTCGCGAAGGCGCCCGGAGTAATTGCCGGTTGATTGCGCACATCCAGTTCTACTGACATGGTGCGGGTCTTGTCATCGATGGCATGAGAGACGCGGGCGATGGGTGCGTGAAATGTTTGTCCGGGGAATGAGGGTACGGTGAATTTCACTTGCTGTCCTAAATTGACGCCTGTGGCAAACGCCTCCGGCACCGGCACCACGATTCTCAAACGGCCGAGGCTCTCGATGCGCACGATGGGCTGCGCGCCGGCTTGCCCGGAGTTCGGGCCCACCAGCGCGCCGGGATGCAGATAGCGCGCGGTCACTACGCCGCTAAACGGCGCACGTATCGCGAGGTAGGATTCGAGTTGACTGACGCTGCGTACGGCATCTCGCGCCGCGCCCACGTTGTGCGTTGCCGCCTCAACTTCGGCCTGATCGCTGGCGGCCGTCTGCTGGGAGACGACCAAGTCGTTTTCCGCAACTACGCCCGGCGTCTTCGCGGCCGAGGCGAGATGCTGATAGGTTGCGCGATCGGCGGCTAGTTTGGCCTGCGCCGCCGCCAGGCGCGACTGCGCGCTCGCGAGCGCCGCTTCCGCTTGCGAGCGTTGCGCTACCAACTCCGGCGCCGACAGACGAACGATGATCTCTCCTTCCCGGACACGCGAGCCGCGATCGACTTTGAGCTCGTCGATGAAGCCGGTCACCTTCGGATAAATGTCCACCGCTTCGTAGGGAGCGATCTGCGCAGGAAGCGACTCGACAGTTTTGAGGGTTCGCGATTGCACTTGCGTGACCTGCACTGTCTGCTGATTTGCAGCGCCCGCCGTAGATGTAGATGTCTTTGCTTGCTGCTGGCCGGTGGTCTGGCTTTCGCCGCCGCAGCCGGCGAGAGCAAGTCCCGTTGCAAGCGCAGAGAGCAGCAACATCTTCATGGCTGTGACTCCCTTCGCTCAAAGTAGCCGCTGGCTGGATCTCCAGGATCAAGCGACGGCGAAGCCAGTGACGCGCGGCTTTGTGCCAGCTCGAAAACTGTCGGAAGAACCAGCAGCGTCGCTATGGTTGCGAACAATAGTCCTCCAATCACGGCACGTCCCAGCGGCGCCGTTTCTTCACTGCCTCTTCCAATGCCGAGTGCCATCGGGAGCATTCCCATAATCATGGCCAGGCTGGTCATCAGCACCGGCCGCAGGCGTTCGGCTGCGGCGCCGCGTGCGGCCGATTTTGGGTTCTCTCCCTTCCTGCGATTTTGTTCTGCAAAAGTGACCAGGAGAATCGCATTGGCGAACGCAACCCCGATTGCCATGATCGTTCCCATAAAGCTTTCGAGGTTCAAGCTGGTACCGGTAATCAACAGCATCAGCGTTGCCCCGGCGAGCACTGCGGGCGCGGTGGACACAACTACGAAGGCCAGTCGAATGGATTGGAAGTTGGCCACCAGCAGCAGCAGGATCACGACAATTGCAAGCAGCAGGCCGACGCCGAGATTGCCAAAGATTTGCCGCATCGCGCTGATCTGTCCGCGCACCTGCACCAGCACACCGCGCGGTGGCGCTCCCGCACGCTGAATAGCAGCATCGAGACCGCGGCCGGCGCGCCCCAGATCGCTGCGGCCGAGGTTCGCGGAAAGACCAATCATCCAAAGTCCATTGTGACGATCGAGTTCGCCGGGAACCGTTCCCGAGCGCACTGTGGCGAGTTGATCGACGAGCGGATCTGCGCCCGTGGTGCTGGCTACCGGAATGTTTCCCACGTCCTTGATGGAAGTCATCTCGGGTTGCGGAACTTCAACCTGCACCTGATAGCTCACTCCCGATTTGGGATCGCGCCAATAGCTTGGGGAAACGAACCGGCTGGACGCCGTGGCCGTGACCACCGCCTTCCCCACCTGGTCTGCGGTCGTTCCCAATTGCCCAGCCATGACCCGGTCCACATGAACGTCGATGGTGGGATAGTGCAACGGCTCCTCATAGCCGAGGTCGCGCAATTCGCCAACGTTCTTAAGTTGCTGCTCGACTTGCTGCGCGTATTGCAGCACGTCATTGTATTGCGGGCCGGTGACCGCCACTTCGATGACCGACGGCGTTCCGAAGTTGAGCGTTTGGCTGATCAGGTCGCCGGGATCGAAGGAGAAATGCGCGCCGGGAAATTCCTGCGGTAGCTTCTGACGCAGCTTCTCCTCGAGTTCGCGCAGGGAAATCGAGGCGCCGGGGCGCAGGGCAACGTTCATCACCGCCTCTTGCGGGCCGCTGGTCCACAGAAACACAGCGTTGATCGGATAAGAAGAGCCCTGGGTACCAACATAGCTCAATGTGAGCTCGACGTTGCTGTCTCCGGCCTCACGATTAATGGTGTCGAGGACGCGGCGCGCCATCTGCTCCGTCACTGGCACCCGAGTCCCGTCGGGCGCATCGAAACGCAGGCGAAACTGTCTTGAAGCGGAAGCTGGAAAAATTTCCCGAGGGAGCCGCGGCGCAATCAGCCACAACACCAGAATTGCTGCAATGGAATAGACCGCCAGCAAAATAGCGGGATGCGCCATTGCGCGCTCCAGCCATCCGGCAAAGCCTTCACGAAAGCGTTGGAAGCGCAGCTCCGCCGGACTGTCGGCGTGGATAGCTTCGGGCTTCAGCATCCAATTGGAGAGCACCGGGGCCAGCGTGCTGGTGAGCAGGTATGACGCGGCCATAGAAAATCCCACCGCCAGCGACAGCGGGCGGAACAGGGCCTGCGCCGGTCCAGTCATAAAAAATGACGGCAGGAAGACTGCGAGCACGCTGAGCATTGCCAGCAATCTTGGGATCGCGACTTCACGGCTGGCTTCGAGCACCGCCCGCGGCTTCGGTTGCTTGTTCGCCAGATGCACGTGAATGTTCTCCAGCAACACCGTGCCCTCGTCCACCAACACGCCTACGGCCAGCGCAAGACCGCCGAGCGTCATGATGTTGATGGTTTGTCCGGTGGCCCATAGGGCCACTACGGCGATGAGCAAAGCCAACGGAATCGTGATCACCACGATGAGCGAACTGCGCCAGTCGCGCAGAAAGAGCAGCAGCGTTAATCCGGTAAGCAAAGCTCCCAGCAGCCCCTCGCGCAAGACGGCAACCAGCGCATCCCGCACGTACTGCGATTGATCAAACTCGTAGGTGACTTTGATGTCCTGCGGGACCAGCGATTGAAAGCGGCCAAGGCTGGCGCGAACTTCGTTGACGACGCTGATGGTGGATGCGTCTGGCCGCTTGGTGACCGGGATGTAGACGGTGCGTTTTCCATTGAAAAGCGCGTAGCCCGCCAGAATGTCAGAGGCATCGGAAACCGTGCCCAAATCGCGCAGGTAAACCGCTGGCCCGGCTTCGCTTCGGACAGGAATGTCGAGCAGATCGGAAATCTTGGTGACCGTCGAATCCGTGGTGACCAGCGTTTCCAAATTCCCGATATTGGCGTCGCCGGCAGGTTCAATGCTGTTTCCGGAGACCAACGCTCGCACCACGTCCTCCGGGGAAATTCCATACGCGCGCAGCTTGCCTGCGCTCACATTAACCACGATTGTTCGCTGGTTTCCGCCAAACGGCGGCGGTGAGGATACGCCCGGCAGAGTTGCGAAAACCGGCCGTACACGATTCAGAGCGAGGTCCTGTATTTCGCCAAGAGTGCGCGAGGGGCTGGCGAACACCAGATAGCCCACCGGCAGCGTTCCGGCATCGTAGCGAATCACAAATGGCGAAACCGTGCCCGGCGGCATGAAGGCGCGCGCGCGATTTACGTAGGAGATGGTCTGCGCGAGCGCCTGGCTCATGTCCGTGCCGGGATGGAACGTCAGCCGAAGCAGTGCAGTGCCCTGAATCGACTTTGCCTCGACGCTCTCGATGCCATTGATGTAAAGGAAGTGATACTCGTAGTAATAGGCGATGAACCCTTCCATCTGCTGCGGGCTCATCCCGCCGTAGGGCTGGGCGACGTAGATCACCGGGAGATTCAAATCGGGAAAGATGTCGATGCGGGTGCGCAGCAGGGCAAGAATGGAGCACAGGGCAACCGCTAGCACGATCACGACCGTGCTGATGGGACGCCGCAGCGCTGCGCGAATGAGCCACATAAGATTAGGGCGTCCCTCCGGCCTTTCGCGCCGCATCGAGAAACGGCTGCAGATCGCCCTGCGCGAACGCCTGCTGCAGCAGAGCGCGCCACACGCTTAGTTTGGCCACGGAGTCGTCGGTTTCGGCCTGTACCAGTAACTGCTGCGATTCCGCAACTTCAACCAGAGTCGCCAGGCCGGCGCGATACCGGGCTTCGGCCTGAGTTTCGGCGAGCCGGGCGGAGCCGAGTTCGATCGCGGTCTTTTGCCCGATCAACTGCGCGGTTGCAAAGGCCGTTCGCGCCCGCTGTTCCTGCGCGGTAAGGCCCTGCAGGGTCTGGTCGTACTCCGCCTGCGCAGCCCTCTGGTTGGCGGCTTCGATCTGTTTTCGATTGCGCAAAGCGAACCAGTCGAACGCAGGGAAGCTGGCGGTCAATCCCACGGCCCAGTTATACCGGTCGGGGGCGAGTCCGTTATCTCCTCCGGAGAATGTGCCATTCGGCTTCACGCCGCTGCCGCGGCCGGCAATCGACGATTGCAAATGGAATTCAGGAAAATAGGAGCGGTCGACGACGTGTACTCGCGCCCGCGCCTGCTCCACGCCGCTGAGGCTGAATTGCGCAAAAGGATTGCTCGCCGGCGAAGGCGCTGCAGACGCCGTTTCGGGAACATTCAGCGGCATCGAGCCGGGGCGCACGTCAACCGGCTCGCCGGCAATTCCCAGCGCCAATGCCAAGGCCGCACCCGCGTCTAGCTCAGCCTGTTGCGTGCGCAGGAGTTGGACCTGCGCCGCTGCAAGTTCGGCGTCGGCACGTGAGGCGTCCACTCCCGGACGAAGCTGATTGTCCACCAGCACGTGAACGGATTTGGCAAAGGCCTGGCGGCGATCCACATTGGCCTGCGCCGCGCGGCGTGTTTGCTGAACGACGACTACGCCGAGAAACGAATCGGCAGCTCCGGCCGCAACGTCAAGCCGGGTGATTTCGAGCTGATAGTTTGCCGAGCGCTGCGCCGCGTTCCTCACCGCGACGTTTGCCGCGCGCAAGCCAAAATCGAAAGGCTGCCATGAGAGCAGCGCCCCACCACCGCTGCCCCATGCCGTGCTGCTCGAAGTCTCCGCCAACACCGGACCGGAAAGCGAAGGAATCACCGATTGTGGAAGCAAAAGGCCGGCGATGTTGTTGTAGGTTGCGCGATTCGATTGCCACAGCAGATCCAACGCGGGAAGGTAGCTTGTCTTCGCCAGTCCCACGCCGGCTTTGGCTGCATTCAACCGCTCAAGTGAAGCGCGCACTTGCGGATAATGCGCAAGCGCGTAGTTCACCGCGTCGTCGAGGGTGAACGACTGCTTCTGACGCTGCGGAGAGGGCGCCTGCGCCCAAACCAGCACAGAACTGAACAGGCACAGAAGCGCCAACGTCTTTCGCATGGTGCTCACTGGCGGCTCCTCCGCCCTGAAGTTCTCCGGGCCTGGGCCATCACATCTTCAAACAGCTCGCTGAACAGCTCCTGGACTTTGTCCTTCGCGTCCGCCAGCGCTTGTTGTCCTGCGGAAGTCGCTCGATATACATGCCGACGGCTGCGGCCAACGCCGACAACCTTGCAGCGCAGCAGTCCCTTGCTCTCCAAGCCGTGCAGCAGCGGATACATCGTGCCGGCACTGAGCTTGTATCCGTGGCGCCCAAGCTCTTCGATCATCTCCAGTCCGAAAATCGGCTGCTTGCAGGCGTGATACAGGATGTGGAGCCGAATCAGGCCGGAATAGAGGTCGCGGTGTTCGGTGCGGCTTGCGGCGTGCTTCATAGAGCTGCTGGTTCGTAAATCCGTCTGATTGGCCATCGTGACGAAATTCGATAGCGGGACATGATAACGCATGAGACAAAAATGCCGGCAGCTTGCGGGACCGCCGGCAACGTGGAGGTACTGAGCGGGAATTACGGCAGGTAGTACCGGAACGACGTAAAAATCATGTTGTCGATCGCCTTGGGCGAGCCGCCGGTGCCTTGCCAGGTGTTCTTTTCCAAATAGGAATACTGGATGCCCTGGCGGAATCGCCCTTTCGCGCCCTTGTAGAAGTCATACCAGTAGCCGAGGGAGCCTTCCTGAATCAGGCGCGTGTCCGGACTGCAGTTCGAAGGCGTGGCCGTGGCGCTGGCGAGAATCTGATTGCCGGCCGCCGCTCCGGGAGCAATCTCAATTCCACAGCCAGTTGTAACGTTAGTGGTGCGGCCATAGCCGACCTGCTTGCCTCCGTCAAAATAGAGTTGACGCTCCAGATAATCCCCGCCGTAGTAAGCATAGAGATCGAGCTTGGAAGTCGCGTGCGCCTCGAGTCCAGCAAGCATCGAGCCGCCGCGAATGGGCGAGAAGGTGCCGCCGGGGCGGAAGGTCACGTCAGACAGCGTGGCGTCGCCGTAACGTCCGACGCCATCGCCGGCGAGCACGTGGAAGCCGAAATCCAGCTTCTTTTTAATGACGGGAACGCGCAGGTTCGCGCCTAATCCGCCCGCAGGTTCGGTATCGGTAAATGCGCCCACTGCCGAGTTGCTACCGCCAACTGCGTTGGGATACACGCGGTCGCGGAAAAAGCGAGCAATGCCGAACACCTCGTAGTGTCCGAATCCGGGCTCGAATGCCGCTTTGAAAATCAGGTCAGGCGCGGCGTTGTAGCTGTAGTTGGCCTGATTGTTATAAAGTCCGGCCAGATTGCCGGCTTGCTGAAAGACAGCCGTGTCGGCAATGCCACCGCCGCCCACATTGAGAGTCTGCGGCTCTTCAATCGATGCGCCGACGAAGATTTTTTTTCTGAAAGCCTTGGTGAGGCGCACACCGAATTGCCGCTCCCAACTGAATCCCGCCGTGTAATTGGGATCGATGACCTGTGGCAATGCTTCGCTGAGATTGGCGAGTCCCGATTTGGTCTCGGTCACCAGGCTCCATTGCTGTCCGCCGGTAAGGGTCCATCCGCCAGCGCTTGCCACCTGTCCCCAGATCTGGCGTTCGCGAAAGGTGTAGCTGTTGCTCTGATTGTCGTTGGATGTGGTGCCAGCAGAGAGAAAATCGCCTTCGTAATAGCCGCGGAAGGTGTAGTTGTTGTACTTGCCTTCTCCCATGAGCGCCAGTCGCGACTGGCGTGCGCTGGCGTTGAACTCGCTCAAATGCGCATTGCTTGCGCCGCTGAACGGCTCCCCGGACAATTGCGTGTTGATGTCGGCGCCCATGCCCTTGGTGCGGTAAACGGTTTCTGCCGCGATGAAGCTCCCTGTAGGACTGATAGTGATGCCTTTGAAGTGGATCGCACCGGGATTCTCGACTTCGGCCACCCGCTTCTGCTCGCTCGTCACCGTCTCAGTAAGGTTCTGATCATCTTGCCTGACCTTCCTGACGGTGTCGCTGAATTCAGCGACTTGCGTTTTCGCGTCGCTGCCGGTGATTGCGGCTTCGGAAGCTTTGGCGCCGGCGTCGGCGGCTTGCGTGCTCGCCTGTGCCGCCGCCTGTTGCGCCTGCTGGACCTGTTGATCGCGAGCGCTCAACTGGTTCTGCAGCTGCTGAATCTGTTGCTGCTGCGCCGCCATCTGCTCGCGCAGTTGCTGCACCTGCTCGGCCAAGGTTGGGCCGGCGGGCTTGTGCGCGGCCCTGTGCCTTACCCTGCTGGAACTCCGGGTTTGTGCTTCCGTGGCGGTTTGGGTTGCACCGGCGGATTGCAGGACCAATGTTCCCAATAGCAGCACCGACAAATTTCGAAACAGCGCTTTCATTCGCTCTCCTTAGCAAAACTGTTATGAAAAACTTTGATTCATGCGAGGCGCAACCCTCCCGCAGCGGCCATCTTTTGCCCTGACCGGAAAGTCATGCTCCAGATTGTTGTGTCCTGATGTGAATGAACAATTACGAGATGATAATAATTTGGTGAATCGCTGGGACGACGTGGAAGGCGTGATCCCGGCCGAATCCCAACCCATTTCACCCCGAGCCGGAGGCAAAGGACCTTGCGTTTGCCTTTGTTGAGGGCACTGCGTTTTCTTACCGCCCGGTTTGATAGTTAAGTTCGGAAATCGTAGACAGATAATCGTAGCGCGCGTTGGTGTTCCCGATTTGGGCATCGGTCTGCTGGAGCTGCGCCTGGCTGAGTTCGACGATGGAGCCCAGACCGAGCTTGTAACGCGTTTGGGCCAGATCGAGCGCCAGGTTTGCCTGCTGTAGAAGCTGCTGGGTCACGCTTACGCGGCGATACGCGGTGTTCGCCTGCAGCCAGGTGACTCGCACGTCGCGCGCGATGCGGTCGCGCAGGTCTCTCACCTGTTGCTGCAGGGCGGAGGAGCGGTACTCGGCCTCCTGGGCGCGCGAGTTGAAGAGAAATCCGTTGAATATGGGGACACTCATATTCAGACCCACCGCGCCATACCAGGAGGAAGTGATCTGATCGGCGCGCACCGGGGTCCCGCCAACCGCGCCCAGGGCGCTGATCGTGGGACGGTTCAGGTCGTGCTCGGCGCGCGCGAAGCGCTGTGCCGCCTGCCATTGGTCGTCGAGTTCCGCGAGGTCCGGCCGGGAGCGCAGGGCCATGTTGGCTAATGCTTGCTCGTCGGGCGGAGGCTGTTCGAGCGGCTTGCCCGTCTCATCGATGAGCAGGTAGGTAGTTTGTTTTTCAAAGCCCAACAGTTCGTTCAGATTGGCAAAGGCGGAATCTTTCCCATTCTGGGCATCGAGCAGCAGCAGCTGGGACTGGGCAAGGTTCACCTTGGCAAAGCTGAGATCGAGGTCCGATTTCAATCGGGCCTGAGTGAGGGCCTGCACCTGGTCCACAGTGGTCTGGCGGGTGTTGACGGTTTGCTGCGCTACCAGCAGTTGCTGCTGCGCCGCCAGCGCGCGGTAAAAGGCCTGGTCCACTGCGAGCGTCACGTCCGCCGCGGTCGCGCGCTCCGCATATTGCTGCGCCTGTTCGCGATATTTCGAACTGGCCACCAGGTTCCGCGTCTGGCCGAAATCCGTAATCAACTGGCCGAGGGTGACGCCGCCCGCGGCGCGGTCGAAGACGCTGGGGTTATTCAGCACTCCCGCGGTGATCCGCGTCCCATCGTGGGAATCCACGGCAGTGAGGTTCCCGGTCGCAATGGGCAATTCTGCGGAACGAGCCTCGCGCACGACTTGGCGCTCGGCGAATGTCAGCAGTTTCGAAACGCTGATTTGCGGATTATTTCGCAAGGCCAGTTGTTCGGCTTGAGCGAGGGTTAAGCGGGTGACGTTATTGCCAGGAGTTTGGGGCGGCACGGGTGGTCTAGGAGCCACGACACTGCTGCCGGGACCTGCAGATTGTGGGAGGTCCTTCGCGCAAAAACCGCGCTGAGGATGACAGGTCAAACTCGCGAGTAAAAGAATCCAACAACAGAGATGTTCCTTCGTCATTCTTCTGATTTCGTCCTTAGCTCGCCTGGGGAGTGGGTTGGGCCTCTTTGCCACGATGGATCAGCAGATATGCCGCGGGCACGAGAAAGACCGTCACTATCACCGATACCGTCAGTCCACCGATGATAGCTCGGGCCAGCGGCGCGTATTGTTCGCTGCCCGCTTCCAGCGCCAGCGCCATGGGAATCATTCCCAAAATGGTCGCCAGCGATGTCATCAGCACCGGCCGCAGACGCATGCGGCAAGCGGTGGAAACCGCTTTGTCGATTGGCATACCATCGCGGCGCAAATTTCTCGCAACATCGACGATCAGGATGCTGTTCGAGACGACGATGCCGGTCATCATGATCACTCCCATCAGCGACATCACGTTCAGCGTTGTGTGCGTGACCAAAAGAAAGATCAGCACACCGGTGATTCCCGGCGGCACGGCCAGCAAAATAATCAGCGGGTCGACAAATGACGCGAACTGCGCCATCAGGATCAGATACACGAGCACAATGGCCAGCAACAGTCCGATGCCGAAGCTCTTGAACGACTGCCGCATGCCCTCGACCGACCCGCGGACGTTGACGCGAACGTCTGCCGGAGTTTCGGTGTGCTTGATGATTCCGTCGATTTTCTTGGCCAGCGTGCCCAGGTCCTCTCCGCGCGGGGAGACATAAACGTCGATCACGCGGCGAAGCTGATAATGATCCACCTCGGTGGGCGACTCCAACGGCGTGATGTCAGATACGGCGCCCAGTTGCGTGGTTTCAGCGTTGCTGGCGGCGCGCAGCGGAATCTGTTTCAGGTCGGTCATCGACCGGATCTGCTTATCGGGATATTGCACCGTCAGCATGTAGTCGTTTCCCGTTTTAGGATCGACCCAGTAACTCGGCGCGATCATCTGGTTGGAATTCAGCGCGGTGATCACGTTATCGACTACTTCCCGCGAAGATAGCCCGAGGCGCGCCGACATCTCGCGGTTTACATCCACTTTCAGCGCGGGATAATCCAGGTCCTGCGGAATCAGCACGTCGCTTACGCCCTTGAGCTGAGCGGCCTGCCGCGCAATCTGCTGCGCGGTCTTATAGGCGGCGTGAAGATTGTTCGCGCTTACCTGGACATCGATCGGCGCCGGCAGTCCCAGATTGATCACGGCATCGACCAGCCCGCCAGACTGAAAGTAGGTGGAAAGTTCCGGTAGATCGTCGGCGAGCTTTTCGCGAACACGATGCATGTACTCGTAGCTGCCGACCGAATGCCCCTCTTTCAAGCTGACCTGGATGGTGGCAGTGTGCTGTCCGGAGTTGCTGGTGTACATCGACGAGAATCCCGGCTGCACGCCGATGTTAGAGACCACAATCCTCAGGTCCTTCACTGGCACGATCTGGCGAATATCGCTCTCCACGCGGCGAACATATTCATCGGTGAGCTCGAGTCGAGTGCCGGTTGGGGCCTTCAGATTAATGACAAACTGGCCGGGATCGGTGCGCGGGAAGAAGGAAACGCCCAGCAGGGGATAGAGCGCCAGGCTGAACAGAAAGATTCCCAAAATGCCAATGACGGTCGCAGCCGGCCGAAGCAGCGTCTTGCCGACCGCCACATCGTATTGTCCGAGCATCCGGTTGTAGCTGTGATTGAACCAGTGCACGAAGCGTCCGAACCAGGAGTTGCGGAGGTCGTGCCCTTCTTCCTCGTCGGCTTCGTGCTTCTTGATGAATTTCGCGCAAAACAGCGGCACCACGGTCATGGCCACGGCGTAGGAGGCAAACAGCGACAACACTACTGATAACGCCAAAGCTGTGAACAGGAATCGGCTGACGCCATATAAAAAGATGACTGGGAAGAAAACGATGGCAGTGGTGAACGTGGCCGCGAGCACGGGAAGTCCCATCTCGCGTCCGCCCTTCTCCGCGGCTTCGAGCGCGGGTTCGCCCATTTCGAGATGGCGAAAGATGTTCTCCAGCACCACGACGGAGTTGTCGATCAATCGCGAGAAGGCCAATGCCAGTCCGCCGAGCACCATGGTGTTGATGGTGCCGCCGCCGGCGTCGAGCGCGAGAAATGCCGCGAGTGCCGAAAGGGGAATCGAGAGCAGTACTGCAACCGTTGCGCGCATGCTGCCGAGAAAAACCAGGATCATCAGCGCGGTGAGCACCAGGCCAATGCCGCCTTCATTGCCCAGGTTCTTGATCGCAGTCTTCACGTAAATCGATTGATCGAAGACCACCTTGGCGGACAGGCTCTTGGGAACATCGACCAAATCGGAGAGCGCGGACTTGATTCCGTTGACGATGGCGATGGTATTGCTGTCGCCACCCTGCTTGAGCACCGGCAGGTAAACAGATTTCTGTCCATCCACGCGCACGATACTGTTTTGGATCTGGGCCGCATCCACTGCATGACCCACGTCACCAACCATGACTGAGGCATTACCGACTGTCTTGAGCGGCAGGCGATTGATTTCCTCCGTAGTGGGGAGCTGGCTGTTGGTGTAGATGTTGAAATCCTTAGGGCCAATGCGCACATCGCCCGCCGGCAGGATCATGTTGGAATCATTTACCGTGCGCACCACATCCATCACGCTGAGCTGGTGCGCCTCCAGCTTTACCGGATCCACATACACCTGAATCTGCCGGTACTTCCCGCCGAACGGCATGGGCACTGAAGAACCCGGCACGTTCGCAATCTGGTTGCGCACGTTGTACTGACCGAGATCGCGGAGCTGGGTCTCGGTGAGTCCGTGTCCCTTCAGCGTGACCAGACAAACGGGAAGACTTGAAGCATCGAACTTCAGAATTACCGGCGGAAGCGTGCCCGGAGGCAATCGGCGCAGGTCCGCCATGGCGAGGTTGGAAATCTCGCTCACCGCAGCGT
Source organism: Terriglobales bacterium (assembly GCA_025980765.1). Taxonomy (GTDB): domain Bacteria; phylum Acidobacteriota; class Terriglobia; order Terriglobales; family Acidobacteriaceae; genus Gp1-AA112. The sequence continues at coordinate 46,004 of JAICXB010000002.1, forward strand.
CGGCGTTCATGCCGGGCTGAAAGTAGATCTTGATGAGACTCACGCCCGGAAGCGAGCGCGATTCCATGTGATCGATTCCGCTGCCCAGGGTGAAGAAGCGCTCGAAGCGACCGGTGATGTCTGACTCGATCTGCTCCGGCGGCATCCCGTTATAGAACGTCGCGACAACCACCACCGGAATATCGATGCTGGGGAAAAGATCCACCGGCATGCGCGCGACGCTGACCACGCCCACCACGGCGATGATCAGGCACATCATGATTATGAAATAGGGATAACGAATCGAGAAGCCAGACATCGCTACTGCTCGCCTCCCGCTTCGCCTTGTCCGGTGAAGCTGCTGAGCTTCGGATCGACGACCTCGCCCGGCTGATAGGAGCCTATGTTGCCGACGATCACGCGATCTCCCTCTTTCAATCCGGCCAGCACTTCGACTGAATTGGGATCTTCAATGCCGGTGTGAATGTTGCGAGCCTGCACGCGATTGTCGTCGCCCACTACCAAAACGGAACTCTTGTCGCCGTTGCGCTCCAGCGCCTGCACCGGAATGGTGAGTGCGCCGGAGTGCTTCTGCACCTTCAGCACCACGTCGGCGTACATGCCCGGCGCGAGATGCAGCTTTTGATTCGGAACATCCACTTCCACCTGCATGGTGCGAGTGGAGGGATCGAGCGCGTCTGTGGTGCGCGAAACCTCTCCGGAAAAGTGCTCGCCGGTGGCTTGCACGCTCACGTCCGCAGTGTCGCCTTTATGAACATTCGCGGCGATGCTTCCCGGAACGGGAATCCGCAAGCGCAGCACGTCAACCTGCGCCAGCTTCACCACCGGCTGCGCATTGCTGTTCGAAGTGCCCGCCTGCACCAGCGCGCCGGTATCGGCATAGCGCCAGGTGACCACGCCGGCAAATGGCGCGGTAATGCGCGAGTAGTCCGATAGTGCTGACACCTGAAGATGATTTGCCTTGGAAACATCGAGTTGTTGCCTGGCCGCCGACAGCGCCGATTTGGCTTCTTCCACCTGCGCTTCCGCGGCCCGATCTTTCGCCGATGCATCGTCGAGCTCCTGCTCGGCCACCAGTCCTGGACGCGCCTGGGCCGCCTGCTTCAGCCGCAGGGCCGCCGAATGCAGAGCAGCGTGATCGGCCTCTGCGCGCGCGACTTCATTCTGCCCGCGCGTGATCTCGTCCTGACTGTGGCGAATCGAAGCGTCCGCACCCTGCACCTGCGCCGCCAGTTCCGGCACCTCCAGCACCGCCAGAACTTCGCCGGCATGCACCCGGTCACCGATATCCACATTGATCTTGCGGATGTATCCCGCTACCTTGGCGTGGATCTCCACTTCCTGATACGGCAGGAACTCGCCCGCAATCGAAAGCGTATTGGCGACGGTCCCGCGCTTCACCAGCGCGATGGCCGCTCGCGGCGCCACATGATTCGCGGCGCCGATGGAAGGAGCGTCAGCCCGAACTTTCTTGACCACAAAGATGCCGGCCGTCAGACAGGCCACGGCAGCCGCGATCAGCGGCAGCATGTACTTGCCACGTAATCCCACGTTCTCCTCGCTACTTAGGACCAGCTCTGGATCTCCAAAGGGAAATCCGGCCAGAAATGGAAATCAGAACCAGAATGAAATTGCTACAAAGAAAAGAGGGGACCTAGAACACCGGAGGGGGCCGGAGAAACTGTCGGGGATCGAATTCCGTATTGGGGACCTGCGGAGTGAACTGGAAGAAAGATTCGGAGCGTCGCAACGGCCGCAACAATGGCACGAAAAGAAAGAACGCCGACGTCCAAATTGGCACAATTGCGCTAGCGACGGGCGCGCGCGTCTCCATTTTTTGTCCGCTCAGCCAGAGCTTGGAAGAGCTGTTCTGGTTGGCGGGAGCGCCCTGAGGATACGCGGAAAGCTTGGCATGTAGCGCCAGCAGAAACACAAATAGCGAAAGCAGCAGTACAACGTGTCGCCATGGTTTTGCGGGGTTCGACATCGAAGAAACTCGCCGTGCGCTCCCCGAAATTATAACGGCTCTGGATTCCGGCTGCGAACCGAAATCGGCGAAGCGGAAATCCCGAAGCCGATTCGTAAACTCAAGGGCCCCAAGCCAAATCACCTGGGCTTAATCTCGACAACCAAGGATCTGGGGATGCGAGCAGATGTTTTCCCAACAGCGCGAATACCCTGAGAACAGGGGAAAAATACAGGAAAAACATATGCGTTCGGCGCCGGTTCTGCATTTTCTGCCCAAAAATCGCAAAATCTGCCCCAAGCTGAGGAAAAGAACAGGAAAGAACAGGAAAGCGCCGGTTTTTCGGCCTAAGTCTTTGGTTTGCTAGCAGCTAGGAGCTAGAAACTAGTAGCCTTCGTCAAATTAACAGGAAACGAACAGGAAAGAATTTTGTTTTCTGCAGGGAGTTCGACGGCGAGAGCCGCCAGTGCGGGCGCGGTTATAATGTACTTTCACCCCGACAACCGATAAATCGACACACTCCGCCAGGGGTCGCGAAAATTGTGCCATCGTTTGCTTGTTGAGGAAACATTGCGGATCGCGATTGTTACAGCGTATAGAGATAAAGTTGGAGGGGCAGAGACCTACATCGACAGTGCTTTGGCGAGCCTTGCCTCAATGGGCCACGAACTGGCCCTGTTCGCCGAGTGCGACGAGCAATCCGGAAGACCGAAGCTCAGTCTGCCAGCGACATCGCCACTGTTTAATGCATCGCAAGACGGACACGCAGCTTCTGTAAAGCGTCTACGCGACTGGCGTCCAGATATTCTGTACGTACACGGCCTCAAAAGCCTGGCCCTTGAGTCGGAGATCCTTGACGTCGCGCCGGCAGTCTTTTACCTCCACAACTACTACGGCACTTGTATTAGCGGCTCCAAGATGCTCAGCCAGCCCTCCCCTGCACCATGCAGCCGCAAGTTTGGGCCAGGTTGCCTTCTTGAGTATTATCCTCGCCGCTGTGGTGGATTGAATCCACTTACAATGTGGCGCCAATACCAGCTTCAGTCGGCACGTCTTAGTCTTTTAAGTCGCTATCGGACTGTCTTGGCGAATTCGGAACACCTGGCCTCAGAGCTGCGAAACAACGGCATTTCTGCCCAGTGTCTGTACCTGTTTGCGGACTCCGATGACTCTGCCCCATCCACGACTTCGCCTTCGCCAGACACTCGCCCAGCCGAACCAGGACCGCTGCGTCTGTTGTATCTGGGGAGGATGGAATACCTGAAAGGCTGTCAAGTTTTACTGGACGCAGTCCCACTGGTGAAGAAGCGAATAAACCGCGAGTTACAGCTCATTTTCGCTGGATCAGGCTCCCAATTGGTAGAGTTGGAAGCGCAGGCGCAGCTTCTAATGAGGCGATACGATGGCGTGAATATTCTATTCACAGGATGGATCGATCAGCAGCGTCGCACGGAATTGCTTAGCAACACCGACCTACTGGTGCTCCCTAGCCTCTGGCCCGAACCGTTTGGCTTAGTAGGTATTGAGTCGGGCCTTTACGGAGTGCCTTGCGCAGCCTTCCCCGTGGGTGGAATACCCGAATGGCTCAGCGACGGCATCAATGGATGCCTGGCATCCGGAGGTCTAAATGCTGGTTCCCTCTCTCACGCCATCCTGCGTGCTGTCAGTGATGAGGGCGTCCATCGCCAGCTTCGAGCCGGCGCCCGGACACGCGCGCGACAATTCAAAAAAGAAGAACACTTCCGCAAGTTGTTGGACGTCTTCCACCACTGTCGAGGTTCGGAAAGGCAGAACGGCCTGAAGCATCGGGCATAACGTGTCCCTTGTTTCAGTGAGAGCCAATAGCTAGCTGAGGTTTACTAGGGCATTGAGAATTGAGAATATGCCAAAACAGAGTTTCGGCAAGCGTCTTAACCTGCTGAGCAGGATCGCTCAGTGCAGCCGCCCGAATCTTTGCGTTTGTGCCTAATGTTGAACGCATCTCGGGATCTGCAATGAGCTTAGCAAGTGGCGCCGCTAAGTCTCCAGCATTGGGCTTCACCAGAATGCCGCAATTCTCTCGAAAAATTTCTGGCGCTGCTCCCATGGCCGTCGTGACCACAGCAAGTCCAGCGTACATGGCCTCAATGAAGGAAATTCCAAACGTCTCAGGCCCCACGTTGGGTTGGCAAAAGATGTCGGCCGCGGCGAGAAGCTCTGGAATGTCGCAGCGCTGGCCAAGCAGATGAATACGGCCGGAGAGTCCAGAGTCGGCTATCTGCTGCTTCAGGCGGCTCTCGTAATCTGCCTCGCTCTCTCTCTGCGCCCCCCCAACGATGAAGCACTCCCAGTTCGAGACGCTGCGAAGAGATGCGAGAGCCTCGACGAGCAGAAAATGTCCCTTGCACTGCTCCATTCTGGAGACCTGAAAGATGGCAACGGAATCGCCGCTGACTCCAAGCTGCGAACGCATTTCTCCGCGAGAAACACACGGTTGGGGCTGGTCAACCGGGCAGTAGATTACGAACGGCTTAACATCTTTGAAGATGTTGGGACGAGCGCAAGACGTGAACTCGCTATTCGCAATGACGAGCGCGGGACGCTTCAACCTCGACAACACTTCCAACCAGTGCTTTCCGCTGTGAATACCGTGGGCCCAGAAGACGCACGGTATGGGTGTAGACGAGGCGAGCAGAGCATAGGTCCAGGGGCCGTGAAAAACGGCGCAATCGAACTTGTACTCGCGCAGCACCTTTCGAAACCTGCTTCTTGCGCGGAAAACGGATGCTGGCTTAGAAAACCGCACATCCCCAAGAATATGAACAGATGCTCCGGCGGCAGACAGCTCTTGCGATACCCGACCAGAGAAACAGCAAGCGAACTCTTGCTCAATCAAGCTGCTGGCGAAGCGGTAATGCGCGAGGGTAAGCAGCATACTCTCGATGCCGCCAAACAGGTTTCCCGCGCAGACATGGAGCACTCTCATAGGAATTCGAGGGAGGTAACTCAGCATACTATATAGCGGTACGTCATTCGAGCGGCTTAGCCAAAACGTGGCGAGCCTATCCCAAGCGCAAACCACTGAAAGTAAGCAGCTTACAGCAGGTTATGCCATGCGCGATAGTAAAGGCTTTTGCATAAGCCAGAATTCACGTTGGCTGGAGACCGGATCGGTGGCTACTCACGCGGGATGGGTGTGGGAGGGGAGGCTCGACCCGCTCGAGCACTTGTCCCGCAGCTTCAACCACTTCGAATTTGGTCTGGAATCGAACAAGTAACGAGCACCATTGGTCACGAACGGCGCTTCACTTACGTGATAGTGGCGGTTAGCCTTTCCGTTGTTATGCTTGCCCCCGTTTAGCCAAAGCGTATCGCAAGCGGCTTCGGAGGCGAACATGGCAGCACGAAAATTCCACTACCTGAGGCCCTGTTCCCATCAACAAACCGGGGTCGGCGGCGAACAGCAATCAGCCGGGCGAGCTGCAAGTCCGTCCAGGCATCGGGGTTTACAATCCCTGTTGATGTTTCCCGTGCTGATGGCAACGATGATGATTTTTGCCGCGATGACCGGCTGCGGCGCCGGGGCAAACAGCGCCGGCACTTCCTCAAGTTCAGCCAGCGGGGCCACCGGCACCTCCAACACTGCGCCCCCGCCACCGACTTTCGAGCTGATCACGCCTACCGCGAATGAGACGGTGAAAGGCACCATCGAGCTGGCCGTGAACGCGCAGAGCATTCCCGGGCTCGATCACATCCAGTTCATCCTGAATGGCCGCATCCTGTACAACGCCGGAGAGCCGGTCACCAGAGTGCAGCCCCCATATACGTTTTTCTGGAGCACCTTCAATGCAAACGATGGCAACTATAGCCTTTTTGCCCAGGGTCTGGACGCCAACGGCAACATTATAAAGACCTCATCCACCGTTAACTTCACGGTAGCGAATGGCTCGACGACACTCGCCTTCACCTCGCCTGATCCCACGCAGAAGCTCAGCGGGGTAGTGAACCTGTCTCTTACGTCAAACGTACCCGCCGGCGACGGGGCACTGGCGAAGCTTTACAACTGCTTCCTCGACGGCGCATCGATCCAATTCGCATTCCTGCCAGCTACGGCCCCCACGTTCCCCCTCGACACCACCCAATATCCCAATGGCAATCATGACCTGCTTTGTACGGTCTCGATGGAAGTTAGCAACCAAAAGATCCTGGCACAGGCAGAGACCGTACTGGATTTCGAAGGAAACGCGCCCACATTACTCCTTGACCGAAATTGGAGCTCTCGAGGGCGCAGGCGTGGTGCAAGCCTGTGACACGGCAGCGGAATAATGTCCGAGGGCAAATTTGAAACGCATGTGCAGCACTTCAAGTAGCATAGAAAGCCCATCCCGCATCGGATGAATCTTCGATCGCTCATCGTGTGACCATGCGACACCAATTTCAGCCACGGCTAACTTGAATAGGCGAGCAAGAAGAAGTACTTCCGGATCAAAGGCCCAACCCTCAATTGTCAAATTAGGAAAAATCGAATCTGAGGCTTTTCGGCTGAATGCCTTGAGCCCGCATTGGGTGTCTTTGTACGGCATACTCAATACTAATCGCAGGAGTATGTTGAAACTGCGGCCAAGGAAACGGCGATAAAGGGGCTGCTTACGTCTCTGAAGAGCCGTCGGAGCATTCCGGGATCCGATAGCAACATCTGCCTTCCCACTGACAATCTCGGCAACGAGTTGGCAAGCTTCCTCGATTGGGGACGAAAGGTCCGCGTCCGTAAACAGTAAGATGTCTCCAGCGGCGTGGAGCATTCCATTCTTGACAGCGAAACCCTTGCCCCGGTTCCGGTCGTTCTGAATCAAGCGAACCATTGCGTGAGATTTGGCGAATTCGAGCACTGTTTCTGGTGTGGCATCATGCGAGCCATCATCAACCACGATGACCTCCGCTCGCCATCGCGATCGCTCGATGTGAAGCGCCACCCGTTCAAGCGTAGCGCGAATCCGATTTTCCTCGTTGTAGGCTGGAACGATGATGCTAATCATTGTGTTGGTCACACCTGGATCTCCAAGACGAACAGTTGCTGCACCTGCCTCAGAGCAATCCAGTTATCATCCTGATTGTTGGCTGGATGGCTGCTCACGATTCGCTCCCCAGAGAGTCAATGGGAATCGCGTTCTGCGGTATCAGGGAATGGCAAAATAGGCTGCTGTGCCCATTGTCTGCATGCCCGTAGATGTCAAGCACTCGCGCTGTCATCCTTTTCAGACTGAACTCGTCAGCGGCGCGCTTCCGGGCGGCCTGTCCGAATCGCTGTCGGAGCGCGTCATCGTTCAGCAGCAGATTCAACGCATCGCTCAGGCTGTCGGCGGCGCCCGGCTTCACCGTAAGTCCGGTAATGCCATTCTGGGAAACGAATGGGACCCCAGAATCGAGGGCGGTATTTACTACCGGAAGACCGGCGGCCATCGCTTCGATCTGCACAATGCCAAAGGCTTCGCTGCGCGCCACCGAAGCCAATGCGAAGACTTGGGCGGCATGGTAGTACGGTACAAGATCATTGACTCTTCCCAGGAAGACCACTCGTTCGGTCAAGCCTAACGATTGCGCGAGCTTCTCAAGGCTTGCGCGCAGCGGGCCCTCGCCGATAATCAGCAGGCGCCCATCGACGTGGACCATGGCGCGAATGAGATGCTCGAATCCTTTGTAGTAAACCAGGCGGCCCACGCTGAGGATTACCCGCTCGCCATGCTGTTGACGGATTACGCTTACGGATTTGGGATCGCATTCGGCGAAGGAGTTAAGTTCAATCCCGAAAGGCACAACCACGCAACGCTCGCGGTGCTTTGCCAAAATCGCAGAGCTGGCCAGATAGTTTGGTGAGCCCACCAGTATCGCTGCAGCCCGCCTCAAGACGGCGTGGAGAAACGGCTCAAACAGAGCGCCGAAGACCCTCTGTCGCACGACGTCGCTGTGGTAGGTAACCACGAGCCGGCCGGAGTGCCCGCTGGCCAAGTACGCCAGGAATGCCGCCGGATTGGGCCAATGCAGGTGAACGATGTCGGCGTCGGAATGGCGAATTCTCTGGACCATGCCGGGGCACAGCGGAGTCGCGGCCAGGGTGCACAGATTCCCTAGGCGCGAGACCGGCACGCCGTCACATAGATCTTCGCTGCTCCGGCGATCGTCGCCCGCGACCAGTACGCGAACGTCTGCGGTTTTGCGTAGCTCTCCACAAAGCGCCTGCAGGTGAGTTTCAATGCCGCCCATGTGTGGCGGATAAAACTTCCCGACATGCAGAATCTTCAATTTTCGCGGCGAGGTCAAAGAATAGCTCATGGTTGCATGCCTACTAAATGCAACTCATGTTCCACCATCCCGCCCGGTGCTGGCGGATACAAACTGATTGCCTTCAGCTACTTAGAAGCACAGGTGACGATCACTAATAACGGAAGATGAAAGTTTTTGCGCACAAGAGGAAGAGCCTTTCACAAGCGAAAGCAGGCTCCCTTTGCGGGAGCCTGCTTTCGTTGTGATCGCGATTGTGAAAACGTCAGGCCCTGCTGAACGTCAGCTTTACAGCACTCGACGTCTCACAAAACTACCCAGACCAAGCAATCCGGTGCCCAGCAGCAACATGGAGCCGGGCTCTGGCGTGGGCGCCGTGGGTACAAATCCAGCGGTTGTCCAGGGGACGAATGCGGTGCCGCCGTTGGTGCAAACGTTATTCGAGATATCGGCGCCAATACAGCTGTACGCCAGAACGATACTGCCCTGCTGAAGCGATGAGCCAAAGGTGACAGTCAGAGGGTTATTGTTTGGCCCGGACAGGCCGGTATTGGTAAGGCTGTAAACGAAAACATTGTAGCTTCCAGTCGGGAAGCCGATAGCGCTCTCGGATAGGTTGAAGTTAGTGACGTTGTTGGATCCATCTCCATTATCTGCAAAGCCGACATAGTTAATCAGATCTCCGCTGGTGAGCGGAGTGGTAGAAACCAGACCGGTGGAAGCGTTCCAGCTTCCGCCCAGGAAGTTTGTTCCGCCCAACTGACCGCTTCCGGACGATACAGATGTTAACGACGGGGGAACATAGTTTTTGGCGGTGGGTAAAATCAGCATCAGCGCGATGGGGCCGAGCGCTTGGCCAGAGCCGCTACCGCTGCTGCTGCCCTGATCAAAAAGCTGAATGGAGTTGCCAGAAATCTGGTTGGGATCACCGCTGCAGTTCGGGAACCCGGCTGAGCAGGGGCCAACCTGAAGATGCGGATCGTCATTGACGATGTTATCCGCGTTTGCGCCTAGCGAGACCAGCAGTCCAAAAATCGCCAGAGTTATTCCTGAAAGGAGTTTTTTCGTCATCTGTTATTGCCTCGTTTCTCTTTCTCTTTCTGAAGTTGCTAAATCCGGCAAGTGTCGGGTTTGAAACGTCGGGTAAATCCATTCAGGCAAGCACCACCGCACAGCTCCGATATCTATCAGCTTCGGCCATTTGCGCTTCGAGAACTCGGACGCGGACCGAACTCAGTAGAGGTCGATCCGCGAAACCGGTTGGAAATGCAAACAGCTTGGAATTAGAATCCTATGGCTTTCGCCATTGGATTCCGGGATCCCTACTTCAGCTTGCGACGAAGAGTTCCGCCCAGACCGACAGGCCCGTGCCCAGCAGCAGCATGGAACCCGGCTCTGGAGTCGGGAACAGCGATCCATTGATAATCGTGCTACTTTGAAGTTCTTCCCCATTGATCACTTGCACTCCACCGCCCGTGGCTTCGGTGATCGAGCAGGAGTTGCAATTCGTTGGGGGGGTGGTAGTGAGATTTTGCCCATAACCGAAAGTGATGTCGAACAGACCGCCGCCCCCAGCCGGGAATAGACCTAAATCAGTTCCGCCCGTAGCTACGAAATTGGTGTTGTGGTCCAAAGTAATAGCGTTATTGCCCCCCTGGCCGGCGGTCGCGAAGTTAACGGTGCCAACCAAAAAGCAGCCCGCTCCACTGGATCCGGGGTTGGCGGTATCGCAACCCGTTCCCACGGTGAAGAACACTGGCGCAGAAGTGGCAACGTTGAACTCGCCGGTGGTGCCGACTTCGTTCAAGGTGATGCTGCCAGTTGTTGAAAGCGTGTAGGTAGACGCGGTGGTTACTCCTCCCGGACCAAAAATGCCTTCCAGCAAAGCATTCCCGCTGATGGAACCGGTGCCTCCACCGAGATTTACGGCGATTGTACTGGCGTTAGTACCGGTAAATGTCGTGAGACCGGCGCTTGTCTGACCGCCAACGGTAATCTGGTCGGCAAAACCGGCCGGAACCAGCATCAGGGCCGTGACCACTGCCGCAATGCTGAGCATAAGTTTTCGCATTTGCATTTCCTCCAAAACTAGGACTCGATGATCGAAATGTTGACTTGCAAGACCCAACTGCAGTTCTGTTCTGCCGCCCACCCAGGCGTGAGACAGCGATCCTCAATTCACAGCGGGTGGAGAGCACCCACCAAAATGCAAGCCAAGGGCCAAAAAACTTTCGCTGGATGCGCCAATATCGCCCTTGCAAATCAATGGCTTAGCTGCTGTCTGTGGAAAACAAATGAATGAGTGCCCAAATTTCAAGTACTTTGCTTGCGAATATAAAGAAAGTGTTTGCACATTCGAAATCTTCAAGCCCGCCCTCGAGAGCGTTTAGGAACAACGAAGCGGTATGCACTCGGCGATCGTCACGGCGTACCCGCAGCCGAGCGCGCCGCGGGTTAAACTCGCCATCCGCATTCCCGTCGGAACCGCTTGCTGTGCCAACGCGTACCCGTCTGTTGTAATGTTTCGCTGGGACAATCCACGCGGCTTGTAGCTTGCGGCCTATCGCTTATTGCTTATCGCTTATTGCTTTATCTATTGCTTATCGTTTATTGCTTCAACAAGGAGGAGATCAATGAAGACGTTTCGTTCGCTGGCGATCGCGGCGCTGCTGCTGTCATTTGCGGCGCTGGGATTTGCACAGGAGCCGACCGAGAACGGCAATCGCTGGCACTGGACTGGCAAGCTCGCACCCGATCAGGTGGTGGTCATCCGCAATGTCAACGGCGACATCGATGCCAGCGGCAGCTCCAGCAGCGACCAGATCGAAGTCACCGCAGAGAAGACTGGAACCGATGCCGATCAGGTCAAGATCCACCTGCAAAAAGTTGGAGACGGTGTGGTGATCTGCGCGGTGTATCCGGGTATGTTCTCCTCGTCGTCGGAGGGCGACTGCGAATCCACTTCCCATTTCGGAAATAACCATAACAATGCCCGCGTGGACTTCACCGTGCGTATGCCCCAGAACCTGCGCTTTACCGGCAGAAGCGTAAATGGCGCGGTGCGCGCTGAATCGATGGGACGCTATGTGGACGCCGAGAGCGTCAATGGCGGCATCCATGTGCAGACCCAAAGCTGGGCTTCGGCCTCGAGCGTAAACGGATCCATTGATGCGCGCCTCGGCCGCACTGACTGGCCCGGAGAACTGGACTTCAAGACCGTGAACGGCAGTGTGAAACTGGAAATGCCCTCAAACCTGAATGCCGACGTCGATTTCAAAAGCGTCAACGGACACCTGGAATCGGACTTCCCCCTCACCGTTCAAGGCAGTATCGGCAAACATGTCCTACACGGGACAATCGGCAGCGGCGGTCGCGAACTGAACGTCAAGACCGTGAACGGCAGCGTAGAACTGCGCAAGGCGGGAGTGTAGTCTATCGGGTGATCGGGCCATCGGGTCATCGGTTGACGTAGAGGCGAAGGCAACTTTGGCCCTTACTTCTCCCGATGGCCCGATCACCCGATTCCCCACGGTCACGTACCCCAGTAATCAGCGTCATTCCGGAAAAACTGCTATATCCTTGCCGCAAGCGATCTCGCGAACGGGACAAATAGGTGCTACAAGACGAGCGGGCGCAGTTTCGCGCTACGTTGCCGGAAAATCCTGCCGACCTCTGGAAGGGCTTCCCCGGACGCATCGCCGCGGTCCTCTCCGGCGGCGGCGCGCGGGGGGCCTACGAAGCCGGAGTGCTGCTGGCGTTTCAGGACGCGCGTCTGCCCACCCACATCCTGACCTCAACCTCGATTGGGGCCATCAACGCCGCCTCGTATGCCTCGCACGCCCACGGTTTCGTCGGCAACGCCCGGCCACTGATCAACGGATGGTTGCGATTGAAGCCCTCGACGGTCGGCATCGACTGGTCGCGCTACATCTTCGTGCTGGCCGGACTGATCGCCGCCAGTGCCGGATTTGGGAATTTCACCGCCGAGTTGCTGCGCGGCTTTGGCATCGAAGTGCGACAGGACCATCCTCTGCTCTCCTGGCTGATTCTTGGCGTGGCCGGCCTCGCAGTTCTCTACTTCTATGCTGAGCTTCCCTACCTGTTTTATGTTCTGGCCAGGATTGCGCGCCGCTTCCGCTGGCGTCCCGATCCGCCGAAGGTGCTCTCTTCGCTCGCCGCCAATCTTATGGTGATGGCGTGCATCCTCTGGTTTCTGCTTTCCACGCAGGTGAGCTTTCATGCCCAGCCGGTGATGGTGCTCACGGCGCGCACCGATTTTTGGATCGGCGCCGCCGTCGCGGGAATTGCGATCCTGGCGTTGGTATTCCGCAACCGCATCAGCCAGCTCAGCCAGAAAATCCTGAAATCGCCGCTCGATTCCGGCCTGTTTCAGAACTACGAACGAGCGCGTTTCCTCAAGGCCAGAATCAACGTGCGCCGGCTGCGGCGCTCGCGCATCCGCGTCATCATGACCGCGGCCGATCTCTATACCGGCCAGGAAAAGTTCTTCGTCAATCGCCCGGTGGAGGAAATCGAGCGGGACCCCGGGGCCGACGCCGCGTTCATTCGTTCCCATTTTGAGACTGCCGGCGACCTGATCAAAGCGGTGATCGCCTCGTCGGCGTTCCCCATCGCCTACGAGCCGGTGCCCATTGACAAAGGCTTATGGTCGGATGGCGGGCTGGTTTCGAAGACGCCGATTACGCCGGCCATCCGGCTCGGCGCCGATGTGCTCTTCCTGATCACCGTCGATCCCGCGCAAGAGGTCCTTCCCAAAATCAAAAGCTTCTTTGACGTAGGCATGCGCGCCTTTGACGTGCTCATGGCGCGCAACGTGATCGCGGAGTTGCGATTGCTGGAAACCGTGAACCAGATCTGCGAGGACCAGGCGACCAAAATGGGAATCAGGCCGGAGCAAATGCGGCTCGAAATCGCGGGCCGCAATTACCGTTACCTCAAGGCCATCACCGTGCGCCCTGACGCCCCACTGCAGGCGACTCTACTGGATTTCGATGGCAAGATCGTGCGCCCGGCAATTGAACAGGGCTATCGAGATGGGGTGAAAGCAGTGCAGGAATTCCGGCGTTACATCGCGGAAATGCCCGGATTTACCGCGCAATATGTGCTCCGCCTGGAGTCGGCCGAACTAGCCCGCACTGGAGGATAGATCCGGCGTGCGAAGCGCCCGACGCTCCGTCCCCTCGCTTATTCCGCGGTCGCGAAGGCAACAGGAAGAGGGGTCGCGCTGCGCTCTCTGAGAGCGCTCAGCTCTTGAACATCGGTCCCGGTCAATTCCGATCTGTCCGGAAACTGGCCGCTCATCAACAGCGCTTTCGCGATGCAGTCCGGGTCGGCGGCATGACGTCCGCAGACGAAAATATGAAACCTGGACTGATCTGAAAATTGAAATTCAACGCGATGGCTGCGGTGATGAGAACAGGGTTGAGGGGGATCCAGCAGATTCATTTCACAAATCGTAGAAAAGAAACTCGCCATTGTTCGGCCCCTTAAGTCCAAATGAATAAAGTATTAAAACGATTGATTGGCTCAATACGCTATCTGGGTTAAGGTGCAATGTCAACGATGTTATTGAGTGGAAATTCAGTGGCGGCGTGGAAAACCGGGACAAATCGGAACCCTCTGTGCCAACTCTGCCACGAGAACCAAACCAGCAGCAGGTCCGGCGTAGGCCGGATTTTCGATTTGGAAGTCAGTTCCATGCTGGCGCATCGTTACCGCGGTTCATGGACTTTGGAATTCCCCGGTAGCCGCCTTCTATCTTGTGGCCTCCACATCGGCACCATAAGATTCGCGCAGCCCTGAAGCTTGGAACAATATCTCCACTAAACCCGGACCTTTTTGCGGAGGCTGCCGATGAATTCCCGAAATTGCATTGCCATATTCATGATGCTGATGCTCGCAAGCACATTGCCCCTGTGGGCTGCGAGTGCGCCGCTTCCTCCCGGGACCAGGATCCAGGTGCGCATGACGGACCGTTTGACCAGTGAAACCGCTAAACCGGGCGATATCTTTCATGGAACGCTCGCGCAGCCGGTGATCGTCAACGGCAAGATGCTGTTCAACAAAGGCACGGATGTGACCGGCCAAGTTATTAGCGCGAGCAGCTCAGGCAGGCTCAGCTCGCCGGGAGAACTGCAACTCGAGCTCACGTCGGTCAGCGGTGGCTGGTTTCGTTCCTATGTGCTCGCGGTTCAGCCGCTGGTGATTGAAGGCAGTTCACACAAAAAGAGCAACATCACCAAGATCGGCGGGGGCGCCGCGGCGGGAGCGGTTGTTGGAGGATTGGTTGCCGGCGGCAAGGGGGCTGCAATCGGCGCCGGAGTGGGCGCAGGTACCGGCACCGCAGTCGCAGCAGCAACGGGAAAACACGAAGCCGTGGTTGAGTCGGAGGCCTTGCTCACCTGGGTCACCGCCGGACCACAAGCAGTTCCGCTTACTGCAGACAATCTGGCCCACCGCAGCAGTTATCGCCATGATCGTTCCTCCGATGATCGCAACGACGGTTACGCGAGTGAAGAACGCCGCCATGAGCGGCACGATGCGGATGATGATGACGATAATGATGACGACGATAATGATGATGACGGCGGCGCCCGTCGCGAGCGCAGTAAAGATGACGGCTACGTGTTTACCGCCCATGATCGCGAGATTTTGCGGGGTTGCGTCGCCCAGGATAATTCAGGCCTGCCGCCCGGACTGGCTAAGCGTGACCGGCTGCCGCCTGGACTGGAGAAGCAGCTACAGCGCAATGGCACTTTGCCTCCGGGGTTGCAGAAACGCGTGCAGCCGCTGCCCGAATCGTGCGAAGTCCGCTTACCGCGTCTGCCACACCAATGGGAACGCGTAATCCTCGGGGGTCGCATCATTCTGCTGGATGGCGAACAGACGATCCGCGACATTCTGGAACTGCGCGACGGAGATTAACGCTTGTGGAGTGTGGCTGCTCTGGTCACGTGTTTCTCCATAGCGGCATCCGCGATTTCATGCACCGCGTGAAGGAACAATTCCGTGGTGGGATTGTGCGCCAACTGGCGGCGTTTCACATCCTCCTGGATGGTCTGCAGCATCTCCGTCACCCGCTCAAGGCGCAGCCGGCGGACAGCATCGTTTAGGTTTTGCTCTTTTTTCCCTGCTCCCGCTTCGATGTATGCCCAAAGCAGTTGCCGCATAAAATCGACGGCGGCCTTGAACTCGTGAAGGGCTTGCGAGTCCAAGTAAGCAAGAGTGCTCTTGTCAGGAGTGCACTGAAGTTGCTGCTGGATTTCCCGCAACTCCCGGGTCGCAACCTGAATCATTTTAGGCAATGTGCTCATCGGAGTTGAGTCGCTTTGCAGGACGGATTCCATCACTTGCATACCTGCCGAGTACGGGTGGGGCGCTCGGGATGGATGTTTCATCTGAAAAAGGGTCTTCGGAACTCACGTATAATAGGGGAATCGCAGCACTGAAAGTAACCTTTTGATGGTTACTACGTAGGTGCTGCGCTCATGCAATGGCTTACTGGAAGCAATATCTGAAGCTGATCGCGGCAACGCAGCTCTTACCCGCGCTTGAAAGCGGGGAAGAAACGCTGGTTGGCGGGCAGGCAGTCCTGGAGGGTGTGATGATGCGCACGCCGCACGCCTGGGGAATCACCGTCCGCAAGCCGTCTGGAGAGATGGTTTCTCATTCCGAGCCGCTGACCCGCCCCTCAGAGAAGCACAAATGGATGGCTTGGCCGGTGGTCCGAGGCGTGGTAACCCTCTCACACGCGATGATGCTTGGTTTCCGCGCACTGAAATTCTCAGCAAACGTGGCGATGGCTGAGATTACGGGCACGCAAAGCTCCACGAATGTGTCGCAAAAGATAGAGATAAGTGGCTGGATGGCCACCTTAAACATTATTTTTTCTCTTAGTTTCTTCATTCTCATTTACAAATTTTTGCCGCTTTTGGCGGCTACCGGACTCAAGCACAGTTTTCCATCGCTGAACAATCGCGTTCTTTTCAATCTCGTAGATGGCGCAATTCGCATTGGACTGTTCCTTCTATTTGTTTGGGGGATAGCCCTGGCGCGCGATATCCACCGTGTGTACGAGTATCACGGCGCAGAGCACAAGACGGTTTTCGCCTTCGAGAGCGGAGAAGCGGTGGATGTACCGCGGGCGCAGAGCTTTGTTACCTGGCATCCGCGCTGCGGAACCAGCTTTCTGATGACAGTGATGCTGATCTGTATTGTGGTGTACAGCATCTTTCCGGTACAGACTTTCTGGGGAAAATTCGCGCTGAGGCTGGCTGCATTGCCGTTTATTGCCGGAATTTCCTACGAACTCATCCGTTATGCGGCACGCAAACGCAACTCGCTGTTCGCATTGCTGACACTGCCCGGCCTCTGGCTGCAGCGCATTACCACCCAGCCGCCCGCCGATGAGCAGGTTGAATGCGCCATCCGCGCACTGGATTGCGCGCTCGAACTGGAAAAACAGAACGGCGGCGACCTCGTGATTGCCTAGCGGTCCCCGCCGCGAAATGATCTTTCTTCTTTCCCAATGGGTTTTAGAATCCACCAGAATCACTTCCGCAGCTACTAGTCAGCAGCTAGTAGCTAGCAGCGAGTACCTGACAATGTTTGAACGACTCGACCAAATCGAACAGAAATACCAGGAATTGACCGCTGCGCTGGCCTCGCCGGATATCGTCAGCGACTCGGCGCGATATCAAAAGACCGCGAAGGCGCACAGCGAACTCACGCCCGTTGTCGAACGTTACCGCGAATATAAGGACTTGACGCGCGGTATCGCCGAAACCAGGACCATGCTGGCCGACGAACATGATGCCGATCTGAAGGCGATGGCCGAAGAAGAGCTCGCCAGCCTGCAGTCAAGACTCGAAAAAACCGGGGCAGATCTGAAGGTGCTGCTGCTGCCGAAGGACCCCAATGACGATCGCAACGTCATTCTGGAGATTCGCGCCGGCACCGGCGGTGATGAATCTTCGCTGTTTGCGGCGGAAATGTTCCGCATGTACTCACGGTATGCGGAAACTCAGCGCTGGAAGGTCGAAGTCATGTCGTCTTCCGACTCTGGAGTAGGCGGGCTCAAGGAAGTAATTGCCATGATCGAGGGCCATGGCGCCTATTCCAAGCTCAAATATGAAAGCGGAGTGCATCGCGTGCAGCGCGTTCCCGAAACGGAACAACAGGGCAGGGTCCACACTTCGGCGGTGACCGTCGCAGTCTTGCCCGAAGCGGAGGACGTGGACATCAAGATCGAGGCCAAAGACATCCGCATCGATACGTTCTGCTCCTCCGGTCCGGGCGGGCAGTCGGTAAATACGACTTATTCGGCGGTACGGATCACGCACCTGCCCACCAATACCGTTGTCAGTTGTCAGGACGAGAAGTCACAGATCAAGAATCGGCAGAAGGCGATGCGAGTGTTGCGGTCACGCCTCTACGAAATGGAGCTGGAACGGCAGCAGGCGGAATTGGCGAAGGAGCGCAAAACTATGGTGGGCTCCGGAGATCGCAGCGAAAAGATTCGCACGTACAACTTTCCGCAGAATCGTGTGACCGATCACCGCATCGGGCTGACGATCCACCAGCTTCCCGAAGTGATGGATGGCAAACTGCAGCCGATTATCGACGCGCTTATCGCGCATTTCCAAGCAGAGAAACTGAAGCAGGAAGCGGTCCCGGCGTAGGGAAAGGCGGTCGTGAGGCTGGAGTCGGCGCTCAAGAAAGCCATAGAACGTTTGCAATCCGAAGCACGCGGTGACATTCGCCTCGACGCCGAGACATTGTTGATGCTTGTGCTGCGACGTGACCGCGCCTATTTGTACACCCATTCCGATGCCTCGCTTTCAGATGCGGAGTTGTCTCGTTATCGGGAAGTCATCGAACGGCGAGCCTCCGGCGAGCCAATTCAGTACATCACCGGCCATCAGGAATTCTGGGGACTCGATCTAGGAGTCACTCCAGCCGTCTTAATTCCCCGTCCTGAAACCGAAAATGCCGTTGAAGCAGCGCTGGAAGCGCTGCGCGGGGCCGAATCGCCGCGAATCATCGATGTCGGAACAGGCTCAGGATGCATCGCGCTGGCGCTCGCCTCTGAGCTTCCTCAGGCACACATCGAAGCTACCGATATCTCCGCGGAAGCTCTGGCGATCGCAAGATTGAATGCGGAGCGCCTGCACTTGCGCGTCACGCTCGCACAAAGTGACCTGCTCGACAAGTATATTGGCAAAGGCGCTGTCTTCGACCTGGTGATTTCCAATCCTCCCTACGTCGGCGAGAGCGAAGCGGACAAGCTGCAGCGCGAAGTTCGCGATCACGAGCCGCATTGCGCGTTGTTCGGCGGAATTCATGGGTTGGACATCTATCTCCGGCTGGTACCACAGGCGCATGAAGTGCTCAAGTCCGGCGGATGGCTGGTGCTCGAAATCGGCTATTCGCAGGAGGCCAGCATTCGGAAACTCTTATCGGGATGGAACGAGGTACGATCTGTGGCCGACCTGCAAGGCATTCCTCGAGTCATCGTCGCGCAAAGAAAATAATCTCTACGCTGTTTTTCGTTCGCAGCTCATTTGTCAGGCCTCCGTCTGCGCTGTTCCTACATCCAAGTACAGGAACGTAAGCAGCACAAGTGTCTCAATCGATGAGTTCACGCCCCAACATTCTTCCTTATCCTTTCCGCAACGGCTGGCGACTCCGCTGGAATGAATGGCGGTTGAAGGGCAATGCCTCCCTGGTGCTCAGCGGCAGTCTCATCATGCTGGTGGGTTCGCTGCTGGTGGCGGGTATCAATTTCGGATTCAATGTCGCCATGGCACGGCTGCTGGGTCCGGCTCTCTTCGCCCAGGCGACAGCAATTGTGACCTTATTAATGCTGCTGTCGGCCGTGAGTTTGTCGTTCCAACTGGTCTCAGCAAAGTTCATCGCTCGCAACACGACCCGGTCAGGAAAGGCGGCGGTCTACCGCACGTTGCAACGGCAAGCATGGCTGGTTGGTATCGCGGTAGCATTGCTGCTCGCCGTTGCTCAGACTCCCATTGCCGGATATCTGCATCTGCCAAGATCATGGCTGCTCACGGTGCTCGCACTGGGCATGGCGTTCTACATTCCATTGGGAGTGAAGCGCGGCAGGATGCAGGGTCTGTGCGCCTTCGCACCGCTTTCCGGCAATTACATTCTGGAAGCCGCTTCCAAGCTGGCGATTGCGGTCGTGCTGGTGGAAATGGGCTACGGCGTTTTGGGAGCTGTAGGCGCTATTTCGGCCTCGATTGTAGCTGCGGTTCTGTTGCCGGCACCACAGTCGGGAGCGCCAGAGGAGTCTAGCGATGCGGAATTTATTCCAGCTTCATTCCGCGAGGGGATGCAGGCGATTGTCTTCTTCATCGGGCAAGTCGTAATCAACAACATCGATATTCTTCTGGTGAAACATTTCTTTGCTTCAGAACTGGCCGGTGTGTATGCGGCTGTTGCTCTCGTCGGACGCGTTCTCTACTTTGCTGCCTGGTCGATCGTGAGCGCCATGTTTCCAGTCAGCGCCGCAGCCAAAGACGAAGAAGATCCCAACAAGGCGCAGGTGTTGTTGCTCCCACTGTTGATCGTGCTGCTGATGTCTGCGTGTTTCATTTTCATACTCGCCGTGTTCCCTGGCTTCATCATTCATTTGATTTTTGGCGAGGGCTTCAGCTCGGCCGAACCGCTGCTGAGTCTGTACGCGGTCGCAACCGCACTCTATGCCCTCTCGGTGGTGTTGATCACCTACGAAATGTCTCGCAAAATCGCGAATACCGGTTGGCTGCAGCTGTTGTTCAGCGGCGCTCTGGTGTTGTTGATTTACATCTTCCATTCCAGCTTGCGGCAAGTGATTGAAGTGCAGATTGGGCTCATGCTGGTGATGCTGGTGGTAGTTTCACTCCCATTTTTACGTATGTTCACAAGCGTCCGGTGGAAGGAGGCCGCATGATTGTCAAGCGCCGCGTTACCGAAGCGGAAGTCATCTCCGAATTCTTGAGAAACGAGTTTTATCAAAAGGAATACAACCGCGATCGCGATGAACTCGAGGAGTACGTCATCCATCCTGATCTCACCAATAAAGCGCAGAATGCGGTTCGACGCGCCCTGCTGTTCCGGCGCCGCGGGCGCATGTGGCGAGAGCTCCCCAAGGACACCCAGTGGTACGAAGTGGAAATCGACGAACAGGATTTGAACCGGATTCGAGTGTTTCCCCGCGCCCACTGGCGCAAAATATCCAATGGTAGTTTCCTGCTGAGCGAAATTGTAAAGCGGATACGATCTGCTCCGAGTGCCCGGTCGCACCCGGCGTTCTCCAAAATCCATTCCTTGCGCTATCGCCTCCTTCGCGATCCCATCGATTCTGCTGTGCTGTTGATTGGAGTGGACGAAACTCAGCCACTCACGATTCTCGAAGGCAATCATCGTCTGGCCGCCGCAATGCTGGTTTCGCCGCAGCTTGTGCACAAGGGATTTCGCGTGCTCTGTGGGCTTTCCCCCAAAATGCGCCAGTCCTGCTGGTACAACACCAATCTCCCGAACCTCTGGAATTACCTGAAGAACCGTATCAGGAACGTCATTGACCGAGAGGCCGACGTGCGGCGCGCGTTGACATTGGCGCAGCCCCGCCATTCCGCTTCCCATGCATTCGAGAACGAAATTCACGATGCGCAGAAAGCCGAAGTGAAGGAAGTGGTGGGATAGGCTTCGGAGCTACGCAGATTCAAAGCTGCTTCTGTTTCCAACCTGCTGCTCTGTTCCCGCATCTGTCACTGTGAGCATCTCAATCCGCTCACCCAAAGAAACCGGAGTTGTTATGAGTTTCAAGCAAACGGGTCTTCGCCCACTGGCGATACTGCTTTCGTTGTTGATGTGCAATGTGCCGCAGTATCTGGCAGCCCAGACGGCGGCCAGCGCGAGCCCGAACACACAGGTGACGCAAAATCCAGTCGCGAATGCGCAGACTGGCGCCTCCGCGCCCGCTCAAAACGCGGCGCAGGCGCCACAAACCCAGCAACCGGCGGCTTCGCAGTCCACCATTCCCGATCCATCCCAGGCGCCGCTACAGCCTGTGCCCAGCAATGTTCCTGATGACCAGAGCGCTGCGCCAAACGCGCCGAGCGCAATGCAACAAGAGCAAACTGCGCAGAAGCCGGTTACTAAGACGCTCTCTGCGCCTGCAGTGCAAGTGCAGCGGCCGACGATCCCATTAGGCACGGCTACCGCTCAGGAAGGCGTCACCCGTGGCGGTCTGGCGTCGAAGCCGGCTGGAACCGCGATCGCGCCGGCGAAGCAGCGCCAGGTACGGTCAGTGTTGATCAAGCTGGGACTGGTTGCGGCTGGAGCTGCCGCGATTGGCACGGTTGTGGGCCTGAGCAGAAGCACCTCCAGTGTTCCGCCGGGCGCGCCGCGATAGGACTTAGGCTGCTGGCCGACTGCAAAAGCAAGCCAACAGCTCTACCACGGATTTCACGGTTGTGCACGGTTCGCACGGATGAAACCAATTTAAGAAAGAATTGATCCGTGGAATCCGTGCACATCCGCGAAATCCGCGGTAAGGCTGTTGTTTTTGATTTTGGTTGTTGCGTTTTGGCCAGCAGCTCGTAGCTAACAGAAAGGGACTCTCACAAATTGAGCATTCGATCTCCTCTATTGATCACTTTTTCCGGACTCGATGGCGCAGGCAAAAGCACGCAGATCGAAAACCTCCGCGAGCGCCTTGCCGCCGCCGGTCTCAAGATCAGGCAATTGGCATTTTGGGACGACGTAGTTGTTGGCACGCGCTATCGTGAAGGTTTCGTGCACAAGGTCTATCGCAGCGAGCAGGGAATTGGCGCGCCGGACAAACCCGTAAATCGCCGCGACAAGAACATGCGCGCCTGGTACTTGACCTGCTTGCGTCACGCGATGTACCTGCTCGACGCAATCAATCTGCGTCGCGTGATCACGAGAGCTCTCCACTCGGGAACGGATGTGATCATCGTCGATCGTTACATCTATGACGAGCTGGTCAATCTTCCGTTGAATCGCGCTGTGACGCGCGGTTTCGTTCGCCTCTGCGCAACGTTTGTCCCCTTACCCGATCTCGCCTGTTTGCTGGATGCCGATCCCGAAGCTGCGCGGGCGCGCAAGCCTGAATATCCAATCGATTTTTTGCGCCAGAGCCGAACAGCCTACCATCGGCTGGCCAATTTGCTGGGAACGATGACCCTGATTCCGCCGCTGCCGCTGGTGGATGCCAAAGCTGCAGTGGTCACGGCCTGCGATCGCGCAATTCTCACCAAGGAACTCAAATTGGGAACTCACGAGAATCGCACCGCAGGAGCGCGCGTCGCGTAAACTCGCTCGTCAAGACTACCTGCAGAGATCGCAGGGAATGTGAAATAATTCGCGTGCACACGCACAACCGTCAATGTGTTTGCACGTTATCTGGGCTGAAACCCGGCGGCTCCGCTCTTCGTCTAACACTGTTAATGAACAAGCGCATTCCAGCAGCTCTCGTAGTGGCCTGTTCGTTGCTGCTGCTGGGCGCCCGGCCGGCTTCCAATGACCACTTTTCTTCTATCGTGATTGGCGGCTCAACCATCGATGTGAGCCTGGTCGACGACGACCTCAAGCCCAAGCAGGACGAGCTGCTTACCTGGGTGCGCAACGCTTCCCAGGCCATCGAAGCCTATTATGGAAAATTTCCGTTAACCGAAACCAGCGTCAACATCCATTCCTTCGACGGCAGCGGCGTGCGCGCCGGACGCACCTTTGGCCGCACCGATAGCGGCTTCATTCGCATCTCAGTCGGCGCTGACACTACGGCTGCCGAACTGCACAAAGACTGGATGATGACGCACGAGATGGTGCACCTCACCTTTCCTTCGGTTCCCGAGCAGCACCACTGGATCGAGGAAGGACTGGCAGTGTACGTGGAGCCAATCGCGCGCATGCGCTCTGGCAACATGACGCCGGAGGAAGCATGGGGAGAGATGGTGCGCGACATGCCGCAGGGCCAGCCGCAGTCCGGCGCCGAGGGCCTCGACCATACCGACACCTGGGCAAACACCTATTGGGGAGGAGCGCTGTTCTCGTTTGTCGCCGACGTAGAAATCCGCAAGCGAACCCACAATCAGAAGGGACTCGATGACGCACTGCGCGCAATCCTGAACGCCGGCGGCAATATCACGCAGGATTGGGAATTGCATCGCGTATTCGAAGTAGGTGACAAAGCCGTGGGCGTGCCTGTGCTGGAAGAGCTCTACGACAAGATGAAAGACAAGCCGGTCACTGTGGATCTCGACGGCATGTGGAAAGAACTGGGTGTTTCGCGCCAGAACGGCACGACCACCTTCAATGACCGCGCGCCGCTGGCTGCGATTCGCGAAGCGATTACCACAGGAAAGGCGCCGAAGCGTTGAGCTTGTGGACGCAGTGGACTTAATGGACGCGATCGACTTAGGTTTCGTCCACTAAGTCCACAAAGTCCATTACGTCCATTTAATCTGCACCTACCTCGGCTTCACGGACCGCCATCAATTCCTCGCGCAGCTTGCGCTCATACTCCGCCAGTTGCGCGTCAATGTCGTTAACCGCCTCCCGTTTTTTGACCAGGTCTTCGCGATAGCGTCGCAGGAAATAGTCGATCGTCTCCACGCGAATTCTGATCGAGCCGGTCGGCTTGTTTTCGTCGAGGTCCTTGAAAGCGAAATACGGCGTCCCCGAGTTCTCGATGATGTCCTCGATCACGCTATAGATGGGGGCATCGTGTCCACACTTGAAATTTGAGATCTCCAGCGCCACCAGATTGGGATGC
Organism: Terriglobales bacterium; assembly: GCA_025980765.1. GTDB lineage: Bacteria > Acidobacteriota > Terriglobia > Terriglobales > Acidobacteriaceae > Gp1-AA112. The sequence goes on from JAICXB010000002.1 coordinate 70,048, forward strand.
CGCGCTGTGAACTTGGCCGCCCAGATCTTGTGGTTGGTGCTGCCCGAATATGCGTTCTTCCAAACATCGGTGATGTCGAGCGGATTCTTGATTACGCCCGCGCGCACTTCGTCGCCGAAGAGACGGTCGAGGATGTCGTCATCGATCGGCAAATGGCTCTGTGAGAAGACGGGATACCCGAGCTTCTGAAACTCATCCATGATCTCGTGATTCACGCCGGGATCGTGGTGATACGCGCGACCCAGCATCACGATACCGATGCGGTTCTCGCGCTCCAGCATCTCCAGCGTTTCTCGCGCGCGCTTGCGCATGCCGGCTTCATAGTCCTCCTGGGCTCTGAAAGCGACCTCGATGGCGCGATCGTTTTCTTCTTCGCTCAATCCCAGCACCGGCTGCCAGGCGCGATACATCTGCAAGCTCAATAGCTTGCGGTCAGCGAGATTCAAAATGGGATCGAGATAGGTGATGCCGTGTTCCTTGAAGACGTCGGTCTCTTTCGTGAACGCGGCTTTTACGGCATCGGGCGTTGCCGTCACCGTCGGACAGGCGTTTGAGCCGGTCGTGCACTTCAGGTGCGTTGTCATCACGTCGATCATCGGGAAGAAGATCGCGTCGAGCGGCTTCTTCGCGTGCTTTACCCAGATCAGATTGTAGACGTGAGGAATGCCGATCTTTGATGGGAAGCAGGGATCGATCGCTCCGCGTCCCGCGCCCGCCTTGTACATGTCGCGGCTGGTGTAGTCGGAGTAGACGATGTTCTCGGGCTCCAGCCCCAGGCTCTCGAGATACGCGCTGAACATCGGCGCATAGACATACATGTTCAGCACCTTGGGCATGCCGACGCGCATAGTTGCGCGCTTCTTCATCAGCTCTGCGCGCTGCTTCACCGCCGCGGACTGCCACGGCCATTTTGCGCTGGGAATGGGATCGGCGATCTTTTTGGGATTCTGCGAGCGCCATACCGAGCTGGCGGCGATCTCGACGTAGTTCGGATTGGCATCCTTCATCGCATCGAGGCCAGCCTTGATCCCGCGCATCGCGGCTACATCTTCCACCTGGCCTTTCTCGCAAGTAGAGATGATCAGGCGCTGCTCGCCCTGCTGCAACGGAACTTTGGACTTGAACGCCGGCGCCTTCCACTCTTTGGCTTCGCCCACCTGCACGTCGATGAAGGTGCGCAGGCAGTTGTTCTTGCAGAAGTAGCAGCGCGTGTTCTCGTTGCGCGTGGTGCGATAGCTGATCGCCTGCACCGCGTCGAGGCCGATGAACGTGGTTTTGCGCCCGTTCTGGTAGAGGCGCATGGCTTCGACAGCGGCGCCGATCGCGCCGGATTCGCCGCAGTGCTCGTGGACGATGACTTCGGCTTCGGCCTGGTCGCTGCGGAAGTGCGATTTCACGAAATCGACTTCGGCCTTCACCGCCGCCAGATTTTTTTGTGTCCCCCCCTGCAGGATGAAGCGCGTACCCAACTTTGCCAAATTGGGAATGCTGGCGACATACAGGAAGATGTTCTTGGGCAGCACCGCCGCCAGTCCGGCGAGGATCTCTTTTGCCGCCCAGCCCTGGCGCTGGAAGTTGACGATATCGGACTGCATGAACACTGCGCAGCCGTAGCCGAAGACCGGCATCTGGTTGGCGGAAAATGCGATGTCGGAATACTCGTCCACTTTAATGCCCAGCGATTCCGCGGTCGATTGGAGGAAGTATCCATTTCCCGCTGAGCACTGGGTGTTGAGCTTGAAGTCCTTGACGCGACCGTCTTTCAGGACTATCAACTTGATGTCCTGGCCGCCGACATCGACAATGCAATGCGGATCGTCGTAGAAGCGCATTGCGGACTCGGTGTGCGCCACGGTCTCGACGAGAGCGACATCGGCATGCAGCACTTCCTTCAACACGTCCTTGGCGTAACCGGTAGTGCCGACCCCGAGAACGTCCATGGTCGCGCCCTGTGCCTCCACTTGCTGCCGCAGCGCGACGAACATATCGATCGTGTCCTGGATGGGGTTGCCGTTTGAAAGCTGATAGGCCTTGCACAGCACCGAACCATCTTCGCCGATCAAGACGGCTTTGGTGGAAGTGGAACCGCCATCGACTCCGATGAAGCCGCTCACGGTGCTTCCCGAAGTGAACTTCGCCCCAATAAATCGCGGAATGGTGTACTTGGTCTTGAATTCCTGCAACTCCTCGTCCGAGGCGCTGAGCCCGGCGGCGCCGGATTGCGATTTTTCTTCCAGGCGGCCGACCTCGATGTAGTGCTCGAGTTTTTCCGTGCCTTGATACCAGCCGACGTCAGGGTCTTCATCCTTTCCAAACTCGATCGAGCCGAGCGCGGCAAAGTATTGCGCGTTCTCCGGCGTTTTTATCAGCGTCTCCGGGCTTTCCCCTTCCGGAATTGGGACTTTGCGCTCTTCCCAGGTTTTGGGAATGTTGTGCTGCCAGGCTTCGCGCATTCCGCGAATGAAACAGTTTGGTCCGCCCAGGAGCAGAACGTGCGGACGCAGCGTGTGTCCGCGCGTGAGGACAGAAAGGTTTTGCAGCACGATGGCGTCAAAGAGCGAAGCCATGAGCTGGTCGGAGGGAATGCCCTGCTTCTGCAGGCCGTTGATGTCGGTCTCGGCGAAGACGCCGCACTTGCCAGCGACGGGATGCAGCTTGATTCCGTGATAGCCCTGCTGACAGAGTTCGTCGGAAGGGATTTTCAATTTGGCATTGATCTTGTCGATCACGGCGCCAGTGCCGCCGGCGCACTTGTCGTTCATCGAGGGAATTTTCTTTTTGCGACCGCTGGCTTCGTCTTCTTTGAAGACGATGATCTTCGCGTCCTGACCCCCAAGCTCAATGACCGAATTCACCTCCGGATGCAGCTTTTCGACGGCTAGTGAGACCGCTGTGACTTCCTGCACAAATTTCGCCCCGATCAGCGGCGCAATGTTGCTGCCGCCCGAGCCGGTAATGAAGATTCGGCAGTTATTCAGAGCGATGCCGGCCTCCGCTTGCATGCGATTCAAAAATTCCAGGACCTTTTCCGGCTGCTTGGTCTCGTGCCGCTGGTAGTCCTGCCAGATCATCTGATCGGTGGCGGCATCGACTATGACGGACTTGACCGTTGTCGATCCCACATCGAGGCCAACGTAGTAGGCGAGCCGAGTCTCCCCCTGAGGCACAGGATTGGCGCGCGGCTTGGGCTTCGGCCGCGGCAGCGTGGCCATAAGTTCGCCAAGCTTCACATCCAGCTTGATCGACTTGCTCGAACAGCAACCGTTATTTGACACCTGAGCCTCCACTGCAACCTGGCAATTTTGCGATTTGGTGATTTCGCGATTTGGTGATTTTCAAATCACGAAATCAAAAATCACGAAATCACGAAATGTTTTCAGTCGCTCCAATTCGTAACTCCCTGGAAGCCGCGCATTGCCTGCTTCAGCATCCACTTGATCACACGCGTGTCGTTGTAGCAGAAGCCCACGATGTGATTGAGGGTGGAGAAGCAATGCGGCTGGCAGGCTTTCTTCATCACCTTCAGCGGTCCCATTTCGAACTTCTCGTTTTCGATGGTGCCCCAATCGTAATTTGCCGAGTACATAGGGAAGCACGGCGCCAGCGTGCCGTCGGTGCGGATGATCAGCGTGTTTTGTCCGGCGCGGCAATTCCAATCCTGGATGCCTCCGCGCATGAACTGCTTCATTTCCGCGATGCGCGAGGTGGAGTTCGTCATCTTGTAGCCGGAGTTCTGCTTAGCGATGATCCAGTCGAGCAGCTCATCCACCTGGTCCCAGTGCTTTTCTGTGACGTAGGTTGGATTGTTTTCCAGATGCTTGAAATGGGGCTGCTCGGTCATGGGCGATTCGCAGATGTGGTAGTCGGTGGCGACGCCGTTGTCGTGCGCGATCTCGGTGAGTTGGCGCACGTCGTCCATGTTGTTGCCGCAGATGTTGATGTTGATGAATACGCAATAGCCATAGCGATGCTGCCGCTTGATCAGGTAATCGAAATATGATCGGATCGGCGCCAATGCTTTGGGCAACCCTGGCTTCAGATCGACGGCGTCAATGGCGAGATTTACGACAGAAACGCCGGCATCGCCCAGCTTATCGATAACGTCCGGACGCAGCAGGCGGCCATTAGTCGGCAGATAAATCCAAAAACCTTTCTTGGCGGCATAGTACGTCACCTTGTGCGCGAAGTCCGGACGCAGCAGCGGCTCACCGCCCATCAGCGCCAGCACGCGTCCGCTAGTCGAGTGTAGCCAGTCAATCGAGCGCTTGGCGATGTCCTCGGTCATCCCCTTCACGCGATTGTCGAAGGCCCAGCAGTAGTGGCAGTCGAGATTGCACTTCCACTCCGTGAACAGGTAAGCAACGATGGGATGGAAATGGCCGGGCAAAACACGGGATTTCACGTAAGGGAAAGCCCAGCCCTTCATCGCGTGCATGATCTGCGCGGGCGAGTATTTCCGACGTTCGCCTTTGGGCGCGTAGTCTTCGTCATTGCCTGCCTGAAGATGCGGACGGCTGGGGAACGGCGGCACGGGCAAAGCGTGCGGTGCGCCGGTCGGCAGCGGTGGAGGCGTAGGCCGCACAGAGGGCTTCATCAGCAGTTCGTGAAGCTGTACATCAAGGCGAAATGGCGGTGGCGCTTCCGGTGATGTGGGCTGCGGCGTCGTCGACATGAATCCTGCTTCGGCTATCTGTTTTTTTCACCACGGAGCCACGGAGAACACGGAGGAAAATCCTGAATTTTGATTGTTGATTAGAAATCAACTCAGCACTTTACCCATTTCAAAATTCAAAGCTCAAGCATTCAGAATTACTCCGTGTCCTCCGTGGTGAAACGGTTTCTTGCGGCAGGCTAGGACGCTGTTGCCAGCGCCCTCGCCTGGATCGGTACGCGATGCAGCTTGGTCCTCCCGTTGATCAGATCGTTTACGTGCAGCACGAAGTTAGCCGCCATTCCGGTCACGCCCTCACGATGCGGCATGGGATAGAACAATTGCCGCAGCTCGGGATGATCGGCGACGTAGCTCTTGATCTGTTCGAGCGACTTCCCAGTGGACTTCAGCGCCTGATCAAACTCCATGCGCGCCTTCACCTTGGCCTCGCCGAGCGCCATCTGCACGCGGCTGTGCGCGTTGATCTCGCCTTCGCCCGAAGTTTCAATCGGTAAGAAGATCATTTCTTTGAAGGCATTGGCGACGGCCGACTGCGCTCCATCGGACTGCGTGGAAGGCATACAGCCAAACGGCTTCAGCGCCAGCACCATGTGGCAGAGCTTGTGCTTGGTGTAGTAGATGTTCTTGCCAACTTCCAGGTGACCTTCTCCGCCGCGCGCAAACTGGTTGTAGAAGGGCATGGCGAGATCGGCCATTTCCTTTTGCGAGACCAGATGATGGGCGATGCCGCCCAGCGCGTCGACCGCGCGATGGTACTGGCGGGAGTAAATCATCTCGCCGACGGCAATCCCGGCAAGCTTCTTGCGGAAGTTCAACTCATTGACAGCGTGCTTGTGCAGCTCCCACCACGCGGGGCGATGGTACTTGTCGTCCAGCGGCTTCTTCTCGCGCCAGCGCTCTTTCACCTGGTACATCATGTACATAATCCAAGTGGCAATGGGTTCCACCAGCACCTGCGCGCCTTCCCGTTCGAGGAAGGCAAACATATTGAAGTTGCCGTCGCCCTCGGTGATCTGCGCCCAGAATTCGCCGATGATCTTTACCACGGGCTTTACTCGCAGGCGATCGACCTCAATGGTCGCCAGGTGATCGTGCACCACCTGCAAACACTCTTTGTAGGCTCTGCCGTAGAGGTGCTCCCAAACCTTGCCCAGGGAATTTACGACCTTCTCCCATCCCGCGTTCTTGTGCGCGGCCATCTGCTTCGAGAGCCACGCCGGCAAATCTTCGTGATCTTCAAAGGGCTTGCGCTCCTTCAACATCGCGCAGAGTGTGTCCACCGACTCTTTGAAGACGCGGTCGGTCTGTCCCTTATTCACCTCAAATGGGCGAATGCGGAAGATCATCTCGTTCATGATGTCGCCGAGATTCAGCGCGTTGAACATGCCCATACCGAAGTCGACAGTGAACTTGAGGCCGGGCTCGCCCGAGGCGGCCTGGATGCCGTCGTTCTGCTGGAAGAGCAGGACGCGGAAGCCGTCAAAGCCGGCATTCTGCAGGGCCAGCCGGTATTCGGACTCGTACATTCCAAAACGGCAGGGGCCGCATGATCCGGCGGTGAAGAAGACGTAGTTGTCGAGAATTTCCCGTTTGGGTACGCCCGCAGACTCGAGCAGTTGCAGATACTGCACCAGATTGCCGACGGTGAAGTACGTTGGATTGCACTGTCCGTTGTTGCCGTACTCCTTGCCGAGCTGGAAGGCGGCGACGTTCGGCGTGGGCAGCACGTCGCATTTGTAGCCGCAGGCCTCGAAGACGGCCTTCATCACCTTCTCGTGCTTCCAGGTGAGGCCGCCAATCAGGATGGTGACTTTGTCGCGCTCCTCGGCGGTAAATGCCCGTTCCACCGGCCGGTGAAAGTGCTTGCCATGAGGGCCATTGCCGGCGTTGGTGAGACGCTGGCGCTCCGCTTCGATCTTGCGTCGAATCTCTTCCTCAATTGGGACGGGAGGACGATTGCTGAGGCCGGCGAGAGGAACATCGATTCTGGTAGCAGACATATTCTTCTCCGTGGAGGTCGCGAAACGCGAACGGTAAGGTTGACCGTTGTTTGCTGGAGGAGCGAGACATAAACCTTAGTTGCCGGATTGGGGAGCGGAGACGAGGCGACGTATCAGTACCCGCTGCGGTAGCGGCGTGCGAATTTGGCCGGGGTGGATAATGCTGGGCGGACGAGAGGTTATCAATCAGCTTGCGCGCGAGTACAGCGTGGGCGCTTCTGCTGAAACGAATACTGTCCATGCTCAACGAGCTACTTTCATGCATGGCTCGCATCCAAGTCTAACGTTAGATGCCGCAGATAAAATTAAACATACCGAAAGCGAGAATTATTTTGCAAGTGGCTGGAAGGTTTTTGTGGCTTTCTAAACGTTTCAGATAAAAATATATGCTGGAGCCGTCTATGGCCTACACTCCTCCCCCAGACAAAATCATGTTTGAGATTTATAAGGATGTCGCACGCGACGGCAATTATCGCGTGATCTACTTCACAGAACTCGACGACCACAATCGCGAAGCGGAAATCAATCGCGCCGCAAATGGCGAGCACTTCTATGACGGGTTTATCCGCAATCGGGAAAAGGACAAAGCAAAGCTCGCGGTAGGCCGGGTAATTGAACGTCTCAATCGCGGAGAAAACATTGCCATAGCAGAGATAGAGCGGGAGCTGGCGTCATTCGTCGCATGAACTCGTAATTTACTTACATGCAGGTCCATCAGGCACATAGGGAACCTGATTTCCACTGAAGCACGCATCCACCTGCTTCTGTCCATAGCGTTCGGTCACGCTGGCGGGGACCCCGGACGGGGTCACCTCTTTGAACTGGAATTGGATCTCACCGTTGGGTGAGACGGTCCCCAGCAAGTATCCATAGACATCGGTCTGCGCTTTGCCCTCACCTGCATTTTTGGGAAGCCGATAGCGCTGGGCACCGGCGGTACCGACGATCCATCCCGGAAGAACACTTTCCGGTTGCGAGTGGCAGGCATCCTTGTAAATGTCGGTCATAAAAAAGTGCGAGTGGCTGGCGAGCACGTACACGGGTTTGTGGGTGCGCGCGCGAAACTGCACCAGATCCTGATACACGCGGCGTCCGCTGCGCTCTTCCTGTGCCGACTCATTCATGCTGTGTCCGGCGGAGAGGCTGTCGGGCAGCGCCTCATGCATGCCCAGCACAACGCTGTGTACCGAAGGATCGGCCTGGTCACGGCCGAGCGTCTGCTCTATCCAGCGCACCTGGGCATCGTCAAATTGATCGTGAGAGGCGTTGTCGAGGCTCATGAAATCCACCCCGCTCTCGATCCAGCGATAGTAGGTGCGAAGTTTGTGATCGCCGGGATCGTCCTTCAGGCGTTGGGCGCGGAGTTCGGGCGTTTCCAGCCAGTCGGCAAATTGCTGCAGGTAGTCGGCGCGAGTAAACGGCGGGACCAGTTCGTGGTTCCCGATTCCGAGATGTACCGGCGTTTCCCCAAACGGAACGAGCTGCTGGGCGATGAAATCGTTCCAGGCCAGGCGCTGATAATCGAAGATGCTGAGGTGCTGCTTGCTGTCGCGGTATTGAGGCGAGGAGAGAAAGTCCTGATCGAAATCGTAGATCCAGCGGAAGTCGCCGAGGTGCCAGTAGAATTTGGAGCCGTCGCTGTGTACCCCCGCGGCAATCGCCGGCATGACAATATCGCCGCAGTTGCGGGAATCACCGGAGACCGCGAACGACCAGCGCTCGGTTTTCTGGGAATGCGAGAGGGTGGGCAGCAGGAACAGTCCTAATGCGAGGAGACAAGCCTTCATATGAGCCATTCTTGCCAGCGGAAAAGAATACCATGCTGCCGAAGAAAGACGTCCCCCGAGCGGGCCATGCTCCTTAATAAAAAAGCGCAAACCGTGTCGATTCTCGACACGCTCAATCGACGTACAAGTAGAGCCTGACTGAATCGGGCTCGGCACTACATCTGAATTGGAGAGTGAAGCCATGAGAGTGATGGTCGTTGTGAAAGCATCGAAGAAGTCAGAATCCGGCGCTTTGCCGGACACGAAGATCCTGACGGAAATGGGCAAGTATAACGAGGAGCTCGCGAAGGCGGGCATCCTGCTCGCCGGTGAAGGGCTACAGCCAACTTCAAAAGCGGCGCGCGTGAAATTCACTGGAGACAAGCGGTCGGTTGTCGATGGTCCGTTTGCCGAGACCAAGGAGCTGATTGCCGGTTTCTGGCTGTGGCAAGTCCGGTCGATGGATGAAGCCAAACAATGGGCGCTCCGTTGTCCCAAGCCCCACGACGAAGACACCGAGATTGAAATCCGCCCGCTTTTTGAAGCCGCAGACTTTGGCGAAAACTTTACCCCTGAACTTCAGCAACAAGAGCAGCGCATTCGCAACCAGGTCGCCGGTAAGAAGTAGCCTGCGGCACGAGCTTGCTACTGGCGTCGCTGGCGTGATGTCATCTTTGGATGAGCGATTCGGAGATGCATCGCGCCATCGAAGCCATTTGGCGGATCGAGGCCGCTAAAGTGATCGCCGGCCTCGCTCGCATGGTGCGCGATATTGGCATCGCTGAAGATCTCGCGCAAGATGCGCTGGTCACAGCGCTGGAACAATGGCCTCGGGAAGGCGTGCCGCCCAAACCCGGCGCGTGGCTGATGGCGACCGCAAAACATCGTGCGCTCGATTGGCTTCGGCGGAACCAGATGATGGACCGCAAACACGAGGACCTCGCGTATGAGATGCAGCTTCGCGAGAGCAGTGTCCCAGACATTCACGCCGAGCGCGATGAGATCGACGACGACTTGCTCCGTCTCATCTTTGTCGCCTGTCATCCTGCATTGCCGGAGGAAGCGCGCGTCGCGCTCACGCTACGGCTTCTCGGTGGCTTGACGACAGGCGAGATCGCCCGCGCGTATCTGCTCTCAGAAGCTACGCTGGCGCAGAGGATCGTCCGCGCCAAGCGGATTCTCGCGCAACGGCGCGTGCCGTTCGAGGTGCCGACAGGTACCGAGCTCAAGGACCGGCTCTCGTCGGTGCTCGGCGTCATTTATCTCATCTTCAATGAAGGCTACGCAGCTACTGCCGGCGATCGCTGGATTCGTCCTGACCTGTGCCAGGAAGCTCTTCGCCTGGGGCGCACTCTCGCGCAACTGATGCCCTCAGAATCCGAGGTGCACGCCCTGCTTGCTTTGATGGAGTTGCAGGCTTCTCGCTTCAAAGCGCGGGTGAACGGCGAGGGAGAACCGGTGTTGCTATTGGAACAGAATCGCAGCCACTGGGACCACCTTCTGATTGACCGTGGGCTACGCGGACTTGAGCAGGTGGAAAAGCTTGGAGGCGCTGGAGGGATTTACGCGCTGCAAGCTGCAATTGCAGCCTGTCACGCCCGCGCCCGCCTTGCTGAGCAGACTGATTGGACCCGAATCGCCGAACTCTATCGCAATTTGATGGAAGTTGCTCCATCCCCAGTGGTGCAACTGAACCAGGCGATGGCCCTCGGGATGGCCGAAGGTCCCGCCGCTGGGCTCGCAATCGTGGAAGAGATCGCCTCGGAAGCTTCCCTTGCGAACTATCATCGGCTATCCAGCGTGCGCGGTGATCTGCTGTTCCGGCTGGGACGATTCACCGAAGCGCGCGCAGAATTTGAACGCGCCGCTTCCCTCACGCAAAATGCCCGGGAACGCCAACTCCTGCTCAGCCGCGCTGATTCCTGCGCGGAACGCGGCGAAACCGCTGCGGGTGGTCCTGTCGTCCACTAGTTGCAGGTGAAAACGGTCCTTATAGCGTTCGCTTAAACAACAGTGTCGTTCCGGTGAGGGCGATCCCGGCGAAGCCGAGCAGATACACCATGTCACCCCAAATTGCCGGCATCCCAACTTCTTTGAGCAGCACCGCCTTGAAACCGTGGACGGCGTAGGTAAAGGGATCAATCCAGGCGATCCACTTGAGCCACGTGGGGAATGCCTGAATGGGATAGATCGCTCCCGAAGGAAAAAACAACAGCGTATTCAGCACGCCGAAGATGGCGCGCGGCACCAGCGGATCTTCTACGCGCACCATGATGAATGACATCATAGTGATGAAGGCCAGAGCGGTGAGCACGATCATCACCAGCAGCAGAAGCAGCATCTTCGGATTGAACACCGACCCGATGCCCGAGATCAGCGATCCGATGATGGTGATTACCACTCCCGAGCCAATCGCCTTGAGCGCGCCGGCCAGATTTAGGCCGAAGACGAGTTCCATTTTGGTGATCGGCGTGACCAGGTAACCCTCGTGCACTCCGCGGGCTTTGTCGTCGATGTACACGATGCCGCCGCCGATCATCACCGCCACGAAGATGGCCAGGGTAATCGACCCGGGCAGCAGATACTTCATGTACTCGATATACGGGTATAGTTCGACGATATTCAGCGCGATCTGCTGCACCAGGCGGGGCTGAATGTCAGGCTGGTTCAGCGCCTGCACCAGGTCCGCCAAGCGGGTCTCAAATGAAGAGCTGACGAAGCTGTCGGTGTTGTCGATCACCAACCCAATCTGCGGACGGTTCTTCTCATACACGCGCCGGGAAAATTCCGGCGGAATAATCAGCGCGCCCTGCACCTTCCCGTTCCGGACATCGTTGACCGCCTGAGTCTGGTTGTCATAGTCCACCGGCCGGAAGTTGTTGGAATTGACGTGCACCGCCTCGAGCGCCTCGCGCACCCGTACTGCCTGCGGCCCGTGGTCCTGGTCGACTACGGCTAGCGTGGCATTTGTCACTTTTCCGCCGAAGGCATTGCCCAGCACGATCAGTTGCACCAGGGGAAAGACCATGGAGACAAGCATCAGGGCCGGTGAACGAAAGAATTTGCGCAGCTCGCGTTCCACAATCGCCATCATGCGGTTCATAGGTTGTTCAACTCTCTTCCTCTATCTCGACATCGGCGGCGGCACATAGGCAAACGCGCTCTGCGTCGCATCGCGCAGCGCACGTCCGGTGTAGTGGACGAAGACGTCGTCCAGGGTGGTGTGCTGCACCTGCAGCGAATGCACCTCCACACCGGCACGCAGTGAGTGTTCGACCAGCGAGGTTGTCGTCTTCGATCCGTCGTCGGTGACCAGCCGATACATGTCGGCGCCTTCCGGATGCACCGACTTCACATCGGGCAGCGAACGCAACTGCTGCTCCCAATCCGCGGGTGGATTCCTGAATTGGGCTTCGATGACATCGTTGCCGGGAATCGACGCCTTCAACGCGCGCGGCGTGTCCAGAGCCACCAGTTTGCCGTGATCGACAATGGCAATGCGATCGCACAGCCGGTCGGCTTCATCCATGTAGTGGGTGGTGATGAGCACAGTCAACTTGCGGGTGGACTTGATGTTGGTGATCATCTCCCACACCGCCGTGCGCGACACTGGGTCCAGCCCGGTGTTCGGCTCATCAAGGAAGAAGATGCTTGGACTGTGCACCAGTCCACGCGCAATCTCCACGCGGCGCCGCATGCCTCCGCTGAGCGTCTTCACGTCGGCGTCGCGCCACTTGGTCAGGTCCACCAGTTCCAGCAACTCGGCGATGACCTCCTTGCGCCTTTTCGCCGGCACCCCATAGAGCTTGGCGTAGATCAGCAAATTTTCTTCGACGCTCAGGTCGAGGTCGCTGGTCATCGCCTGCGGAATCACTCCCATGGAATTGCGAGCGCCGTCAGGATTGCGGCTGACGTCGTGACCGGCAATGATGGCGCGTCCGGCGGTGATGGGCAGCAGCGTGGTCATCATGCGGATGAGCGTGCTCTTGCCCGCGCCATTGGGGCCGAGCAATCCGAACACTTCCTGCTCCTTCACCTGGAAGGAGATGTTGTCGACGGCCGTGAATTTGCCGAAGGTCTTAACGATGTTTTCCACCTCAATCGCAGTGGACCTCCCATTCTGGGATCCATTGGCCGGATTGGAAGAGTCGCGGATCATTTCTGCGCCCGCTCGCCTGCGGACTTGCCCGCGAGCTGGCCGGGAGAGATGAGCACGTTGGCCGTCATTCCCGGAACGAACTGCCGGCGCGGGTTCTCGATCTGCAGCTTCAGGCCGATGGTTTTTATGTCGCGCTTGAGCCGGCTGACATCGCGCTGTGTGGCGAAGTCGCCTTCGGCGGCCTTGTTGATAACGCGTCCGGGCACGATTTCGCCATTCGGCAGTTGCACTCGCAGCGTATCGCCGATGCCGATGGCGACCGCCTTATCTTCGGGGATCGAGGCGCGCACCCAGGTGTCGTTCAGATCGACGATGGTCACGATCGGCGAGCCGATCTGCACCACCTCTCCCTGGCGCGCCACCCGCACCGATACAGTTCCCGAAATGGGAGCCAGCACCCGGGTATAGCCGATGCGGGTATCGATTTGTTCCAGCAACGCACGGGCGTTCTGCGCGTCGGCCCGCGTGGCCGCCACTGTGCTCTGGGCGGCGTTTGTCTGTTCAATGTGTGCGCGCGCCGTTTCCAAATCGGCTTGGGCGGCGCGCACCTGGTCGTCCAAAGACTTCACATGCGCGACCTGCGCATCGTAGTCAGCCACAGCGCGATCGCGGTCCTGGCTGGAGGCCACCCCTTGCTGCGCAAGCGACACCGTGCGGTCCCGGTCCAGCTTGAGCTTCTGCATTGTCGCCTGCGCTTCTGCCAGTGACGAGCGCGCCGCCTGAAGCCGCGCCTGTGCGTTGGTAATCCCGTTCGAGGTCTCGCCGCGCGAGGAGAGCTCCAGAGCGCGGTACTGGCCCACGCGCGAATGCATACCGGAGAGCGTTGCCTGCGCCGCGGCCTTCTGCGCCTCCAGCTCGGCCGAGTCGAGCACCGCGATCAACTCGCCCTGCTTCACCTCGCTGCCTTCGTCCACCAGCAGCTTCTCGATGCGTCCATCGATTTTGGGACTGACGATGACCTGATTGGCATCAATCGTGCCCACAAGCACGATGTCTTTGGAGCGATTGGTCGTCGCGAAATAGTAAGCGGCCGCAATCACCGTGAGAATGCCGATCAGAATGAAGAAGCGTCTGCGTTGGTTCATGATTTCGTCCTTCGTTCCCCTGGGTCAACACGAAGGCCACGAAGTGCTAAGCGCAAGGTCACAAAGACATTTGTTTTTTCATTTGGTGACCTTGTGAAGCCTTCGTGGCCTTCGTGTTAACCCCCGTTTTCGGATCCCAGGATGCGCAAACAGCGCGTGCGTGATGAAGTCGAGCACGGCGGCCCGCCGCTCGGCGATCCTCTCCGGCGCGAGCGGGTCATAACCGAAGATCGCCCGCAGCATGGGCGCGCAGGTAAAGTAAAAAACCACTGATGCGACCATGGTCAGCGCAAAGTGCTGCGGATCGAGTTTGCGAAACTCTCCCGTGCGCATGCCCTCGATCAGCACCGAACGCAGGCGCATCGCCAGCGGCCCGGTATAAGTCCGGCCAATGCGTTGGATATGCGGAGAGCCGTCGCGCCCGGCGCGCATCATTTCCTGCTGCAGGATGCGCGGGACCTCCGGAATCGAGGCGATGGCGTCAAAATACGTTTCCGCGTAACTCAGGATCTTTTCTCCGGGAAGCAGCTTGGATTCAAGCACCGGGACCAGGCGCGCGGTCAATCCGGAAAACACGTAATCCAGCACCGCCCCGTATAACTGTTCTTTGTCGCGAAAGTAGTAATAGAGCAGCGCTTTGTTCACGCCGGCAGCGCGCGCAATCTCGTCAATGCGGGCGCCGGCCACGCTTTCCCGCGCAAACTCATCCAACGCAGCCCGCAGAATCGCCCGCCGCGTTTGCTCGGCATTGCGGGTACGGACGACAGTGGGACGCGGCTGTGTAAGACCCATAACTAACTAAACGGTTAGTTAGATACTAAGGCTCCGGATACACAATTGCAAATCGGCTCTTTGGTCACGTTTGATTCCTGCTGTTACGCAGCCGCAAATTTTCTAGATGCTTCTCTTTAGGGACTGTCATCCTGAAGCCCGCGGCAGCGGGCGAAGGACCTGCTGCGATACGTCGAACAAAAATTGCCGGATGCAGGGCTCCTCACCAATGATCGGCGGCCGAGAAGCCGCAATTGCACAGGTCCTTCCTCCTCAGAGCCCAAAGCGGGATCGCTCCTCGTCATTTTTACAGTCGGCTCCGTTGAGAAAGGACCTGGCGATTGCGCAAGGAACCAGAAAAGCTGGTGCCTTACGCCGCTCGCGCCATGGCGCGCGGCTTTTGCTGGCGTTTCTTTTTTTGTTTCTCATCCCGCAGGGCGACTGCGGCCAAGTGCATGTAACGGAGTTCGCGGATCAGTTTGGGCTCGTCTTGGACCTGGTGCCTGGTGGTGGGGAGGGTCGCGATATCGACCCACAGCGGATGTTTCACATCTGGCCTGCACATCTCTTACACCTATGACTTTCCGGCGACTTTCTGGACCCAGATTGAGAGTACCTCACTGGTTAACCGGGTTGCCTTCAGAGTTGCCGGATTCTGTACTATTCCTGTGACCCTGGCGCAATAAGGCGTGTCATTGCGCAATTTAGCGCGGTTTTTCACATCCGGGAGACGACTCGCGGAAAATGTGGAAAATCACTAGATCGGGTCGAACTCTCCATTGCGGATCATCGCCTCGGCGATCTGCCGCGCCTGGCGGAAGCTCTGCGCTGAGCCGCTGGAATCGGCGGGCAGTGCCTTCAACAGCTTGTCGAGCTCTTCGTCGAAGAGGCGCGTAATCGCTTCCGGGGTGTGTGGCGCGGGTTTGCCATTATCGTCCGCGATTTGCACCCGGTCACGATGTTTGATGCGTTGCGCAATCATCAGCCGATAAATGCGATCGGTGGCGAGGTCTTCCATGTAGCCGTCGAGCAGGCTGGCGCCTTTGCCATTGAGCACGCCGTCACGATAGCGGATTACCGTGCGGATTGCCGCGCGCGTGCCGCTCAGGCTTTGCTTGCCCACGCCGACAGGCTTGGGACGCAGGTCAGGATAGCGGTCGGAAGCGGAGCGGTGCGACTGGATCTGGTTCGGAGATGGGAATTGATCGACGGCGATCTGGTTCTGGTCGGGATGCCCGGTCCAGGCGCCGTCGAAGCCGCGGTCTGACTCGTTCTTCTTGTCCTTCTCCAGCACCGCCAGCGCGCGCGCATTCAGTTCCGGATTGCTGCGGTCAGGATACAGCGCGGTCATGCCGCCGATGGCAAACGCTCCGCGGCGGTGACAGATGGAGACCAGCAAGTCGCGCAGGTTCTGGAAAAACGCCACATCGTGGGGAATGGTATTGCGGTCGGGCAAAATCCAGTCGGGATCGCTGAGATTGAAATGGATCAGCGAGGCCATGTAGTCCCAGCGGCCCAGATTCAGTCCGAGAATGTGCTCGCGCAGGTTGTAGAGGAACTCCTCCATCTGGAACGCCAGCGGATGGGCTTCGACCAGCGCCATGCATTTGATGTAGCCGTGCCCCCATCCCCGCAGCTTCTCGATCTCGTTGAACAGATCGTTCCACCACAGCGCCTCCTCTGCCGATTCCGATTTGGGAATATAGATCGAAAGCGGATGCTTCATCTTCTTAGGATCGGCTTCGAAGGCGATGCGGCACACGTCATAGAGCGACGCCGACGCCAGATCGATCCCCGGCAGCCGCTGCGATAAGTGCAGTCCGCGCGCGCGGGTAAAGATCACCGTGGTGCTCGGCCTGATTGCGACCTGCTGGTTGCGTTTTTTGTCGAAATAACTCAGCTCGCCGCGCAATGCGGAATGCACGTTGCGAATGCCGGTTTCGAGGTGCTCCCAGGTATTGGCCAGCGAGTCCTCGAGGTCGAGCATCACGCCGGGCGCGCCGGAATTGAGCATCTTCACCACCAGCTCGGCATCGTCGGATGGTCCCGTCATCTGGTTGCGTTGGTCCTGGCACCACTCCGGCAAGGTGATCGACCAGTTGCCCCTCGTCGCCTCCGACGCCGGCAGATGGTCGGGCTTCCTGCCCACATGCGAATCCGCCAGTACCCGCGCGCGCTTTGCGACCAGCTCGCGCTGCCGCGGCGTAAACCTCTGATGAAGCGGCAGGAAGAAGTCGAGAAAGCCCGCCGGAAGATCGGTTTGCGGATTGAAATTCTGCGGAGCGGAATTGATGGCAAAGCCTTTGATGTCATCCATGTCGCTAGAAAATCTAACAGATCGGGCGTGAATGCGGGCGCGGATCGCGTGAATGCGGACGCCCTCGCCCGCGCTTTTGGGCTTGCTTTGCCGCAAACAAAACTCGGAATCCGAGCGAGGGCGTTCGCATCCACGAATGCCCACTCAAGTTTCAGAGTACTATTTCCGGCGTTTCTTTCTGGAACTTGTAGCCGCTGCGCCCTTCTTGCGAGCCCGTTTGCGAGGATCGCTACCGATCTCGTACTCGCTTTGCACCAGGCCGCCGCTGTAGGTCCGGGTGGCGATGTGCCGCAGATTAACGTCGCGCGGTACTGGCCCAAACAGAGGAATGCCCTCGCCGATCAGCACCGGAACCCGCGTGACGACCATCCGATCTATGAGTCCGGCTGCGAGAAAGCGCTGGATGGTGATGCCGCCGTCAACATATGCATGTTTGAAGCCGCGCTTCGCAAGCTGCGCCACGATTTCCGCCGGCTCACCCGACATCTGCTCGACGACTCCGTCTTTCACCCGGGAAAGATCCTGCCGATGGCTGCTCAACACAACAACGGGTTTCTTGCCATATGCCCAGTTCTCTTGAAAGCCGAGCACAACTTCGAAGGTCTTTCGACCAATGACAACTACATCGATGCTGCGCCAATGTTCTTCAAAGCCGTGCGGTCCGGCTCCAGGGGTGTCAAGGAAATCGAAGGTGTGGTTCGGGCGCGCCAGAAAGCCATCGACGCTCACGCCGCAGAAGACAGAAGTTTTCAATTGCGGAGGCATGGCGCGGGATTATAGATGCCTTCCCACGCCACCAACTGCTGCTCCGAAAATTGAGACATATTGCACGGGACGAATCGGCAGCTCTGACCACCCCTGCATGACTCGCAGCATCTCCGTTTAGCAACTACTCCCATAGTTCGGAACCCCTGGCTCGTTTGCGGAGTGTCCAACTCAGGAGGGCCAATCAGTATGCGAACACGATGTCTGCTCGCAATCCGGCGCTGAACGACATCGAGTACAAATCGATCCTCGTAGTGGGTCACAAGGAGCGCCTGTGACCCACTACGCAGAATGATGCTGAAAGCTCCCAGAATGGAATAAACAAAACGCCAAGGCGTTCTCTACATAGCGCCGGTATTGCCGCGTGATGGTCCTTTTTCTCTTATGGGAGACAGGCTATTCCAACATTTGGCAAACGTCTTGCGCTGTGCCGTTAAACGTAACCGAGCTGAGAGTTCCCTGGGCGTCAAACGTGGAGACTACCTGGCCATGCGTGAGGGCCACAGCCGGCAAGCCGGCCGCTGCAGCCAGATTCGGGGGCAGCGCTAATACGAGGCTCGTTCCAGAGTTCGTACGGCGGTTGGGATCCCACCGCTGAGGCTGGTCACTTGAGGTCCGCTGGCGTTCAGGTTAATGCTCTTTCCCGTGCTTTGGTTCGTCAGCGTCAAGAAGAGCGGTCCCGCAATGATCGAACTATTGCCAAATTGGATTAATCTTTCCCCATTGGGTTTTCCTGGTTCGGGAGCGAATAGCACGTCGAAGGTGCACGCGCCTGGTCCGGCTGGGACGACGAACGAGCTGAAAGGGATCTCTGTAATTGTGGGGCTCTGTGCTGCCGCGGGCAGTGCCAGCAACAGCAAAACTGCGATTGAAGTCGCGATGTAGAAATGTTTCATCCGAAATCTCCTTGACTTGCGGAGACGCAACCATCTGGCCAATCGGGTTTCGTCGTGCTTCCAAATACTTAGGAAAAGCTAGCAGCTAGTGACCAGGAGCTTCCCATATGAACGACGTTAACTCCCGCAGAGTGCTCGCGCTGGTGCGGATCGCGGTCGGCGTGATGTTTCTGTTTTTCGCCGAATACAAGATTGCCGGTTCAGACTTCGTGCACGGCGGTTTTCAGAAATATATTGGCGGGTACGTGGACCAGAGCCAGGTCGTGAATTGGCTGCGGCCTACACTGACTCGCTACGTCCTGCCCCATCCATATCTGTGGGCGCGCATCGTCGCTTGGAGCGAGCTGCTGATCGCACTCTCGATGCTGCTTGGCTTCTGGGTCCGTTTGGCCTCGTTCGGCGGCGCGGTGTACATGCTCGCACTGACGCTTTCCACCTGGTACGCGCCCGGACACGGCGCGCCAGCTTGGCGCTACATCGGCAACAACCTCGATCACATTCCCCTCTTGATGTTGTTTCTCGTCTTTCTCGCATTCGGCGCCGGCCAGACCTGGGGACTGGATGGTGGAAGGCGAGCTGCGCCGCCAAAAAGAAAAACTTAAGGGTGTAAGCACGCATTGTGGGCTGAACCTCTCGCCGGATCTTGTCGGCACTGCGTTGTTATAATTTCGATATTCGCATGAATAAGTTTTCTCGTTCTCTCTCCAGAAACACAGCGACAATCCGCTCTACCACTGTGCTTTGCGTTCGCCGGGACGGCAAAGTGGTGATGGCTGCCGATGGACAAGTCACATTGGGCGAAGGCGTAATCAAGCACAACGCGCGCAAGATTCGCCGGCTGTATCAGGACAAAATCCTTGCCGGCTTTGCCGGATCCACGGCAGATGCGTTCTCGCTCTTCAGCCGCTTTGAGACCAAGTTGGAGCAGTATCACGGCAATCTGGGGCGGGCGGCGGTGGAGCTCGCCAAGGACTGGCGCACGGACAAGATCCTGCGCAACCTGGAAGCGTTGCTCATCGTTGCCGATCCGGGTCAGACATTTCTCATCAGCGGCTCCGGAGATGTGATCGAGCCCGATGAAGGGATTGCGGCGATTGGCAGCGGAGGTTCTTATTCGCTGGCGGCGGCGCGCGCCCTCATGAACAACACCAACCTGCCGGCGCGCAAAATTGCAGAAGAGGCAATGAAGATCGCAGGACAAATCTGCATCTACACCAACGATCGGATAACCTTTGAGGAATTGACGGCAGCTCCCGCAGCCGCCGTGGGCGCGCACGACGGTGCCCAGGGTTAACACGAAGGTCATTGAGACCAGAACTATAGGTCCAGCTTCCCCTTCTTTTTTGGTGACCTTTCCCAGTTTTCGTGACCTTCGTGTTAACCCCAGGGATCCTTCAGATCTGCGCAGCCCGAACGCTGGTCACGGCCGCAATGCTGCTTAATTCCTTCAGGGCTGCCGCCGTGACTGGCTGATCCGTCTGCACTACGGCCATGGCCTCCGCCTCGCCAGATGAGCGTCCGGTCTCATTGCGTCCCAAGGCAAAGTTAGCGATGTTAATTCCGTTCTTTCCCAGAATGGTCCCAATTTGTCCAATCACACCGGGCACATCGCGGTTGCGCAATACCGTGAGATGACCTTCGAGCGGCGTTTCCACATCGAAACCATCGAGATCAAGCAGACGCGGCGAGCGTCCATGCAACACGGTTCCGCGGACGCGATGTTCTCCCTGATGAGTTCGCAGGCACAGTGAGATCACATTCCCCGCGCCACCATCTTCAGGACGCTTCTGCTCCTGAACAGTGATCCCGCGCTCGCTGGAAAGCGAAACGGCATTGACCAGGTTTACACTGTCGATGCTTTGCTTGAGCGTGCCTTTCAACACTGAATTACGCAGTAATGCGGTCTTCCTGTCTGCGAGCCGCCCGTGGTATGACACGGAAATCAACTCGGCGTTGCCATTGCTCAACTGCGAAAGAAACGTCCCGAGCTTCTCCGCGAGTTCCATATAGGGATGGAGTTCAGCGTATTCCTCGTCGCTTAACGACGGTACGTTTACGGCGTTTTGAATCACACTGCGCTTGAGATATTCCTTTACCTGCAACGCGATCTGCACCCCGACGAGTTCCTGCGCCTCGTTGGTTGATCCAGCAATGTGTGGCGTGGCAATCACGTTGGGAGCATTGAGCAAGGCGTTGTCTTTCGGCGGCTCTTTCGAAAAAACGTCGAGTGCTGCGCCGGCGACCTGTCCAGAACCGAGGGCCTCGAGGAGCGCGGAATCCTCGATCAGCTCTCCCCGCGCGCAGTTCACGATGCGAACTCCGGTCTTCATCTTTGCCAGGGCGGAGGCGTTGATCATTCCTACGGTTTGCGGAGTAAGGCCAACGTGCAGGGAAATATAGTCGGAAGCGGCATACAAGGGATGTAGCGCTAACAGTTCGATCTCGAGTTCATGAGCCAATTGCTGGGAAACGAAGGGATCGTAGGCAACCACCCGCATCCCGAACGCCTTTGCCCGCCGCGCTACTTCAACGCCCACCCGGCCGAGTCCGATGATGCCCAGAGTCTTGCCGCGCAGCTCGGTTCCTTGCAGCGACTTCTTCTCCCACTTGCCGGCGCGCGTGCTCTGATCAGCACGGGGGATGAAGCGCGCCAGCGACAGCATCAGTCCCAGGGTATGTTCGGCGACGGCGATGGCGTTGGCTCCCGGGGTGTTCATCACCACCACGCCTTTGCGCGTGGCGGCATCGATATCGATGTTGTCCACGCCCACGCCTGCGCGGCCAATCACGCGCAAACGCCGCGCCGCATCAATAACGGCGGCGTTCACGTTTGCGGCGGAGCGGACGACCAGAGCATCGCAATCGCGCACCGCCGAGATCAGATCGCCTTGAATCTGCTCGGCAGTGACGAGCTCGAAATCAGCTTCATCTCGAAATATCTTCAGCGCTGCGGGAGAGATTTTTTCGGCAACGACGATCTTCATGCGCTGACCGTTGCCATGGTCGCCGCGCAGTCGGCGGCAGGCCGGCCGCAGGAACAACGCTGGTCCGCCTCAAGCAACTGAGCTAAAGATGTGCCGCGCCGTCTGGCATAGACCTGCTGCGCGACTTTGAGTCCAACTCCCAACAGATCGCGCCCACGCAACTGCGAGAGCACCTGCTCAAGCCCGCCGATCATCGCGATCGTGTCCAGATAATCGAAGAAGCCGAGATGGGCAACGCGGAAGATTTGTCCCTTCATCTCGCCTTGACCATTGGAGAGCACGCCGGCAAATTGCTCTTTGAATCCTTTCACAATAGCGCCGGAATCCATGCCGTCAGGCGCGAGCACAGCAGTGACGGCGGAAGCGGGAGCTGTAGGAGCGAATAACTTAAGACCCATGGCGGTCAGTGCTGCCCGGGTCATCTCCGCCGTCACCTCGGCGTTGTGGATGAGCGCATCGCGTCCCTGGGCGATGTTTCCTCCGCTGGTGGCAGCGATGTAGTCGAGCGCGGCCCCGAGCGCCGCAATCAGAGCCACAGCCGGCGTGTAGGCCGACTCGCCTTTGGCTGCAGACTTGCGTTCCTTTCGTAGATCGAAGTAGTAGCGCGGGGAACGCGACGTTTCCATGCGCTGCCAGGCCCGATCGCTGACTGCGCAATAAGCCAGACCGGGCGGAATCATCACCGCCTTTTGCGATCCGCCGATGATTACATCGATGCCCCAGCCGTCCACGTCAAAATGCGTAGTGCCGAGTCCCGTAATGGCATCCACCACCAGCAATGCGCCGCTGTCGCGCGAGAGTGCCGCAATATTCTCGATGCAATGCCGCGCTCCGGTCGATGTTTCCGTGGACTGTACGAAGATCACGCGCACATCGGGAGTGTTTCGCGCGCGCACTTCCTCTATGGAAAATGTCTGGCCATAGGGCACGCTGACGACGTCCACCTCACACCCGAACGCTTTTGCCAGACTGACCCATCTTTCGCCAAACTTGCCGGCGCTGAGCACCAGTACGCGGTCTCCGGGCGAGGTGAGATTCGAGACCGCCGCTTCCATGGCGCCGGTACCGGAAGAGGCGAGCAGGATGACGTCATTCTTGGTGCCGATGAATTCTTTGAGTTGCGAGAGCACGCGTTGATAAATCGCGCGAAATTCGGGAGTGCGATGGTGAATGTCTGCCGCAGCCATTGCCAATTGCGCCGACGGCAGGAGCGGCGTAGGACCGGGGGTAAAAAGACGAACTTTCTTGAGCATAAACTTATTTTACGGGCTCAAGGCTGGCTTCGCATGCCTCTGGTTCTGTGCTAAAGTCCTCGCCCTGTTTGCCTGCTCAGGATTTCTGAGGTGAGCGCATGAATGGAACCATGATGGATTACCCGCTCACGCTGACTTCGCTGCTGGAGCGCGCCGGCCATTTCTTCCCCTCAGTCGAAATCGTATCGCGCGAGCCGGACAAATCAATTCATCGCTACACGTATCGCGAATTCTATGGCCGAGCCCGAGCGTTAGCGTCCGGGCTGATGAACGCGGGGCTAGCGCGAGGTGACCGGGTAGCCACTCTCATGTGGAACCACCGGTCGCATATGGAAACGTATTTCGGAATTCCGGCGGCGGGCGGAGTGGTTCACACCCTGAACTTACGTTTGCATCCGCAGGAGTTAGCCTATATTGCCAATCACGCCGGTGATCGCTTCCTGATCGTTGATGACGTGCTCTTGCCGGTCTTCGAGTCCATTCGACAGCAGACACATTTTGAACGTGTTTTCGTGGTTTCGCATGAAAGCTGCGCTGTCGAGTCCAGTCACGAAGATTACGAGTCCCTGCTGGCGAGCGCGGCGGACACATTCACATATCCCGACCTAAATGAAAACGAAGCGGCAGCGATGTGCTACACCTCAGGAACCACAGGCAAGCCGAAGGGAGTTGTCTATTCCCATCGTGCCCTGGCGTTGCACTCGCTCTCTTTAGCGTTGCCCGACCATTTTGATATCTCGCGCAATGATGTGGTCTTACCTGCCATGTCGATGTTTCATGCGAATGCCTGGGGAATGCCCTATGCCACTTGCATGGCCGGCTCAAAGCTGGTTTTTCCCGGGCCGAACGTCGACGCAGTCAGCCTGCTGGATCTGATCGTCAATGAGCGAGTGACGCGCACCGGCGCGGTGCCGACGGTCTGGCTGAGCGTCATTCAGGAGCTCGAGCACAATCCCGGCAAGTGGACTCTTCCGAAAAATCTGCGCATCTTCGTCGCCGGTTCGGCCGCCCCCGAATCCCTGTTCCGCCGATTTGACAAGTTTGGCGCGACCATCGTTCAGCCCTGGGGCATGACCGAAACTACTCCCATTGCCACCGTGAGCACGCTAAAGCCGCAGATGTCGCAGTGGCCCGACGACCAGAAGTATCAGGTCCGCGCCAAGCAAGGCTTGCCCGCGCCATTCATCGAATTGAGAGCAGTTGCAGAGAGCGGGCCAGTTCCCTGGGATGGCAGCACGTTGGGCGAGCTGCAGGTGAAGGGTCCGTGGGTCACCGGGAGGTATTACAAGATGCCGGAAGAGACCTCGCGCTGGACTCCGGATGGCTGGTTCTGTACCGGCGACATCGTGAATATCGATGGCGAGGGATACATCAAGATCATGGATCGAGAGAAGGACTTGATCAAATCCGGCGGCGAGTGGATCAGCTCAGTCGATCTGGAGAACGCCATCGTCGCGCATCAGGCGGTGCAGGAAGCCGCAGTGATCGCCATCTATCATCCCAAATGGCAGGAGCGCCCGCTCGCCCTGGTGGTGCTCTGCGAAGGCTACTCCGTAACTGCGCAAGAGCTGCGCGCGCTGCTGGCGCAAAAATTTGCCAAATGGCAATTGCCCGATGATTTTGTCTTCGTGAAAGAACTGCCTCACACCTCGACGGGAAAATTGCTGAAAGTGGAGATGCGCAAGCAATACGCCGACTGGTACGGGAATGCCGGTAACGCGCAGACATCCACCGGAAGCTGACGTTCTTCGAACCCATTTTATTCGCCATATCTTCGCCTTTGTGGTAGGCTCTTTCGCACTATGAAAATCAGCGAGATGCTTCTTCCCGAGTACGATCTGGAAGTCGTTAACACCCGCAAACTCCTCGAACGCGTGCCGCAGGACAAGTTCACTTGGAAGCCGCATGAAAAATCGATGACGCTTGGACAGCTGGCCGGGCACGTTGCCGAACTACCGACCTTCCTAAGCGTTATTATCCGCACTGAGAAGTTGGAACTCAGTAATACAGACCTGCGTCCGTTTCAGCCGGCGAGCACAGCCGAGTTGGTCGAGGTCTTCAACAAGAACGCCGTGGATACGCGACCGACGATCGCCGAGGTAAGTGATTCCGATTTGGGCAACGAGTGGCAGCTAACGTTTCAGGGGGCTTCTATCTATGGAGGGCGCAAGTCTCTGCTGCTATTGAATACGCTCGGCCACATGATCCATCATCGCGGGCAACTTACGGTCTACCTTCGACTGGTTGGAGTCGCGTTTCCCGGAATGTACGGCCCATCGGCGGACGAGATGGGGATCTTCGAAGGCGGGCACCCGCGACAAGCAGACAGCTAACATAGGAACGCCTTCAAATAGGCCCCAGAGCATTGTCAAACCGTGTGGCACAGCCGCACTCGGCTGGAGCGACGAATGGAGAGCTCCAGCCCGAGCGCGACAGTGGTACACGCGCTAAACGGTTCCCGCCTTTAGATGCTGTCCTTCTCTCCGTGCATCTGCACGTAGACGAGCGCGATACTGGAACCGCTACCTTCCTGTTTGATGGCAACGATATGCTGCTTATCGCGGGTGCCGGCCTTCAGCTCCGTGGTGTTCTTGTCATGGATATCGATGTTGCCGAAATGGTCTCCGTGTGACTTGCCTTTATCTTCGCAAGTGATTGCCTGGCTGTCCTTGTCTGTTCTCTCCTGGTCCTTATCCATGCCAACGTAGGTATCGCCCCGGCATTCCAGCACCTTGCCGTATTTCTGCGACATATCTTTCTTGTACCAATCGAGAACCTTGTCGGGAGCATCCTGGCTTTCATAGTTCAGCGCGATCACTTTGAGGTCGCCCCACGGACTGGTGATGTTGACGTTGGCCTTGTCGTCATCGCCATCGTGCTTTTTTTCGGTCAGGCGTGCACCGGGATAGACGTTGAGCCCAGTTTCTTCGGGCTTCACCTGATCGGTGTGTACGCTGATGGAAGCAAAGGGCGTCTTCACCTCGACATTGTCTGGGTTCTTTCCATCTTTGCTGACCTGCACGCAGGCGGTCGAGAGCAGCACCGCAACGACCAGCAAAGCCGGCAGAAAGATCTTGTTCATCGGAATCTTCATTTTGTTACTCCTGTACAACGGCGAATCAAATACAACAGCTCTACCGCTACAGTGGATTCGCAGCGGATCGATCCCTGGGATCCGTGATGACCCTTGGAATCCGTGGTAAAGCCTTCGTTTTTTCGGCCGCCTGCAGCTCGCCCGGCTTCATTTCGAGCCCAAAGCCGCGCTCTGCAATTCCCGGCAAACTCACCGGCAGCCGACCCTTCGTCTGCATCTCGCCAAATAGGACCTTTACCGCGCTGCGGTCCGAGGTCGGCGCGTTGGAATAGGTGCAAATATATGTCTGCACTGCGGGGAAGCTCATTGCCAGATACGGGTTGCCCATCGCAATCACCACTGTTTTGGTCGCGGCAGCGTCGAGAAGTTGCTGCATCAGCGTTCCCGTCGCATCGTTCAGGCCGACTGTATTCGTGAGCTGGCCATTAACCATCGTCTGTTTGGCTGCCGTAGGTACTACATAGGCCGCGACTACCACCTTTTGTGCCTGGCGGGCGGCATCGACAATCTCCGGCGCCATTGGCCCGGCGGTCCTGCTGTCGACAAAGAAGATTCGCGCACCGTGAACTCGCTTCCGCATCTCCAACTCAAAGACGCGCCCGTATTCACCGCGCACATCATCGGTAATAACCACGGCAACGATACTCGCAGCCGTTCCTGGCGAAACAGTTCCTGGCGATGGATACGACGGCGGGCCTTGCGCGGTTCCAGGACTTTTCGGGAATGGGAGCGCCTGCCCGTTGTCGCGCACCAGCGTAGTAGCGGCATCTGCGACTTGCTGCGCAAAGTCGAGGCTCTCAGGACGGCTGACGATGTGGGGAATCTGCTCCATATCCACCACTCGCGCCTTATTCAAGCCCAATGAGGCCTTCGCTCGCAGGACCTTCAACACTGAAGCATCAATCTGGGCCTTCGAGATTTCGCCGTCCTTTGCCGCCTGCAGCAGTCCATTGAAGGCGCCATCCAGGTCCGACGGCAGCAGCACCATATCATTGCCTGCCTTCACCGCATCGACAGCCGCGCGCCCTGAGGGGTTAGGACCGTTCTCGGGGTACAGACGCGTCAATCCATGCATCTCCAGCGCATCGGTTACGATGAGTCCCTGAAAATGGAATTGGTCCTTGAGCAGGTCGGTCACCACTTTGTGCGAGGTAGTGGCAACCTTGTTGGGGTCGGGTTCCAAAGCGGGAATGGTGACGTGCGCCACCATGATGGAATCCACGCCCGCCTTCACCGCTGCCTCAAACGGCGGCAACTCGACTGAGTCGATACGCTGCAGATTGCCGGGAACGGTGGCCACTCCGAGATGCGAATCCGTCGCCGTGTCTCCATGTCCCGGAAAATGTTTGGCGGTGCTGAGCATGCCGTACTCGCGAGAGCCTTTCACGTACGCGGCAACCATCTCCCCGACCTCAACCGGATCTTCGCCAAAAGAACGCGTGTTGATGATGGGATTCGCCGGATTGATATTCACATCCGCATCGGGAAAGTAGTTCCAATGCACCCCGATTGCCCGCGACTCCTGCGCGGTAATCGCCGCAAACTTCTCCTCCCACTCAGGATTGAAGGTGGCTCCAAAGGCCATGGCATGAGGAAATGCGGGAGTCTCGTTCAATCGCATGGAGAGGCCGCGCTCGAAATCGGCTGCGACCAGCAGGGGTAGCTTCGACTCCTTCTGCAGCATGTTCGTCACCGCCGCCGCTTCGTACGGCAGGTCCTTAATCAGCAGACCGTCGGAAACGCGAACGGTTAACAGGACCGAGCCTAGATGATATTTTTTGACCTCGTCGCGTATGTGTTTGTATTCATCGCTGTCCACGTTCAGAAAGTCGGCAAAGGCCCGCACCTGAATCATCTGCCCGATCTTCTCCTCGAGTGAGAGCTTCTTGAGCGTCTTCTCTGCCCACTTATTCCCCTCGGAAGTGAGTTGGACGGGACCAGGTTTGACGAATTTTTGCTCCTTCGCGAAGGAAGAAGACGCGACCAGAACTAGCAATAGCAGTGCAGAGAATAAGTATCGGAAACGAAATAGATGCATGGAGGCAAGATAGCAGAGACACAGCATCAAGCAAGCAACTAACGCTGGCTCAGCCCCGACCCTTGATCGGAGAAATCCCGCGGCTACAAAAACATTGAGCAACTCTGGCCAGAGTTGAACCCTCTACTAATAGGTATGTGGAAGTTCAGGCCAAAGATCGGCACTGTGATTTCCAGTCTGGTCAGCTTCTTAGTTCTCGCTGCCTTGCCAATCCATGCCGCCAATCCGGCAGAGCAGGAGCTGCAAACAAAGTTCCTAAACCGGGCGGTATTCATCCGAGGGTTCTACAGCAATGATGATCTGAGCTTCGACGCCCAAGGGAAACCGATAGGCAGTCCCACTCCTGGACCATGGTCCCTTGCTTTGTTCGAAGTCCAAAAGGTGAAACTGGACAAACATCGAATAGAGTTTAACGGCTTCAGAGCGGCCTCAGTCTTCGATCCGGAGAGCAAGAAGTTCAAAAGTGTGCCGTTGAAGAACCAGGAGAGGGTTCGGCTAACCATTATTGCCGATACCAGGTCTGCATTGCCGGGCGCGCTCAACGATCTGGCAAATCACGTGCTCACGAGCAGGCTCATAGCTGCAGACGTTCCAAAGTACTGGCATGACTTCTTCGATGGCAGGGCCCAGCAGCCACGTCCTAACGGAGAGCAGTTCGGAGTCATTTCGGGGGAGCAGTTCGAAGGAGATCCAGTGTACCGCTCAGGTGTGGGTCCCGGGTTCACTCCGCCAAAACTCAAAAGCAAGTCGGAGCCGAACTATTCCGAACAGGCGCGGAGCTCTCATATCCAAGGCACAACGGTCATCGAACTCATCATCGACAAGAGAGGTGTTCCACGGAATCTTCAGGTGGTGAGAGCCATTGGGTTTGGGCTCGATTATCGGGCAATTGAGGCCGCTCAGCAATGGCGGTTCGACCCCGCCACATTTAACGGGGTTCCGGTGCCCGTCGAGATCTGGGTGGAGGTTGAGTTTCGGCTGTTCTAAATGCGAGGACCTGAACCATTGATGATTTAGACTGGGTCACCTTGCAGAACAGCGCGCACATTCTCACCGATCCTCCACCGCCTTCAGACGCGCGGCTGCGCTACGGCAGCGATCCTAACCAGTTTGGCGATTTGCGCCTGCCCCACGGCAAAGGCCCGTTCCCAGCGGCGATGATGATTCACGGCGGCTTCTGGCGAGCTCGCTATGATCTCGAGCACGAAGGTTTTTTCTGCGCCGCCCTGACCCGCGCCGGATTTGTCACCTGGAACGTCGAGTACCGCCGGGTCGGCAATCCGGGTGGAGGATGGCCGGGCAGCTTCGAGGACATCACTGCCGGATATCAATATCTCCGGCAACTCGCCGGTAAATACGCGATCGATCCCAAACGCATGATCGTGCTCGGCCACTCGGCCGGCGGAGAGCTATCGCTGGCGCTGGCAGCGCACCACAATTCCATGCGCGCAGTGGTGGCTCTGGCCGGCGTGGTGGACTTGCGCAAGGCATGGGATTTGCACCTCAGCAATGACGCGGTGGCGGAGTTTCTCGGCGGAACCCCGGAGCAGGTGCCCGAGCACTATCACGAAGCCTCGCCCGCAGAGCTCGACATCCACACCCGGCAGTTGCTTATTCAGGGCGCCGACGATGACATCGTGCCTGTCAGCATGAACCGCGACTATGCCCGGCGAAAACTGCAGAAGCGCGAACAGGTAAGCTTCCTCGCGATTCCCAAAGCAGGACACTTCGAGATCATCGATCCCCAGTCGAACGCCTGGGAGCGGGTGCAGAATGCTGTCAGCGCTCTGATCTGATCAGGTGGGCAAGCGCCAGTTCAATCCCGGGAACCGCGCATAGTCTCTGTCCAAAGTGATCCACTCGCAACCAGATTCGATGGCGAGCGCCGCATACCAAGCGTCGGAAACAAGGTTGCCACGAGCATCTGCGGCTGTGCACAACCTCGTGAAAATTTGCCAATGTTGTGAGCCCGGCTGAACCAGAACGCAATGCGACTGTTCAACCAAGCTCTCACAAAAACCTATGACTTCGGCAATCCGGCTCGGCTGAACAAATACCCGAGGATGAGTGGTGACCCGAATGACTCCACACAAAACCATGGCAGCTATGCCAAACCGCGACTCTCCCTCAATAACGCGGTTCAGCCAGCGCCGGCAAAGACTGTGGTCAGTGGAATCGGACCGAAATGCGTGTACAAGTACATTCACATCGGGGAGAATCACAAATCCTGCATTCGATCTTCGAGGTCGCCTGACCGATTCAGATCGATGCCCGGCAGGGTGCCCCCCGAAGCCCTCGCAATTGGTACTCGCACCCGTGTTCGCCGGCGTGGTTGCGGATTGGCCAGCACGGTCCTAAGGCCCTCTTCGAGAAGAGAGGTCAGGGTGCGTCCTTCCTCGGACGCCTTCTTCTTTGCCCTGCGGAGCAGATCGTCAGAAACTCTGACTGTCGTTCGCATATGTCGAAGCATATTCAGCAGGCATCAGTATGTCAACTGCATTTGGAAATCGCTGGTGAGGGCGCTTGGCTCAGCATGCTGGCCCGATCGGGAGAACCTCTTCGTATTAAGATAGGCAGTCTTCCATACTGAGAACTCTTATGTTGAACAGCTTTTCTCGACTGCGGCTTTCTAAAGATGCGTATTGCGCTCTTATCCTCCTGCTAAGCACTTATTGTCTTGCGCAGAAGATGAATGACGCGGGCTCGCGGGCGGCCAGCGTGCTCGACTCGATGCCGCCGACGCGGCAGATCGATCAGGTGGCAATCTCGCCGGACGGATCTCGTGTTGCATATGTCACCGGCGCGGCAGTCTCGGTTGTGCCTGCCAGCGGCGGCGCTGCACAGTCGGTCGGATTGCCCAGCGGGAATTCTGCGCGCGAGGTGGCCTGGTCTCCCGATAGCAAGCGGCTGGCCATCATCGTCGATGTGCCCGGCGATGTTCCCCACTCGCAGCTTTGGCTCGCGGACGCAGGGACGCTCAAAGCGCACAGGCTTGCGGAATTGAATGGCTATGCCCAGACCCCGAGTTTTTCGCCCGACGGAAGACGTCTGGCGCTGCTTTTCATTTCGGGAATTCCGCGAATTGCCGGCCCGCTGCAACCCATGACTCCGCTCGCCGGGGTGGTAGATGAAAAGATCTACGAGCAGCGGATTACGCTGGTCGATCTGAACAGCGGAGCACTCAAGCCGGTTACGCCCGCCGACATGTACGTCTATGAGTACGACTGGACACCTGACGGGAGCGGATGGGCAGCCACCGCCGCACACGGGTCCGGCGACAACAACTGGTGGATTGCGCGTTTGTATCTGGCCGACACCGCTTCCGGCCAGATGCGCGAGCTGTACGCGCCTAAGCTGCAGATTTGCCAGCCGCGGGTCTCGCCCGACGGCAAGCAGGTTGCGTTCATCGAAGGCCTCATGAGCGATGCCGGCCTCAACGGCGGCGACATTCATGTTGTATCCACTGCCGGCGGAGAGGCGCGGGACATTACTCCCGGAATTAAAGCGTCGCCTTCAACCCTCAACTGGAAGGCGCAGGACAGAATTACCTTTGGCGAGTTCGTCGATGGCAAGGCAGGTTTCGCCACTGTTTCACCCGATGGCGGGAGCGTCCAGACTCTGTGGACCGGCGCGGAATGGGCAGCTACCGACGCCAATAACGTGCAGGTCGCGGCTTCTTTAGCCCAAAATGGAACCAGCAGCGCGGTGATTCGACAATCCAGCTCGGCCCCGCCGGAGGTGTGGGCAGGAGAGATCGGGAAATGGCAAAAACTAACCACCCTGAACGCCGAGGTAAAACCCGCATGGGGAGAAGCCAGGAACGTGCATTGGGACAACGGCGGCGAGCAGGTGCAGGGCTGGCTGTTGCTGCCGAAAGATTACGACGCAGCGAAGAGGTATCCGCTGGTGGTTTCGGTGCATGGCGGGCCGTCGTATGCCTGTGCTTCTCGCTTTGACGACAAAGAGGGCGAGTATTCCGCAATGGAATATTTCACGCTGTGCCCCAATCCCCGCGGCAGCTTCGGTTCCGGCGAGGCATTTACGCAAAGCAATGTGAAAGACTTCGGCGGCGGAGATTTCCGCGACATCATGGCCGGCATTGATGCGATCGCGAAGGAATATCCCATCGACCAGACGAAGCTCGGCATTCGCGGCCACAGCTATGGCGGCTACATGACGATGTGGGCGGAAACGCAGACTACGCGCTTTCGCGCAGCCGTCGCTGGAGCGGGCATCTCCGACTGGCTCAGCTATTACGGACTGAACGACATCGATGAATGGATGATTCCGTTTTTCGGTGCGTCCATCTATGACGATCCGGCGGTGTACGCAAAATCCGATCCCATGCATTTCGTGAAAAACGTGAAGACGCCGACGCTGATCCTGGTGGGAGACCGTGATGGCGAGGTGCCTATGCCCCAGTCGGTGGAATGGTGGCACGCGCTGAAGACACTTGGAGTTCCTACCGAACTGGTGGTGTACGCGAACGAAGGCCACGCCATCAGCAAACCGGCGGACGCGCGCGACTACCAGTTACGCACGCTGGAGTGGTTTGAGCAGTGGTTCTCCAAACCTGAAGCGAAGTAACAAATCCAAAATCAACCGCAACAGCTTTATCACGGATTTCACGGATGCGACGAATCACTGCTTAACTGATCTTTTTCTCTCTTTATCGAATCCGTGCGGTCCGTGCTAATCCATTTTCAAACTTACTGTACTCGAGCCAAAGGCGGAAAATCGCCCAAAGGCTGTCATGCTGAGCGAGGGCGAACGCCCGAGTCGAAGCACCCCCAGACTCCAGTAGCAAGAATTCGGTCGCGGTTTCAGCGAAGATTTTCCGGATGTAACTGTGTGAGGGCAAGTCTGGCGGACACATCGTAGGTAGGGGTTCTTCGACTCGGGCGTTCGCCCTCGCTCAGAATGACAGGTCTTAGCAGCAATTGCTTTCGTCGGCTTCGCGGCTCCGTGGCTTCGCAGCTTTACTTCGGCTGCGGCTGCTGTTGCTGCTCCTGCTGCTCTCTCTGGCGAATGCGCTCGTTCGACGCCTGGATCATGGTGTCGAACTTGCTCTTCTGATCGTCGGAGGTGAGAGTCGCGCGCACCTTCTCGATCGTCGCTTGCCGGAGAGCATGAACCTTCTGCACCTTCGCATCGTGCGAGAGTGAAGGATCGTTCACCACGCTCTCGCCCTGCTGATGCTGGTCTTCCAGAATGCTCTTGATCCGAGCTTGCTGATCGCTGTTCAGGTTCAGCGCCTGCGTCAGCGCGTTCACCTGAGCATCCGCCCCAGATCCGCCGGAATGCATAGGCGGCGCCGGCGACGGCACACCCTGCGGACTCTGCGCCTCAGGACTTTGACCAGGAGTTTGCGCCGGGTTTTGCTGACTCGGCATCTGTGGGTTTTGCATCTGCGGATTTTGGCTAGCCGCGCCGGGCATTTGCGGCGATTGCGCGGGCTGGTGCATGGAACCCTGCTGCGCAAAGACAGCCCACGCCGCCATGAGCATGCAGAAAAGAAGTGCTAAGCGAAACCTCTTCATGGGATCTACTCTCCTTTTTCCAAGCGGCTCGGCCAGTTCCGTTCTGTGATGCCGACTTGGCTCGGCGGGAGGGCATGCCGGCGTCATCAAACACGAAATAAAGTGAATCGCCGGTAATCTCCAAGGGACGAAAAGCGAATACAAATAGCGGACTGCCGACAGCCGGAAGCCGACAGCCCAACATCGCGTCAGAAGAAAAATCGACTTGCGCCTCGTGCTCTAAAGCGTCCAGTCTCTAACGGTTCGCCACGGGCCCGACCTTGATTGTGGAGAATGGTCGAGAATTAAGAAAGAATGCGCCACCCGGCGAAAGGAAAACATTCCGTCTGTCCCCGAGTTCCCCGTCCCCGAGTTCCCCCGAGTTCCCAGGGCCAGCAGCAAGCAGCAGAGTTTGAGATGTGCGATCTGCACTCGTCTAGGGTTGCAGACTGGTGCTGCCGAGATGGTGGAGACGGGTATTCACGATGCTGTTGCCTGCGGTGATTGCCCTGTCCGATTGTATTTTCTCCCGGAACACCCTGGAGACGGCTGTCGCACCCTTAATGCGGTCCCCCCGCCATGATGCAATTTCCCGCGGCTGCTCCGGATTGCATAGTATAAGTTCGTTGGCCGCCGTGAAATTGCTTCCGAGAAGTCGACCCTCCTTAGCTGCGCAGTCGTTTGGAGTGCATTGATCGGTTTCTGTTTCCAAATGTGCGCTGTAGCCCAGAGATCCCAGCAATCGAAGCGCGATTTAGCCATTCAGCTTAGTTATTTTCGAGGTTCCAAGAAAGATCTTCCTTTCCTTGCGTGGTACCTCTATGACGAGCCGAATGTCGCTTTCAGTGCGGCGAGAGCGATCGAAAAAATCACCGGAGAAGATCTGGGTACGCCGAAGCACGAGGGTCCATTCAACATGGAGCGTGCTCAGAGGACAGCCCAGAGTTGGTGGGAGAAGGGGAAGGGTTTGCTCCTGATCACCCTCAACGGCAAGGTGGGCTACATCGACCGTTTTGGCCGGATCGCAATACCAGCAAAATTCGACTATGGATGGCAATTCCGAGAAGGGTTGGCGCCGATTTGGATTGGACATAAGGCTGGTTTCATTGATGAATCAGGTTTGCTCGCCATTAGAGTGCACTTTGACTACGCGCACAGCTTCCATGAAGGACTAGCTGCTGTCAGAGTGGGTCCCAAATGGGGATTCATCAACCGAAAAGGCCATTTTGTTGCCATTCCCCAATTCGAAGAGGTTCGTGATTTCTCGCAAGGCCTTGCGGCCGTGAAACAGCGTGGCAAATGGGGCTACGTCAATCGAGAAGGTAAGTGGGAAATTCGGCCTCAGTTCGATCTAGCTTGGAGTTTCTCTGCAGGGATGGCCCCGGCGTACAAAAATGGAAAGTGCGGTTTTGTTAATCGCAGCGGGACAGCGCTGATTCCCTTTGTGTATGAAGAGTGCGGCGGAGGAGACCTGGGAAGAGTCGTGCCTGTCCGCAGCGGTGAAAAGTGGGGGTACGTCGCTCCTGGATATGGTTATTGGATTGAGCCGAGATTTGAAAAGGCCATGCCATTTTCAGGAGAGCCAGCAAACGAAGTAGCAGCAGTCAAGTTCGGCGGTAGATGGGGCTATATCTATGGCAACTCAAACTATGCAGTGGAGCCGCAGTTCGAAGACGACCCGCTGCTTCCTGCCGCTGGAATGTTTTCTGACGATCTGGCGTATGTGAAACGTGATGGTTTGTGTGGCTACATCAACCAGGACGGTGAGTTCGTAATCACGCCTCGTTTCAAGAAGTGCGGAGGATTTCGGTATGGGATTGCCGAAGTGTGCGGTGTACAATCCTGCGGCTACGTGAATACATCTGGGAAGATAGTCTGGGAATTTCGTTAGCAACGCGCAGAACACGGCGACAGAATCCCGTTTGTCCGCCGTCGCCGCGAAAAACGTCACACGATTTTTCGGAACCTTCAAAATTTCCTACAGGAAAAGTGAAGGGGCATGTCATGCCCAGCCGGTGGTCGTTGCGGAAAGTTTGCACCAATGCTCGACTATCTGCCATTGATAGTCCATCGTCCTCTCGGACGTTTGCACGTCAATGTGGTGCTTCATCGGATGATATTGGTACTTTTCGCCGTATAGCAGGCGAGCGGCTGCTGCAATTGCACGCCGGGGCACGACCTCAGCAACGAAGACAACTCCTCTTCGATCCTCGCCGCCTTCCCTGCGACGAACGTAAAAACGGAGATTCACTTCGTCGAAATTGGTGTGAAACGGAACCGGCAAATAGCCGAGCAGCTTGGTGTGGCAGAAGCGAAAGCCGACCAGGCTAACGTATGTGCGTCCGTTGAATGAATCCAGCGACGTGCCCGGCGGGACGTACGCATTCAGCAGACCCGGTTCAACCCCGTAGTTCAACATCACGAGGTCACGCCATTCAGCGGAAAGGAAAACTCGCTTCGCGTTAGACGCCAGGTTGGACACGGTTACAGATCTTCCTGATCCGGTTCATCCTGCGCTGGCTGGAAAATTCCGATCTGGGTAACACGTTGGCGAAGCCGGGTTTGGACAATCCGCAGGATGGCGAGCAGGGCTGCGGCGTAGAAGAAGCAGTTGGCAAAAACAATTCCGAATACGGCGATGAGGCTACGTGCCGGCGTGATGATAAAGGCGGAGTTTACCCAAGCCAGCGGCACGGAGAACATGTCCGTTGCTTCGCGAACGTCTCCTGGCGATTGACCCAGGAGGTACGCGAGCCAACTGACGACGAAGCCGTACGTGACTAGAAAAAATGTCAACGTAAACCAAAGCACGAGAAACAAATTCAGGTTGCGTCGCCACGGCTCGAGCTTCTTCGTGCTGAGTTCTCCCCTGAGTGTTACCCGCAATCTTGGCGGAGCAATGGCCATCATCGCGTTGGGCACAATCATGAGCGCAATCAACATCAGTGGAATCCACAGAATCGCTGCCCAGGCTTTGATCCCGATTCCATAAGAGACGGCGATGCTGGCGACGAAGCTCAGGACCAGGGCGGTCACACGATAGATCGGTGAAATACTCAGAGTCGCGCCGCAACTGCCGCAAAGAACCGCGGATGTACGGTGTTGGATTGGGATTTCGTTTTGGCACACGGGGCAGAGCATGATTTCAGGCCTGGTTTACTGGGCATAGCATACTGGGTTTCTCATCCGCGCGGTTGGGGAACCCTGGGTGTACAGATGAAGGAAATCTGATACCGCTCCGCCGAAGGCCAACGCGCAGCGAATGCGGAGCGTGTAGAAAAAATGCATTTTTGTTTTTGTCGCTGCGCGCGTTGCGCTGCGCTTTGGCCTGCCACCCCTGCAGCCGCAACAACGGCGTCTGCCGGGGACCCCGGGCATGCGGCAGCGCGGTAAAGGATTTTCTTCTCGCTGACCCCGGGCTTCCGCCCGGGGCTATCATCTGCTGTTTCTTCCGGCACTCCGCTTCGGTTTTCCACCGAGTAGCCGCGAAAAATCATCCGATCCTTCAGACTCTCTCCTCGTTCTATACTGAATACACATGTCTGTCGTCTTCAAACGAGTTCTTCTCAAGCTTTCCGGAGAGGCCCTGGCTGCGGGCCAGGGCTTCGGTGTCGATGTAAGGCGCGTGCATGAAATTGCGGGTGAAATTGCCGAGGTCAGCGCGCTGGGGGTGCAACTGGCGATCGTCGTCGGTGGCGGCAACTTTTTTCGCGGCGTTGCCGAGCAGGCGCGGGATATGGACCGCGTCTCCGCCGATCACATGGGGATGCTCGCCACGATGATCAATGCTCTGGCGCTGCAGGACGCGCTGGAAAAGCGCGACGTCTTTACTCGCGTGATGTCGGCGATTGAGATGAACCAGGTCGCGGAGCCGTTCATCCGGCGCCGCGCCATTCGGCATTTGGAGAAAGATCGCGTCGTCATCTTCGGCGCCGGCACCGGAAATCCCTATTTCTCAACCGATACTGCCGCATCCTTGCGCGCGATGGAAATCAAGGCCGATGTCATCCTGAAAGCGACTAAGGTGGACGGAATCTACGATGCCGACCCCTTCCTCGTCAAAGACGCCACCATGTTCGAGCAGATCACCTACATGGATATCATCAAGCGCGGACTCAAGGTGATGGACACCACAGCCATCTCTCTGTGCAAAGACAACAACCTGCCAATGATCATTTTCAACTTGAACAGGCCGGGTAATATCCGCCGCGTGATAACCGGCGAAAAAGTAGGATCGCTGGTGAGCGCGTAGTCGCCGTCAGTATCCGGCTAGATCTTGCGGCGCTCGGGTACATGCTTGATGGCGGAAGCCGAAGCCTTGCGGCGGCGTTCGGGTTTTCCCGCGCCATCCGCGACGGCGGCAAAATCCATGCTGCCCACCACATGCAGGCGGAGGAAATTCGTCGAGCCGCTGGAAGTGCGGGTCCCAGCGACAATTCCGATCACATCGCCGTTGTGCACAATCCCACGCTGCCACAGCAGGCGCTCGGCGCCGCGCACCATGTCGTCAGTGACGGGAGTATGGTCGCAGACCATGGGCGTAACTCCCCACAGCAGGTTCACGCGATGACATACCGAGGGGAGGTAGGAAAACGCGAAAATGTCCGTCTTCGGGCGGTATTTTGAGATCAGGCGCGCCGTAGTTCCCGTTTCGGTATAGACCGCGATGGCACGCATGTCCAGCTCCTGCGCTGCGTGAGCGACCGATTCGCAAATCGTCTCAGAAATCGAAAGCCTGCCGTTATTGCGACGGCGATGAGTGGGTTCGGTAGCCATTTGCGCTTCGGTTTCGGTGACGATCTTCACCATCATGCGCACGGCTTCCCGCGGATACTTGCCGGTCGCTGTCTCGGCGGAAAGCATTACCGCGTCGCTGCCGTCGAAAATCGCATTGGCTACGTCACTCGCTTCGGCGCGCGTAGGCCGGGGATTCTCGATCATGGATTCGAGCATCTGCGTGGCGGTGATCACCGGCTTGCGCCACGCGGTCGCGCGCCGAATCACGTGCTTCTGAATAATCGGTACCTTCTCCGGAGGCATCTCCACGCCGAGATCGCCACGCGCCACCATCACTCCATCGGAAATTTCCAAAATCTCTTCCAAGTGCTCGATCGCCTGCGGCTTTTCCAGTTTGGCAATCACCCATACGTCTCCGCGAAGCTGGCGTATCTTTTCCCGCACCGCCTGCACGTCAGCAGCAGTGCGGATGAATGAGACCGCCACCATGTCAACATCGTGCTTCAAGCCGAACTCGAGGTCCTTCTCGTCCTTTTCGGTCAATGACGGCACGCTGACCACGGTGCCGGGAAGGTTGATGCCCTTGTGCTCTCCCAACATTCCGCCGTTGATCACATCGCACTCAACATCGTCGCCCTGGATATTGCGGACCTTCAGTTCGATCAATCCGTCAGAGAGCAGTACGCGAGCGCCGAGCTGCACTTCCTGCGCGAGACTCTTGAAGGTTGTCGAAATGAGAGTGCTGGTTCCGGCGATGTCACGCGGCGTGATGGTGATGCGCGACCCGGTTTTCAAGGCCACAGGCGTGCGGTATTTGAGCCGTCCCGTGCGTATCTTTGGCCCTTGCAGGTCCTGGAGGATGCAAATGGCTTTGCCCTCAGCTTCGGCCACCGCTCGCAAGGAGGTAATCAGGCGCGCCTTCTCCTCCAAGGTGCCATGAGAGAAATTCAGGCGCGCGACATCCATGCCGCTGCGCACCAGTTCGCGCAGCACCGCCGTGGAGTTACTGGCCGGACCAAGCGTACATACCACCTTGGCTTTTCGCTTTGTCGGAATTGCGGGAGTCACTGCCGGAATTGCGGTCATCTCGAAGAAGGATTGCCTGCTCCTATGCTAAATCATTCTCTGGGGTTAACACGAAGGTCACGATGTTCCGGGGGAAAGGTCACAGAGAAAGCAAAAATCTTGGGAAGCCAATTTGCAACCTGCATTCGGCTCTCTGTGGCCTTGAGGGTTTTTCTTCGTGACCTTCGTGTTAACCCTGGGCACCCTTTCTCGGATATATCAACGCATTGAACTCCGCCCCGATCAGGATCACGATCGAGACGACGTAAAACCACACAAGCAGCGCGATCACCGCCGCCAGGGAACCGTAGATTACCGCGTAGTTGGCATAATTGGTTACATACCAGCCGAAGGTAACGGTCGCGGCGAACCACATCCCGGTCGCGAGAGTAGCGCCAGGCAGCACCTTCTGCCAGGATTGCGTGCGCGGAATCGCCAGGTGATAGATGAGTGCGATCACCGCGATGCTGGTGAGGGCGCCGATCGACCAACGCCCCCAAGTCCACAGTAGCAGCACTGCGGGACGAAGTTCGTAAAAGGCGTGAAGCGCAAGCCAGTTCTGCAGTTGATTTCCAAAACCTACCAGCACGGTGGCGAATCCCATCGGCACCAAAGAGAGTGGGACCAGCAGGAATGCCATGGCGCGCTCCTTCCAAAAACCCCAGGGATTGCCTTGAATTCCATATGCGCGCCGGAACGCCGACATCCACGACACCATCATGCCGCTGGCCGCAGTGAGCATTACCAACGACGCAGAAATGATCACCTTGCTGGGATGGACCTTACTAGTGTTGAAATAAGCCAGTGCCAATGCCGTGGTGCCGGCGGGCAAAACCTGGCCAATGGCAAATGAGATTTCTCGCGCGAACTGCGCGGTCGTATGCGAAACCGCGAGCACCGAAGCCAGCACCAGAAATGCCGGAAAAACGGTGAGGATAGAAGAGTACGCGGCAGCTTTCGCTATGGCGAAAGCATCATGCTGAAAGGCTCGCCACACTGAGCGGCGAAATAGCAGCAGCAGCCGAAGCATTGCAGAAGAGAGTAACCGCAGACGCGCATTGCTGGCTATAGCTTCAGGACTTCGGTACGGCTGATGAATTCATTCCTGCGGCGGTGTGCGCAGCGCGGAAGCTTCCTGGATTCCGACAGCCATTTCCGGAATGATTCCCAGTCCCACGTAGATGGGACGCACCAACTGCCGGATGGTCTTCAACTGGGTCCCAAACCAGAACGCGCCGAGCAGGCAACAAATGCCGCTGATGAGCAGCGTATCCGGCGCTCCGATGCGATTGGCCACGGTGCCTGCCAGCAGACTACCGAAAGGCGCCATGCCGGTAAATGCCATGGCGTAGTAGCTCATCACCCTCCCGCGCTTGTCTTCGTCGACGATCGTCTGCAGGATGGTGTTGCTCGATGCCATCTGCTGCATCATGCCCAGTCCGACAAAGAACATCAGCAGCATCGAAAGCCACATCATGCCCGATCGCGAGAACGCGATGAGTCCTGCGCCAAATATCCCGGCGGAGATTGCCGTCAGTCTGCCCAGGCCAAGCACTGACCGGCGCGCGGCCAGGCGAAATGCGGCGGTCAGCGCTCCCACTCCCGAAGCTCCCATGAGGAAGCCAAGAGTATGCGCGCCGCCGTGAAGGATACGCCCGGCGAAGATCGGCATCAGCACCGCGTACGGCATTCCCATCAGGCTGATCAACGCGAGCAGCAGGAGTATGGAGCGGATGGGAGCAAACCGGGAGACATAGTGCCAGCCTTCGTGCAATTCGCGCAGAGTATTCTTTGTCGCGCGCGAGACTTGAATCGCTGCGATCCGCATCAGCAGCAGCGAACCGATCACCGCGAGATAGCTGATGCCGTCAATGAGAAAGCAGTAGCCTTCTCCCACCGCAGCAATGATGACGCCGGCAATCGATGGCCCGATCAAGCGGGCCATATTGACCATCGACGAGTTCAGGGCGATAGCATTGCTGAGATCGGCGCGGTCCTCCACCATCTGCACCACAAAGGCCTGCCGCGCCGGCATATCGAAGGCATTGATCAACCCCTGGAAGGCGCTCAGGTAGAGCACGTCCCACACCGTAATGCGATGGGAGAGCGCCAGCGCCGCCAGCCAGAAAGACTGAACCATGGCGAGGATTTGTGTGACTACCAGAACGCGATGACGGTCCCAGCGGTCTACCCACACACCAGCGAACGGTGCGAGTAGGAAAGTGGGAATTTGGCCGGCGAAGCTGACGAAGCCCAGCAGCAGTGCCGAATGGCTGAGGCGGTACACCAGCCAACTGGTGGCGATGCGCGTCATCCAGGTGCCGATTAGGGAAACGCTCTGTCCGCCGAAAAACAGGCGGTAATTGCGGTGCCGCAGTGCCCGCAACATGAAAGTCAGCGTTTTGTCAGTCGGTTTGGGCGGAGCGTCGGTCTGTAACGCAGCCATTCGATTGTTCGATGCCGGGAAGAGAGAATCTTATTCTGCTTCCGCGAGAAAATCGCTGCGCGTCACCGGAAGGATTCCGTTTGCTATTGGCAATTTCAAGAGTGCCAGAGCGCCCCAAGTTTTGAAGCCTAGGTTCTGTGTGCTGTAAGTCTGCATTGGCGGCCGAAACGCCAACCGTCAATCGCATCGACTTGTGGTTCACATTTTGAGCTCCACGATCGTCGCTCCCGCTCCGCCTTCGTTCTGCGGAGGCTCGGTGACCAGCGCGACGTGCGGATGCGACTTCAGAAACTGGCGCAGAGCTTTTCGCAGGATCCCCATACCGCTGCCGTGAACTACACGCACGCGCGTCATCCCCGCTAGAAATGCGCGATCCACGAATTTCTCGACCTCTCGTGTGGCATCATCCACCGTTTGTCCAATGACGTTGATCTCTGACGGCGCGCTCAGTTCATCGTCTTCGCTTTTGAGCGATACGGAGATGCCGCGTGAGCGCGCGGCAGCCACGGGATTGACCGCGCGTTCCGGGGCAGCAGACGCAGCAGACCTTACCAGCGCGGCAATATCGCTGCGGGGAACGCGCATTTTGATGATTCCAGCTTCGATCTCGAAGGTGCTTTCATCGATTTTGCGCTTGATGACAGCATCGCGACCGAGAGATTTGAGGCGCACAGTGTCGCCTTCGGCGACATATTTCACCTCGTTGGGACGCGCATTGGGATCGCCCTGGTCGGCGCCGGTGCGATGGGCGACCACGGTGGAATCGAATTGTTCTTTGAATTCACGACGCAGTCGCGCGATGCGCCGCTCGGCGTCTTTGGAGAGCTTCTGCGCCGCCGCACGATCTTGCACGGCAGCAACGGCTTCGCGCGCCTGATACTCGAAATCGCGCAGCAAGGCTTCGAGTTTCTTCTCCATCTCCCGGACTTGTGCCCGCTGTTCCTTCATGCCTTCTACCGCCAGGCGCGATTTCTCCCGCGCGACTTCCTGCTCCCTCTGGCGCAGATCCCCTCGTTCGCGCTCGGCCGCGTCGAGTTGCTCGTGCAGTTGATCGAGAAAACGTGCGATGTCCTGGGTTTGTCCGGCGAGACGCTGGCGCGCCGCGGTGATGATCTCAGGATTCAGTCCCAAACGTTGAGCAATATTGATGCCCGCTGACGCTCCCGGAATTCCAACCTTCAACTCATAGGTCGGTTGCAGCGTCGTTTCGTCAAATCCGACCGCGGCATTCACCACGCCCGGCGTGTTGGTTGCGTAAACCTTTAGCGCAGTATGGTGCGTGGAAATAATGCTGATCGTTTCCAAGTCGCGAAAGTAACGAGCAATCGAGACCGCCAGCGCCGCTCCTTCTTCGGGATCGGTGGCCGAACCCAGCTCATCCAGCAGCACTAATGAATGTTTTGTCGTGGACTTGGAGATGAAATCAATGTTCTTCACGTGCGCAGAGAACGTGGATAAATTCTGCTCAATGGACTGATAGTCGCCAATATCTGCAAATACTGCGTCAAAGATTGGCAGGCTTGCGCTCTCCGCCGCAATTGGGATTCCCGATTGCCCCATCAATACAAGCAGTCCCACAGTTTTTAGCGCGACGGTTTTTCCTCCGGTGTTCGGGCCGGAGATGATCAGTTGCCGCTCGTCGTTTTCCAGCGTAAGGCTGATCGGGACGATCTTGCCGGCATGTGCTTTGAGATTGCGCTCAAGGACCGGATGCCGGGCTGCAATAAGAGAAAGATCAGAATTGGCGGTGCTGAATGTCGGCCGGACGCAATCGTAGTCGCGGGCAAAGCGTGCCTTGGCAAATTGCAGTTCGATTTTCCCAAGAACGTCGGCCGCATGCGCCAGCGCATCTGCGTGCTCGCCGATGCGGGAGGTCATCTCCAAAAGAATGCGATGTACCTCGGCATTCTCTTCCTCCAGCAGGCGCACCAGTTCGTTGTTCTGCTCGATGTTTTCGAGAGGCTCGATGAAGACGGTCTGTCCGCTGGAACTCGCGCCGTGCACCACTCCGTTCACGCGACGCTTCTGCTCGACCTTCACCGGTATCACAAAGCGCTCGCCGCGGATGGTGATCAGCTCTTCCTGCACGGCGCCGCCTTCTGCTAAATGGCGCAGATAACCACGTAGCGAAGACTGAATTTCTTTTTTTTGCCGCTCGATCTCGCGGCGAACTCGGGCGAGTTCCGGCGAAGCGCGATCGTCGAGCGTGCCGTCCGGCAGAATCTTGCCGTGGAAGAAGCGCAGCAATTGCGTGAAGTCGGCGAGCTGTTCCGACAATCCGAACACTGCCGGCCAGCCCTCGGTAAGAGCTGCAGGCGGGCTGAGCGCAATCGCGCGCCATTCGTCAGCCCTATCGGCGAGCAGCAGCGCTTCGCGTAGTTCCGCAATCTCCAACGCAGCGCCTGAGATGTGGGATTTGTTCAGCAGCTCGCGGCAGTCGGTTACGCCCTGGAACTGAAAATTGCCGCCGGCATTGAGGAACTCGCGGATCTCGGCCGTGAGTTGCTGCTGCTCATCGATCCACTTTCTATCGGCTGTCGGTGCGAGCTGCCTGGACCGCTCACGGCCCAACTCCGAACCACAGTATCCAAGCAGGATCTCGCGCACGCCATCGAATTCAAGCAGCCGGGAACTCCAGGTTGGCGGACCTTCGAACATAGGAAAATCGTATCAGCGATATCACCAAAGATGTTGCTATAGCAACCCACTTTCGCGGGCGGAGCCGGGGCGAATGTCGCGCTTAGGCATTTCGCCCACACAACACCAGCAGGCCCGCTTCGCATCTACTCAGCCTTTGCAGGGCATTACTGGCGACAATCCCATCTTTGCCCGAGGTGATTGGTGCGACTCTTGCTCCTGGCGCGAGGTTGCTCGAATTTCACTCGCAAACTTAGTTTCATATTAGGACTGCTCGCCCTGACAGCCTCTGCCGGCACTCTGGCGTGCGGGGGTTCGAAGAGCCATGTCTCCGCGGCGCAGGATACGCAGACTGAAACCAGTTCTTCCGCTCACGGGTATTCCGGCAAGATTGCGCCCGACGATGGCCAGTGGACGCGTCCTGCCAAAGACTACGCCAGTACTCGCTACAGCTCGCTCGACCAGATCAATACCGGCAATGTCAAAAATCTGAAGCTGGCGTTCACCTTTTCTACAGGGCAGGAACGCGGGCACGAGGCCGCCCCGGTAGTAGTCAACAACACCATGTA
The DNA here is from genome assembly GCA_025980765.1 of Terriglobales bacterium. Taxonomy (GTDB): domain Bacteria; phylum Acidobacteriota; class Terriglobia; order Terriglobales; family Acidobacteriaceae; genus Gp1-AA112. The sequence goes on from JAICXB010000002.1 coordinate 114,821, forward strand.
CGTTGTAACGCCTTGGCCGAACGTTCTGTATGCGCTGGATTTAACCAAGCCCGGCGCTCCGGTCAAATGGGAATACCAGCCCATGCCGACACCTGCCTCAAAGGGGGTTGCCTGCTGCGATGTGGTCAATCGCGGTGTTGTGTACGACAACGGCAAGATCTTCATGAACACCCTGGACGTGCAGACCGCCGCCGTCGATGCCAATACGGGACGCGAACTGTGGAAGGTCCGCCTCGGCGATATCAACAAGGGTGAGTCGATCACGATGGCGCCGCTTGTGGTGAAAGGCAAAGTGCTGGTAGGAAACAGCGGCGGGGAGTTCGGAGTGCGTGGTTGGCTCACAGCGCTTGACGAAAATTCCGGGAAGACCGTTTGGCGAGCGTATAGTACCGGTCCCGATAGAGACGTTCTCATCGGCCCGAAGTTCAAACCGTTTTACTCGCAAGATCGCGGGCGGGACCTGGGCGTAAAAACGTGGCCGCCGGATTCGTGGAAGATCGGTGGCGGTACGGTCTGGGGCTGGATCTCCTACGATCCCGAAACCAACCTTATCTTCTACGGCACCTCAAATCCGGGCCCGTGGAATGCCGACGAGCGTCCCGGCGACAACAAGTGGACAGCCGGAATTTTCGCGCGTGATGCTGATACAGGCGAAGCGGTCTGGTTTTACCAGTACAGCCCGCACGATCTTTACGATTACGACGGTGTAAATGAAAATGTCCTGCTCACTTGCCCATCAATGGACAGACCAGGAAAGTCCTGGTGCATCCTGATCGCAACGGGCACGTGTATGTGCTGGATCGCGCTACAGGAGAGGTGCTATCGGCCAAGCCCTTTGCCCATATCACCACTAGCACCGGCGTCGATTTGAAAACTGGTTTGCTGCAGTATGTCGGCGAGGAGAAGCCCATAACGGGAACGGTGGTGCGCAACATCTGCCCCGCCTCTCCCGGCGCGAAAGACTGGCAGCCTTCGGCGTTTTCACCGAAGACCGGACTTCTGTACATCCCTCACAACAACCTCTGCATGGACGAGGAGGACGTCAGCGCCAATTACATCGCCGGAACTCCGTATGTCGGTGCGAACGTGCGCATGTATCCCGGGCCCGGAGGTAATGGCGGCGAGTTCACCGCATGGGACCCGGTGAATGGCAAAGCCGTGTGGAGCATTCGCGATCGCTTCCCAGTTTGGAGCGGAGCACTCACCACTGCGGGAGACGTGGTGTTTTTCGGCACCATGGACGGCTGGTTCAAAGCCGTAGATGATCGCTCCGGTCAGGAGCTGTGGCAATTCAAGACCGGATCGGGAATCATCGGCCAGCCAGTCAGCTACAAGGGTCCTGACGGCAAACAATACATCGCGGTCCTCTCCGGCGTTGGTGGTTGGGCTGGGGCGGTCGTCGCCGGCGGGCTGGACACGCGCGATCCCACCGGCGCGCTGGGATTCACCAATGCCATGAAAGACCTGCCACAGTACACCACGAAAGGGGGAATGCTGTATGTGTTCTCGCTTCCGTAGTGTAGCGATCGCTGGGCTGCTTCTGACTTGCAGCTTCGCCTTTGCGCAAACGAAACAGCTGCGCGTGTGCGCCGATCCTGACAATCTTCCCTTCTCCAACACGCAGCGGCAGGGATTCGAGAACCACATCGCCGAATTGCTGGCGCGCGACCTGCACGCCCGTCTGACTTATCAATGGCAGCGCATGGGACGCGGCTTCGTCCGCGAGTATCTCAACAAAGGAAAGTGCGATCTGCTCATCGGTATTCCTTCGAACTTCAAGGCCACGCTGACTACTCGGCCCTATTACCGCTCGACCTACGTGTTCGTCAGTCGACGCAGAGCAAAGTTCCAGCCAACTTCTTTTAACGATCTCGAACTTCATCGCATGAAGATTGGCGTCCAGGTGCTTGACGACGATTATGCGCCGCCGGCGCACGCCTTGGCCCGGCGCGGCATGCAGGCAAACATTGTTGGATTCGAGAGCACCGGCGCAGATGCTTCCTCACTCGTCGATGCCGTAGCACACCGCAAAGTCGATCTGGCCATTACCTGGGGCCCGTTTGCCGGATATTTTGCCAAGCGCTATCCCGGCGCGCTGAAGATCACGCCTGTGCAGCCCGAAGTCGATCCTCCAGGTCTACCCTTCACCTTCTCAATTTCAATGGGGGTGCGAAAAGGAAATCAGACACTGCGGGACCAGCTCAACGGATTTCTACAACGGCGAGAGCGGCAGATCCAAAGCATTTTGCAAAGTTATGGTATCCCGGAAATTCCCGACACAGCTTCTGCAACCGAGAGGGGAAACTAAATGCGCTACGCGCATGCCATTTTCCTGGGATCGATGTTCCTCACGTGCTTGCTGTTGATCCTCGGCTGTCAGCGCGAGGAGCGCAATTTCCGCCAGTCTCCCGCGTCTGCCGCTGTCGTGAATACGATTCAGGTGAGCGATCTGCATCCTGGAGGGCAGCAGGTCGCCAGTCCGACAATTTCAAACCAATACGAAGAGAGCGCTTACGCGGTCTCGCAAGGCAAACAGTTGTTCGAGCAGTTCAACTGTGTCGGCTGTCACGCCAATGGCGGTGGCGGAATCGGCCCGCCGCTGATGGACAACCAGTGGATCTACGGTGGGGAACCGGCCAACATTTTTTCCACGATCATGGAAGGGCGTCCGAACGGAATGCCGGCATGGCGTGGACGCATTCCTGCAAATCAGGCGTGGGAGATCGTCGCCTATGTACGCTCGCTTAGCGGGCTGCTTGCGAAGGACGTAGCACCGGGTCGCAGTGATCACATGAGCGGCAAACGCCCGCCGGCGAATACTCCGCGCCAAACTCCTACCGGAATCACGGGCGCTCCGGAGCAGAAGCAATGAAGGCACTGCGCACCCTCGCCTGGATTATTGTTTTCGGCCTGCTGGGGTGCCAGAGCAATCACTCGTCGCTAAGCGCCGCGGGTCCGCAATCGAAAAATATCGAGTGGCTTTATTGGCTGATCTTTTGGATCTGTCTCGCTGTCTTCGTGCTGGTTATGGTGTTTTTCGCTCATGGCACTGCGCGTACCAAAGTCGATGAGCAGGAGATGGCGCCGGTGATGGAGAACCCGGAAGGCGACCGCCGGGCGCGCGTCGCTGTGAGCGTCGCTGTTACGGTCACGGTGATAACTCTCTTTGTCGTTTTGGCATTCAGCATTGTGACCGGCAATACCGTCGAGGGACTGTCGTCGAAGAATCCTGTCACCATTCAGATCATCGGACACCAGTGGTGGTGGGAAGCGCGATATCCCAATCCGCAGGCCGATCTCACCGTGGTTACCGCCAATGAAATTCATGTTCCGGTCGGCCTGCCGGTCGTGGTGCTGACTTCTTCAGCGGACGTGATCCACAGTTTTTGGGTGCCGAACATCCAGGGCAAGCGCGACCTGCTGCCGGGATATCAGTCGGCCTTCTGGTTTCAGGCGGACAAACCCGGCATTTATCACGGCCAATGCGCCGAGTTCTGCGGAGAGCAACACGCGCACATGGGCTTCGAAATGGTAGCGGAGCCAGTGGACAAATTTCAGAACTGGCTGTCGCAGCAGCGCAAACCGTCAGCGCAATCGACCGACCCCAGCGTTTTGCGAGGACGAGAAGTGTTTCTCACCCACTCGTGCGTGCTCTGCCACACCGTGCGCGGCACCGACGCTGGTTCCAAAGTGGGGCCGGACCTGACGCACCTGGCGAGCCGGCGCATGATCGCTGGAGCGACGCTGAGCAATGAATCCGGATCGCTGGCGGGCTGGATTACTGATCCGCAGCGCGTAAAACCGGGAGTGCTGATGCCGGCAAATCCGCTGCCGCCCGACGATCTTGATGCTTTAGTTACGTACTTGCGCAGCTTGCAATAGGAAAGCTGCGAAGCTGCGTGGCTTCGAAGCTTCGCAGCTCTCAGGAGATAAATTGGCCGTTGTTCAAACCAACCCGCCGGTAAGCGCGACTGACAGCCTGCATCAGCGGCTCGATAGCACATGGCGCGAGCCTTCCGGCTTCGGCGGCTGGTTCAAACGGGTACACCACACGACGATTGGTATTCGTTTCATTGTCACAGCGTTCATCTTTTTCCTGCTGGGCGGAATTCTGGCGGTGCTCATGCGTCTGCAACTGGCGCGGCCAGAAAACAAATTCCTCGGCCCCGACCGCTATAACCAATTCTTCACGGTGCACGGCAGCACCATGATCTTTTTGTTCGCCGTGCCACTGATGTTTCAGGGGTTCGGGATTTACTTGGTGCCGCTGATTGTGGGCGCACGCAACATCGCTTTTCCGCGGCTGGCGGCGTTCAGCTATTACATCTACCTCTTCGGATGTCTCTTCTTCTGGGCCGGACTGCTGCTGAACACCGGCGCCGATCGCGGGTGGTTTGCATACGTCACGCTCTCCGGTCCCGACTACTCGCCAGGCAAGCGCGTCGATTTTTGGGCGCAGATGATTACGTTCACCGAGCTTTCCGCGCTCGCGACCGCGATCTGTCTGGCCGCGACCATTCTTCGCCATCGCGCGCCCGGCATGTCGCTGAATCGCATGCCCATGATCCTGTGGGAAAAGCTGGTGCTGTCGTTCATGGTGATCTTTGCCATGCCGGCGGTCATGCTTTCAAGCAGCATGCTGCTGCTGGACCGCACCGTGGGAACACAGTTCTTCAATCCCGCGGAGGGCGGCGACGTTCTGCTCTACCAGCATCTGTTCTGGTTTTTCGGACATCCGGACGTCTACATTATTTTCCTTCCCGGAACGGCATTCGTCACCACCATTGTGACCGCATTCGCACGGCGGCACATCTTCGGATATCTCGCGCTGGTGGTCTCTACCATCTCCATTGGTTTTCTGGGCTTCGGAGTTTGGGTACACCACATGTTTGCCACGGGACTGCCGCAGATGGGCGAAAGCTTCTTCACCGCCGCGACGCTGATGATCGTGATTCCCACTGCGGTCCAGTTCTTTTGCTGGATCGCCACGCTGTGGCACGGGCGCGTGCAATTCAAGCTGCCGATGTGGTGGATTGCCGGCTTCTTCTTTGTATTCATGATCGGCGGCCTTTCCGGACTGATGCTGGCCTCAGTACCGGTGGACACGCAGGTGCACGACACCTTCTTCGTGGTCGCGCATTTCCATTACGTGCTGATTGGAGGAGCGGTGTTTCCCATGTTTGGGGCCCTCTACTTCTGGGTCCCGAAGATGACAGGCCGAATGTTGAACGATGCGCTGGGCAAATGGAATTTCTGGCTCTTCTTCATCGGTTTCAACATGACGTTTTTCACCATGCATTTCCTGGGACTGCGTGGCATGACTCGCCGCGTTTACACCTACGTTCCCGAAATGAATTGGGGATGGTTGAACCTGCTGGCCACGTGCGGAGCGCTGCTGATGGGAGTTGGCGTTCTGGTGTTCATCCTGAACTTCTTTTGGAGCCGTAAATATGGCGCCATCGCCGGGCCGGATCCCTGGCGCGCCGGCTCACTGGAATGGGCGACCTCATCGCCGCCGCAGTCCTACAACTTCGCCGAGTTACCGACGGTCAATGGACGCGAGGCTCTCTGGGATGCCGCGCCCAACCAGCCGGTGGTCGCCGGCATTCGCGAAGACATTCGCGAGACACTGGTCACGGACTCGCTTGACGGCGATCCTGACCACCGCATGGAGTCGCCCGGGCCCAGCGCGTGGCCGTTCTGGGCAGCCGTGGCAACCTCGGGTCTATTTATCGGATCGGTTTTCAGCGCGCGCTCAGTCCTGTATACCGCGGTTCCCGTCGCTATCACGCTGATCGGATGGTATTGGCCGCGCTGGGGCGTCTCGCAGCGCAGAAAGGCAACTGAAGTATGGAGCGAGTAAGCGAGCGCGCGGTGCTCGACGTCTCCGGGTTGCCGAGCGTCGTCTTTGGTCCGCGCAACGTGGTGTGGCTTGGGACCATTCTCTTCATGCTTATCGAAGGCGCGATGATGGCCATGCTCTACGCCAGCTACTTCTACTACCGCACTCGATCGACGGATTGGCCACCAGGAGTGATGCCGCCGGCGCTGACCTACGGCGTCGCCAATGGCATCGTATTCCTTCTCAGCCTGGCTCCGGCGTGGTGGACGCGGAAAAAATCGCGAGCGGGAGACATTTCTGGCGCGCGCATGGGCTTAGTCGTACTAGCGATTTTCGGCGCTGTGAACATTGCCTTGCGCGTGTATGAATTTTCCGCGCTGAACTGCGAGTGGAGCGCGAATGCCTACGCATCCACGGTATGGATGCTGCTGGGCGTTCATTCCGCGCATCTGGCGACAGACTTCATTGAAACCGTGGTGCTGGCGGTATTGGCGTTTACCGATCGCGTGGACGGCACCCGCTTCAGCGATTTCGATGAGAACTCGATGTACTGGTATTTCGTCGTGGGTGTCGCCGTAGTTACGGATTTTGTGATCTACGGGGCGACGAGGCTGCTGTAGCGAAAACAAATGAAACAAGCAGAACACATCGCCGATACACCGCGGCTTGAGGCTGCGGTGTGGTGGGGCGTCGCTGCCGGGCCGCTGGCTTGGGGATGCGATCTCGGTTCCAGCTATGCCGTCGCGCCACATGCGTGTTCCACCGGGCACTTCTATGTGCTGCATGTGATCAGCCTGGTGTTTTTTCTGATTGCGCTCAGCGGCTTTGCGCTGGCATTCGGCACTTACCGCCGGCTTCCCGACAACGCAGAAAAGCAGGGACATTTACCCCGAGATCGGGCCTTCTTTTTGTCTCTCGTGGGCATCGTGATGAGCCTGGGCTTTGCCATCATCATCATCGCCGGCGCTGTGCCGCGCTGGATCTTGAGTCCGTGTGCCTGAGATGAAGCGCGTGGCAAAACTCGTGAGCTTCGGCGCGATCAACCTTTGCGCATTACAGGCCTTTGCGCACCAGACCGGCACTCCGGCGCGCGCATCCGGATGGTCATGGGAGCCGTTTGTCGTGCTTCCACTGGCAATCACTGCCGTGCTGTTCGCCACTGGCAGTGCGCGCATGTGGCGGCGGTCGAGCGCACGGCTGAGCGTTTGGCCGACCCTTTCGTTTTCTTCCGGGTTGCTCATGCTGATTGTGGCGCTCGATTCTCCCATTCACGAAATCGGCGACCAGCTCTTCTGGGTGCACATGACGCAGCACGAGCTGCTCATGCTGGTTGCGGCGCCGCTGCTGGTAATGGGACGTCCAGTGGTCACTTTCTTATGGGCTCTGCCAATCCGCTGGCGCGAAGCTCTGGGGGCTGCCGCAAAACGACGTGCCTGGGTGACAGTGTGGTCGCTGATCTCGGCGGCCCCCGCAGCATGGTTGATTCACGCGCTGGCGCTATGGATATGGCACGCGCCGCGATTGTTTGAGGCCGCTCTGCAGAGTGAGGGTGTACATGGGCTGCAGCATCTCTGTTTTCTGGGAAGTGCACTGCTCTTCTGGTGGACGCTGATCCATGGCGGGCACGGGCGGCTGGGTTATGGCGCGGCGGTGATTTACGTATTCACCACAGCCGCGCACAACAGTGTGTTGGGAGCATTGCTCACCTTTGCGCCGCATCCCTGGTATCCGAGCTACGTTGCCAGCACAGCAGCGTGGTCGTTGACTCCGCTCGAAGATCAGCAACTCGGAGGCCTCATCATGTGGGTGCCGGCGGGAGTGATTCTGTTTGTCATCGGACTTGCGCTGTTCGCGGCCTGGATGGGCGAATCCGAGCGCCGGTTCCAGTACACGCGTGTGGCGGCACTGGTTGCGAGCGAGGCAAGCAATAAGCGGTAGGCAATAAGCAATAAGCGTAAGTGATAAGTGATAGGCAGTAAGCGATAAGCAGTAAGCAGCAAGTAGTAAGCGGTAAGCAATAAGCAACAGAGAGCGATTAGAGCGATCAAAGGAAATGGAGGGCGGGCTAGAAGCCGGCAGCTAATAGCCAGGAGCTTTCACGATGCGCGATAGAGCCAACCAATTTTTCATCGGCTTATTTCTGGTGATTGTCGCGGCCGCGCTCTTCGGCGGGTGGATTCGAATGGACCGGGAAAACGGTGTCAGACGAGCGGCGGAACTGGCGCATGGCGATCCCCACGCCGGGCCCGGCAAGATCCGCAAGTATGGTTGTTACAGCTGTCACACCATTCCGGGCGTCGCCGGAGCTAACGGGCTGGTAGGGCCTCCATTGGCCGGAATTGGTGGCCGCGTATTCATCGCGGGCGAGTTGCCGAACACGCCGGAGAACCTTACGCACTGGATCCAGCATCCGCATCAAGTCGAACCACATACCGCGATGCCGGAGATGGGCGTAACCGATCAGGACAGCCGCGACATTGCCGCGTATTTGTACACGTTGCGATGAGCGCAACGATAACTCACGCTAGAAGGACAAGCCTTTCTTGCGCTGCTCTTCCGACGACAGACAGGCGGTACCGCTAGCCTATGCAAAAGACCACCTGCGCGAACTGGTGCCGTATGAGGGTTGAACTCCGCAAATGTGCGGTTCGGGGCGCTCTCAACCGGCCCCTTGTTTGCGGCAAAGCATGAAAACCCGGTCGAGGGCGGCCGGAAGCACACGATTTTCGCAATCTCAAAAGCAAGGAGCTCCTTATGCGACTGCTATTGCTCTTCGTTTTGTGCCTCGGCGTTCTCCCCAGCGCCGCGGCCCAAGGCACTGACTGCTCAAAGCTTCCCGATTACGGCAAGCTCAAAGGCGCGCTTACTGACATTGTCAAGCAAGGCAAGGACGCCAATGGCGGCTTGGGAAACCAGGAGTGGGGAGCGGTAGTCAACCGCGACGGCATCATCTGTGCCGTGGTCTTTAGCGGGCCTGATCGCTCGAAGCAATGGCCGGGTAGCCGGTTGATTGCCGCGGAAAAGGCCAATACCGCGAATGCGCTCAGCTTGCCCAACTTCGCGCTTTCCACCGGCAATCTCTATTCTGCCGCCCAACCCGGACAAAGCTTGTATGGCCTTGCCATGATGGGTCCGAATCCTGCGGCAGCGTTCGCCGGACCACCCACAAAATTCGGGCAGCAGGACGATCCCATGGTGGGCAAGGCCATCGGCGGCATAATCGTTTTTGGCGGCGGGCTGCCGCTCTACACCCATCAGGGTGAACTGGTGGGTGGCTTAGGGGTGAGCGGCGATACCGCCTGCACCGATCACGTGATTGCCTGGAAGGTGAGAAACAAATTGGGGCTGGATGCCGTGCCGATGGGAGTCGCGCCGGGATCGAGTGACAACCTCATCTTCGATATTCAGAACGGACAAAGCTCCAGCGGCTTCGGACATCCGCCATGCAAAGGCGGGAAACCGGCGGAAGACATCATTAAAAGGCTGACGCAAACTATGCCAACTGGGCCGAAGCATTGATCATGGAAGAAGATTGACCACGAGGACTCGGTATACTGAAACCGGATGGACTTCGAATGGGACCCGAAGAAGGATACGGCGAATCAGCGCAAGCACGGTATCAGTTTTCGAGAGGCTGCAACGGTGTTTGAGGATGTTTTATCGACGACATTTCCAGATCAGGACCATTCCTCATCCGAGCAACGCTATTTGACAATAGGACTGTCGACTTTAGGGCGTTTGCTCGTCATATCGCACACCGAGCGCCGAGACACGATCCGCATCATCAGCGCGCGCCTCGTAACGCGCAGAGAAAAAGGCTTTTATGAAGAAAGTGAACCATAATAAAACTAGCGCCCTCCGTCCGGAATATGATTTCGCTGCGATGAAAGGGGGAGTTCGCGGCAAATATGTCAAGCGTCTGCGAGAAGGTACAAACATTGTTTTGCTGCACCCGGAAATTGCCGAAGCGTTCCCCACGGAAGGCGCAGTAAACGAGGCGCTGCGGGGAATTCTAAATACAACGCGAGCGGTGCGGCGTACGGGTGGGTTGCCTGAGAATGCCATTGAGCGCACTGCTGGAGCCAAGCGCAACCGTTAACCGCGACGCGAGCGGGTGTTCGCCCGCGTCTAGCTCTCGATTTCAATTCCCAAATATGAACCCTCACGATGGCGCATGCCCCAGGCCATGCGCGGAGTGTTGTGGGCGATGCCGTAGCGGCCGCGGCTGTCGAGCAGGATCATGCCTCCATGTCCATTGAGCCGTGAGCTGAGGTATCCAATGGCCTCGCGGGCGGCCATCTCCGGAGCCGCGCCGGTCTGCACCCGATCCGCTGCCCATTTGCCGAGCACCAGCTTCATCATCGGCTCTCCCCATCCCGTGCAGGAAACCGCGGCGCTTTGGTCATCAGCGTAACAGCCGCAGCCGATCAGTGATGAATCTCCCACACGTCCTGGCGCCTTGTTCAGGGTGCCGCCAGTCGATGTCGCGGCGGCAAGATGGCCGTTCACGTCGAGAGCGATTGCGCCTACGGTGTCATGTCCGGAGCCGGCGAAGGTGAGATCGTGCTCGCCGGCTGCGGCTTTGGCCTGCGCAATCGCCAGCCGCTCGCGCTCGCGCGGGATTACCAGTTCGCTGTTGTCGATGAGTTTCATCCCATGCTCGGCGGCAAAGCGCTCGGCGCCCTCGGCTACGAAATAAACGTGCGGGCTCTCGCTGAGCACCAGCCGCGCGGCGCGCACCGGATTGCGAAGATGCTCCACGCAGCCAACCCCGCCGGCGCGCAAAGTGGCGCCGTCCATAATGAGAGCATCCATCTGCACGCGGCCATCGCGGGTGAGAAAGCTTCCCTTGGCTGCGTCGAAAGTCTCGTCATCTTCCATGACGACTACCGCCTCTTCGACTGCCTTCAGCGCGCTCCCTCCAGATGCCAGCACCGACCATCCGGCTTCGAGCGCCTTCTGTACGCCGCGTTGGTGGTCGTCCACGACGCTGTCGGGCATCGCCCAGGCTCCGCCATGCACCACCAGAATCGGCTCAGTTCGCATCGGAAAGCTCCGCAGCCACGAAGCCGCGAGGCTTCGAAGCTAAATGGATTTGTGAACCATTACTTTTACCACGGAGGCACGGAGGCACGGAGGCACGGAGGCACGGAGAACAAGAAAACCACTGAACACGGAGGGCACGGAGTAAACGGAGGGAAGGCGCTTTATAAACACCCTCTGTGACCTCCGTGACCTCCGTGTTGAAGATTTGTTTTTCGCAAGCACCCGTAATGCCGAGGCAGCCCCTATTTCTTCGAAATGATCACCTGATCGATTCCCGCTGGATTCTCGCGCAGTTCGCTCGATGAGAATCCGGCGTGACGGAACATCTGCTCGAGTTCCTTGAAGGTGTAGGCGTCTCCGGCAGGAGTGTTGGCCAACATGGTGAGTGAAAATCCGGCAGCATGCGGCGGCGAAATGCGGTCCTCGTTGGGAATGAACTCGAGTGTTGCCACCCGGCCTCCCGGCTTGAGTGCTGCATAAATCTTCCTGAGCAGCTTCTCATTGGTGGGAATGTCGAAGTGATGGAGAAACGCAGTGAGAAGAACCACGTCATATCCGCTTCCGAAATCGACATCGAAGGCGCTGCCGGGGATGGTGCTGTAGCGGTCCGAAACTCCGGCTTTGGCGGCATTCTCTTTGGTGACTTCCAGCACGTTGGGCCAATCGACGCCTACGATGCGGGCTTTGGGATTGCGCTGGGCAATCGTGATTCCGAAGATGCCGTGGCTGGCGGCGATGTCCAGCACCTTCCAGGGCTCGCCGGAACTGGCCCCCAGCAACTCGGCAATGTATGCCGCGGAAGGCACGCGGAGCGAGGCCATACCCCGAGCAAACTCAATCCACATGGGATTGTCTGGAGCGGTGCTGGCAGATTCGTCCTGCGCCGCTCCGCCGCGACGGACCGCCTCCGCGAGCTTCCCAAAATGGGCACAATGAATTGGCGTGCACAGAAACTGGGTTGCCGCGCCGATATATGCCGGCGAGCGCTTGCTTAAGAACATTTGCGACTCCGGAGTCGGCAGGTAGCGCTCGCCTCGCTTTTCCAATAAGCCGGTGATGACCAGATAGTCGCAGAGTATCCTGACGCCGCGGGCGTCGGCTTTGATCTGCGCCGCGATCTGCGCTGCACTTGCGCCTCCATCGCCGATTTGCGTGAACAAATCCAGTTCGATCGCGGCTTTCAGGGCCTCAGTCTGCTGATAAGCATTGAGCAATTGAAAAATCTTCAGAGGGGTAAGCTGGGAGGATTGCGGAACAACACTATGAGCTGTGGACATACAAAAAAGCTAGCACAGTCCAGAGTGGCTGGTGGGATCTTGCTGTAGCGGCTGTGCGTTTACCGGGCAACTTGGCTGGATTTGTGCGCTGTCTCCGAAACCGGGCCTTTGGGCTTGGCGGGATTGGGTTGAGCCGGGCTGGAGGCGTTCTTCGGCCGCGTCGACCTCATGCCGATGAGCGGTCCGTGATAGGTGAGTTCACTGACTTCCGATTCGCTGTTGATCTTAGCCATGGTTTGGCGCTCACAAGAGTAGATGCAGATTAACTCTACTCCGTGACCGACAAAACCGGTAGTTACGAAAGGAATGCGCCCCATAAAGCTAACAGTAGCAGGCGGTTACTTTCTTCGAATTGTCACGCAGCCGTGGCTATAAAGCACTGTAGAGGCAGATGATGCGCCAAGCGCAACATGTGCAGTTATGCTGCCACGCTCAGTTTGCAGGCACCAGTCGTGGTCGGTTCTTTACGTGCTTCTGCGTCACTGCTCGTGCGGGATCGCACGTCGTCATTCCAAGGAACTCCATACCTCGATCGTCTTCCCGTTCGAAGTAGTAGCTGCGCATGGTGAAGCAGCCTTGCTTGCGGGCTTCCTCCTGGGAATCGCTGGAAGCAGGCTTGGCAGAGTGATCTGAACCGACGAACGAATTCTTCGATTGCGGACTGGCGAACGGCCGATTAGCGATTGTGGCCAGGGCCTGGGTTTTCACGATTGCTGCAGTTGAAACCTGATCACCGGCGGGTTGCGGCTGGTCAGCAGCAACGGCAACGCCAAGCACGAGGAGCGGAAGAAGAAGAGTCATAACCAACTCCTTTCCCGGTTCAAAGTATAGGCAAGCAGCAGAGCTGGCTCAAGTGGGGTCTTTGCTGAGCAGACGACTTTACCTCGACAGCAGAGCTAGGCATTCTTGCTGTTGTGGATCAGTGTCGAGAGATAGATAAATGTCATTCTGAGCGAGGGCGAACGCCCGAGTCGAAGAACCGCAACGCTTGCCGCCCCGGCGATATCAGAGACCTTCCACATAGCTGCTTATCTGCATTCCAAGCCCGACGGATACTCGGGATCCTTCGACTCGGGCGTGCGCCCTCGCTCAGGACGACAGTGGCGCAGTTTAGCATCTCAATTCGGTCTACATTAACCTGGAAAAATGGGCTAGCCACGCAAGCGACCGCGTTTTATGAGATTCGCTTTGATGTTTTCTAGCGGTATCCCTTTTTCATTGCGGCGCGATTCCGAAATCAGCCCATCCCAAAACTCTTCTAATAATGCGCCGTATTTTTTCAGGTCGATTTGAACCGCTACCTTGCGACCCTTCTCGTCAGTAACAAACTGGATTCCGGTCATGGCTCTAATTCCCCAGGCAATGCTATGGGTGCAGCAGTGTGCCTATATAAAGATAGCCTGTTCTACCGCTCCACCCATGAAGTTCGGTGACGTGCTTATTGCAGCTTTCATGCGCCTATTATGCGCCCAAAGCTCCGGTCGAGTGTCATGTCATGTGGCGAGAAAGCACGAACGCTAAGGCCGCAATCAGCTCTACACCAAAGCCGATCATGATGCCAATGACCGGGCTCCAGCGCCGGCGCTTTGCCGAGTACGCCAGGCCCATGAGCATCCAGACGTATTGCCCAATTTCAGCAACGAGCAATGGATGAGCCGGATCATGGAGCGCTCCCGACGCTCTCGTGCGATTGACATTAAAAATTGTGGTCGCAATTAGCCCCACACCCAAGAGGATGGTGAGCACCGCGGCAAGCGCGATTTCTTTGCGATTGGCCTGCAGGCGATCTTACCTGCGCTGCACCGGCATCTGCCGCACCGGCGCGGGTGGATGAGGGTGCTCGGGTACGCCGTTCGGCCCGGCGGTTGCCGCGGCGGCCTTCTCGGTTGAAATTCCGATGCCGAGGGCTTTGCGCACGTCCGCTTCGATCATGGCAGCGATGTCTTTGTTATCTTTCAGGAACTGGCGGGCGGTTTCGCGGCCCTGACCGATGCGCTCGTTCTTGTAGCTGAACCAGGAGCCGGATTTCTCGACGATGTTGTTGTTCACTGCCAGGTCGAGCATGTCGCCTTCGCGGGAGATGCCTTCGCCGTACATGATGTCAAACTCGGCCTCGCGGAAGGGAGCGGCCACTTTGTTCTTCACGACCTTCACTTTGGTCCGCGAGCCGACTACCTGATCGCCGTCTTTAATCGCGGCGATGCGGCGGATGTCCACCCGCACTGAGGAGTAGAACTTCAGCGCGCGGCCGCCGGTAGTGGTTTCAGGATTGCCAAACATCACGCCAATTTTTTCGCGGATCTGGTTGATGAAGATCAGGCAGGTGCGCGACTTCGAAACCGTGCCGGTCAGCTTGCGCAATGCCTGCGACATCAGGCGGGCCTGCAGTCCCATGTGGCTGTCGCCCATCTCGCCTTCGAGTTCCGCTTTGGGAACCAGCGCGGCCACCGAATCCACCACCAGCACATCGATGGCGTTGGAGCGGACGAGAGCTTCGGTGATCTCCAGCGCCTGCTCGCCATAGTCAGGCTGCGAGACCAGGAGATTATCGACATCGACGCCCAGCTTTTTGGCGTAGATAGGATCAAGGGCGTGCTCGGCATCGACGAACGCCGCCATGCCGCCAGTCTTCTGCGCCTCGGCAATCACCTGCAGGGTGATCGTGGTCTTGCCTGAAGACTCCGGACCAAAGACTTCGACGACGCGTCCGCGAGGGAATCCGCCGACGCCCAATGCCGCGTCAAAGGAAATTGCGCCGGTTGAGATCACGGAAATCGGCACAATGGCCTCTTTTGAGCCTAGCCGCATGATCGATCCCTTGCCAAACTGCTTCTCTATTTGCGAAAGCGCGAGATCGATCGCCCGTGTCTTTTCGTCTGCCATGTGCCGCTCCTGAAGTGGTGTCGCTTGCGAGAGCGACATTATAAACCGAAAGCTTCATGAATGGTGAACAAAAAGCGAAGCTAAATCTTTAACCACAGAGGACACGGAGGGCACAGAGGAAGAAAAAATGAATCTTGGCTTCCTCTGTGCGCCTCTGTGTCCTCTGTGGTGAAGAGATCCTAAGAATCGCGAAGTCACCCGATCACGAAATCGCGAAATCAAAATTCATTTCCATCCCATTCGCTCGCGTAACGCCGTGACGTGCGCCGTGTGGTGCGCGCCGTGCCAGGCGTAGAGCGCGATGATCCAGTCGAGGGTGCGCACCCCGTGTTCAGGATGGCGAAACGTGCGGGCAAAATCAGCGTCGGAGAGTGAACGCAGCAGGTTGCTCCAGCGCCCGTGCACAGCTTCGAGCAGCGCTAGCGAAATTTCGATGGGAGTCGTTTGAGTGTCGGCCAATTCGGCCCAGGCCTTCTCATCGTAGGGCTTGATCGTCGGTTCTTGTTCGGTCAGCGCCAGCTTGGTGCGAATGTAGGCATTCAAGTGGCTGTCCGGCACATGATGCACCACTTGCCGCACACTCCATCCGCTCGGGCGATAGGGCGTGTCAAGTTGTTGCGCTGACAAACCGCGCAACGCTGCCCTCATCTTCGCGGGAGCATCCGAAATGGCAGCCATTGCAGCCTCGCGCTGCTGTTTGCTCATCGGCCCGGAATAATGAAACTTACCGATGGGATAGCTTAGGTCGTGGGTGACTGCGGGTTGAGTGCTCATGCGAAACCTCTTTCTTATTCGTAATCGGGTAATTTCGAAATCGGGTAATTGGAATGCTGCAAGTCGATCGGAATTTCGAAATTACGAAATTACCCGATTACAAAATCTGCTGCTTGCTCATGAACTTGCCCACGTTCACCACCGCACGGTGTACAGTGCCGGAGCCAATCGGATACGACTCGTTCCAGGCCTTCACGCGAAAGATGTAAAAGCGGCCCTCCACCTTTTCCAGCACCGCCTCGGCAGTAACGTTCTGGCCGATCATGGTAGGCGCCCGATGGTCGACATGGATCGCCGTTCCCACCGTCGTCTCGCCACCGTCGCAGAATGGCTGCTGTGCTTGCCAGCAGGCAAACTCCATCCAGCCGATCATCTGCGGGGTAGTCAGGACCGGCGGAAGCTCAGGATTCACCGCCGCCAACGTGTGTCGCTTTTCGACAACTTGGCTGACCTCTGCCCGGGTTCCGATGGGGACATCCCTTGCCATGATGTTAAGGAAGAACTACCGACTATACGGCAGGCCCAACGCAGCCGACAAAAAATCCCTGCTAAATTCCCTGTTCTTTGCTGCGGCGACCAGTTCTAGCTCCTAGCTGCCGGCGAATCAAAGACTTAGGCCGAAATCCAGAAATTCCCTGCTAATTCCCTGTTCTTTGGCGAGAATCGTGAATTTTGGGCATATTTTGGTGAACTATCTGGCCGCAGCGAGAAATTCGCTGCAGAATTCCCTGTTATTTATGAAAGCAGGGAATTTCACAGTGACGAAATCGCCGATCGGAGCACTAGATTTCAGAGCCCTCACCGGCCACAGCTCGCAGCGCCGCCTCTTCAGGTTCAGGCGCAGCTTCCGCAGGCGCGGTGAGCTTGGCCAGCACTTTCTCGGAATTGAGCAGAGTGCGGCCGAGCGAGCCGTTGTAGCCGGTCCATTCGGCGTCGGGCTCGCGTTCGAAGTGGGCGCGCATGCTCTCCATCTTGGAGTCGAGATCGTCGAGATAGTGAAGCATCAGCGCTTCCGGGAACATGGGCAGCTTGGGCGATCCGAACTCGTATCGCCCATGATGGCTGATGATGAGGTGCTCAATCAGGGCTTTCAGCTCCGCGGGAAAGCCCGGCACCAGAGCGATTTTCTCGTGCAGCATCTCCAGTTCAATAATCATGTGTCCGAGAAGCTGGCCTTTGGTGGTGTAGGAGAACGAGCGCTGATAGCTCAATTCGTGGATCTTGCCGATGTCGTGCAGGAAGGCGCCGGTAAGCAGCAGGTCGCGATTTATACACGGATAGAGCGCGGCTACAGCATCGCACAGCTTCATCAGCGAAACCACGTGCTCGAGCAGACCTCCGATGAAGGCGTGGTGTAACGATTTGGCGGCAGGCGCCTGGCGATAGGCTTCGGCGATCTGGGGATCGCCCATGAATGCCTCGAGCAGCAGCTTGAGAGATTGGTTCTGGAAAGTGGAGACGTAGGAGTACACCGTCCGCCACAGTTCATCGATGTCTTTGGAGGTCTTGGGAAGATAGTCCGCATAATCGACTTCGCTCTCTTCCATTGGACGGAGCTTATGAATGGTGAGCTGGAATCGATTGGAATATTTGTTGATCAGCCCGCGAATTTTTACGAAATCTTCCTGCTCGAAGAGATCGATGGCATCGTTCACGTTGTCCCACATCTTGGCGTCAATCTGGCCAGTGCGATCGCACAACGTGAGGGCAAGAAACATCTCGCCGGTTTTTTTTGGCTTGATCTGTTTGGCCGATACCAGAAAGGAGCTGGTAATCACCTGGTTTTCGTGAGCGGCTGCGTCCTTGATGAAGAACTGCTTCATGGTCCCCGATCCGAGAAGCGATTCTATCCTGAGCGATGTGCAGGCAAGAAGAGAAAACCGCCGATTTCGTGATTTGTGATTCGCGATTTTGTGACTGAAACCCTGAAGAACATCACGAAATCACCCGATCACGAAATCGAAAATGGTTAGAGGATTCCCAGTTTCTTTTTCTTTTTCGGCTTCTTGCCGGTATTGGTATCGGCGGCGGTGGTGTAGATCAGTTTGGTCTGGTTGGGGCTGGCGCCAGTATCGACGAAACCCGGCTTGATGTCGATGTAGGCGTCTTCGCGCAGCTTGGTCAGATAGGCGCGCAACGCGGGCTGAAGTTTTTCGTAATAGACCGCTTCCTGAATGCGGTTCTCCACTTGCTTCAATGGTGCCAGGCCCGCCTGGGTGTGCGCGTTCACTTTGAGGATCACAAAGCCCTGCTTGGTCCGAATTACGTCGGAGACATCGCCCGGCTTCATCTTGAAGGTGAGGTCTTCCAATTCCTGGGCCATGGAACCACGCTTGAACGAGCCCAGTTCTCCTCCTTGGTCGGCAGTAGGTCCATCGGAGGATTTCTTGGCGACATCCGCAAATTTCGCGCCGCCTTTGATGCTGGCGAGCAGTTGTTTGGCTTTTTCCTCTGCCGCGGCTACCTTGGCCGGGTCCTCAGGAGGAGCGGCGTTGGGATCGACATTCACATTCGACGCACCGGTAGAAACCAGTATCTCGGAAAGGTCCACCGACTCAGGCTGGGTGAACTCGGCTTTATGCGCATCGTAGAACTGCTACACCGCCTGCGGAGTAATCTCGTTCTGAATTTTTGGCCCGACTTCGTGGCTGATCACTTCCTCGGTGATGATGTTGTTGCGCATTCCCTGCTTGAAATCCTCAAACGATACGCCCTGCTTTTGCGCTTCCTTTTCGAGGTCGTCCATCGACTCGAGGTTCAATTGCTTGCGCAATTGGTCAAGCCGCTTCACCAATTCGGTATCGCCGGTGATGCCCAGGTCCTTGCCCTTGTCGAGCAGCAATTGCTGGTCGATCAAGTCTCGGAGAACATCCTTCTCTCTGTCTTTCACTCCGGTGTCAGAAATGTTCTGCTGCTTGGCCTCATTGGCCAGTTGTTCTTTGCTCTTGTTGAAATCGGAGCGGGTAATGATGGAATCGTTTACCCGAGCGATGATCTCCTCGACAACGGTGTCGGCAGAGAGGCAGACCGAGAGCATCAGAACGCCGGCAAAGCAAAGCAGGTACTTGCGAATCAATGTGGCCACTCGAATTATTTTACACGCGTAGTTGGCCATAATCACGGCTAGAGACGGTCGCCACGGCGGCCCGCGCCTTAGTCGCGGAGCGATGGGCAATCGTGGATTTGAGCCAAGAGACGGGGCACCCCAGACTTGTACAAATTGACTGTTGGTTCGTGCGGCCAGGGCTCGATTTCCACCTTTTCGCCGACGCTTTCCTGAGAACAGGGAAAAAGTACAGGGGAATTTGCCGTTCGGTTCCGTGACTCGTCGAATTCTGCCCAAAAAACGCAAAATCGTCGGTTTGCTGAGGAAAGGAACAGGATAGGAGCAGGAAAGCTCGATAAAAAATCGTAAGACACTCCGAATCTGAGCGTTACAGAGAAGTTCCAGGAAAATTCAACAAAATAACAGGAAACGAACAGGAAAGAGATCAGATTTCCAGAGCTCTTCATCCCAGGTGGCGGCAGGTTCCATTTCTACCGTCACTGGTAGGGTAAGTACGGCGATTCCGAAAGAAGTGCTATCGCCGAGCGCGAAAGTGCTCCCAGCCTTTTGCTTCGAGCGGCATCGTTGTGCCGTCCAGGACGAGCTGCATCTTGGGCTTGCCGCGCACAATTTCTCCAATGCTCGCGATCGCTACTCCGGCAATCACTTTGGGTAAGCGCTTCGATTTGGGAGCAGTGAAGAGCAGTTCGTAGTCTTCGCCGCCGTGCAATGCGAGTTCGAGAGCGTGGCGATTGGCGGACGGCGATGCACGCGAGATGGGAATCGCATCTGCTGCGATCACCGCGCCAACTCCGCTCTCCTCGCATAGGTGAAACAAATCCGTCGAGAGACCGTCGCTAATGTCGATGCATGCGGAAGCGATGGCTCGTTCACGGAGCCACTTGCCGACCGCAATTCTGGGCTCGGGAAAAATGTCGATCTTTTTCCCGACCCGGCTGCGTAGCTGCTCCAGCATTGCAGCCGAGAGACCCAGCTTCCCCGTGACATACACGCGGTCTCCCGGACACGCGCCTGCTCTGAGCAAGGCTTTGCCTCGCGGGGCAGATCCAAAAACAACGACGTCCGCCAAAACTCCTGCAGGCGATTGCGCGGTGTCGCCTCCGGCGAGCTCGACGTTGTATTTGTTCGCCAGCGCGGAGAACCCGCCTAAGAATCGATCCACCCACCTCTGCGGCAGATCGCTAGGAACGGCGAGCGAGAGGAAGGCGGCGATTGGTTCACCGCCCATAGCGGCGATGTCGCTCAACCCGCGCGCCAGGCAGCGATGTCCGCTGCACTCCGCCGACTGCCACTCGCGGCGGAAATGCACGCCTTCCAGGCTGAAGTCGGTGGTGATGAGGGCCTCATGCTCTCGCGGCAGGCGCAATACTGCGCAATCGTCGCCAATGCCGCGAGCTACCAGTCGGTTTCTGCCAACTCGGTCTTGAATCCTTCGGATCAGTGCTCTTTCAGGAAGTGGCATGAAGATTTCGTAATTTCGAAATCGGGTAATTTCGTAATTGAAAACTGCAAACGACGGATGATTCTCAAATTACCCAATTACGAAATTACAGAATTACGAAATTAACTCCGGCTGTAGCTCGTTCGGCTCTTCTCCTGATGCCGCTCGAGCGCGAGTTCAATCAGTCGATCGATGAGTTTTGGATACTCCAGACCCGAGGCTGCCCAAAGCTTGGGATACATGCTGATGGCGGTGAAGCCGGGCATGGTATTGATCTCATTCACGTAGAGCTTGTTGTTGTCAGGATCGAGCAGGAAATCCACGCGCGCGAGCCCGGCACAATCTACCGCCTGAAATGCCGCGATTGCCATCTCCTGCACCTGCTTTGTCATCTTCTTTGGCAGTTTCGCCGGTATCACCAGCTCGGAACCTTCATCGAGATACTTGGCTGCGTAGTCGTAGAACTCCTTCATAGGCACGATCTCGCCGGGGACGCTCGCCAATGGATTGTCATTGCCCAGCACCGAGCACTCAATTTCGCGCGCCTTCTTCTTTTTTCCCGCGCCCTGCTCGACGATGATCTTGCGGTCGTAGCTGGCCGCCAGATCCATTGCCGGCGCCAATTCTTTTGCATCGTGCGCTTTCGAGATTCCCACAGACGAGCCAAGATTCGCCGGCTTCACGAAGAGCGGGTATTTCAATTTTGCTTCGATGAGCTTCTTTACTTTTCTGGGCTCCTTCTCCCATTGTGCGCGCAGCACGGTGACGTGTTTCACGATGGGCAGACCGGCGGCCGTGAACAATCGTTTCATGACGTCCTTGTCCATGCCCGCAGCCGAGCCGAGTACGCCGGCTCCCACATACGGAATTCCAGCGAGTTCGAGCAGGCCCTGGATGGTTCCATCCTCTCCAAAGGTTCCGTGGAGGACGGGAAAGATGACATCCACATCGATGGCGCGCGCGGGCGTGTGTCCCGCGCTTTCGAAAGGAATCAGCGAGTGATGTTCTGACCCAGGCTCCGGTGGTACCAGCACCGAGTCCCCCCGTGCCAATACTGCTGCGCCAGGTGTGCTGGCGGGATCGCCGGCGCGAAGATGTCGCGGATTCCCAGTCTTGTGCTCGCCCTTCAACAGCCGTTCCGACTCGCTCGACATCAGCCAACGCCCTTCCTTGCTGATGCCGATAGGAACGACTTCATACTTGCTGCGATCAATCGCGTTCAGCACCGAAGCAGCTGAAAGCAGAGACACCTCGTGCTCTCCGCTGCGACCGCCGAACAGCACCCCAACACGCATTTTCCCGGAATTCGACATGAGGCTTGGCCCGACTTCACTCTACCATCGGATTCGCATACCTAATGGCCAGACATTTCTGAAGTTTCCATAAGCCAGGACAACGTATGCTACGAGTCCCGCCTACCGGCGGGACGTGCGCCAGTAGCCCAGCACAACGTGCTGGGTACACGGATTTATCACGCTACGAGTCCCGCCCACCGGCGGGACGGCTGAGATTTGGATCTCAATCGTCCGGCTGCAGCCGGACTCTTGCAAAAGTATCTGATCGTTATCCCACCACTTGGTGGTGGGCTACTCTCGACCGTGCCGCCGAGGCGGCGGCACTTCTTCTAACCCTCTCCAGCAGCGATGAAAATGCCCGATACAATTCACTCTCTATTTTCCGGTTAAATCGTCTAACGAAGTTCCAGGACACCAAAATCTCAATCCACGCGGAGGTACGCGGTGCTGAGAATGTGCTTCGGCATGCTTTTGACTTTTGTTTCTTTTTTCATCACAGCGTCACCGGCGCATGCCGATTCTGGCAACACTCCTGGTTGCCAGAAGGTTACCGCGCGGCAATGCCTGGACCTCGCCCTGAATGCTATGGGCGGCCGAGAGCGCCTGCAACAGATCAACAATGCGCGTCTGCAAACGATTGGTCATACGCTTCTGATGGAGCAGTCATACCGGCAGGAACCGTTCATCACATCATACGAAACCGCAACCACGACTCTCGATTTCGCAAATCAGCAACTTTTCAAAGAGGCAATTTTGACCTGGCCTGAATCTGATCCGAACCAGTCAGAGTTAAAGAGCACTACGGTGGTTGGGCCCGAGGGTGGGGTCACGCGGACCAAGGACGGCGACCGGCCCTGCGGCCTGGTTTGCGTGGATGAAGCGGAGGAACAGCTGGCTTTGGGACCGGCGCGCATTCTGCTCACGGCTTCGAAAGCTCAGGACCTGCAGTTTTCCAGGCCGGAGATCCTGCGCTCCACATCGCATGCGGTCCTCAGCTTCACTTGGAACAAAGTGCCCGTGCGCGTCTTGCTGAATGGATTCAATCACCTGCCGGACGCTGTCGAGACCACGCAGGAATTTCACGATTTCTGGTACTTCTGGGGCGACGTGCGACAGCGCACCTACTTCGACAACTGGCAGATTTTTCAGGGAATCAGCTACCCCACGAATCTAGTGCAGGAGCGCAACGGCTCCGTTTGGCGCTCGACGCAGGCGCTGAAGGTTGAGTTCAACGTCCCCGTCGAACCCAGCGCATTTCAGATGGACACTGCGATGGCACAGCGCAGCCCGGCATCAAAAGGATGGGGCGGCCGGGCCTTCAACCCTAATAAGGACATCGCACTTGCGCCAGGGATCGACCTCTTTCCCGGAGCGTGGAATTCCACGATCGTAAAACTTTCGGACGGAGTTGTAATCCTGGAAGCGCCGATTTCAGGGTTGTACACTCAGGGCGTGGTCGAGGAGGCGAAAAAGCGCTATCCGGGAGCGCGGATCGAAGCAGTGCTATCGACATCGGATTCCTGGCCGCACACCGGCGGAGTCCGCTTTGCCGTTGCGAGCGGTCTTCCTGTTTACATCCTCGATCTGAATCGCCCGTTGCTCGACCGGATTGTCGCCGCACCGCACACGATCGATCCCGATGCTCTTGCGCAACCGGGAGCGCACAAGGCTCCGATCTGGAAGATCGTTGCCGGCAAAGAGCAAGTCGGTACAGGTCCGAATCGGATGGAGTTGTATCCGATTCGAGGAGCGTCGACCGAACGGCAGTACATGGTCTACTTCCCCGAACATCATCTGCTTTATGCCAGCGATACCCTGGCGCTCAACGACGACGGCTCGCTTTACGATCCGGAATTGATGTTTGAAGTCGCCCAGGCGGTAAAGCGCGAGAATCTCAATGTCAACACCGTGTTTGCCATGCATCAGACTCCCGTGGCATGGGAAAAAGTGGTGGCTTTGATTGAAAAGGCCCGGTCTGGTGAGGCAAACATGAAGGCACCAGCCAGTGAATTAAGGTAGTAAGATGAACTTCGTTTTATGAAGAAAGAACGGCATCATTTCAACGTCGTGTTACGCCCCGAGCCCAAGGGAGGATTTACAGCTACTGTGCCAGCTCTGCCTGGCTGCGTAACATACGGACGCAGCGTGGCCGAAGCGAAGAGCATGGTGAAGGACGCGATATCCGGCTACATCGAGAGTCTCAAAAAGCACAACGAGCCTATCCCCGGAGCGCCGTAGGCGCGACATTCGTTAGCCCGGCTTGATAACCTGGAACTCTTCATAATGATTCCCGAAAAAATCCGAACTGAGCAATGTGGGCGCTGGTTTCTGTGGCATTCTGCAGTTCTGCAGGAAACGACAGTTCGTCGAAAAAATTTCGAAACTGTCATCCTGAGGTCGCGGCAGCGGCCGAAGGATCTCACGAGATGCCGAGCACAAAATTACTGCAGGGAAGGCTCCTCGATCAGGATCCTTGGCTGAAGAATCGCAACTTGTGAAGGTCAAGCTAGCATCTTGCAAGAGATCCTTCCTCCTCCCACTCAATTCCGCTGCGCGGAGTTGAGTGCTCGTGTCAGGATGACAAATATCTTAGGATCGCAGGTAATTTTGATAAATAATGCGAGACGTCTTAGGAGGACTCTTCACCTGCGCAACTCTATATGAAACACTATTGTTCGATAATCTGCTGCGTACTATTGCTATTCCTTCCGCTCTCACCAACTGCCTACGCGCAAACTCCGCAACCATCTTCCTCACCCGGCAATGGGCTCCCACCTGCTCCAGGCGCTCAGGTCACGACTCTTACTAAGCCCGGTCGATTCACTGAGCCGGCGGTAGCGGTGAATCCGCGCGACTCGAATCAGGTGGTTGCCGCATTTCAGGACAACGCCTATGCCGCCTACTCGCGCGATGCCGGCAAGAACTGGAACGTGGTCAGCATCGCGCCGAAGGACTACAAGGTTTCAGGGGACGTCTCGGCGACCTTTGACAATCAAGGCCGCGCTTATGTCTGCTACATCGCCTTCGACAAGCTGGGGACGTTCAACTATTGGGCTCGAGGCGCCACCCGCAACGGCATCTTTGTGCGGCGCTCGCTCGATGGCGGGCAGACTTGGGAGGCGCAGGCGATCGCGGTCGCCGAGCAGCCGACCAAAGCCGGAATCCCATTTGAGGACAAGCCGGTAATCGTCGCCGATACCAGTAACGGCGCTCATGCGGGCACGCTGTATGTCGGCTGGACGCGTTGGACGCTCACCGCCTCGCCGCTGGTGGTGTCGCACTCCACTGATGGCGGCCTTACCTGGTCAGAACCCGTCGCTGTGAACGCCGTTCCCGGACTGCCGCGCGATGACAATGGCGCCAATGAGGGATTCACCGGCACGGTTACGCCAGATGGGACCCTGTATGCCATCTGGTCCGACGGCACCCACATCGTGCTGACTTCTTCCTCCGACGGCGGCAACAGCTTCAGCAAAGCCCACAACGTAATCGAGACCGCGCCCAGCATGTTTGACGCTCAGGGTTTTGCTCGCGCCAATGGATTCCCCCAGATCGGCTCGGGACCTGGCGGCGAACTTTATATAGCCTGGACCGATTACCGCAACGGCGATATCGATGCGTTCGTCTCCACATCCAAAGATCATGGGCAAAGCTGGAGCGAGCCGGTGCGCGTGAACGACGATCCGGTGCACGACGGCGCCGATCAATTTTTTCAGTGGCTCAGCGTCGATCCCAAAGATGGCTCTGTGAACCTGATCTTCTACGATCGCCGCGGGGATGAGCGTAACAACAAAACCCGAGTCACTCTGGCCCGCTCCACCGATGGTGCGCAAACATTCAAGAATTACGCCTGGACGCAGGATCCTTTTGTTGCGCGCGACGAATTCATGGGCGACTACAGCGGGATCGCTGCATTCGATGGTCGGGTGTACGGAGTATGGACCGAAACCGCAGAGCTTCCGAAAACAAAACCCAAGAAGCCAAACACTCGGACTCCGCCGCATACGATTGTGCGCGTCGGCGTAGCCGATTTTCACTGAAGAGCAAATTTCAACATCAGTTTCACCACGGAGTTCACGGAGAAGAAAACTCCGGACCAGCTTACTTAATTTTCTCCGTGTTCTCCGTGCCTCCGTGGTGAAAGAGGCTTTCGCTTACGGCTCTGCTGCGCTGTGCCCACAGCGTGCTCGGTGGTGCAAGGCTTTTGCCGAACCCCCGGGAGGCATTATCGAAGGAGTAAACTGAGTTTTCGCGACGCGCGACGGAGAACCACAATGGACTCACCTGGATGGAATCGCCGCAGCTTTTTGAAAGCAGCCGCAGCGGCTGGCGCTGCCGCCGCCATGCCCGACATCGCCGTTCCCGAGCCGCAGGTCAAGCCGGATGTTCCTGCAAGCTCGCAATCGATTCGTCTGAAGGTAAACGGCACCAGCCGCCAACTGAATGTCGATACGCGCGCGACTTTGCTCGATACCCTGCGCGAGCAGATGGGAATGGCGGGAACGAAGAAGGGTTGCGATCACGGCCAATGTGGCGCCTGCACGGTACACGTGAATGGACGTCGCATCAATTCCTGTCTGACGTTCGCAGTAATGCACGATGGCGACGAAATTACGACGATCGAGGGCCTGGCGGACGCCGGCCAGCTCAGTCCCATGCAGGCGGCATTTGTTGAGCATGATGCGTTTCAATGCGGCTACTGCACGCCGGGACAAATCATGTCGGCGACGGCGCTGCTGCGCGAACCGGTTGGGAACACCGACGACGATCTTCGCGAGGCGATGAGCGGCAACATCTGCCGTTGCGGCGCTTACCCCAATATTCTGGCAGCCATCAAGTCAGTCCGAAGCCAGCACTCATAAATCCTTGTATCCCTCGAACGCGGAGGTTCAACATGCAGCCTTTCTCCTTCACCCAGGCACGCAGCGAAGATGAAGCGATGGCGCAACTTCGTCAGAACAGTCGATTCATTGCCGGGGGCACAACTCTGGTGGATCTGATGAAGCTGGACGTGGAAACTCCGGCGCATCTGGTGGACATCAACGCGCTTTCCCTGAACAAAATTGAAACATTGGCGGACGGCAGCCTGCGCATCGGCGCCATGGTGCGCAACAGCGATCTCGCCCATGATGCAGCGGTGATCAAGAATTTCCCTGTGCTCTCCCAGGCGCTTCTGGCAGGCGCGTCGGCGCAGCTTCGCAATATGGCGACCACCGGCGGCAATCTCCTGCAGAGAACGCGTTGCTATTACTTTCGCGATCCCGCATATGCCGCCTGCAACAAACGCCGTCCCGGATCGGGATGCGCTGCTCTCGAGGGTTTCAACCGTATTCATGCGGTGCTGGGTGGAAGCGAGCACTGTGTTGCCACCCATCCCTCGGATATGGCGGTCGCGATGGTCGCGCTCGACGCCGTAGTGCACATTCGCGGTCCAAAAGGGGAACGTCAGGTGAAAATCGAGGATTTTCATAAGCTGCCGGGAACGACTCCCCAGATCGAGACGGTGGTTGAACCGGGTGAATTAATCACCTATGTCACGCTTCCCAAATCGGCATTCTCCACCCGGTCGGCTTATGTGAAGCTGCGCGACCGCGCCAGCTATGAGTTTGCGTTGGCTTCGGCGGCGGTCGCTCTGGACCTGAATGGGAAGACGATTCGCAGCGCGCGCCTCGCGCTCGGCGGAGTGGCGACCAAACCGTGGCGTTCGCATGAGGCGGAACAGGCGTTGACCGGAGGACAAGCAAGTGACCAAGCCTTCCGCGCGGCGGCGGAAGCGGCGATGAAATCAGCCAGACCGCTTCGCTATAACGGTTTCAAGATCGAACTGGCAAAGATGGCGCTGGTTCGCGCGCTGAATGAAGCTGCGCAGTTGTAGATAAAAAGCAAAAGCTCACACGGATTACACGGATCTTATGGATCGCACGGATGAATCCAAGGAAGTGAGAAGAAGCGTTTCTGCTTATCTGAAGTATTCGGGTGTATCCGTCCAATCCGTAAAATCTGTGCAATCCGTATGAGGAATTGGTTCTGATCTTCCGCGCACAAGGAGGACACTGTGCAAGACACCAGCGGGCAAGGGCAAAATTCGCAGCAGCATCCTACCGACACTACCGGCGTCGGCGCCGCGGCAGATCACACTTCGAACAGGCTTCCTGAACTCAGCGGCAATGGTTCGTTTGGCCGACCAACGCCTCGGCATGACGGCACGCTGAAGGTCACCGGTCAAGCGCGCTATGCGGCCGATCATCCGATCAGGCGGGTTGTGCATGCGGTCGCAATTCAGAGCACGATCGCCAATGGGCGAGTGAAGAACATCGACGCGTCCGCGGCGGAGAAGGCCCCGGGATTCCTCGCCATTCTTCATCACGGAAAGGCTCCGAAGCTGTATCGGCCGTCAAACGACTTCATGTCGGCGACCAAGCCGGGCGAAATCCGTGTGGTATTTGAGGACGACAGAGTCTATTACGCCGGACAATACATCGCCCTGGTTGTCGCCGAAACACTCCAGCAAGCCAACTACGCGGCATCGCTGGTGAAAATCGAATATGACTTCCTGCATCCGGTGATCGACACCGATCAGGCGATGAACACGGTTTACGATCCTGAGCAATTCTTTGGGGAGAAGCTCACGGCACAGCGGGGCGACCCAGACGGCTCGTATGCTGCTGCCGCAGTGAAGCACGAGGCCACCTACAGCACCCCGCTTGAACATCACAACCCGATGGAGCCTTCGGCATCCATGGCGGAGTGGAATGGCGATGAACTGACGCTCTATGAGACCACGCAATGGGTGGTGGGAGCGCGCAATACTGTGGCGGAGACACTTGGAGTGCCGCAGGAGAAGGTCCACATTGTTTCGCCATTCATCGGTGGAGGCTTTGGCTGCAAGGGCTTCATCTGGCCGCATTCGGTGCTGAGCGCGATCGCGTCCAGGCAGGTGGGGCGTCCGGTCAAGCTGAACCTCACGCGCAAGCAAATGTTCAGCGCCTGCGGGCATCGTTCGGAGACCCGCCAAAAAGTTCGCCTCGGCGCTGCCGCGGACGGCAAACTCACATCGATCTTTCATGACACGCTGGTGCAAACCTCACCCGTCGATGAGTTCATCGAGTCCTGCGGAACCACTACGGAGATGCTTTATAGCTGTCCCAATGTGGGCATAGCCCATCACGCAGTGCGCGTGAATATCGCGACGCCCACTCCGATGCGCGCTCCAGGAGAGAATCCCGGGACGTACGCGCTGGAGTCGGCATTAGACGAGCTGGCTTACAAACTCAAAATTGATCCGGTCGAGCTGCGCATCCGCAACCACGCCGATACGAACGAGCACACAAAGCAGCCGTGGTCGAGCAAATACTTGAAGGATTGCTATCGGATGGCCGCGGAAAAGTTCGGCTGGAGCAAGCGAAATCCGGAACCGCGCTCCATGCGCGATGGCAAGCTGCTCGTCGGCTGGGGCATGGCCACGGCGACGTATCCCGGCATGCGCAATCCCGGCGCAGCCAAAGTGCGCATCCTGCAAGACGGCTCCGCGACCGTGGTGAGCGCGACGCAGGACATGGGCGGCGGCACCTACACAACCATGGTGCAGGTTGTGTCCGACGCTCTCGGCATTCCGGTGGAGCGCATTCAGTCCACGCTGGGAGACAGCATGCTGCCTCCCGCTCCCGTATCGGGAGGATCGATGACCACCGCCAGCGTTCTTCCCGCAATTCGCAAAGCTTGCGAGCAGGCTCTCACTAAACTGGTGCAGACCGCGATTGGCGACGAGAATTCGCCGATGCACGGCAAGAAAGAGGACGAGATCACAGCACAAAATGGGCGGGTTTTCGTGAAAGGCTCAAGTCCCAGTTCGGGCAACACCTATGCCGAAGTTCTGGCAAGCAAGAAGATGGCGGCAGTCGAAGGCGAAGGATTCCTTCAACCCGGCGAAGAGCGCAAGAAATATGCGTTTCAATCTTTCGGTGCGCAGTTCGTGGAGGTGAAAATCGATCCTGAGATCGCTCGTGCTCGCGTAACCCGGGTGGTCAGCGCCTTCGACGTGGGCAAGGTCGTCAATCCCACTACCGCGCGCAGCCAGGGCTACAGCGGGATCATTATGGGAATCGGAATGGCGCTCATGGAGCACACCATTTATGACGATCGCGACGGCAGCATCGTCAACAGCAATCTCGCCGATTACGCGGTGCCGGTGAATGCGGATGTGCCCGATCTGGAGGTGCTTTTCGTCGATAAGCCGGATCCATATATCGACGATCAGGGCATCGGGGCGCGCGGCATTGGAGAAATCACGATCACCGGTGTTGCCGCCGCGGTTGCCAATGCTGTGTACCACGCTACCGGCCAGCGCATTCGCGACCTGCCGATCACGCCTGACAAGCTGCTGCAGGTATGAAAGCAGAACCCGCTGCGGTAGCGGCGGGTGCCTTTCGGACCTAAAAGCGCCCACCGCCACCGCAGCGGGTTCTGCTTGGCGCCACAGCTCCCGCATCCATGCCTGCTTTGCTACCATCGATGTAGATGGCTGCATCGCCCAAAGTTCGTGTTCGCTTCGCTCCTTCTCCCACCGGACTGCTTCACGTTGGAAACACCCGCACCGCGCTGTTCAACTGGCTCTTTGCCCGCCAGAAGAAGGGAGCGAACGTTCTCCGCATCGAAGACACTGACGTCGAACGCAGCGAAGCCCGTTTTGAAACACAATTGCTCGACGATCTGCGCTGGCTCGGACTTGATTGGGACGAAGGTCCGGATAAAGGTGGCGAGTACGGCCCATATCGGCAAAGCGATCGCATGGAGATTTATCGGGGCTATGCCGAGCGACTGATCGAAGAAGGAAAGGCATACCTCTGCTTTTGCACTCCCGAGGAACTCGAGCGCGAGCGCCAGCAGGCCATCGCCGAACATGGCCCGCAGATCTACTCGGGAAAATGCCGTCGACTAGATCCCGCCGAAGCCCGCCGGCGGCGGACCCAGGGCGAAGCCGCCGCCATCCGGCTGAAGATTCCCGAGCACCCTATTCATTTTCACGACATCGTCCGCGGGGAGGTAACCTTCGAGCACGAGTCAGTCAGCGATCCCATCATTGTGCGCTCGTCGGGCATGCCGGTTTATAACTATGTTGTGGTAGTGGATGACGCGGAGATGAAGATCACCCATGTCATCCGCGGAGACGATCACCTTTCGAACACCCCGAAGCAAGTGGCGTTGTATGAAGCCTTAGGATTTCCGGTACCGGAATTTGCGCATCTTTCGACGATCCTCGGCCCAGATCGGGAAAGGCTCTCCAAGCGTCACGGCGCCACTTCGGTCGCTCAGTTTCGTGACATGGGAGTTCTGCCGGAGGCGCTGGTCAACTACCTTGCTCTGCTCGGCTGGGCGCCGAGTGGCGGAACGCGCGAGACCTTCACGCCACAGGAACTGATACGAGAATTTTCCCTGGAGCGGGTTACGCCCTCGCCGGCGATCTTCGATTTCGAGAAGCTGTATTGGCTCAACCGGCAATATCTCAAAAGCGCAGACCGGCAGCGCGTCATCGCATTGGCATTGCCCTATTTGCGCAAAGCCACGCTGCTCGGGGAAGACATGGATGCCGAGATGCAGCAGTGGGCCGGCAAGTTGATCGATCTGCTGGTTCCCTATGTCGATCGGCTCGACCAATTGCCTGATCGCGCTGCCATGATCTTTCGCTACGATGCGGTCGCGGCCGTTTCTGCTGAGGACAACCGACCGTTGCTCGAATCGGAAGCTGGGGGAAAGGTGATCTCCGCCTTCGCGAAACGGGTCGCGAGTCAGTCGGACGGGTTTTCCGCCGAGAGTTTCAAAGCCATCATCAATGAGGTGAAGGCCGAAACTGGAACCAAAGGCAAAGAACTGTTCCATCCCATCCGAATTGTGATTACCGGTTCGCACTCCGGCCCGGACTTTGACCGGGTGATTCCACTCATTGAGACCGGCAGCCGGCTTCCGCTGCCGCAACACGTGCTGAGCGTACGCGAGCGCGTGGCAGCTTTCGAGCAAGCTTTTGCCCAGAGTTAACACGAAGGTCACGAAGGATGCGGAAAATCTACAATCGCTCTGCAAAGTTCTGTTTACTGGTGACCTTATCTTTAATCCTTCGTGCCCTTCGTGTTAACCCAGGTTTTTCAGAGCAGCAGCTATAATCAAGCATGGCGACACTGCGCCAGCAGATCGCGACTAACGTCCTCACCGCTACAAAGTTTCGTGACCTGCTGAAGACAGTTGGCCAGTACCGGCCGGCTGAAGAACTCGAATTAATTCGCCGCGCGTACGACTTTTCTCTCGAACACCACACCGGACAAACGCGCGCCTCGGGCGAACCCTACCTCGTCCATCCCCTCGAAGTCGCTTTGGTATTAGCGGAGATGAAGTTGGATGCCACCGCCATCGCAGCGGGTCTGCTGCACGATGCGGTGGAAGACACTGAGGCCACGAAGAAAGAAATCGAAGCGCAGTTCGGCCCTTCGATCGCCCACATCGTCGATGGCGTGACCAAGATCGCGAAGATCGACCTCGCCAGCCGCGAGGAGCGCCAGGCGGAGAACGTCCGCAAAATGGTGCTGGCCATGGTCGACGATATTCGCGTGGTCCTCATCAAGCTCGCCGACCGCCTGCACAACATGCGAACTCTCGAGCACCTGCCGGCGGAGCGCCAGCAGCACATCGCTCAGGAGACGCTCGACATCTTTGCACCGCTCGCCCATCGTCTCGGAATGGGAAAAGTTCGCGGCGAACTCGAAGACCTCGCATTTCAGTACGTCGACTCGATTGGGTACAAGCAAATCAAAGAGCAAGTGGACGCGCGGCGTAAACAAGGCGATGCCTTCCTGGAGAAGACGGTCGAATTCATACAGGAAAAGCTCAAAGAAAATGCCGTCGAAGCCCGCGTGGACCATCGCATCAAGCGCCTTTACAGCATTCATCAGAAGCTGCAGCGACAACGCATCTCCGTGGACCAGGTTTACGACCTGCTCGCCATCCGCATCATCACCAAATCGGTAAACGACTGCTATACCGCGCTGGGCGCTATCCATGGCATCTGGCGGCCGGTGCCGGGGCGCATCAAGGACTTCATCGCGATGCCGCGGCCGAACCTGTATCAGTCGCTGCATACCACGGTCATGGCCGAAGGCGGCATGCAGTTCGAAGTGCAGATTCGCACGGAAGAGATGCACCGCATGGCCGAAGAAGGCATCGCGGCGCACTGGAAGTACAAAGATGGATTGCCGATCAAAGCTAAGGACGAACAGCGGCTGGCGTGGCTGCGGCAGGTCGTAGAGTGGCAGCGCGATGTTTCCGATCCTAACGAGTTTCTTTCCACTCTGAAGATCGACCTCTATCCCGAAGAGGTCTACACCTTCACGCCGAAAGGCAAAGTGGTCATCCTCCCGCGAGACGCCACCTGCATCGACTTCGCTTACACCATCCACACCGAGGTGGGAAACACATGTGTTGGCGCCAAGGTCAACGGCCGCATCGTTCCCCTGCGCTACAAGCTGCGCAATGGCGACATCGTCGAGATCATTACCCAAACCGGTCACCAGCCCAGCCGCGATTGGCTGAGTTTTGTAAAGTCATCGCGCGCGCGCAACAAAATCAAGCATTGGCTGCAACTGCATCAACGCGAGCGGGCGATGGAAATTGGCCGCAAGCTTCTGGAGAAGGAGGCGCGCAAGTACAAAGCCGGATTGAAGGATGTAAAGGCCGCAGCCTACCAGTCGGTCGCGAGCGATTATGGAATCGGTGGAGGCGAAGCCGATCTGCTGGCGGCCATCGGATACGGAAAGTTTTCCGCGCGCTCGGTTTTGAACAAACTGGTGCCCGGCGTCGTAGACGGGACTGAGCCGGAGTCAGAGGAGGAAGAGAAGCCCGGCACGATCGGCGGAATGATCCGCAGAGTTTTCGGCGATGACAGCGGATCGCTCAAGGTGCAGGGTCACGACGAGCTGCTGGTTTATCGCGCGCGCTGCTGCAATCCCATTCGCGGTGAGGACATCGTGGGCTACGTCACCCGCGGCAA
Source organism: Terriglobales bacterium (assembly GCA_025980765.1). Taxonomy (GTDB): domain Bacteria; phylum Acidobacteriota; class Terriglobia; order Terriglobales; family Acidobacteriaceae; genus Gp1-AA112. Next base: position 148,480 of record JAICXB010000002.1, read on the forward strand.
AGGCGTCGCCGTACACGCGAAATCCTGCCCGAACGTTACCAATCTTATGTACGAGCCTGATCGCCGCATCACTGTCACTTGGGCACGGCCCAGCGCGGCGGTTTCCGGTCCGGCGAAGGCGACATATCCAGTAAAGCTGACGGTCATCTGCGACGACCGCGCCGGCATGCTTAAGCAAGTGACCGCGATCATCAGCGACGACAATACCAACATCCGTCACATGGACGTGCGCACCGGGGACAGCCGCGCCTCCATCGACATCACCATCGATATCGAAGACGTGAAGCACCTTGAGCGCATCGTCTCCGGAATCCGCAAGATTCCGGGAATCATCGATGTGCAACGGCTGAAAAAGCTGTAGAAGAATGTTCCTACTTCGCAAGCCTTCATCATCTGACATCCAGATTTTCCTGAAGCAACAGACAGCCTCAGATTTCTCGTACCCCGATGTAGGCGCAACGCGTTCCTCCACTGTGCCGAGCGGGTACATTGGCGATCACAATCGGATGCTCTTGGACAAAGGAGCAGAGTCTTGGGACCGCTCCGTAGAGGCTATTAAGAGCTGGAGTATGTTCGAAATAAGCTGGTGGAACTGTGCTGGCCCAACGCATCAATCTCTGTTGAGTCTACGGTCGCTGTTCTAGTGCACCATTTCGGCTTCTACTCCTTAAATCCGACTCGCACTGTGTATGTGATTGATGAAGTTACAGAAAAAATCAGGAGGTTCGGGTTTGCATATGGCACGTTGCCGGAACACAGCGAAAGCGGAGAGGAACGCTTTTCCGTCGAATGGGATTTAGTCAATGATTCAGTTTGGTACGACATCTTTGCTTTTTCGCGCCCGAGAGCGTTACTCGCAAGAGCCGCATCGCCTTTATCCAGAAAGCTTCAGAAAAGATTCGCACGTGACTCCCAGTTGGCCATGGTCAATCGAGTGAGGAGAAGTTGAACTGCTAAACTTTTTGATACTTGTCTGCGAAGCCTCAACCCGAAGCCAAAGCGCGCATTTTCCTGATTGACGCGATGTCTTTCATTTTCCGCGCGTACCATGCCATGCAACGGCAACGCCCGATGTCCACACGCACGGGAGTGCCCACCGCCGCCACCTTTGTCTTCGTCAACCTGCTCAACAAGCTGCGGGCGGATTTTTCTCCGCAATACCTGGCGGCGGTCTTCGATGTAGCTGCGCCGACATTTCGCGATGAGCAAGCCCGGCAGATTTCGTCAGTCAAGAAATTCGATATCAAGACGCAAACTTTCCAGGAGGTCGCCTACGGCGGCTACAAGGCCAACCGTGTCGAGATGCCGCACGATTTGGCGCAGCAGCTTCCCTACATTCGTCGCGCCCTGGAAGCATATCGCATTCCTATTCTGGAACAGCCAGGCTTTGAGGCCGATGATGTAATCGGAACGCTTGCGCATCAGGCTGTCGCTGCCGGTTATCCCGTGTACGTGGTCTCCAGCGATAAAGACATGTTGCAACTCGTTGGCCCGGAGATCTGCGTTCTGAATCCGACCAAGGACAACCTGATATGTGATGCCGCCAAGGTCGAAGAAATTCTCGGCGTCGCCCCGGAGCAGGTGATCGATGTAATGGCCCTGCGCGGAGATTCGATCGACAATATTCCCGGCGCTCCCGGAATTGGCGACAAAGGATCGGTCGAGCTCATCCGGCGCTTCGGTTCCGTGGAGAATGCGCTTGACCATGCCGACGAAGTCGAACGCAAGACCTACCGCGAGTCGCTGTTGAACAATCGCGACGTGATCTTGCGCAGCAAGGAGCTAGTCACCATTGACGTGAATGTGCCCGTACATTTGAACGTCGATGCCATGCGTGCTGGCGATCCAGACTATGAAGCTTGCCGCGCGCTGTTCAACGAACTTGAATTCACAACGCTGCTCAAAGATTTTGTACGCACCACCGAAGCCGCGGATGTCGAGTACGGTGAGTTCACAACGGAGCAGTGGGCGAGAGTGCAGAGATTGGCGAAAGAGCGCGGCGTGGCGATAGCCATCTGCGCGCCGGCCGCTTCCCCTGTGGGAGGCGAAGAGAAAGACAACGAACCTGACCTGCCGTTATTGGATCTCAAGCAGCGCGGTTGCGACCCGTTGGAGATGGCAATATCGGCGGAGGAGAACAAGGCGTTCAGCCTCCGAATCGCAGAGAACGCCAGCGGCATTGCTCGCGAGCTTACAGAGATGCTCCGCGATCCCAACATTCCCAAATCAGTCCACGATTACAAGAGCGCGCTGCGCCTGCTGGAAGATCGTGCTGCGCCAAACGGCTTCCCTCCGATCGCCGGAGTCCGGGATGATTCCATGCTCTTCTCGTATCTGCTGAATCCCACCTACAGCGCTCACACTCTGCCGGAAGTCGCATTGCGGCGCTTCAATCTTCAGCTCGCCGGCACCGCTCCAGAAGCTGCGGATGTAACCCTGCGCCTTGCTCGGGCGTTACGCAAAGAAGTGGAAGACGAACCTGGACTGATCAATGTGTATGACACGATCGATCTGCCGCTGGTTCCGGTGCTGGCGCGCATGGAGTCGGCGGGAGTAAAGATCGATAGCGCGGCATTGGTCCGCATGGCTGTCGATCTAGAAAAACAGTGCGATGCGCGAGCGCGAGAGATTCACTCGCTCGCCGGCATGGAATTCAACGTCAACTCCCCCAAACAGCTTGGCGACGTGCTCTTCAACAAACTGGGCTTGCCCAAACCGGTCAAATATGGAAAAGGAAAGACCATCTCGACGGCAGTCGATGTGCTCGAAGAACTTGCCGCTGAGCACGAAGTCGCGCGCAAGGTGCTCGACTTCCGCCAGCTTTCAAAGCTGAAGTCCACGTATGTGGATTCGTTGCCATCGCTGGTCGATGCGCGTACTGGCCGCGTGCATACGACCTTTAATCCGGTGGGGACCGCTACTGGACGGCTGTCTTCCACCAACCCCAACCTGCAGAACATTCCCATTCGTACCGAATTGGGACGAGAGATTCGCTCCGCGTTTATCGCAGACCCAGGCAACGTGCTGCTCTCGGCTGACTACTCTCAGATTGAGCTGCGCCTGCTCGCGCATTTTTCGGAAGACCCGTTGCTGGTCGAAGCTTTTCGCCGCGAGGATGACATCCATCGCCTTACGGCCAGCGAGGTATTCGGTGTTCCGCCCATGATGATCACCGACGAGCATCGCAGCCGCGCTAAGGCGGTGAACTTCGGCATTGTTTATGGAATCTCGCCATTCGGACTTGCCGCCCAACTGGGTATCGACCAAAAAGAAGCGAAGAAGTACATCGAGACCTATTTTGAACGATATAAAGGTGTGCGCGCTTATATCGATCGTGTGCTGGAAGAGACACGGCGCGAACAGCGCGTGCGCACGCTCTTTGGCCGCATCCGCCCCATTCCCGATATCAACAGCAGGAACGCCAATATGCGCGGCTTCGCCGAGAGGACGGCGGTCAATACTCCGCTTCAGGGAACGGCCGCAGATGTAATCAAGCTGGCCATGATCAGCATCGACCAGGAGCTTAGCCGGCGCAAGCTGCGCACCCGCATGACACTGCAGGTGCACGATGAACTCGTCTTCGAGGTTCCGGATAGTGAGGTCGAAGAGATGAAAACACTAGTTTGCGAGCACATGCAGAACGTTTATCCCTTCAAAGTGCCCTTGCTGGTCGATGTAGGCGTTGGGCAGAATTGGCGGGACTTGAAATGAACATCTCTCGTCGCCGTTCCAATCCTTCCTTCCGCATCTGGGGTGATCACTTTCCAAACGGATTTTCCAGCGATGGACTTTGCGGCGTGAACAGTTCCGCGCCGTCTGCAGTGATGTGCATATCGTCTTCGAGGCGGACCCCGAACTCGCCGCGAATATAGATTCCCGGCTCGTCACTGAAGGTCATATTGGGCTGCAGAGCGATGGAGTCGCCGCGCACCAGATAGGGCCACTCGTGTCCATCCATGCCAATGCCGTGTCCCAGGCGATGGGTGAAGTACTTGTAGTCGGGACCGTAGCCGGCATTCGTAATCACGGAACGAGCGGCCGCGTCGACCGTCTGCGCTTCCACTCCTGGACGGGCCTGCTTGAGCGCTGCGCTTTGCGCCTGGTAAACGATATCGAAAACCTTGCGCATCTTGTCAGTGGGTTTGCCCAAAACGAAGGTGCGGCTGATGTCCGACTGATAGCCCTCGACGGTGCAGCCGTCATCGATCAGCACAATTGTGCCCTCGCGAATTACCTGTGGCTTGGCCGAACCGTGCGGCAAGGCTGACGATTCGCCCACGTTTACGCTGGCGTTTCCGCGGAAGCCGAGGCGCTCATAAGCCGCGGCAATGAGCTTGGCGAAGTCATACTGGGTCATGCCGGCGTGAAGAGCGCGATATACCGCGTCATAAGCCTGTAGAGTCACATGGGAAGCGAGTCGCATAAGTTCGATCTCATGCGGACTCTTGATCATGCGGCAACCGGCGGTCACCGGCGTCGCGCTCACCAGCGTCATGCTGGGCGCGGCCTTCGCTACCCCGTCGCTGAAGACGAATGTTGTCCTCTCCTCGATCCCAAGCCGTCCCGTGGCGATTCCACGATCTTTGAGGCCTTCGGCGACGAGCTTGTACGGATCCTCATCTTCCTGCCACGTGCGCACGTCGGCTTTGTTTCCACCCGGACCGCTGGCGATCTGCTCGCGCGCGCGGTCCTCCTCAAATGCCGGACAAACATAGAACGGCTCGCCTTTTGCCGGGACGATTGCGGCAAACAGTCGCTCGCTGTTCCACCAGCGAATGTTGGTGAAGTACTGCAGCGAAGTGCCGCCGATCATGAAAATTGCATCCAGCTTGTTGTCATGCATAAGCTGGCGCGCGCGTTCAAGGCGCTGCCGACGTTCGTCGACGGTGATTGGGCGAGCTTCATCTTTGCGCGATTTGAGTTGCGCGATGGATGGCGGTAGAGAAGTCTCATTACTCTGCTGTGACTGGACTTCGGCCGAGGTGAGAACCGTACCGGCGGCAAGTCCCGCAAGCTTGGTGAAATCGCGTCGTGTGATCATGGTCAGTAGCGCCCGCGGTCGCGGGTGGGTGAGGCCGATTTTACCCATCCGCTACCGCGGGTGGTACTGATCGACCTCTGAGAGGTTTCCTTTCCTCCATAGTTTTCCAGCACGCCGGCCGCGCGGTTCAGCGCGTCCGTCAACACAGCTAGCTGCGCTCCCGTTCGCTGTACGTCATTGGCGTCAATGGCCTCGTTTACTCCGGGGATCACGACCGCTGCGTACCCGGTGTATTCACCGGGAGCATAGATCGCGTGCCGGAACCAGGGACGGTCCGGTAGTCCCTGCTGGATCAGCAATGCGCGCTCCGCGGCCGAGAGCGCGTGATTGACGAGTCCCAGATTGGTATTGGAGTTTCTCTGCGCCTGCCTGATCTCCGCCCCAGCCTTCTCGAAACGTTGCGCCGCCGCCATTGCGTCATTGAAGGACGGAGACTGCGCCGCGAATGTCTGCCGCGCCTTGGCTTGTGCGGCCTGCACATAGGCAAGAATTTCTTTTCCGTAGAGTTCGTAATCTTCGGGCAGGTAGTCGGCCTGTGCCATATGCAGCAACTCGACCCCGAAGGCGCGGGCCATCTGCTGCTCGTATTTGAAATCCGGATCGGCGAACTTGGTAAACCAGGCGAAGTTGTCGAAAACCGAGTGATACACGCCGAAAGGCCCGCCGGACCCAATGTCAGTCGATGGCACTCCCAGATGTTGGATGAATACCGAGTAATCCGAGCCGCTGCCCAAGTCGCCTACCTCGACGTCGTTCTCCACCTTGGCTGCCGGAGGCCGGTTCTGGGATCCTCCCAAATCGGGAGAAACCGATCGTGCGCGCTCCTTCTCCTTAGCATCCTTCCAGGCATCATAGAGGGTCCCGCCGGTTGCGCTGGGAACTTCCTTCGCTACGTCGCGCACGAACTGCTTCAGCGTCGGCACCGCGCTCGCGCCGAAGTTCGGGCCCGCCACCCCGACATCCATATTGAAGTAGGCGACGGCATTTTCGAGTGCCTGCGCGTTCTGCTCACCCCATTCGGTTGAGCCGATCATTCCTTCTTCTTCCGCGTCCCAACTGCAAACCACGATGGTGCGCCGCGGCTTCCATCCGGATTTCAACAGCGCACCCAAGCCATGCACAGATTCCAGCATGGCCGCGGTGCCGCTATTGGGATCGACTGCTCCGTACACCCAGGCATCGCGGTGATTGCCGCCAATCACCCATGCGTCGGGAAATTCACTGCCTCGGATCATGCCGACCACATCCCAAATTGTCTTGTACGGTTGCGTCATCTTCACATGCATTTTCAGCCGTACTGGCCCGGGTCCCACGTGATACGTGAACGGCAGAGCGCCCTGCCACTCGCGCGGCGATTCCGGTCCACCCAGGTTCTGCATGATCGGCAATGCATCTGCGTAGGAGAGAGGCAATGTCGGAACTTTCGGCAGATCGACCGCCGCTGCCGGAGAGGTTCGCTGGCTTTGCGGCAGATCGGGCGAGGAGGCGATGCCGGGGGTTGTGGGATCTCCCGCATACTTGAAGGTGTAATCGACTGAGCCTCGTTGTATTCCGGTTGCAGGTCGAAACGGGCCAACAGGATAAGTATCGCCACGATAATAGCCGTCATCGATTGGATCGGAATAGATGACCACCCCGAGCGCTCCGTGCTGCTGCGCGACATAACTCTTCACACCGCGATAGTTGCCACCGTATCGGGCAAGCACGATCTTGCCGCGAACATCGATCTTCAGTTCCTCAAGCTTTTTGTAATCCTCCGGACGACCGTAGTTGACATACACCACGTCTGCTTCCGCATCGCCCGATGGAGAGTATGCGTTGAAGGCCGGCAGCACGCGGGGGTCGTCCTGATAAGGATCGCCGTCCACTCGTTCGCGTCCAGGTCCGTGCATTTTGACATTCGCCGGTGCGGTGATATCGACGCTGGCTTCCTCCGGAAAAGACAGCAGGACTTTGTACTCGACGATCTGCGTCTCCAGTCCCGCCTCGCGAAACTTCTGCGCAACGTAATCCGCGGTGGCCTTATCTTCCGGAGATCCGGCCACGTGCGGGGCTTGCGTCAGAATGCGCAAGTGCTCCCGCGCCAGTTGTGGGTCAGGGACGGCGTTGAATTTGCGGTCAAGCTCGGCTTGTCGAGAGAAATCGCGAAACCCAAATATCTGGCTTCCCGATTCAGCGACGGCAGGCTGAGATTGCTTGCTGAAACCGGTGAGCAGGAGAACGGAACAAACCAGCGCGCAACCCGCGCGAAAATGAAGAGATGACAATGCGGCGCTCCCAAATAGAAACATATGAGCTTATCATCGAGAAACTGCATTGAGTAATTGTGTAATTTCGTAATCGGGTAATTGAAAATCGGCATTGCCACCCTGCATCCAAATTACGAAATTACCCGATTACGAAATTACCCAATTCTTCGGCCCTGCGGTACACTTCGCAATCATGAACCGCACAGCTTTCACAGTTTCTGCCCTAGCGGTTGCGGTGTTGCTCTCGTTTGGACTGCATGAAGCGCTGCAGGTTGCGCCCACCGAAGCCACTATGGGCAACGTGCAGCGGATCTTCTACTATCACGTGCCCTCGTATGCCGCGGCATTCACATTTTTCTTCGTGAACCTGCTCGCCTCGGTGACTTATCTGGTCAAGCGCAACACTCCGGCGGCGCGACCCGCAGATGCGGTTGCGGTTTCCGCGGCAGAGTTGGGAGTGATTTTCTGCTCGGTCGGATTAATGACCGGAATGCTGTGGGCAAAGCCCGTTTGGGGAATTTGGTGGACATGGGATGCGCGCCTGACCAGTACCTTTGTTCTCTGGCTCATTTACGTGAGCTATCTGATGCTCCGCCGGCTTTCGGCGGGCGATCAGGCTCCAACATTGGCCGCCGCCCTCGCGATTTTCGGATTCGTCGATGTTCCCATCGTCTACATGTCGATTCGCTGGTGGCGGACCCAGCATCCGCAGCCGGTCATCTTCGGTGAGCAGGGTTCTGGACTTGATCCGTCGATGGTTCCCGCGCTGCTAATCAATATCGTGGCGTTTCTTTGCTACGGCGCCATCGTCTTTTGGATTCGTTACAAACTGGAGCGCGCTCGCCAGGAACTGCATGAAGCGCAGGCGCTGCATTCGCTGGAACTCGCCCGCTCGGAGGCCCGCTGATGGACACCGCTCGCAGCCTGCATCATCTCTACGCCGCCTACGTGCTCACCTGGTGCGTGCATCTCGGATATGTGATTTATCTCGTGCGCGGTTATGTGAATTTGAAGCGCGATGCGGCTGAGCTTCGGACCGAACGAAAGAGTTGAACAAGCTGGTTCCCTACGCTGCTTAAATCAGAACACTCGTGTCGAAAAAACTACGATCGCTCATGAATTTCGTTTCGATCGAAGCGCCAGCCCCGGGAATGACCACGACCTGAGAGACGACGGAACTCCTCAATGCTTTTTTCTGGGTCATCTCCGCCGGCTAACTTTTGGAGATACTCGCGAACCAGCTGATTCAGGCTCTTCCCCATGGCATCGGCCTTCTTTCGAGCTCGGGTCACGAGCTGCTCAGCTGCTCGTCGACTGACAAGGTGATATTCATTCACACAGTATTCGTGCGCATGGAATATTCGCAAATATTTTATTCGTGCAGGATTTTCTTCACATCAGCGCCAGCCGCGCCGCGCCGATCAGCCCAGCGTCGCTGCCGAGCAGCGCGCGCGTGACCAGAGTGCGCCTCCGCGGGGACTGCTGCTGGTCTGGTTCGGTAGCGCGATAAACGAACGAGCGCCGGTGCAGTTCTTCGTGCATGGCGGGCGAGAAGGCTTCCCAGGCGCTGGAGACTCCGCCGCCGATCACGTACATAGGAAGATTGAGCACGTTTACCAGATCGGCCAGCCCGATGCCCAGCGCGCGTCCAACAGAGCTGAAAATCGCCTTGGCTGATGCGTCGCCCTGACTGGCGTGCTGAAAGATGAGTTTCGAGCTGAATTCAGGATTCTCACTCATGGCTCGCGCCAGCTCTGGCGCTTTTCCAAAGGCGATTGCTTCCAGTGCCATGCGCTTCACGGCAGTCGCGGAGGCATATTGTTCGAGGCAGCCGCGGTTCCCACAATTGCACTGTACGCCGTCGGGATAGATGCTGATGTGTCCACACTCGGCGGCCATGCCCGTCATCCCGTGCCAGACGCGCCCGTGGAGCACGATGCCTCCGCCGACGCCGGTTCCCAGGGTGAGCATGCAAACCGAATCCACGTCGCGGGCCGCGCCCAGCCATTTCTCACCGAGTGCGGCAGCATTGGCATCATTCTCGAGAACCACGGTGGCGCCCAATCTGCGTTGAATTTCGTCGCGCACGGGATAGTTCTCCCACCCGGGCAGATTGGGAGACTCATGCAGAGTGCCGCTTTCCATGTCGATAATTCCCGGCACCCCAATGCCGATTCCGGCAAATCTGTATTTGCCGCGGAATTTCTCCTGCAGGATGCGGATCGCATCGCAAATCTCGCCAACGACATAATCGCGTCCGCGCTTGACTTCAGTGTTGGTGGTGATCAACTCAAGTTGTTTTCCGCCGGCGTCAACGGCGGCGATACGCAGGTTGGTACCACCCAGGTCCACCCCGATGGCAAACTGCTGCTCAGCCGCTGCGGCAATCATCATGGCGCAGCCAGCCTAACATAGACAAATTTCTTGCGACGCGGGAATGCAGCGGGTGAGGAGAAACAAAAATACGTGGATGCGGACGAACCGCGACCGCATCCACGTGGGAGTGCACTTTAGGAGATTTGACTTGAGGCGTGCGCAAGCACAGCCGCAGCAGACATTCTGGCACCCATCGCTTCAAAGGGCTGCGCGACCTTGCGGCTCGGCTTCTCGGCATACATGCGCTTGTCCGCACGCGCGATGACTTCGAGGATATTGGCGCCGGGAGTATACGCGCTGATTCCGCAGCTCAGCGACATCTTCACTTCCGGAGTCGCATACCGCAGGTTCCAATTGGCGACGCGGGTTTGAATCTTTTCCAGCACAAATTGTGCCTGCGCTTCATCGGTGTTGGGCAATGCCAGCAGGAACTCGTCCCCGCCGTAGCGGAATACGAAATCGGGGGTGCGTACCGAGCTCTTCAGCAGCCGGGCTACCTCGATCAGCAGTTTGTCCCCGGCCAAATGTCCAGCTTTGGTGTTGACCGCCTTGAAGTCATTCAGGTCGATCATGATAAAAGTGAGAGCGCTGCGATAACGTGTGGCTCGCGCAATCTCCTTCTCCAGCATTTCTTCCATACCGCGACGGTTGAATACCTCGGTCAACGGATCGGTAAAGCTGGCATTCTCGGCGAAGACGCCGCGCGCCAGTTCCTTGGTCAATCTTTGCCGAGTGGATTTCAGCAGCTTGCGCTGGTTGTAGAGGTAGACGTCCGCGAGCAGGACCAAAACCATCAGACCGATGAATAGCTGCAGCATCGAACCGTTGTGCCAATCCAGAGCTTCCAATTGAAAGCGAAGGTTGGGAAAGATGAGGAGGGCAATGCCGGCCGCCAATGCCTGCAGGATGGCGAGGCTCATGATCCAAAGTTGGAAATCACGTTCTTCCAAATTGGTGATTTCCCGTTGCGTGCGCTCAATCGATACAACGAAATCCTCATTCATAATGCCTCAGGGCCGACCCGGATTGTGCAACCTGGAACTCGGTGAATTCTTCAGCAAGCGGAGTTCCCTTTTCGGTACGATGGCCGACGCGGACAGGGGCACCCGCAACGGAGTGATTGCAATAGTGTTGGATTGCATAAAAGTCTGACTCCGGCGCGGATTCGCCTGCCGCAATCGAATGAGGGCGTACAAAAACTGGACATCGTTTCAGAAATTGGACAAGCCAGGGCTCTGCTTCCGGGAATGATGGATAGAGACTCAGCGTGCCGAGTCTCGAAGCAGAGTGACGAACCCTGATTGCGCTAGTTTTCAACTGCCGCATTCGGCTGCCCTCTTAAATCGGAGTCCAGGGCGCCTGCCACGGGTCTGGCGCTCATGTTCGGTCCCGATTTGGAAATGCGGTCCAGCATGGCATACAGGGTGGCCCGGCTGATTCCCAGAATTTCAGCGGCGCGTACTTTGCTGCCGTTTACTCGCGCCAGCACACGCTGCAAATGCCGGTTCGCCACCTGTTCGAGAGTGGCGAAATCGTCATCGCGATTCAAGCGCAGCTCCTGCAAATGAGCGGGAAAATCGGCGACATCCAGGACCGGCCCGGAGGCCATCATGCAAGCATTGCTGATCATGCCTTCGAGCTCCCGAACATTGCCCGGCCAAGGATAGCTGGAGAGCAACTTCTGCGCGCGACGGGTGATTCCGGAAAGATTTTTCCCGAACTGCTTCGAGAAACGATCAAGAAAGTGCTGTTGCAGCAGGCGCAGGTCTTCGGGGCGCTCACGAAGCGAGGGCGCCGCAATTTCCACCATCGACAGCCGGTAGAAAAGGTCTTCGCGGAAGCGACCCTCGCCCACCATCTGCCGCAGATCGCGGTTGGTAGCGGCGACCACCCGCACATCAACAATAATGGGAGCGGTCGAGCCTACCCGCTGCACCTCCTGATTCTGCAACAGACGCAGGATCTTGGCCTGCATGCTCAAAGACAGCTCGCCAATTTCATCCAGAAACAACACTCCGCCGTTGGCGCTCTCCGCCAATCCCATTTTGTTTTGCATGGCACCGGTAAACGCGCCTTTGGTGTAGCCAAACAACTCACTCTCGAAGAGCGTTTCCGTGATCGCCGCGCAATTGCACACGACAAACGGCTTTTCTGCCGCTGGGCTGTCGCGATGTAGAGAGCGCGCGACCAGCTCCTTGCCACTGCCGGTCGGCCCATGGACCAGGACAGTGCGGAAATGGGGCGCAATGCGCCGCACTCGCGAGAACAACTCCAGCATCACGGGACTGCGCCCGATCATGCCGCTGAACTGGTAAGCCTCAATCAAGCCTTCTTCCGCTTTGGCAGCCCGCCGCCGCTCGCGCGCCATCTCCAGCGTGCGTGCGACGCGCGCGCGCAGCTTTTCTAGCGGCATGGGCTTGGTCAGGTAGTCGGAGGCGCCGTTCTGAATGGCCTCCACAGCAAACTCGGTAGAGTAGGCGCCGCTGAGAAGAATCACTTCGATTCCAGGGTCCTGCGCCAGCAGTCGCTGCAACACCTGCATTCCGCCCATTTTGGGCATCATCAGATCCAAAAAGACGGTTTGCGGACGTTTTTTCGCGGCGATTTCAATCCCAACGATTGGATCACTGGCCGCGAGCACTTCGACCTCAGATGAGGAGAGAGCTTCCTGCATCAGTTCCAGAACCTGAGGCTCGTCGTCGATAAACAGAATTGAGATCATCAAACACCTGCTCGAAATTTTGTGGACGGGAGTTCCCCATTTACCTCATCGGCAACAGGCGTTTATTTCTTTAGCTGCACCAGAAACGGTTGCAACCGACTGAAAACAGGAAGCTTTTGGCGGGTATGATTTCGGATTTTGGCGATTTGGAACGAGTAGAACGCCAATAGGCAAGCCGCCAACTGCTTGTCTTGGCTCTTAACAGCGTTCCAGAATCTGGACACTTCCCGCCTGCCGAAGGTCTGGATATCCGCAAGCGTTTGCGGAATTTACAGCCGTTAAGCTGATTGGTTATTGCCGTGCTTTTGTCTTCCGCGGCACCGAGCAGCAGAGAGAATCAAGGCTCGCAAACGATAGCCTGCGTCCACGCGAAAATGTCAGCAAAATCGGCTATTCAGGCGCATCCGGCTGCCTGGTGTTCCAGGCAATGCTAAGGTCGTTCACGCCGAGGGAGAGAACAAACCTAGCTCGAATTAGCAACAATTTGCAGCGTGCGAGCAGTCTAACGATTGGCAAATCATGAGACGGGGAGCGAGAACGGTGATGAAGATGCCACGGTTCAGGGCGAAGCTTCCGGGATTGCTCGTCTTGGGAATTGCCTTCTTGGCGACTCCCGAAAGCTTACTCTGCCAATCCAGAACCCGTGCCGAGGCGCGCCTTTATATCCGCGTTAATGTCGTCCCCGTGCTTCAGTCCCAGCCACCCATCCAGCCTCGAACCTCATCCGGAGCCATAACCTTCGATTTGAACAGCCAGCCGACTCAGTTCGATCGCCAATCTTCCACGCATCAACTCAACGATGAGACCAATCCCCAGAGACAGCCAATAGTCGTCACCACTGTGACCGTTACACCCAGATAGCAAGGAGAGCCATAAGCTAGCTTTTCCCGTCGATCGCGTCGGATGCCAAGCCTCGACTTCACCACCCCCGCCTGAGAACAGGGAGAATTTACAGGGAATTTTTCCCCGGCCTCGTTGCAGACGCCATAACTTTTGCGTTATCTACTTTGATTGCTAGCAGCTAGAAGCCCTCACCCAAAAGCTGGTTCCGGAAGCTGAGGAAAGGAACAGGAAAAGAACAGGAAGCCTGTGGAAAAGCGTCTGCGAGGTGCGTCAACACTGACTAGAACTTCATCCGGCGCAAAGATTCACGAAAATAACAGGAAAAGAACAGGGAATTTGCTTTTTCCACAGGCATTGAAATGGCGCTTGGAAGTGAGGCGAGTAGCTTATCGTTTCAAACTGACCCGCTAACGATTTTGACTTTTCTTACGCGCGGCGCATACATTGAACTCTGCTTTTACAACCTAAGCGATTTGCGCGGTCCCGCCTTTTTCGCGGGACCAGGGAAGCGGGTGAGAATCCCGCGCTGCCGCGCAACTGTAAGCGAGCCAAGGATGCCCAGAACCACTGTCCCATTTGGGGCGGGAAGGGGGCGATCCCGAGCGCCGGTGAAATGTCCGGCGTCCACTCGTAAGCCAGGAGACCGGCGCAGACCGTACAACCCAATCCCACTCGCGTGCTCAGGAGGATTGCCGTGCGTAAGTCTCTTTCTTTGGTCCTGCTACTGGTCTCGCCCGTGCTGGCGCTGGCCGCCGATTTCAGCGTTCATGTCAGCGATCCATCGGGAAGCGTCGTCGCTGGCGCCACTGTCTCCGTTTATCAACTCAAGAACAATGCCCTGGTCGCGTCTTCAGCGACCAGCCCAACTGGCGAGGCCAGATTTCACTCGCTTGCCAGTGGCGATTACCGCGTTCAGGTATTGGCGGTGGGCTTTGCCGAGAGCCTTACAGAGAAAACCGTCTCCGGCGATTCTTCAGAAGACATTGTCCTCAAGATCGCCGCACGTCCTGAAACGGTCGTCGTGACCGCAACGGCCACGCCGTTACCCGCCGACCAGACCGGAGCGCCGGTCGAGACCGTCGACAGCGCGGATCTCACGAATCGCCAGCCGGTCGAGGCCGCCGACGCCATCCGCTATCTTCCCGGAGCGATCGTCAACGTTGCCGGACGCCGTGGAGGGCTGGGATCGCTGTTTGTCCGCGGTGGTGACTCGCGCTACAACAAAGTGATCGTCGATGGCGTACCGGTGGACGAAGCCGGCGGCACGTTCGATTTCGGAGTAGTGCCGGTAATCGGCGCCGATCGCATCGAGTTCGTGCGCGGCCCGGAGAGCGTGCTCTACGGCTCCGATGCGCTCACCAGCGTGGTGCAGATGTTCAGCGCGACTGGGACGACGCGCACTCCGGAACTTACTTTGGGGTCTGACGGTGGAACATTTTCCACGGCGCACGGATACGCGACCCTCGCCGGGGCCACTGGCCGCTTCGATTACAACCTCTTTGGCGAGCAGTTCAATACTCAAGGCCAGGGCGTCAACGACGACTACTCGAACTCTGCCGAAGGCGCCAATCTGGGCGCGCGGCTCGCGGCAAATTCCGCGCTGCGCCTGCGCCTCCGACATTCCAATGCGCGCAGCGGCGTGCAGTCGTTCTTCAACTTCAATGGGCAGCAGCTTATCCCACCCGACAGCGATGAACGCGCCCGCCAGAACAATTTTCTTGCGGACATTTCTCTCAAACTCGATGCGCCGAAACAGTGGAAGCACAGCATCAGCGGCTACGAGTACCACCACGTTCGCGAAAATCTCGATACCTTCATGGATCCGGGCCGGGCGAACGCATTTGGAAATTTTGATTTCCCGTTTTCCAGTTACTTCAACTTCAATCGTGCGGGACTCGCCTACAACGGCGAATACGATCCGCGCCTGTGGGCAAAGACCAACTTCGGATACGAATTTGAAGACGAAAACGGATTCATCGGCGACCTGACTGCCCTGCCGCTTACGCACGGTCTGCGCCGGAATCATGCGGTTTACGGCGAGCAGGTCTTCACCTTTTCTCGATTCTCATTCATTGCCGGCGGCAGATTCATCCACAACGAGAGCTTTGGCAATCGGGGCGTTCCGCGCGCAGCTCTCACGCTGCTTGCGCTGCGCGGCAATGATGTGTTCAGCGGCACCCGCCTGCGCCTGGCTTATGGAGAAGGCATTAAAGAGCCCAGCTTCGATGAGAGCTTTGGTATCGGCTCGTTTTTCATCATCGCGAATCCAGATCTGCGTCCGGAGCAGAGCCGCACGCTCGAGGGCGCGATCGTGCAGAACCTGTTCGGTGATCGCTATTCGATATCGGCCGGGTATTACAACAATCTCTTCCGCAACCAGATTGAGTTCACCTCAAATCCGATGACGTTCATTGGGCAGTTTGTGAATTTGAATCGTTCGCTGGCGCATGGCGCGGAGTTCGAGTTCCACGGCCGGCCGACCACTCGGATCAGCGTTGAGGCGTCGTATGTTTATACCTCCAGCCAGGTTCTGCAATCGCCAGTAGCCAGTGACCCGCTACTGGAAGCAGGAGCGCCGTTGCTACGCCGCCCCAAGCATGCGGGATCGGCAAGCATCAACTACACCGCGGCTCGTTGGGGCGCGAACCTGAGTGGAGTGGGAATCGGGCGGCGCACCGACTCAGACTTCCTCGGCCTGGCCACTCCGGCAATCAATCACGCCGCCGGCTACGTCCGTGCTGACGCCAGTGGCTGGTACCGGCTGCAGCGACACGTCACCGCATACATCGCCATCGAAAATCTGCTGAACAAGCGCTACGAAGAGGCAGCCGGATTCCCCGCTCTCAAAGCAAACTTCCGCGCGGGACTGAGATTTCGGTTTGGCGGGGAATAGAGAGTCTTTTTCACCACGGAGCCAGGGAGAAGAAATTTCGTAATTTTGTAATCGGGTAATTTCGTAATTGAAAGCGTGCTCTGCGGGTTTCAATTACCCAATTACGAAATTACACAATTAGGAAATTAGCTTTGCAATGCCCCAATCAGCTCCTTCACGTCCTTCACCCGGTGCTCGATGCACCA
Organism: Terriglobales bacterium; assembly: GCA_025980765.1. GTDB lineage: Bacteria > Acidobacteriota > Terriglobia > Terriglobales > Acidobacteriaceae > Gp1-AA112. Next base: position 164,789 of record JAICXB010000002.1, read on the forward strand.
GCGATAGAGTTCGCCGACGATGCGTTCGGTGGCGCAGGGGTCGAAGTAGTTGGCGGTGCCTACCTGGACGGCCGCGGCGCCGGCCAGGAGAAATTCGACCACGTCACTGCCGGTGCTGATTCCTCCCATTCCTATAACGGGGATATTGACGGAATGGCTCGCCTCATACACCATGCGCAACGCAATCGGTTTGATCGCGGGACCGGAGAGCCCTGCGGTGAAGTTGGAGATCCGCGGCTTACGCGTGTCGGGATCGATGGCCAGCGCGACGAAGGTGTTTACCAAAGACAGCGCGTCCGCGCCGGCTTCTTCGGCCACGCGTGCCATTTGGGGAATGCTGGTCACGTTCGGCGACAACTTCACGATCAGCGGGCGCCGCGCCACTTTCTTGCAGGCGGCCACTACTTCTTCCAGCAGGTGGGTGTCGCTGCCGAAGCTAATGCCGCCGTGCTTGGTGTTCGGGCAGGATACGTTCAGCTCGTACGCGGCAATATTCTCGCCGGTGTTCAGCGTGCGGATTACCGCCTCATAGTCTTCGCGAGCGTATCCGAAGACGTTGGCGATGACGATCAGATTTTTCTTTCGTGCCAGGACCGGCAACTTCTCTTTGAGGAAGGCCTCCGCGCCGATGTTCTGCAGCCCAATGGAATTCAACATGCCGGCCGCGGTCTCAAACATGCGTGGCGGCGGGTTGCCGGCCATCGCTTCGCGCGAAAGGCCCTTCACCACGAACCCGCCGAGCTTGTCGAGAGCGACGATGTCCTCAAACTCGACGCCATAACCAAACGTGCCGCTGGCAGCAATGACCGGATTCTTGAAGTTGATGCCGCAAAAACTGACGCTCAGGTCAGGTCCAGAAAAAGACGAGGCAGGGAGGGTCATTGAAGCGAATTCTAAATGAAACCTGATCGGGTGATCGGGCCATCGGGTCATCGGGTGATCTAACTTCGCCCGATGAGCCGATGCTTAACTGCCGGTGACCACTCCTTAATCTTTCCTGTAGATTTGTCTCATGCTCGATTTGAATTTTGTGCGCGATCATCTGCCGGAAGTGGAGCAGGGCATGCGCCATCGCGGGATGGACCCTGAAGAGCTGCTGGGCGGATTTCGCGAGCTTGACGCTCGCCGGCGGCAGGCAATCACCAACGCGGAAAATCTGAAGGCGCGCCGCAATCGCGCGTCGGAAGAGGTAGGCAAGCTGAAGCGCAGCGGCCAGGACGCGACCGCGCTGATGGAGGAAACCAAGTCGCTGCGGGAGGAGGGTGAGCGCCAGGAAAAGCTTGCCGCCGAACTCGAGACCGAACTGCGCGGAGTAATGGCGCAGATCCCCAATTTGCCGCTCGCCAGCGTTCCTGTTGGAAACAGCGAGCATGACAACGTGGAAGTGCGCCGCTGGGGCGCTCCTCCGGAGATGAAATTCGCAGCGAATCCGCATTGGGAAATTGGCGAGCAGCTAGGCATTCTCGATCTGGAACGGGCGGTAAAACTTTCCGGCGCGCGCTTTGCCGTGTATTGGGATCTGGGCGCGAAGCTGGAGCGGGCACTGGCCAATTTCATGCTCGACCTGCACACCCGCGAGCATGGCTACACGGAAGTGCTTCCGCCATACATGGTGAACTCGGCGTCGATGTACGGCACGGGACAACTGCCGAAGTTCGCTGGGGATTCCTTCAAGTGCACCGATCATGACCTGTGGCTGGTGCCGACCGCCGAGGTGCCGCTGACAAATCTGTATCGCGATGAAACTCTGGAAGCCGACCGTCTGCCGGTTTCGGTGACGGCATACACTCCATGTTTCCGCAGTGAAGCCGGATCGTACGGCAAAGATGTGCGCGGCATCATCCGGCAACACCAGTTCCAGAAAGTTGAGCTGGTGAAGTTTTCGCATCCGCAAAAATCGCAGGAAGATCACGAACAGCTCACCCGGAATGCAGAGACGGTGCTGCAGCGGCTCGGCCTGCACTATCGCGTGATGCTGCTTTGCACCGCCGATATGGGATTTTCTTCCGCGAAAACCTATGACATTGAAGTTTGGCTCCCCGGACAAAAATTATTCCGCGAGATTTCTTCCTGCTCGAACTTCGACAGCTTTCAGGCGCGACGAGCGAACATCCGCTTCCGTTCCGCGGGAAGCAAGAAGAGTGAGTTTGTCCACACCTTAAACGGCAGCGGTCTCGCCATCGGACGCACCTGGCTGGCAATTCTGGAAAATTATCAGCAGGAAGACGGAAGCGTGGTGGTTCCCGAAGCATTGCGGTCGTATATGGGAGTGGAGCGCATTAGGGCGGTTGAGCGGTAGGAGGCTGCAAGCTGCTGGGCAAGTTGAACAAATCTCAAAGCAAACCGTATATTTATATAGAGATTACGAGCTAACCATAAATAATGGCTGTGAGAATGGAATCGGAATAATCCACAGGCGACGATCCTTTAAATCATTGACATTATTGGTTTAGCGAGCGATTATTCGTAACGCCGACTCGATGAGTTGCATCGAATAAACGGAGAAGGGGCAAGACCATGGCGGACAGGAAACAATTCTTCGGTGAAGTAACGACCGATCCTGAACTTCAAAAGGCATTACAGGCATCGCGCGACACAACCGTATCAGAGGAAGAGTTGCGTGAGCAGAGAATCAGCTTTGCATTCGGTAACGCTCCGGCAAGCGCAACCGACATTACGAAGGATAGTGTTTGGCGAGCGTCCGAGCACATTCGTCTAAAATAATTGATCCACCGTGGCCAGCAGATTTTGGTGGCCACGGCTAACCAAAATGTCCGTCCGAAAGCAAGACGATCCCGTCCTCTACAAACGAATCCAAGAGCAAAATCTCTTACGACAATATGACTTGTTGTCGAACTGTATAGAAATTGGCTTAGCGAAGGGTATTGAAGCATTCGACAAGTACACACTATGGGCTCTGAACTATGCTGCGGTTGCTAACATCGCTCAGATGGGCGGGCGTTACCGAGAAGACCCAATCTTGGTTGGCGAGCATATTCCCCCGCACTTCAAAGATGTCCCCAACCTGATGGACAGATTTTTTTCCCTTGTGCATGAGAACTGGACCCTTTCTGACCACCCAACCCTCATAGCTGCATATGCCCTGTGGCGGCTCAATTGGATTCATCCCTTTGTAGAGGGTAATGGAAGAACTGCTAGGGCGGCCTGCTATTACCTTCTCTGTATGAAGCAGGGAAGGCTCCTCGAAGGCAAGAAGACTGTTCCCGAGCGGATTCGCGAGAATCGTCAACCCTACTATGCTGCTTTAAAGGCAGCCGACATCGCTTGGGAAAACGGCACACTCGACGTGTCAGTCATGGCGAATTATCTGCAGGAGTTGCTCAAGGGCCAGCTCACCGAAAAGTAAGGGTTAAAGTCGATGATGCAGCAAGTTGCGTCTTTACCTGCGACCGGCGCCTTTACCTGCCTGTGGCTGTATCAAATTCCGTAACTGCTCCGGCAACTTGCAGATGTCGGTGCCCTTTACGATCAGCGCGTCTGCGCCCGAGGGCTTCCACTGCGTTGCAGGAATGGGAAAGGCCGTTAAGATCACGATCTTTGGGCGGGGCTGAAGCTTCGCGGCGGCCTTCACCACGTCATAGCCGGCGGTAGCCGTCTCCATGCGCATGTCGGTCACCACCGCGTGAAAGTGTTCCGTTCGAAGCCGCCCCACCGCATCGGCGGCCGACGGCGAAGTCTGCACCTCAAACTCGGCCAGGGCAAGAATGGTCTGCAGCAGGCGCAGGATGGCAGGTTCGTCGTCTACCAGGAGTACGCGCAGCATTCAGTGCGCGGCGCCACTGCCATTTTTATTCTCAGCATAGCTGACGCGTCCCGAAATGGCATCCGCTGTGGCTTCGCGCAAGGCGACATTAATGCGATCGACGGCGTCGCTCGCGACCTGGAGGGCCTCGCTATCTCCGGTTTTCTGCACTGCCAGACACAAAGGAAAGACGGCATTGCGAACGTGGTGATTCAATTCGCTAACGATGGCAGTGCGCGACATCGCGCTGGCGAAGTGGACTTCCTCCTGGCGCAGTTGAATGCCGAGACAAACAATAATCGCGGTCAGGGCGGCGACAAGGTCGGCCAGAAAAACATGGCTCAGCAACACGCGGTCGTGCGGCACGAGAAACCAGTGGATGCCCGCAGCGCTGGCGCCTACCAGCAAACCGCAGAACACGGAAACCATTATTTTCTTGCGATTTGAAACGCGTTTCAGTAACACGACGTGTCTTTCCCGGCCAGAGAAGTTTGTGACTGAATTCAGAAGATCTGGATGGGGCCCGTGCCAGCAACCCGGTTAGATGCCAAAAAATGGTACGTGGCTACAGCATAGCAGCGCAATATTTGTGACCAAAGCCCAATCGAGAGCTGCTGAACTGCTGGGAGGACGTGGAGGCGGGCGCCCGGGGTTAACACGATGGGCACGAAGTTTCTAAAGGTCACGGAGCATCAATTTTCTCGCTCGTGACCTTTCCCCGGCCTTCGTGACCTTCGTGTTAACCCCCGGTTTACCAAGGCGCCCGTATCCACGTTATTGATTCCCGTTGAGGGTGAAGTGCACCGTAATCGAAGTTTGCACGGTGACTGGCTCATTATTCAGGATGTAGGGGCGGTACTGCCACTGGCGCACTGCTTCCTCAGCCGCGCGCACCAGCATGGGGTGGCCGCTGACCGGCACCACACTCTCCACGCGGCCATCCTTCCCGATCAGCGCGGAGAGCAGCACTGTTCCCTGAATGCCCGCCCGCTTCGCGATCTCAGGATAAGTGGGCACGACCTTGTGGAGGAGAGAGCCCAACTGCATTTCCGAAATGGGAATTGGCCGCTTTGGCCGCGCAGGTCGAATGTCCGCGAGCGGCGCTCCTACTGCGAAGATGTTGGTGAGCGCTCCCGGGCCGCCGCAAGGCGGAGTACATGCCAGGGCTCCTGACGGCGCAGGCTCAGCTTCCTGACTGGGCGCTCGCGATCGGTCAATCTGCGATGGTATGCGATTGAGCTGCACAATCTGGGGCACGGGCAAGACCGGCGCCGCTGCGCCACCTCGGGTCTCGCGGGTGACCGGGGCCTGTGCGACGGCGGTCATCTGGATGCTGGGCGGAGGCGCAACGAACTGTATTCGCTCCAGATGAAAGAGAGGTATGGCAAGCAGCGCGGCTAGGGCAAGGCTTTGCGCCATTGCAGAAGCCAATTTGGTCCAAGCCGAACGGTGTCTCGGATGCGGAGCCGATTCCAGCAGACTTTCAGCGAACATTCTGGTCCTTCTCGCGTGATCGCATTTTCCGATTTACCGCAATCCAAGCAAGGCAGGAACGTTCCCTAAATCTGGCATCCTGAGCGAGGGCGAACGCCCGAGTCGAAGGACCCCAACAGTGCTTAATGCGCCAATACTGCCCACCACTTTCAGCGAGGATTCCCAATTTGAACCCCAAGCCGCAATCCGGCGGACACATCGCGGGGGTTCTTCGACTCGGGCGTTCGCCCTCGCTCAGAATGACAGTTCTAAACCAGGAGGCCCTGTTTGATCTGACTACACCAAATCGGAAATGCAATGAATGCGCGATCCAAAAGAACAGACACCGCTCAATGTTCGTCGTCGCCGGATTCGCCACAAATTAAAAGGCCGCCCATTGCGAGCGGCCCGACAAAATTGGAACTAAATCCTTATTTTGGTGTCGTGCTTGACGCCGGTTTTGGAGCCGACGGCAGCGTGCTTGCCGGCCTCCGCGGGGCAGTCACTCCGGTAGCGCCCGCAGGTTTGGTCGCTGCAGGTGTGGGAGCGGGCACGCCCGACTTCTGATTGTAAGCTTCGATAATGGGCTTGGTGATGTCCACCGACTGCGCCGCCCAGAGCACCGGGCTTTGCTGCGTGGAAACATCAATTACCATCGCGTAGCCATTCTCCTTGGCGTAGTTATCGAGCACCTGCATCACCTTGGTGCCGATGCGCTGCGCGATCTCATTAGATTGCGTCTGATAATCGTTCTGCGCGTCTTCCAGGTTGCGCTGCAGGGTCTTTTGCTTGGAGTCGATTACCTGCACGCGCTTGGTGCGCTCTTCATCGTTGAGCTTGTCGGTCTGCGCGGCGAGCTGCTTTTTCAGGTTGTCGACTTCGTCGCTCAGGCTCTTCAACTCGATCTGCTTGGGCTCGAATTTCTTCTGCAAGGCTTCGAGATCGCGCTGGCCTTCGTTGCTGTTGGCGATGGCCGCCTGGATGTTGATGATGGCGACTTTATTGGGCGCGGCCACGACGGGATTGGCGGTGGTGGAAGCGGCTGCGTTGGTGCCGGCTTGCGCGAACGTGCCTAGAGAAAAAAGCAGTGCGACGGACAGGGTGGAAACAATCTTGCGTGTCATTGGTGTATCAGAAACTCCATTTGTTGGCGGGTACGGATACAGACATTATAGGAGTAGCGACTTGGAAGCGTCAATGAAAGCCTCGGGTTAACACGAAGGTCACGAAGTCTTGAACCAAGTTCACGGAGAGCTCATAAATGTGTGTAAGTTTTAGCTTTAGTCCGCATTTCTACCGGCAAAATCTAGTCCCGTTCTTATCACGGGAAAACCAGACGCGGATCACGCGGATGTGACGCGGATTCCAAGCAAAATGGTGAGAGCTGTATTGTGTGGTGACAACAATCAACTCCTTCCCGATTACTCCAGCACCAATTACCCAATCCCATCCGCGTGATCCGCGTCTCATCCGCGAAATCCGCGTCTGGTTTGTGAGACATGCAGGCTAGTTCTCTGACCTTATATTTTCCTTCGTGGCCTTCGTGTTAACCCCGGGGCAGAACTCTTCTTAATACCATCCTTGCCTCGGGAACTGCCATTAATGACGTTACCCCAAAATACACAACGCCGTAAGGCACGAGCACCGCGATGGCCGTGAGCACCGGATGTCGATGGCCGACGATTAGCTTGATTCCCCATCCGGCGGCCGCGGAGAGAGCCGCGGCTGTCCACAGCTTGGCAAAGAATGCGGTCGCCGCCGGCACGGCGCCGATGCGTTGATGCAGTCGCCAGCGCAGCAAGAGGAACTCCGCCCAGCCGGCCAGGCCCGCCGAAGCCGTCAGTCCGGCGACTCCCCAACTGCGATCGATGCCCAGCATGCCGGGAAGCCGCAGGGCGAAGAACAATCCCAAGGCGGTCGTCAGCACGACGCGAACGATGGCGAAGCGCAGCGGGGTGCGCGTGTCTCGCAGTGCGTAGTAGGTGGACGAGTAAAGACGTCCCAAAGACGAGGCGAGTAGTCCTATCGACGATCCCGCCAGCACGCCCCACACATAGACCGCATCCGCACGACTGAATTTTCCTGACTGATAGATGGCTGCCGTGACTACATCGCCCAGGGCGAGAAACGCCATCGCCGAGGGGACCACCAGAAACGCAATCTGACGAACGCCTTTGCCCAGGCGGGTACGCAGTTGCCCGGCAATTTCGCTTTCGCTGCCCAGCGCTCCCGACATCGCCGGCAACTCCGCCGCGGAGACCGACATGCCAAACAGACTCACCGGCAGCGTGTACAGAGTTTGCGCGTAGGCCAGTGCCGCCACCGCGCCGGTGGGCAGGAAGCTGGCAATCAGCGAATCGACATAGGCGCTCACCTGCACTACGCCCCGGCTGAAGAGCACGGGAACAAAGTTGCGAATCACCTCGCGGACGCTGGCGAGCCCCGTTCCCAATATGGGACGCAGCCTGCGGACCAGACGCAGCACCACCGGAAGCTGCACTCCGAGCTGCAGCGCGCTGCCCACTACGGCTCCCCAGGCCACCACGATGGCCAGCGGGTCCTGGGCCCGATGGCCTCCATACATGAGAAGCGTGGTAATAATCGCTGCATTCCAAACCACCGGGGCGGCGTAGGAGAGAAAGAACTTGCGATGGCTGTTCAGAATGCCCAGACACCAGGCCGACAACACCAGCAGTCCCGCGCCGGGGAAGAAGATGCGCACCAGGCGAATGGTCAACTCGCGCTTCGCGCCGTGGAACCCGGGGGCGATTACGTCGATCAGATACGGAGTCGCCAGCACTCCGGCCAGTACCAGGGTTGAGGTGATCAGTATCAGCAGCGAAGCTACCGCACTGGCGACCTTGTCGGCTTCTTCTTCATTCGCCTCGGCCCGCAATCTTGCATAAACGGGAATGAACGACGCGGAGAGCACGCCTTCGCCGAACAGGTTTTGCAGAAAGTTCGGGATGCGAAAGGCGGCGCGGAAAGCGTCGGCCGCATCGGAGTTCCCGAAATAGTGGGCAAAGACGCGGTCCCGCAGCAGTCCCGCAATGCGGCTCAGGAAGATGCCGGCAGCAACCAGAGTCGCCGAGCGTCCAATGCCGGGAGCCGGTGTGCTTCGCCGATTGCTCTCTCCGATGGACGTTGGCATGACTCCTCAACGCCAATCTAGCATTCTCCTCGTGCTGCGAAGTTGCGGCGAAGCTTCCTTTATAATGACGGGTTTTCGAAATCCAACGCCTCGCCTTCTGAGGCAAATCTGGAGCAAAGCGATGGCTGGTTCAGTAATGGCCGCAATTCCGGCATTGAAAGAAGCCCACGTGCAACTGAAGACGCGCATGGACAAAGCCGTAGGCGACTTCCGCAATTCGCTGTTGTCCACTCGCACCGGTCGCGCTTCCGTGCACATGCTGGACACCATCCGCGTCCCCTACTACGGCTCCGAGATGCCGTTGAACCAGATTGCGCAGGTACATGCGCCCGAGGCCCAGCTCATCACTGTGCAGCCGTTCGATCCGAGTTCCCTGCAGGAAATCGAGAAAGCTCTGCGCACATCGGACATGGGTTTCAATCCGCAAAATGACGGCAAGATGATTCGCATTCCCGTGCCGCCGCTGACGGAAGAACGCCGCAAGGAGTTGGTGAAGCATCTTCATAAAATGCTGGAAGAGCATCGCACCGCAGTCCGCAATATCCGCCGCGACGGCAACGAACTGATCAAAAAGGCGCTCAAGGACAAGAAGATTTCCGAGGACGACGAGAAGAAGTCGCTTGATGAGATCCAGAAGCTTACCGACGACGAGATCAAGAAGATGGAAGAGATGAGCAAGCAGAAGGAAAAAGAAGTGATGCAGGTGTGAAAACCAGCTGCTAGCTACTAGCTGCTGGCTTCTAGCTGAACCGATGAGTCTGCATCCCCCTAATCCAGCCGGCCTAAGATTCTTTTGAGCGCACCATTTTCGCTGCAGTCGGCATACAATTTCTGCATGAAGTCACAGGGCCCCTCGTTTGAACTCGTAATGTTGGAACAGAAGCTCAAGGCGTTGAGCACGCTGGTCAGGTGTGAGACCGACCCACGAAAGCTCGATCTTTACAGACAGGAACTCGCAGCCGTTGCAGTAGAGGTCAACGAAGTCAGAAAAGCCAGCCGCGCGCCGATGGTCATGCGCGCCACTGCCTAGGTTCTTACTCTCGCAGCTTCAGCTCTTCTCCCAGCGCCCTCGCCAGCATTCCCAAATGGCTGTCAATGGTGCGAGTGTGTCCCAAAATGAAGCGGGAGACGAAGCGAAAGACAGGGTTGTAGACCTCGCCCTCTTCCGTGATCGTCAAACGACAACCGGCCGGCTGTGGCTCGATCTGATAAATCCATGTGCCACCATACGGAAGATTCTGCTCCGCAATGCGTATCTTGTGCAGCCGGGGCGGTCGCGACTCCAGAACTTCGTATGTAATGCTCTCGCCGGACCGGTCGGTTTCCCGAAAGCGCTGGCGGCCCGAAGCATCGGGGACCTGGACTGATTCGCGCAGGTCGGTGCGCCAGGTCTGCGGCCCGGCAATCAATGGAAAGATTCTTTCGGCGGAGCTGTTGAATTCTGCCGTCCGGCTCACAACGTGACGCTGCGGCAAGAGCGCGCCGATCCCGGCGATCAGCAGGATCAACACTGCCACCACAGCAATTGCGATCAGCGCGATTTTCATGCTGACCTCCGGCGCAGCGGGCGTGTGCTCATGAGTTTTTCCGCGGCTTGCGCCAGCAGTTCCATGCCCTGTAGCGCGCTGTGCAAATCTTCAGGATTCATCAGCAAGAGCAACTCGATCACAAGGTCTGGATCCAAAACCGAGTTTTGTTCTTTCACACGCGCGCCTGCGGCGGTAAGCGTCAGGGCGGTGCGGCGGCGGTCATTCCGGTCACGCAGTCGCTTCACGTATCCTTTGCGCCGCAGCTTCGCCACATTGATCGACATTGTCGACTCGGTAACGCTCATGTGCCGAGCGAGTTCTGACAGGATGATCGGCTTGTCGGTTTCCAGATGATCGAGAATGCCGGCCTGGTGCTGCGTGAGCAGGCGTCCACTCTCATCATCGCGCAGGTGCCGGCGATGACAGGCAAGGTAAATTTTCGGATAGTTGTGCATCAGGCGTTTCATTTCGGCGCTCACCATAGCAGGAGAATGCACAATAAAGTTTGATTCGTCAAAGCAAATTCCCTCACTGGCCAAACTGGAGGGATGGAACCGAAGCTTTGCAGGCCGCGTATTCCGGAGTGTCATAGTGTTCACGCAAAGGAGGCTTATTCATGGCGCAGCCCGGCCGTCGTTCCATGGTGGGGGCACTCATTTTGATCGCAATTGGAGCCTTGTTCCTGTACGCCAACCTGCGGCCCGGCGTGGACGCCTGGGGCGTGCTCAGCCGCTATTGGCCGCTGATCCTGGTTTTCATCGGTCTGGGCAAAATTTGGGACTACTATCAGGCGCGCAATGCCGGAATCACCGGAGCACGGGCGTGGATCAACGGACCGGAGGTCGCCATCATCATCCTGGTGATCGTGTGCGCGCTCGCCGTCAGCCGCGGCTTCGGACGCGGCAAGCTGGAACATGAGTCGGTCGGAGTCGATAGACAAGGGGCACAAAAACTCACGATGAGAGTGGAAATGCCCGCAGGGAATCTTGAGATCTCGGGCGGAGCCGAGAAACTCCTGCAGGCCGACTTCGATTATCAACAGCGCGAAGGCAAGCCCGCCGTCTCATACAACGCCTCCGGAACCGACGGTTTTCTTACCATCACGCAGAACGAGCATGAAACTCACTTTTACGGCTCCAAGGAGAACAATTGGAAGCTGCGCTTGAACAACGATGTCCCGCTGGATTTGACGTTGCAGTCCGGAGCCGGCCAGGAGGACCTGAATTTTGTCGGCCTGCCGCTGGAAAGGCTCGAAGTTCATAGTGGGGTAGGGACGATTAATGCTAACCTCTCCGGCCCGTGGAAGCACGATCTCGACGCTACCATCGAAGGCGGAGTGGGCACGGCGACGATTCGCCTTCCGCAGGATGTTGGAGTGAAGGTACACGCGACCGGCGGAATCGGCACGGTCCATGCTCCGGGGCTGCAGAAAGATGGAGACGACTACGTGAACCAGGCGTATGGAAAATCTTCGGTGACTCTGCGCATCGATATCCAGGGCGGTATCGGAACGATCAGCCTGCTGCCGGCAACCTAGGCCAAAGCCAAAACTATTTTGTAATGTCGGAAATCGATCGAGCAGAAGCTTCGTCGCTGTAAGCCGAGGCGATCTCCGGGCGATAGTCCTTCAGCAGCACATCGACCACGGCTTTGCCGACAATGCGCGTTTGCGCTTCCGAATGCAGATGGACGGGAACGGTGAAGCCGCCAATCGTGGCATAGTCCTGCACAAAATCGATTCGCTTGATGAAGAATGATGGCGATTTCGCGATTCTGCCTTGCGCTCGTAGGAGGCTGCCGTCGCCGGCATCGACGTAGATGCGTCCTTTGAACAGGCCCACGCGTTTGTGGCGCGGCTTCACTTCGTAAACGTGCGCGGCAGTTCCGTTCAGTTGCGCCTTTCCCCTGTAGCTGAACTTGTAGTTCTCGAAGTTGATTGCCGTCTTCCACTGCTCGCGCTTCTGCACGTGCTCAACTTCCGACTGCAATAGCCTGACAATGACATTCGACTTAACGAAACCGTCTCCGCTGGAGTGTATCGGCGTGAATTGCAATATTCCCGGCGCGGCGTAATGTTGTTTCAACTCGAATTCGGCTTTCTGCGCCGAATCGGTCAGCTCGGCTTCGATCACGGTTGTCGCCGTATAGCCAGCCAGCTCCGATGATTGCTCCTGGAGCGCGCGCTGGCAGGTTGCTAGAGCCAGATCGGGAGAGAGATGCGGGAGCAAAACCGGAAGACTTATCGCCTCACCGCTGGAATCAATTGGGGAACTGGCGAAACTGTTTTCGTCAATTGCCGAAATCTGTGCCCGGGACGTCGTCGCCGCTGATACAACCAGCGCCATCATTGCTATCGACGAAATGGACCGGAGAAAGCTCATGAAGGAACTATTACAGGATCGCCGATAGGGGAAAATACGGAAAGTAACTGAGGTAATACTCGAATTTGCCTACCAGTTCGCAGAGCCGAATCATCACGCTATTGGACGCTGCAGCGGTCCTGGAGTTGCGGAAAAATTTATAATGGTTGCGAAACATGCCTAAAGTAATCCATGCGGCTTGCTCGCACGACTGTCCCGACTCATGCGGCGTGCTGATTTCGGTTGACGATCTCGGACGCGCCACGCGTCTGCGCGGCGATCCTAACCATCCGGTGACGCGTGGATTTCTTTGCGCCAAAGTAGCAAAGTATCTCGACCGCGTTTACTCGCCCGGCCGCGTTCTCTATCCCATGCGCCGTACGGCGCCGAAGGGAAAGGGCGTCCGCAATGGCGAGAGTCCGTCAGAAGTCTTTGAGCGCATATCGTGGGAAGACGCCTACCAGGAGATCGCGAAGCGCCTTTCAGAAATCAGTGAACGCTTTGGACCAGAGGCCATCCTGCCTTACTCATACGCGGGCAACATGGGAGTGCTCGGCTACGGATCGATGGACCGGCGCTTCTTTCATCGCCTCGGCGCATCGCAGCTTGATCGCACCATCTGCTCGACCGCCGGCGGCGAAGCGCTGATCTCAGTCCTCGGACGCAAAATCGGCACCGATACCGAGTTGTTTGCGAAAGCGAAGTACATCATTGCCTGGGGCGCGAACATCCACGGCAACAATGTGCATCTATGGCCCTTCATTGAGGAGGCGCGGCGCAAGGGCGCCAAGCTGGTGGTGATTGATCCTTATCGCACGCGCACCGCGCATTGCGCCGACTGGTACCTGCCGATCAATCCGGGAACAGATGCGGCACTGGCACTCGGCTTAATGCACGTAATCATTGCCGAGAATCTGCACGACGCTGATTACGTCTCAAAGTACACGCACGGCTTTGAAGAACTGGCAAAGCGCGCGCAGGAATATCCGCCGCATCGCGTTGCCGAGTGGACTGGGATTCCCGCCGAAGACATCGTGAAGCTGGCGCGCGAATATGCCACTACCGCACCTGCGGCGATTCGCGTGAACTATGGCGTGCAGCGCAGTCAGAATGGCGGCACCGGGATTCGCGCGATCACCATGCTGCCGTGCATCACCGGAGCATGGAAGCACGCCGGCGGGGGAATCCAACTTTCGACCAGCGGCGCATTCAAGCTGAACAAGGATTTTCTCGAGCGTCCCGATTTGATGCAGCGCAGCCCGCTTGGCCGCACAGCGCGAGTGGTAAATATGGCCGAACTGGGGCGCGCGTTAACGAAGTTGGACCATCCGCCGGTGAAAGCGATCTTTGTATACAACTCTAATCCGGCGGCGATCGCGCCCAATCACAATGACGTGGTGCGGGGATTGTGTCGTCCCGATCTATTCACCGTGGTGCACGAGCAGTTCTTCAGCGATACCACCGACTACGCCGACATCGTTCTGCCCGCGACCACGTTCTTCGAGCACAAGGACCTGCAGAACGCATACGGGCACTATTATCTGCAGATCTCGAATCAAGCGATCGCCCCAATCGGTGAGGCCAAAAGCAATGTGCGGATGTTTGCCGAACTGGCGCAGCACATGGGCTTCGATGAGCCTTGTTTCCGCGAGACGGTGGACGAGATGATCGACGGCGCGCTGAATTCGTCCGATCCATGGCTGCAAGGGATCACGCGCGAGCAATTGGAACGCGACGGGCATGTGCGCCTCAAGCTGGGCGCGCCGGAGTTTGTTCCCTTTGCTCAAGGAGGTTTTGCTACGGCAGACGGCAAGGCTCGGCTCTACAACGAAGATCTCGTACAGCTCGGCTTAGATCCGGTGGCGAAGTTCCTAGCGCCCACCGAGTCGCGGCATTCCGAGCAGGCTCGCAAATATCCGCTGGAGCTGCTGGCGCGCAAGGCCGACAATTTTCTCAACTCGTCATTCTGCAATGTCTCCTCGGTGCAGCCGCTTGAGCCCAAAATGAACAGCCTGGAAATGAGCGCCGTCGATGCCGATCTGCGCGATATCGGAACCGGCGATGCGGTCCGCATCTTCAATGACCGTGGCGAAGTGCGACTCCGGGCTTTGGTCGACGGAGCCGTGCAGCCGGGGGTAGTCGCGACTCGGCTCAACTGGAGCAAGCTGATGCCCGACGGCGTAGGCGTGAACGCTCTGACCTCGGAGCGGCTGACCGACCTGGGCGGCGGCCCAACCTTCTATTCCTGCCTCGTGGAAGTAGAAAAGGTCGGGGATTGAGTTGAGAAGCGCCGTAAGGCCTTTGGAACCAACAATAAAGGCTGGCACAGATGCCGGGAATGTGGCACATCGGACGGATATTTCCTTATATCGAATGTTCGTGAAATCCGTGACTTTCGCAAAACTCGTGCGAGCGACGGCCTTCGACCTTCTCTCCGCCCTATTGCTATTCTCTGCAACTCTCTCCCCCTCCGCGCTCATCGTAATCTGCTGGCCGTAATTAGACGCTTGACAAGCGAATAACTGAGGCTAAAATCACCCGAAACCATACGTAAATTCCCGGAGTATGAGCACTATCCATCCCACACCACCTGCGAAGTTTCCACCTCAGAGAATCAGCATGGAACAAGTCTGCAAGCATCCTCGGGTGCGTGTAGTCGCGCGCGAGGAAGACGCGGAATTTGTAGAGTGCCAGGAATGCGGAGAAGTCTTCGATTCGAGCGAGTTCAAAGACATGGCGATCGAAGACAAGGCCCGCGCCGCGGACCTCTAGCCGCCCTCAAGATTCTCGAAAATACCCTCGCCAGGAACGCCGCAGTCGGAGTGTCTTCGGCCTGCGTGATGAGTGCCATCTGCGGTAGCAGATGGGTGCCACTCGCAGACCCGCCCGCTACCGCGGGCGGTACTGATTGAATCCGCGGGTAACCCGGCTTTATGGTGCGGTCAAGATCGACTGGTGCGGATCGATCACGAGTTTGCGCGTGCCCGCCGGCACCTTCAGCGAGATGGAGGTCTCCGGGCCATCGGCAAACACTCGCGCAAGAAAACGCAATTTGCCCTTTCCCGTTTCGGCATACACCGGCACCGCTGTCACCAGCTCCTCGGGAGCATCCATCTGCGAGAGTTTGGCCGTAGCGTGGAGTCCGCCGCCTTTCATCTGGAGGTGTAAGCCCGAGAGCTCATAGCGCGGCGTGGCCGTGCCGTTCACCCAGCCATCGAAGAACCATTGCAGTGATGGCTTGCCTTCGTAATAGAGCGATTTCGGCAGCACCCGCTCAAACGCCTGCTGCAGGTCTTGCGTGCTCATCTGCTTGCCGGAAAAATCGCGCTGGAGCCCTCGCAGAACGGAAAAGAACAATTCGTCTGATCCGCTGCCATCTCGAAACAGTTCGCGCAGCATGTGCACGAGCCAAGTGCCGCGCCCATAGCAGATCAGATCGTATCCCAGCGGAAATGCCGATGAGTTGAGCCGGTACCCAAGCGTCACCGGTCCAGCTTCATAGTTGTGCTTGCCCTCGGGACTGTTCTGCGCCAGCTTGGCGCGATAGTAGTTCAGCACCTGACGAAAATCCTTCGCGTCCTCACTCTCGAAGCTGAGCATCGCGGAGTAGTTGGCCAGCGCCTCTGAAAGCCACTGGTCGCGGTAGGTGGTCCAGTACACCGAGTCGCCCCACCACTGGTGGGCGGTTTCATGGCGCGCCATAAGCGTGTTAAACAGAAGCTTGTCAAAAGCGGCATCTGCGGCGGCCGGACGCTCTTGTTGCGGAACGAAGACATAGCTGGAAAGAAATACCAGGCCGGGCCATCCTTGACTTTCGGGCCCGGGCATCTGCGTCAGCGCCAATGTGCTGTAAGGGAATGCTCCGATTCGCGGACTTAAATAGTCGATGGCTGCTGCCGCTTCTTCGGCGACGACTTGTCCCGCGGGCTTGGGAGGCAGCCCCGGCACTTGCACCTGGATCCGCTGGCCGGGGCGGCGCAAAGTCGGCGCGGGCTCGGTAATGGTGCGCGCCGGGGCGGCGAAGCCGCGCTCCACCCCCGATGCGGCATAACTGTCAACTTCCACCTTGCCCGCCCGCACCTCCGACTCCTGATAGTGTCCCAAATTGAAGCCGGCAATCGGAATGGGACGTTCCGAGATCCAGTGTGAGACCTGCTGCCCGGCCACGTTCTCTAGTTTGGTCCGCTTGCCGGTGGCCACCAGGGTCCATTCCGGGGGGCAGTGGAACTCAAGATCGACACTCGCCATGTCGAGTCCCAAATTGGGATACCACGTCCCGCGGGCGCCCACATAGAGCAGTCCCCCGCCGGCGTCGGAGAGCACCGAACCGGAATAGGAGAAATCCAATTTGATCTTTTCTCCCATAACTGGAGCGCGCGGCAGGATCACCGCCACCACATCGTTGCCCTTGCGTGCGACGCTGGAGCCCTCCAGCGCCTCGTTCTGCAGGAACTCGACTGGCTGCCCGTTCCAGGTGATGCGCGAGACTTTCAGGTAGCGCGACAATTCGAAAATCAGCCCGCGCATGTCTGGTCTTGACACCGCGAGTTCCACCTCGACCTCGCCATCCAGCGAGTCCGGCGGGCGAACATTCGCCTTGATGCGAAAGCTGCTGGCATGCGCCGGCGGAGGCGAAGGCGCGCGTTGACGATGCGACCGCGACTGAAACGACGTCCACAGGTTGTAATAGGTCGCGCCGCCTCGAGCGTGTGCAATTTGCCCCGCGCTGATTTGCTCGGCGGCGGTTTCGTCGTAAAACACGTCAAACAACCCATGCACCACCCCGCTAATCCGGGCATGCAGGTAACGTTCGCTGCTCGGGCCGCTTGCCGGCGTGTTTACGTAAGCCAGCAATAGCCTGAGCGCGTCGCTTTGCGACAGGTCTTTCATCACCCCAGTGGACTGTTCTACCAATTCGGGATTCGAGTCCTGGCGCAGTCCGGGCGACAGTTGCTCAAAAAACCGGTCGTCAAAGAAGCGGAAATAAGCGGAAGTGAACTTCTCCTCCAGCACGGCCGCCCCGGTGAACAGGGCCAGGGAAGATCTTTCCCCCTGATCGGGCGGGATCAGAAGAACGTCGCCATCGCCCACAAACAGCGCTGCGGTGACTCGGCCGGCGACTGTCTCGCCGGCAATCAGCCAGCCATCATTCAGAGAAAAGTGCAGGTCCTCGCGATCGAAGGCGGCATCGCGCACGCGATAAACCTTCGTGGCGTCCATGCCGGCGTCGCGCAAATGCAGGTAGAGCGCGGTGCTGGCAGAGGGAGCCGCCGGCTTGGCGCTCGTGGCGGTTTGCGCCCATCCCAGACAGGATTGCAGCGCCAAAAGGCACAGCACCAAAATGGGCTGAAATCCGGCCCGCCTGGTTACCAAGGTGACTATCTTCGCGGGCCCGGGCTGAGTGTGCCGGCAATCTGTGTTGCTAGAATCTCGGGCATTGAGTCGCCGATTCGCCATCGCGCTGTGCGTCTTCTCCAGCCTCGCCGCCGCTGACACCATTCACCTGAAGAATGGCCGGGCCATCCTCGCCGATTCCGTCCACGATGACGGAACCCGCGTGGAGTACAACGTCGGCGATGACACATATGCCATCCTGAAATCCTCGATCGATCATATAGACACCGGTGTTGGCTCTCCAAGTTCCGAGCGACTGGGCTCAGGCACGATCGACGTAGCCAGGCCGCAGGTAGATCAGGGGCAATTTGCAGAAGTGCCCAAGGGCAAGGTGACCGCGGAAATGCTGGCCGAGCTCGCGAAAGATGGCGACAAACGCGCTCTCGCCGCTGCACTGGTGGCAATGGCGGAAGAACAGCAGCAGGAAGGAAAATCGGACGAAGCGCGCGCCAACATGCAACGTGCTGTTGACCTGATGCCGGATGAACCGGCAGTAATGGCGTGGAACACCTGGCTGCTGCTCAAGACCGATCGCGCCGCAGTCGCAGAATCCTATGCGGAAGACGCAGTGCGCAAGGCCCCGAAGTTCGCTGCGCTGCACAAGCTGCTCGGCGTCGCGTATTACAACAATGACGAACTGCAAAATGCTCTTGACCAGTTTCAACTCGCGAAAGACTTGAGCTCCTCTCCCGATCCGGAACTGGAGCATTACCTCAGCACCGTCACCCGCCAGGCGAACGCAGAATTGAAATTCCACCTCGACGGCAGCACCCACTTCAATATGCGCTTCGAAGGCGACCAGGTTTCATTGGCGTTTCGCAAACAGCTGCTCGAGACCCTGGAGCGCCACTACGACGATCTGGTTTCGGAGCTGAATGTGACTCCTCGAGACGCGATCACGGTGGTCCTGTATGCAAATCAGGCATATTTTGACGTCACGCAGGCGCCGAGCTGGAGCGGCGCTCTCAACGATGGCAAGCTGCGCATCCCGGTGGAAGGACTCACACAGGTCACTCCCGACCTCTCGCGCGTGTTAAAGCATGAGTTGACCCACTCATTCATCAATCAGGCGGCGGCTGGACGCTGCCCGCATTGGTTGAATGAAGGCATTGCTCAGATGATGGAACCCAAAACCTCGGCGCAGTACAGGGCAGGCTTAGCAAGATTGTTCGCGTCGGGCAATCAAGCGCCTCTGAACCTCCTGGACGGCAGCTTCATGGGATTCAATCCCAGGCAGGCAGCGATTGCCTACGCCGAGTCCCTGGCCTACACGGAGTACATTCGCGACAAGTTCGGCATGGCTGGCCTGACCAGCGCCCTGCGCTATTTGGGCGAGGGGCAAAGCCCGGAAGAAGCGCTCAAATCTTCAATTCATGAAGATTATGGCCAATTGCAACAGGACATGGCCCAGCAGCTGAGCCGGTAAGAAGCTTCCAGCCGCCAGCTGCCGCGTCTTGGAGGCGCAGAGCGCCGCCAGAATTTAGCCCACGGCGCCAGCCGTGGGTACAATGTCGATCCAAATATTCTGAGTCCCGGAGGGACGGCACACATGAGTCATTCGTATTCACAGATTCTGGTTCATGGCACCTTCAGCACGGAAGAGCGCCGCAATCTCATCCGCGAAGACATGCAACCGCGCCTGTGGGCGTATATGAGCGCAACAGCGAAGAAAGACGGGGTACGCATGATTTCAGTAGGCGGAATCGCAAATCACGCGCATGTCCTGTTTGCTCTGCCGACAACGTTAACCCTAGCCACCGTTATGCGCAACCTCAAGTCAAACTCGTCGCGCTGGATGCGCGAGAACGGCTGCAAATTTTCCTGGCAGACCGGATACGGCGCATTCAGCATCGGGTATTCGCAGTTGAATGCCGTGGTCAGTTACATTCAGCGGCAGCCCGAACACCACAAACGCAGGAGCTTCGAGCAGGAGTTTGTTGCCCTGCTCAAGAAATATGGTGTGGACTACGATCCAAAATACGTTCTCGGATGAGTGTCGCCAGTTCGTTACCCATGGCTCACGCCATGGACAAAATTGTGACGTCCCTCCGGGACTCAGGATCTTGGAGGGGGACACTAAACCCATGGCTCGCGCCATGGGCTAAATTCTGGCGGCGCTCCGCGCCTCGATGATCCCCGGCCTTACGGAAGCGGCTAGCTGTGGTGTGTCAACACGTTGTTCCCATCGAGGCCGGAGCGACTGATGGGTGGAGCGTTGGCCAGACTAGCATGCGGACGGTGCCAGTTGTACTGATGGAGCCAGGGGTCGAGCTCGGAACGACGAAGGTCGGAGTTGTGA
>JAICXB010000082.1 GCA_025980765.1 Terriglobales bacterium
CATCCCCAGCTCCGCCTGCTTCACGATCGCCACGATCTGTTCGACCGAGAATCGCTTACGCTTCATTCGGCTCCATCCTCCTTCATAGGATTTTGCCGAAGACTCGCTCTCAAACTGTATTAACTATTGGGGAGCCGCTCACGCCTGACAGAGCGCGGCAAAGCGTCGCACGTCCAGCGTGATGTTGTCATCGACGATGAAGATGGCGCGGGCGCCGTGAGCGCGCGCATCGCGAATATCGTCGAGCACCCGGTCAAAGGAATAGGTATGAAAATTGCGGCCGCGCATCTCGATGATCGAGCAGAAGCTGCAATCGAAGGTGCATCCGCGCGAGGTCTCGATCACGTCGATCTGCCGGCCTAAAAAGGTGTAGCCGCGAAGCACGCGAGCGCTTCGCTTGGGTAGGCGAATCTCTCCGCTGGTTAGCGTATGCACAGCGCGGTCGGGATTGTGATGCCAGCAGCCGTCTTCCTGATAAGAGAGTCCGGGAATTGCGGCGAGGTCTGTTTGGCTTTCAAGCGCGCGCAACAGTTCCCGAAAAGTGATCTCACCTTCGCCGCGCACGATGTAGTCCACCCCGGCGGTCGGGTCAGTATAGGCATCGGCAGCGAGACTGGGATCGTATCCACCGACGGCGATGCGCACGCCGGGCTTGAGCAGGCGCGCGAGAGCGATGATGCGCAGCGCGGTCGCGCGCTGAAACGTCATTACCGAAAGCCCGACAAGATCAGGATTGCACTGCGCCATCAGGCGCTGCACGGTTTCGCGAACGCAACGTTGCGCCAGAATCAGGTCCGCGACAGCGACCTGGTGATGCGCATCGACATTTCCCGCGAGCGACGTGAGAGCGCCATTGGGCATGCGCACAGCAATGCTGGGCATGTGCTCGAAGGAGTCCGGCATCGACAAAAGAAGGATCTTCATGCGGCCGACCCTGTTCCGCCCCAGTCGCGCAGAATAGACCATTGCCCTGCTGAGCGGCAACCGCGCGCGTCGCGGCCTTCCGAAAGGCAGGAATTCTTAACAGGGAGGACACGGAGGAAAGCTCTCAGAAGAAACTCTCAATGGACTTCGTGCTATTTAGTGCCCTTTGTGGCTAAGGAATGACTTTCACCGCCGCAGGGCACAGGGTGAGACCCAACGTCCTCTGTTCGGTGCGCAGTTGCTTTTATCGATTGTGAGACTTGGTAAAAGGGTTGCGAATGGTGAGGTGATTGATGCTTTGGCCGTCCTGCATATCTTCCGAATAGAGAATTGCGCAGCCGGCATCAAGCGCCGCCGCCACAATCAGCGCGTCATAGATGTGAAGACCGTACCGTTGCGCAATATCAATTCCGGAATCGTGGATCTCGACCGATATGGGAACGGGCGGGCCACATAAGGCTCGGATTGCGGACGATGCCTCGACAATCTCTTCCCAACTCATTCTCAGTTTTCGCCGGGACACGGCGACGAACTCATTGAGCACTTGCACACTGACAGTTCCGCCTCGCTCTAGAATCCGTTCAGCGATTGCGCACTTTGGATCGTTCGCTGAAATCGCATAAATCAGGACTGTCGTGTCAAAGAATGCCTCAGCGGGCATTGGCATCGTCTCTGACAAAACTAAAACCGGGCGGCAGTGGACGCCGCAATTTGCGCAGCCGTTCTATGGCGCGCCGGCGGCTGCTGTCACGCCCCACTTCAAATCGGCGCTCGCCGGCGATATGGATCTCGATCTGGTCTCCCTCCTTAAGTCCCAGAGCCTCCACCACCGCGGCCGGCAGTCGAACTGCCAGACTGTTTCCCCATTTTGCGACTTGCATGAAATGCCTCGGATATACTTGCAATAGAGTATATCATCAGAGAATCTGTAAATCCACGGTCGATGAGGAAAGGCGGATCCTTCCGTGTAAATTTCTCATCGCGTTTTGTGGCCTTTTTTCCTGGGAGCCGCCGGCGGCGGATTAGGCGGTACTGGCTCCGGTTCTGTGGGCGGTTCGAACAGGTTTTCGATCAGCTCTTTGGGAATCGACATGGTCAGCTCCAGGCGGTCGCTCTTCTGCTCGAGTTTCAGGCTGTTCAATGCGGCATCCATCGCCGGATCGGGATTGGCGGGGCGGGTTTGCTGTTCGCTGGCGCGATAAAACGAAAGCAGATTGTTGAGTTGTTCGGCGCGATCTTTGAGCGCTTCGCCTTTGAGAAAGGAGTCGGCCCGGAGCAGCAGATTGCCGTTATAGCGCACCGATGCGACCACGACTCCGCCACCAAAGACCTGTTGCAGGAGCGGCAAGATGCCGAAATTGTCACCTAAAGCGATGTTTTTTGGCGGCTCGACTGAGGTTATTAACCACGAAATGGCGCCTAACGGAACATGCAAATAGTACTTCTGGAGCAGTTCCGGACCGGCGGCGGCGAAAGGCACGCGGCTGAATTGGTCAATAATATGATCGATTTGTGCGGGATCGCCGGTGTTGGAGGCGGCTACCATGTCCAAACTGAGGATGGTTGCGCGAACCGTTCGGTCTTCATAGGGGATCAGAAAGATCTCATGATTGCGGTAAATCTCGCGTCCGTGGGCGATGCCGCGCAGGTAATCGGCGAGTCGGAGTGAGTCAAAGCGGCCCACCATGACCTCGCTGAAGCGAGTTTCCCGGCCCGGCTCGCGCGGAGAGTGGATCGCGAAGGCGATTTGGTCGAGATCGCGTTCTGGTCGGATCCCGGTTTGCTGCACGAAATTGCGGTATTCGGGCGTCCAGCTCGGCTGTTTTTGGTCGAAATTCACGAATGCGCGCAACGGCTTGAGGTTGGCATAAAGGATTCCGTCCGCTTCGGGAAGCAATCGCGCCGGCTCGGGGGCGGCGTGGGGCCGCAAAAGAACCGCAGCTGCGACCAGTCCGATGAGGATCAGGACGATCAGAGTGACGGTAAAAGTCCTGCGTTGAGCGCGCGTCATACGGGCTTTGAGAGCTCTATCCGCTCGATGCTGGGCTTGAATTGGCGCTGGGCGGATCGGATAAGATCACGAGCAGCCGAAGGCGAATGAGGTTGCGTGCGCAAGGTGGCTGCGCAAAATCATATCAAAGGTATCGATTGGCGCACTGGACGCGTCTTGCATGGCTGCTTACCCGATGCTAAACTCTAGACTTTGGCCCGCAGTGCGGGCGCGGGTCTGAGTGTCCACAGTACCGTTGCGGTAGCGGCGGGAGCGGTTATTCGCGATGCTGGGCACGCATAAGTTGGCTGGCGTAGCTCAGCTGGTAGAGCATCTGATTTGTAATCAGAGGGTCGGGGGTTCAAATCCCTTCGCCAGCTCCAGTTTTGAGTTCGGCCGGCTGCGCTGAACGGCTTAGAAGTACACCTGCTCGAGAGGAATACACCTCCAGAAAGTCTCTTCGAACATCAAGCTGCTAGTTACTGGCTCCTAGCTGCTGGTTTTCTGCGCTTTCGGCGAAGGTTGGATTTCAACATCTGTGGGCGTTTAGGACAAAGTTTAGCTAGAAGCTAGCAGATAATAGCCAGCAGCTAGTCCGCCGATGTAGCTCAGTTGGTAGAGCACTCCCTTGGTAAGGGAGAGGTCACCAGTTCAATCCTGGTCATCGGCTCCAGTTTTTCTGCACAGGTGGCCGAGCGGTTAATGGCAGCAGACTGTAAATCTGCCGCTCCTTGGAGCTACGGAGGTTCGAATCCTCCCCTGTGCACCAGAAATATCGTGATTTGTGCGAAGTAATTTGCGGTTGATTTTGGCATTGGTCGCCTACGTAGTGCTGGGAATGCTCGCATGGCGCACCATGCAGCCGGACAAGATTCGGTTAGTGACATTCGCAATCCTGGGTTTATTGGCGCTGCGCACCATCACTCACGCTGCGCGAATGAAGCATGAAGCCGAGCAGGAACGAGACAACGCGCAGGTTTTGGATTCTGATTCGGATCGGTGAGCTGGCTGATAAACGCAGTTTAGATCGCTAGCGGCTGGAAGCCAGCCGCTAGCAGCTTGCTTTAGCGGGAGTAACTCAGTGGTAGAGTCACAGCCTTCCAAGCTGTTGGTCGCGGGTTCGATTCCCGTCTCCCGCTCCAGGAAAGCGGTTTCGGGTTTCTAGTTTCAGGTTTCGAGTTGCAAGACGAGCGTCGCGAGAGTGGTTTTGCTTGAAACTGGAAACTTGAAACTCGAAACCGAGGACACGATGTTCACACAAGCGCAGATTGAGGTTCAAAACAAGCAGGTGTTTGCCGAGTTGCAACGGGCGATCGAGAACGCTCTTGGGCTCTACAGCAACGAATTCCTGCACTCGGTGAAGCGCTTTGGATTGCGCGTGCGAGAGTTTGAGGGGATTCTGCGGGAACGAGTCTTTGAGCAGTTGCCGGGCGCGGCATTGGCTAGGTCCTGCGAAGAATTGTTTTCCGAGTTGAGCCTGTCAGATCAGGGGCTGATTCGTGAGTTTTATCTCACCAGAATCGAGGAAATTCCTGCTGCGCTGAGGGCTAAATACGCGAAGCTGTACCGATATGAGTGATTACAGGTTCAAGCTAGCGCTAAGAAGCTAGCAGCTGGGAGCTAAAAGGAAATGGCGAAAGAGAAATTTGACCGCAGCAAACCGCACGTGAACGTGGGCACGATTGGGCACATCGATCATGGCAAGACGACGCTGACGGCGGCGATCACCAAGGTGTTGTCCAAGCACAACCCGAAGATCCAGTTCCGCTCGTTCGATTCGATCGACAACGCGCCGGAAGAGCGCGAGCGCGGCATCACCATTGCCACGGCG